>DUNU01000007.1 GCA_012839185.1 Clostridiales bacterium | reverse complement strand
TGTTCATTGACTTGGGAAATCCGCTGCCAAAAATCCATTGGATTTGTTCTCGTATTTCAAATCCTGCATCTTCAATAGCACAAACCATTCTGTGCTGTGTGCGTGTCCCACCAAAGGCTAACAAATGACCGCCGGGTTTTAAGACACGCAGACATTCACGCCATACGTCAACATTGTAGGCTATCCCCGTGCTATCCCATTTCTTCCCCATGAATCCCAATTCATAAGGTGGGTCGGTTACAATACTATCGACAGAATTATCATCCAGTAATTTCATACCCTCAAGACAATCCATATTGTAAATTTTGTTTATCTCTAACAATCGTCTACCTCCTTATTGAAGTATCTGAGCCAGCAATTAAAACCGCAGTTGTCGATGTTACAGTCAACCTCAACGAAGTCAGGCGGGCAGTCGTCCCTATAGTCGAGCTCGTAACAGTAGATTTTCGCAAGCTCCTCGTTGGTCCTTGAGCCTCTGATTAGTTCGCCGTAGGTCATTTAATCATCCTCACTTTCTTTAATTTTCAATTACTTTATAACCAAAAGGTACGTTTCCTTTTACAATTGATTTCCAATGTTTAATAACATCTTGATGTATAGGATAATCATAGATTTCGTTTAAACATTTTTGAGCTTCTTCCTGTATAGATTTCCAAGTGTCAGAATTAATCTTTTTATCGAAATAATCTTCATATTGTGGAAAAAGCATTTTGTCATAATCTATAATTTTGAGTGATGTTTTGTTGGTGATATACATCCAATTCCGTATGAAATCCCACATTATAAAATTTGCCTGAAATCCTGTTATCCCTCCTTGCTCATGCTTATCCATTGCGTAAACTGTAGCTAATGCTCCTGCAGATAAAGCGTGTACTATAGTTCCGTAATCGTGTTTATAGTCATTTAATAAGTGATTAATGAACTTTGGTAAAGTTTTTAATGTTACCTGTTTAGCTTGTTTGAACCATTCTTCGTGGATATTCATTTCTTCTGTAATTTTTTTCATATTAATCATCCTCACTTTCTTTATTTAATTGCTTACCATTAGCACAATAAAAATTGTCACTTGTACCTCTGTCTATGTTTTCACACCAGCCGAACCCTTGTGAGCAACCGACTGTGTTATAATGCTTACAGTCTTTACACCGCACCACAGGCTTAGCGTCGATTTCTGGCTGAATCCCCACCATTTGCTCAAAGTTAAGCAGCATATTATCTCTTGCATTAAATTCAACGGGTGTGTATTCTTTATATTTTCCGTGTAACTCTTTTCTTAATCCTCTGCAAAAATCTGTGAGTACATTTGCATCAATCAGTCGCTGTTTGCTCATTCCTCCACCTCCTTTTCAGCAACAGCTTTCTGTATGCGCTCGTTGGCAATCTCACAGTAGTGCTCGTCTAACTCAAAACCTATAAAGTTTCGCCCTGTGTTTATACATGCTACCGCTGTTGTGCCAGAACCCATGAACGGGTCTAACACTAAATCACCTTCGTTACTCCAACTTAATATATGGTCTTGTGCTAACTGTTCAGGGAATATTGCGGGGTGTCTAAAAGCAATTTTGT
>DUNU01000006.1 GCA_012839185.1 Clostridiales bacterium | reverse complement strand
ACTATGAGCAGTTAACAAATAAGTAAAATAAGGAGAAGTACCCAAGTTGGCCGAAGGGGCTCCCCTGCTAAGGGAGTAGGTCGGGTTACCGGCGCGAGGGTTCAAATCCCTCCTTCTCCGCCATTTAAGAACGTCAGTATTGATACAATGCCGGCGTTTTTATTTTGCACACGGTAGCCGTCAAAAGGTCTTGGTAGCAAGGCTTTCTGGCGGCTTTTTTTGTTTTCTACCGTTTGCCAAATGTAAAATAAAGTTCCGCTTGTCGGGTGTGATGGCTGATTTTGCCTTGCACTCGGCAAATGGGTAACGGAGGGGTGTTCACCTAACAAATGGAAACAAAGTGGATTTGAACACTGTGTTCATTCGACAAACGGATAAATGTTCGCGCCTCGCTCGAATGGTTTACATATATTTTTCTGTTTTTGTTGTGTAGGTAGTTGTATTTTTCTAGATAATGTAGTATGCTAGTAAAAATCGAATACAATAAAGGCATTGACGAGAAGGAGTATGTATTTATCTGATGCGCAGAGAGAAGGTGGTTGGTGTAAACCTTCGTGAAGAAAGTACAGAAGTAGTCTCTGAGCTGTGAACCGAACAGAAAGCATCGTTGCATTCTAAGTAGACTTCAACGGAATTTCCGCCGTTAAAATCCTGTTTCGCAGGAGGGGAAAACGATCTCGGATATAATTCTATATCCCGCATCGGTAAAGTGCAGAAGTTTTATTCTTCTGAATTTAGGTGGTACCACGGACACAATGTTCGCCCTAAAGTAACAGCAGTTACGTTAGGGCGTTTTTATTGTGTTCGGTTTAATATTTTTAGGAGGTATCACATATGGAAAAAAGATACGACTTTTCGCAAAGAGAAAAACAAATGCAGGAGTTTTGGTCAAAAGAACAGATTTACAAATTCGATGCAAGCGCAGAAGGAGAAATTTATTCGATTGACACTCCTCCACCAACCGTAAGTGGAAGTTTGCACATCGGGCATATTTTTTCATATACACAAGCGGATATGATTGCTCGTTATCGCAGAATGCAAGGTTACAATGTTTTCTATCCATTCGGTTTCGATGATAATGGTTTACCAACGGAGCGGCTTGTTGAGCGCGATGAAGGTATCAGAGCGAGTGATATACCAAGAAGTCAATTTATTGACTTATGTATTAAAACAACAAGCAAATACGAAAACGGGTTTCGTAATTTATGGGGTTCCTTAGGGTTTTCTGTTGATTGGTCATTGCAATATGAAACCATCAGTGCTGATGTTCGGAAAAAGTCACAAGAATTGTTTTTAGAGCTTGTAAAAATGGGTAAGGCTTATATTAAAGAGTCACCTGTTTTGTGGTGCACAGAATGTCAAACATCAATTGCACAAGCAGAACTTGATAATGTCGAAATAGACAGCACTTTCAACTACATTCCTTTTACGGTTGGTGATACGGCACTTAATGTTGCAACTACACGCCCCGAATTGCTTTATGGCTGTGTTTGCTTGTTTGTAAATCCAAGAGATGAAAGATATAATAACTACATTGGTAAAAAGGCTCTTGTTCCATTATACAACTATGAAGTCCCAATTTTAGCAGATGATAAGGTTAGCCTCGAAAAAGGTACTGGTGTAGTTATGTGCGCAACCTTTGGCGATAGTACCGATTCCGAATGGTTCAAAGAGCATGATTTACCATACAGAAAAACTATCATGCCAGATGGAACAATTACAAATGAGGTTCCAATTATCGGCGGACTTAAAGTGGTTATTGCTCGCAAAGAAATAATTAAGAAACTTGATGAAAACGGATTGCTATTTAAATCAGAGAAAATAAAACATGCTGTAGCGACACATGAGCGATGTGGTAAAGAAGTGGAAATAATACCATCAAGGCAGTGGTATATTGATATCTTGACCGATAAAGATAAATTCTTGAAAGCAGCGGACGAAATCAAGTGGTATCCCCCGCAGATGAAAAGCAGGTATATTGCATGGGTTGAAAATATCAAATGGGATTGGTGTATCTCCCGTCAGCGATACTTTGGCATACCTTTTCCGGTTTGGTATTGTAAATCTTGCGGAAAACCTTTTTTCGCAAATAAAGAGCAGCTTCCGATTAATCCTCTTGAAACTAAATTTACTGGGAACTGCGACTGTAGCTGCAATGAGTTCATTCCTGAAAACGCAGTTTTTGACACTTGGGCTACCTCGTCCATAACACCACAGATTAATGAACGTTTTGGGCAAAAACTTATACCGATGAGTATGCGCACACAAGCCCATGAAATTATCAGAACATGGACTTTCTATACTATTGTCAGGAGTCTTTACCATACAGGGGATATACCGTGGAAGGATTTAATGATCTGTGGTTTTGTATTAGCGAAGAAAGGCGAAAAAATCAGTAAATCTAAAAGCAATACCGATCTTGTACCAATGAACTTGATCGCAAACTATTCTGCAGATGCACTTAGATATTGGGCAGCTAATGCTCGCCTCGGTACAGATACATTCTTTGCAGTCGATGAACTTGATATTTCAAAACGTTTTATCACGAAGCTGTGGAATGCAAGTAAGTTCGCTATTTCTCATCTTCAAGATATAGACTTCAATAACTCGCCAAATCTTCTGCCTGTTGACCGTTGGATGATTGAGAAGACGAATGATGTAATAATGAAGGCTTCAAAAATGTTAAACCAATATGAGATCGGTTCAGCCAGACATGAAATTGACGACTTGTTTTGGAAGGACTTCTGTGATAACTATGTTGAGATAATTAAGGAAAGATTGTATCAGCCAGACATTCACGGTATCGATGAACGCAAAAGTGGACAATTCGCTCTTTATTATTCACTACTCAACATTTTAAAGCTTTACTCTATTTACGTTCCGCACCTCACTGAATATATTTATCAGGGATTTTTTAAACAGCATATTGGCATTGTCTCAATCCATCTGTTGAAATGGGAAAAGCCTACTCAAACTGATCAATCCCTGCTTGAATTTGGCGAAGTCCTTAAAAATGTGATTTCAGATATGAGAAAATATAAATCTGAAAACAATCTTTCTATGCGCACGGAGATTGAGTTGTTAGAGGTTGAATCCGGGAAATTCTATGATTGGATGATGCAAAGCGAAAAAGATATAAAAGCTTGCTCAAATGCGAAGGAAATAGTTATTAAGTAATTCAAGCGTCCTCAAGAATAGAGATTTCGCATTGTAAGATAATAATGAAAAAGCAGTTCATTATAGTGGGTTGCTTTTTAGTTATTTCCTTAATTATTTAGCTCTATGAATAGGGTGTTCACTCTGCATACGGAACAAACGGGAAACCGCAAGGGTGTTCACCATGCAAACGGGAACAAGGTTACCAGGTGCATTTTGTATCAAACTCGAGTTCTTCGCCATTTGAATCCAAAAGACCGTGAAGGTCTATCCGATTAGGGTTGATTACAACCCTAATTTTTATGCCTTTTTTAGCGTCTCCATATATAATGATGTTAGAAACAAACCTTTGTATTAGTCTTTTT
>DUNU01000005.1 GCA_012839185.1 Clostridiales bacterium | reverse complement strand
ACGCCGTTGCCGCTTTCCGTAAGAGAGCATTAAATCCAGAGCGTCCCGTAATGCGTGGCTCTCACGAAAACGACGACATTTTCTTCCAGAACAGAGAGGCCTGCAACTCATACTATGAAGCAGTTCCCGCCATTGTTAAAGAATACATGGACAAGGTTAATGCTAAACTTGGCACTAACTATCAACTCTTTAACTATTACGGTGCCGATGATGCCGAAAACATCATCATTGCCATGGGTTCAATCAATGACGTTGCAGAAGAAGTTATAGATTATCTCAATGCAAACGGCGAAAAAGTCGGTCTTATCAAAGTACGTCTTTATCGTCCTTTCTCTGCAAAAGACTTTGTTGACGCTATCCCCGCATCGGTCAAGAAGATTGCTGTTCTTGACAGAACAAAAGAGCCCGGTTCTCTCGGCGAACCTCTCTATCTTGATGTTATCACTGCTCTTGCACAGACAGGTCGCACAGGTATTGAAGTTATCGGCGGTCGTTACGGTTTAGGTTCTAAGGATACTCCGCCTTCAAGCGTTTTTGCAGTATTCAATGAACTTAAAAAGGATAATCCGAAGAGACAGTTCACAATCGGTATTGTTGACGATGTTACAAATCTTTCTCTTGAAGAAGTTGAATCTCCCAATACTGCCGCAGAAGGTACAATTGAATGCAAATTCTGGGGTCTCGGCGGAGACGGTACAGTCGGTGCCAACAAAGACTCAATTAAGATTATCGGCGACCATACGGACAAATATGTTCAGGCATATTTCCAATATGACTCAAAGAAGACCGGCGGCGTAACGGTTTCTCACCTTCGTTTCGGTGATAAGCCTATCAAGAGCCCTTATTATATCAACAAGGCAGACTTTGTTGCTTGCCACAATCCGTCTTATGTTGAAAAGGGATTCAAGATGGTTCAGGACGTCAAGCCCGGCGGAACTTATCTTATCAACTGCCAGTGGACACCTGAAGAACTCAATGAAAAACTTGACGCTGCTTCCAAGAGATATATTGCTAATAACAATATTAATCTTTATACAGTAAACGCTATTGACCTTGCCGTAGAAATCGGTCTCGGTAAGCGTACAAATACCATTCTTCAGTCTGCGTTCTTCTCACTTGCAAAAGTTCTTCCCGCTGAAGATGCGATTGGTTACATGAAAGCCGCTGCTCAGAAGTTTATGAGCAAGGGTGTTGAAATCGTTAAGATGAACGAAAACGCAATCGACGCAGGTGCTACTGCCTATGTAAAGATTGACGTTCCTGCAGATTGGGCAAATGCTACAGACGAAGTTAAGGTTTCTACAACTAAGGGTGATGCCAAACTCGTTAAGATGGTTGACAATATTCTTGCACCTATCAGTATTATGGACGGTTACAGTCTTCCCGTATCTGCATTTACAGATCATGCTGACGGTACATTCTGTCAAGGTGCATCCGCTTATGAAAAGCGTGGTGTTGCTGTTACGGTTCCCGCTTGGGATGACACAAAGTGTATCGGTTGTAACAACTGTGCTTTTGTATGTCCGCACGCAACAATTCGTCCTTTCGCTCTTGATGCCGACGAACAGGCTGCTGCTCCCGCAAACATCAGATATGCGGAAAACGAAAAACTTGCTGCTCGTGCAGGCTTTAAGTACACTCTCGCTGTATCTCCCATGGATTGTATGGGCTGCGGTTTATGCGTCCGCGAATGTAAGGTCGGTGCATTAAAGATGGTTGGTCGTGAAACAGTTGCCGACTATCAGACAGTATTTAACTACTGCGTAAAGAATGTTTCCGAGAAGGAAGCACTTACAAAGAATATTAACGCTGTTACCAGCCAGTTCAAGAAGCCTCTCCTTGAGTTCTCCGGTTCCTGTGCAGGTTGTGCCGAAACAAGTTATGCAAGACTTATTACACAACTCTTCGGCGACAGAATGTTCATCTCTAACGCAACAGGTTGTTCATCAATCTGGGGAGGTCCCGCCGCAACATCTCCCTATACCGTTAATGCTGACGGTCATGGTCCCGCTTGGGCAAACTCCCTCTTTGAAGATAACGCGGAACACGGTCTCGGTATGTACTACGGCTATAAGGCACTTCGTGACAGACTTATCTCCAAGGTTGAGGCTATTGCTGCTCATGCTGATTGTCCTGCCGATGTTAAGGCTGCTTGCGACGAATATATCGCTACAATTGATGACGGTGAAAAGAACGGTACTGCTACAGATGCTCTTGTTAATGCTCTTGAAGGCTTTGACTGTGCTTGCGATAACAAGAAAGACATCCTTGCCAATAAGGAATACCTTAACAAGAAGTCCGTATGGATATTCGGTGGCGACGGTTGGGCTTATGACATTGGTTTCGGCGGTCTTGACCATGTTATTGCCAGTGGCGAGGATGTAAATATATTCGTATTTGATACGGAAGTTTACTCGAACACAGGCGGACAGGCTTCCAAGGCATCCAATATCGGTCAGGTTGCACAGTTTGCTGCCGCAGGTAAGGAAGTTGCCAAGAAGTCTCTTGCAGAAATCGCTATGACTTATGGCTATGTATATGTTGCTCAGATTGCTATGGGTGCCGACCACAACCAGACACTCAGGGCTATCCGTGAAGCAGAGGCATACAAAGGTCCGACACTCATCATCGGTTACAGCCCCTGCGAAATGCACTCCATCAAGGGCGGTATGGTCAACTGTCAGGCTGAAATGAAGAAGGCTGTTGACTGCGGTTATTGGAATCTCTATCGTTTCAATCCCGCTCTCAAGGCTGAAGGCAAGAATCCTTTCACTCTTGATTCTAAGGAACCTGCAGGCGGTTATCGTGAATTCTTGATGAATGAAGCACGTTACAGCAGTCTTACTCGTAAGTTTGCCGACCGTGCGGAAGTTCTCTTTGACAAAAACGAAGAGGCTGCCAAGGCTCGTTACGAACATCTCAAGAAACTTGTTGAACTCTATTCATAATTCTTGAAAAATTTTACAGCACGATTTCCAATCGTGCTGTTTTATCTTTTTTGCTGTGTTTTTGAGTTTAATTGTTTTTGAGTATAAAAAGAAATATTTATTGTATAATTAAAGTTTAGTTATTTTTTGAATTGTATACAGAATATTTTTGCAATTATATTGACGAATCGTGGTAAATAGTGTATTATATAGCTGTAAAAAGAATAAAACAACAAAAAACAAAGGATATATTCTGGCAATAAAAATAGAAGGAAGAGAAAGATTTTGTCTGAGATAATAATAAAAAAGAAAAAGTTCGTTCCGGAACTAAGAGACGGAAAAAGTGAAGATATTGTTACGGTTCCTAAGGAAATAGCCGAATGTTCCGGAATAATCATAAACGGAAAAAGGTTAAAATCATTAATATTTACAACCGACATAGCAATAATAATGAATAATAATGCGGATGCAATATTTGCGGTATATCCCTTTACTCCGCATCCCTCTATATTTTCAGCAATAACAAGTGTGGCACAGGCACCCGTATTTGCAGGAGTAGGAGGGGGGACTACCAAGGGGGTAAGATCCCGTGATATGGCACTGCTCGCCGAATCACACGGCTGCATAGCCGTTGTTTTGAATGCACCGGCACCGCTTGAAACCTTCAGGCTTGTATCTGGGAGTGTAATTTGTCCGATAGTTGCAACCATAGTTTCTGAGTATTCAAATATTGAAGAAAGAATTGAAGCAGGTGCCTCAATTCTCAACGTAAGCGGCGGAGCCAACACTCCGGATATCGTTAAAAAAACAAGAGAAATTAATTCCACCATTCCTATAATCGCAACCGGTGGTGCTACCGCTGAAAGTATATTGAAAACAATAGATGCAGGGGCTAATGCAATATCTTACACCCCGCCTTCAAACGGCGACTTGTTCCGGATAAAAATGGATAGATACAGAGAACTTGCTAAGCAGAATTTTCTTGAAGGCGAAGGGGAAGAGTAGGTTATAAAGGAAGAAAGTAGTCTGAAGTAATTGCAATCAAAGGTTCTTTAGTGAATATTCCATGCATGATGAAAGATGGCTTATATTGTTCGATTTCTGTTTGTTGGTTTGACTATCGTTGCTCTATTAAAATACAGATTATGAGGTGATTATGATGACAGAGAAAATGAAGTTTGGTATTTTGAAAACCTATGTTGTTCCTCATCCGCCTATCATCTTGCCCGAAATCGGAAGAGGAAGAGAAAAAGATGTTAATGCCACAGGCACTGCCTTTAAACAAATTGCACGAGAAATAGCTGAGCTGGCTCCCGATACAATTATACTTTCTTCGCCACATGCACCGCTATATCGTGATGCCTTTTTCATGTCTTGTTCGGATATAGATCGAGGCGACATGGGAAATTTCGGATTTCCTTCCATCAAAGAAAGCCTAAACAATGATTTGGAGTTGGCAGACTTAGTTTTGCAAAAAGCGGAACAAAATGATATTCCAATCTTTGCTGATACCAGGGAAAACAAACTGGATCATGGTAGTTTTGTACCCTTATATTTCATTCGTAAAGAATACAAAGATTTTGAATTTTTACGTATTGGATTATCTGCCCTTTCTGCCAAAACTCATTACCTTTTGGGGCAAATTATTGCAGAGGCAGCAGAAAAACTAAAACGTCGAGTGGTATTTATAGCATCGGGCGACCTGTCCCATGCTTTGAAAGAGGATGGTCCCTATGGTTATAAACCGGAAGGTCCCAAGTTTGATAAGATGGTAACCGACATTCTCAGCAGAACTGCTTTTGACGAATTGCTGACTATGCCGAAAAAACTGATTAATGAGGCGGCTCAATGCGGTTTGTCGTCTTTTCAGATTATGGCGGGAGCATTTGACGGGAAAGATGTTGAGGCTGAACTTTTATCCTATGAAGGAACTTTCGGCGTAGGTTATGCAGTTTGCCGATTTGTACCCCAAAAACAGAATTCAGACCGCCAATTTCTTGAATTACAAAAAACGGGTGGAAAGACGGAAGATCCTTATATTGCATTGGCTCGACACACGATTCAGGAATATATAAGTAAAGGTATTATTCCCGATCTACCAAAAGATTTGCCGACAGAAATGACGGAAAAACGTGCTGCGACATTTGTATCTTTGCATAGAAACGGGAATTTGAGAGGTTGTATCGGCACTTTAGAACCGCGGCAGAATTCTTTGGCATCGGAAATACAAAATAATGCTGTCTCTGCAGCGACAAAAGATCCGAGATTTTCCCCGCTTAAAGTTTATGAACTTGAAGATCTCGAGATTAGTGTTGATGTTCTTTTGCCGATAGAAAAAATCAAATCACTTGAAGAGTTGGATCCGAAAAAATACGGTGTTATCGTCAGTTCGGGTTACAGACGAGGTGTTCTGCTTCCAAATCTTGAAGGTGTTGATACTGTGGAAGAGCAAGTTGCAATAGCGAGAGAAAAGGCGGGAATTGCCGCGAATGAAAAATACAGTCTGGAACGCTTTGAGGTTATCAGACATGAGTGAGCCGATTACTTGTCAACTATGTCCGCATTATTGCAAATTAAATGAGGGGCAGATTGGTTTTTGCGGTGCAAGACAGGCGAAATCCGGCGAAGTTCAGCCCTTAAACTACGGTAAAATTACATCTCTTGCTCTGGATCCGATTGAGAAAAAGCCATTGGCATATTATCATCCGGGCAGCATGATTTTGTCGGTGGGAAGTTTTGGCTGTAATATGGTATGTCCGTTTTGTCAAAATTATCATATTTCTGACCGAAAAAGAGAGCCGCATAGAGTTCATGATATCACTCCGGAGCAATTGACAGCACTTGCAAAATCTGAAAAAAACAGAGGCAATATAGGTGTTGCCTTTACATATAATGAGCCGTTAATTGCTTTTGAATTTGTTTTAGACACGGCGAAATTGGCAAAAACCGAAGATTTGAAGATTGCGGTTGTTACCAACGGGCAAATAAATGAGCCTTATTTGAAAGAATTGTTGCCATATGTTTCGGCTTGGAACATTGATTTGAAAAGTTTTTCCGAAACAAATTATAAAAAACTTGGCGGTTCTCTCAGAACGGTATTAAGGACAATTGAATTGGCTCAGGCAGCTGCACATGTTGAAATTACGACTTTGGTGGTTCCCGGAATTTCCGATAATGAAGATGAGATGAGGGAAGAGGCAAAATATCTTGCTGCCCTTAATCCGAATATACCATTACACCTGAGCAGATATTTTCCCTGCTATAAATATACCGAGCCTGCGACGGATATAACAAAAATGTATGCACTAAAAGGAATTGCGGAGCAGTATTTGAATCGTGTCAGATTGGGAAATATGTAATGTGCCTTGTCGGTATTTTAAGTTATTATGAGATAAAAATGAGGTGGAAGTAATGAGAGCGGCATTTCAGATACTTGCCATACCATATCGGATAATTAACAATTCTCCGGTTTATTGTGTATTCCATCGTGCCGACTTTGACCTGTGGCAATTTATTGCCGGCGGCGGAGAGAAAGATGAAACACCCCTTGAAGCGGCAAAAAGAGAAGCCTTTGAAGAGGGCGGAGCACAGTCGGATAAATGGTTTGAACTCAAAAGTCTGTCCTATATTCCTGTTACAGCCATACCCGAAAAATATCGTCAGCATTGGAGCAAGGACATTTATGTAATACCGGAATATACTTTTGGCTTTGAATGCAAAAAAGATATTAAATTATCCCACGAACACACAGAGTATCTTTGGCTCTCTTATGATGAGGCAGCCCAAAAACTCAAATGGGATTCAAACCGCACGGCTCTCTATGAACTTGATTGTCATTTGAAGGGACGATATTAATAATAACTATGAAAAAACAAGCTCCGGCATTTTTACAGCATTTATGTGCATCCCGCCGATAGGTTTTGATTTAGAAGAATTTATTATGCAGTTTGCTTAGTTTTTGATTTACAGAAAAGTTTTAACACGGGAGATAATATTATGAGTAAAAGAGTTGTTTTGAGCAAGAATGTTACCTATCAGACCATTGATTCATTCGGCGTTTCGGGTGCATGGTGGGCTCAGATTGTGGGCGGTTGGGATGAAATTGATGAAAAATCCGGTCTTGAGAAAAGAGAGAGAATAGCCGAATTGCTGTTTAACAAAGAAAAAGGTATCGGTATCGGTTGTTATCGCTATAATCTCGGAAGCGGCTCGAAAAACAGTCAGAAAGGCCGATACAGTTGTCCCGCAAGAAGGGCTGAAAGTTTTGATATAAGTGATACGGAATATGACTGGAGCAGAGATAAAAACGCGGTTTGGATGATGAAACAGGCTTGTTTGCAGGGTGCGGATGAAGTTGTGTTTTTCGTAAACTCACCGCCCGAAAGAATGACAAATAACGGTCTCGGTTATCAAAGTTATGTCGGACAGACAAATCTTGCAAGAAAAAATCATAAGAGATTTGCAAAATACGTTTTGGACGTAACGGAACATTTCTTAGGCGAGGGAATACCCGTAAAATATATTTCTCCCGTAAATGAACCCGTCTGGTTTTGGACGGAAAATCAGGAGGGCTGTCATTATCATCCGAAGCAGGTATATTCTCTGATGAAAGTTTTTGCCGAAGAACTTGAAAAACGTCCCCTGCTTAAAAACGTCCGACTTTCCGGAGCCGAAAACGGGGATATAAGATGGTTTAACAAAACCTATTGTCATGTTATGCTTGCGAACAAAAAGATAAGAAAACATCTTGACAGCATTGATACGCATTCATATTTTACATATCTCCCGTTTCCTTTGATAAAAAAGGCGGTTAATGACAGAGTGGCGTTTATGAAACGCTATAAAAAATTCATGGACAGGCATTATCCGAACGTGTCGATAAAGACAAGTGAATGGACGCATATGAAAGGCGGCAGGGATTACGGAATGGACTCTGCTCTCGTTCAGGCGAAAACCATGTTTGAAGATTTGACCATTTTAGACGTAACCTCGTGGCAACATTGGATTGCACTTAGTCATTATGATTTTTGCGACGGTCTTATTTATTATTCCTTTGAAGAAAATTCAGATGAAAGAATATTTGAATTGACTAAAAGATATTATGCTTTCGGCAATTTCAGCAAATTTGTCGAAAAAGGCAGTAAGCGTATTGACGTAAAATGCGAGGACAAAGACCTTAATGTTATCGCTTTCAAAAACAAAAAAACCGTCGTGGTTATTGTTATAAATGATACGGACGAAGAAAAAGAAATTTCCTTTGAAAACGTTTCCGATAAAGCGAAAATGTATGTTACAAACGACACCGATTCATTGAAAGAATACGATGTTCCTGCGGAAAACATAAAAATTTCCCCAAAATCAGTCAATACAATATCTTTCTGAGATATCATGTTAGGGGACAAATTCTTGCTATATTCTGATTTTGAAATAATATTGATCCCAAAGGGCAATCCAAATATAGCCAGCACAGATTTTAGGGTAAATCAAATCGCTTTTTGATAGAGTACGGTAGATAAGGAGGGATAGAATGGAGAAGAAAAAGGAATTGAAAACCATTGCCGATGAAACACATATGGTCAGAATCTCAAACCTTAAAAAAACATATGGTAATTTTACTGCTGTGGATAATATCTCTTTTGAAATTGAGAAAGGAGAAATATTTGGTTTTTTAGGGCCTAACGGAGCAGGAAAAACATCTACAATCAATATGATTATTGGCTTGTCTCGACCGACTGCCGGTAATATTACAGTAAACGGCATAGACGTAAAGAGCCAAACAAAAAAAGCACAATCTATCATGGGGATAGTGCCTGATGAAAGTAATCTTTACAATGAGATGGACGGATTTGATAATCTATGTTTTTGTGCCGCACTGTATGGGATGCACAAGAAGGAAAGAGAGCTAAAAGCTAATCAGCTTTTGGAGCAGTTCAGGCTAAAAGATGCAGGCAAACGTCCATTTAAAGCCTATTCGAAAGGAATGCGTCGTAAATTAACTATCGCAGCAGCACTTATCCATTCTCCACAAGTTTTATTTTTGGATGAACCGACGACAGGAATTGATGTGGAAAGTTCAAGACAAATTCGCGATATGATATTAGAACAAAAAAAGAGAGGAACGACTATCTTTCTTACAACTCACTATATTGAGGAAGCGGAGCGAATCTGTGATAGAATCGCTTTTATAGCTGATGGGCAGATTGTTGCATCGGGTACCGTTCCTCAACTGATGGAAAGCATTTCCCATGGTCATGCAATCCAATTTGTTACTAATAAAAACGTCGAAAGTTTATTTGATGAGCTTAAAACGCGTTTTAAGGGAAGCGAAGTTATAATCAACCCTGATCATTCTCTTGTAATGACATCTGAACAACATATTCCAATATTTCCGGTAATGGAGTTTTTTCGAGGTAAAGAGGTTGAGGTGTATGAAGCACGAGAACTGCGTCCTTCTTTGGAGGATGTATTTGTAAAGCTGACCGGTATTGAATCTTCAGCATTGAAGAAAGACAAAGAAAAAGGAGGTCGCTAATGAAAAATTGGATTGCGTTTTGGAACATTTTGAAAAAAGACATAAAAAATTATTATTTCAAACCACCAAACATTAGTTGGGGCATCATATTCCCTCTTTCATGGACACTAATGCAGCTTATACGTTCTCCTGACGGAAATATTTTGGAGTTGCTCCCTGGTCTTGTTTCTATGAGCATTTTATTTGGCACCACTTCTATGCTCGCTGTTACAATCACTTTTGAACGAAGCGGAAGGTCATTTGATAGATTGCTACTAGCACCCATAAGTCTCAATGTTATGGTACTTGCAAAAATTGCAGGTACAATCTTGTTTGGTTGTTTCAATGCTTTTGTGCCAGTTATTTTCGCCCGCTTTTTTATTGATTTGAGTGCGGTAAGTTGGGGACTACTGTTGCTCGCAGTTTTAATGATAGCTATTACTTCAGCATTAACTGGGTTATTAATTGCGGTATCGGCAAAGCAGGTGTTTGAAGCACAAACATTTTCAAATTTTTTCCGCTTTCCAATGCTTTTTCTCTGTGGACTGTTTATACCGATTTCAAGTTTGCCTCTTATTCTGCGTCCGGTTTCATTTTGTTTGCCACTTACTTATGGAACAGATATTCTAAGATGTGCGATTATGGGAGTACATATTCTTTCTCCGCTATTATCTTTCGGGATGTTACTAATCTTTGCTGTGGTGCTATTTTTATTCTGTAGACTTATGATTAATCGAAAATGGATTATGTAGCGTCTTAATTCAAACCTAAAAAAGACAAATGTGATGTTTTAATTGAAAAAACAAAAAGTCAATTAAAAGTGAAGGAACATTTCTTGGCTATGTGCAATATAACTACTGACCTATGGTTGCTTCATAATTTAAAGGATTAGTTTGTTTATGGATTAACAATATATTTTTTTACAACAAAATAATGAGATTTATTGTTGCAATTATAACTAAAAGGTGTTATAATGAATATATGGGAATGAGGCTCTCCCAAGAGATATAATCTCTAAACTGCTTATGGTGCTGATGGCTTCTGCGATTTTACGCGGAAACTATCGGCTTTTTTGTTTTTGGAGGAACTTATGTTAATAAGCATTGCACTTATTTTACTTTCCGGGTTGTTTGTCGATTATATTTTTAGAAAGATGAAATTGCCCGGTCTTATTGGTATGATAATCGTTGGTATTGTTCTCGGTCCTTATGCGTTAAATTTGATAGATAGTTCAATTCTTAATGTGGCTGGAGAATTACGGCAAATCGCTCTTGTTATAATACTGACAAGAGCCGGATTATCTCTTGATCTGGCGGATTTGAAAAAGGTTGGCAGACCGGCTATCCTTATGTGTTTTGTGCCGGCTTGTACAGAGATGGTCGGAACAATAATTTTTGCCCCCTTGCTTCTTGGGATTACAATTCTTGAAGCAGCCATTATTGGAAGCGTGATTGCTGCTGTTTCTCCCGCTGTTGTTGTGCCGAGAATGATACGCCTTATGGAAGAAGGCTATGGTCAAACAAAGAGTATCCCACAGCTCATATTGGCAGGTGCATCTGTTGATGATGTTTTTGTTATTGTTGTTTTTACAGTTCTTACTGCTTTTGCTTCCACCGGTGAAATAATGGCAACAAGTTTTTTGCAGATTCCGATATCAATAATTCTCGGCATACTGCTCGGTACAATAGTAGGACTAATTCTTGTGTTGTTTTTTAAAAAAGTTCATCTACGTGATTCTATAAAAGTTTTGATTATTCTTAGTATTTCGTTTCTTTTTCTTGATGCTCAAAGCAGGCTTGAGGGAATAGTGCCAATATCGGGACTTCTTGCAATAATGAGTATGGGAATTACCATAAATCAGAGATATGATGTTCTCTCAAAACGTCTTTCAGAAAAATACAACAAATTATGGATTGGTGCTGAGATATTTCTCTTTGTGTTAGTAGGCGTAGCAGTTGATTTAAAGTATGCATTTTCAGCAGGTCTTTTTGCAATACTTCTTGTTCTTTTAGCTTTAATATTCAGAATGCTTGGAGTTTTGTTGTCATTAGTGAAAACAGATTTGAATAAAAAAGAACGAGTTTTCTGTATGCTCAGCTACACACCGAAAGCGACGGTGCAGGCTGCTATTGGTACCATTCCGCTTGCAATGGGACTTGATTGCGGAAGTATTGTTCTGACAGTAGCGGTTATTTCTATTTTAATTACCGCACCTTTAGGAGCAATTTGTATTGATAATCTGTATCGGAAAATGCTGACAAAATAAGTATTGTAACAAATACTCAGAAAACAGAGACAGGGAGATTGATTTCTCGCTGTCTCGTTTAATTTTTATCAAACAATATGAATTTTCATATTACAATGTTCCGGTATGTTAAAATTAAGAAAATACTTTTGTTCAAGAGGTATCCATTCATTAAAGAAACGTTGTGCCATTTCTTTTGAATTTCGTTTTAATATTCGTTCTTTCTGTATTTCCGGAGAAATATCTAAAAAGACAGAAAAATCATAATATTTCGCAAGTTCCGGATGCATTGAGTAAGCACCTTCTGTAACAACCAGCTTTTTCGGAGTAATTTGTTCTGCTTCGCCAATGGTCATAGATGAGCAATCAAATTGTCGATAATTTATTGTTTCGCCTTTGCTTAAGGGTTTTAATATTTCCGATAAAAAACGCTCTCTGTCTATGTTTCCGCCTGCCTCTGCATACCTTTCCGGTGTTCTTTGTTCAGGTTGCAGAAAAAAGTCATCCATATGAAACACAGTACAATCGTAAATATTTTTAAGAATATTACTCAGCGTTGTTTTCCCGCTTGCACTGCCGCCTTCAATGGCAAGTTTTACTGTTCCTTTTTCAAGTCGTTTATCAAGTTCGATGAAAAGAGAAAGAAATGGAATGAATTTATTGGAAATTACACGGTAAGACGGCATATATATTTCTCGAAAAACTTCAGAATGACGAATAGCAGGGAAGTCGTTTGCTTTCCATTCTTCAACGGCTCTTTCAAAATCGTTTTCTGAAAAAGGCAGGAGTTTTTCCCTGACAAGCTGTAGTGCGATTTCCAATTTTTTAATTAAATCTTTCTCCCCGTCAGTCTCTTTTTTTGCCGATAAAAAGAACAGTTTTCCAAGAGTATTTACACTTAAACCTTTATTCAGACATGAAAGAGGAACGCGACAATAATCACCGTCAAGTGGTTCAATTTCGAATTGAATATCACGGGAGATGTTATTATATTCTTTGGAAATATTTTCAATTACAGTTTCTAAGGATGAAACCGAGTGTTCGCAGCCAAAAGCACTTTGATAGAGAAATTTCAATATATCCTGTATTTGTAATTGGGGATATGACCGATAGTGCTTTATAAGCAGGTTGCGGGTTTTCTCATTTTGTTCTATTGTGTTCATCAATCTCTTAAATTCAGAACTTTCGGGCTATCAAGAAGCATAACGAGGATTGGAATCAATACTATTTGCAAGATAATTCCGGGAATTGCATTGGTAAATGCACCGGCGATAAATGCTGCAAAAGTGAAACTGCCTCCGTTAATACCCATACAAGCAAACATCGCAACGCCCCAAACAAGTCTTCCGACAAGCATCGCAATCAGTAGAGATGCGTAAATATAAGGTTTCTTGCGGGGGAGTAATTTATGCATCAATCCGGCAATTGCTCCGTATGCTGCAAGTTCAAAAGTCATACAGACAGCCGTCGGAAAAAGCGGAGGCATACCGAGGGTAAGGGAACGCAAAAGCGGTGCTATTAAGCCGACGGCAAGTCCCCAAGGCCAACCGCAGATAAATCCGCAAAGCAGGACGGGAATATGCATCGGACAAAGCATAGAGCCGATTTCCTGTATTTGTCCTGTCAGAAACGGCATTACATAGGCAAGTGCCAAGAAAAATGCAGCAAGTACCATTTTTATTATACTTTTTTTCTTTTTCATCATAAAGTTCCTTTCTTGATAGAATAAAGTGTAATTATCCCTTCTGAGACAATGACTACTTATGAAATTGGTGATTTTTGGTGATTTGTAAATTTTTAAAAGGAAACTTCTGATTCCGTAATTATTCTTCTGAATAACATAAATATAATAACATAAACCCTGATAATAATCAAGTATTTTTGCCTGTTATTAAATTTTCTAATTTGTTTATTGCATCAGAGATTAATTCTCCTGTATTTATATTCGGAACTCCTGCCACTAAATTTTCACACTTGTTTATTGGTATAAGAATGCGGACAGCATCTGCTTTTCCCACAGCAAGAGCCATCTTTTCCGTAATTTCGCCAAGCAGAGAATCTGCAATGGCAATGCCGATAGGACCGATAATGACATCTGTTTTACGGCAAGCAACAATAACCGGATTTTCGCCGGTAGCTACGTTTTTAGCACCCGCTTTCAGCATCGCTGCGGTTGCCACTGCGTTTGTGCCGATTGCCGTCAAGTTGATGTTTTGAAACCGTGCAGATATTTCCTTTACAAGCTGTGCACCCAACTGCCCACCCTGTCCGTCAATGACTGTGATATTCATAATCCACCTCAATACAATATTGAATATATTATATCACAAATCAAAAAAATAATCCACTTAATTTATTTTTGGTTTACACGATTTCCAATCGTGCTGTTTTTGTTGACAATTGGGAGCAAATATGATAATATAAACAAGAAGGCGGTGATTATGTGAAAACTATCGTAAAAGAGATTATTAATTCAAAAAAGGCTATGCCCATACTTTCATATCCCGTAAAGCAGATTATGAATGTAAGCGTAAAAGACATGGTAAGCAGCAGTGAAATTCAAGCAAAAGCGATTGAAATCATTGCTGAAAAATTTGATGTTCCCGCAGTATTTTCGTCTATGGATTTGTCGGTTGAGGCTGAATGTTTCGGTGCAAAAGTTCGATTATCGGACAATGAACCGCCTGAAGTTTTGGGTGGTATAATTTCCGAAATAAGTCAAGTTGATGAAATTATTGTCCCCGATTTGGTTGGTAGGACGGGTATCTTTTTGGAAGCGATAAAACTTGCAAAATCGCATGTAAATGTGCCGATAATTGCTGGATGTATCGGTCCTTATTCCTTGGCGGCTCGTCTTTTTGATATGACGGAACTGATGTGTGAACTTTATGAATCTCCGGATGAAGTTAAAGTGTTGCTCGATAAAACAACCGAATTTATCATAAAATATATAAAGGCACTTAAAGAAGCCGGAGCGGATGGAATATGTATAGCAGAGCCTGCTGCCGGACTTTTGTCGCCGGAACTTGCCGATGAGTTTTCAAATTACTATGTCAAGCGGATCTTTGATGTCGTGGATGACGAAAACTTTGTTTTGATGTATCATAACTGCGGAAATACGGTAGAGCAAATGTTGGAGCAACTTGCACAAATGAATGCTGATATTTATCATTTCGGCAACAGTTCAAATCTTAAAAATATTCTCGAAAATATGCCGAATTGTGTTGTTGCGGGAAATATTGATCCGCTTCTTCTCAGAAAAGATTCAGAAACTGTCAAAAGAGAAAAGGAAAAAATTATCGCTCAATGCGGAGGATTTGATAATTTCATATTCTCAACCGGTTGCGATATTCCGCCGGATGCAAATATTGATTCACTGATTGAACTTTGTAAATAATGATAGAAATTACTGTAATAACTCCCTCCGGAAGAGAGAATATTAAAACCGAAAAGGGAAGAAAATTATCCGAAGTGCTTATAGAAAAAGGCTATGAGATAGCTACTCCTTGCGGTCAGAAGGGTACTTGCGGGAAATGTCAGGTGAAAATTAACGGAACAAAAGAACGTTCCTGCCGTTATTCTTTAAGTGAAAATATTATTGTTGAGCTTGATAGAGATAAGCTTCAAAAAGAGAAGATTAATACTATATCAGCAAATTATGATACAAATTGCAAGCTCTGTCTTGATTTAGGCTCAACAATGATGACGATGGCTCTTATTAACCAAAACGGTGAAGTTGTCCGAGAGTTGACACGCAAAAACCCGCAGTCCAGATTTGGTGCGGATGTTATTTCCCGTATTGACTATGCGACAAAAAATGGTACAAATATACTTCATGAATGTTCGGTTGATGAGATAATTTCAATGGCTCAAGCTTTAAGTTCGGACGTTTTTGAGATTTATGTTTCAGGCAATACAGTTATGCTTCATATTTTAGCCAATTCCGATTACAGAGGCTTGGGTGTTGCTCCCTATACGTCCATGTTTTTAGATGCTCAAAAATTCGATATTGAATCGAAAAACCAGCAGAAATACAGTATCAAAACAGTGCCTTGTATTTCCGCTTTTGTCGGCGGTGATATTGTTTCCGGGCTTGAATATATAGGTTATCCGTCAGGAAATAAGTATAACCTTCTTGTTGACTTGGGTACAAATTGCGAGATTGTTTTGTTCTCGAAAAATAAAATGCTTTGCACATCGGCTGCTGCCGGTCCCAGCTTTGAAGGAGCTAACATCAGTTCAGGAATGAGTGCCGTTGACGGAGCAATTTGTGAATATGATAATGGGGAATACAAGACAATCGGTAACACCCAGCCTCTCGGAATTTGTGCGACAGGTTTAATTGATATAATTGTATATTTAATAAAGCGTGGTATTGTCGAAGAAAACGGATATATGCCGTCGGGAAATTTCAGAATAACCGAAAAAGTCGGGATAAATCAAGCGGATATTCGTGCATTTCAGCTTGCAAAATCAGCCGTCTTTTCGGGAATACTTGCAATGTTTCGTCATTCAGGTGTTAGTTTTGAGGAAGTTGAGAATTTCTATGTTGCGGGTGGCTTTGCTGAAAACCTCAATCTGGCAAATGCAGTCAGTCTTGGTTTGTTACCAAAAGAATTGATTGAACAATATAAGCCAATAAAAAATTCTTCCCTGAAAGGTGTTGTCAAAATTGCAAGTAAACGTTCGCAGATGATTGATATTTCAAAGGCTTCATACATAGATTTATCAACAGACGTGGATTTTACTGAAGATTTCATTGAAAATATGAGTTTTTGATACCACAAGCAAAATTATTTTTAAAGCTCTGAAAATGTGATAATGATGAGCTTTTTTGTTTTTTATGACCAAATTACAACAAAAGTGTACCACAACATATTGTGGCGTTCAAAACTTTTTCAAAAAAAAATAACGAAATGTTGTAAAAAAGGGCTTGACAAATCTTTCGTAATGTGTTATAGTGGGTATCAACCGCATGAAGTTAAAAACTCAAAAGGAGAATATATATTATGTACCAAGTTGTTAAAAGAGACGGAAAAGTTGTAGATTTTAATATCGCAAAGATTTCTACTGCTATTTCCAAAGCATTTGAAGCTTGTGAAGTTCCTTATAATCAGGATATCATTGACCTTCTTGCTCTTAAAGTTACGGCAGATTATGCCCCCAAAATCAAGGATAACAAAATAGGCGTTGAAAATATTCAGGATAGTGTTGAAGCTGTTCTTATTACTGCCGGTTATTCCGAAGTTGCTAAACGTTATATTCTTTATCGTAAGCAACGAGAAAAAATTCGTAATATGAAGTCATCTTTCCTTGATTACAAGGAACTTGTTGACAACTATGTTCATCTTTCAGACTGGCGTGTTAAGGAAAATTCAACCGTTACCTATTCCGTAGGCGGTCTTATCCTTTCAAACTCCGGTGCAATTACAGCTAACTATTGGCTTTCCGAAATCTATGACGAAGAAATTGCCAATGCACACAGAAATGCTGATATTCACCTTCATGACCTTTCGATGCTTACAGGTTATTGTGCAGGCTGGAGTTTGAAGCAACTCATTCAGGAAGGTCTGGGCGGTATTCCCGGAAAGATTACTTCCGCACCTGCAAAACATCTTGCTACACTTTGCAACCAGATGGTTAACTTCCTCGGTATTATGCAGAATGAATGGGCAGGAGCACAGGCATTTTCGTCCTTTGATACATATCTTGCACCTTTCGTAAAGACCGATAATCTCTCATTTGAAGCAGTTAAAAAGTGTATAGAATCCTTTATTTTCGGTGTAAACACTCCTTCCCGTTGGGGTACACAGGCTCCATTCTCAAACATCACTCTTGACTGGACAGTTCCTTCCGATCTTGCCGAACTTCCCGCAATCGTAGGCGGCAAAGAGATGGATTTCAAATACAAGGATTGCCAGAAGGAAATGGATATGGTAAACCGTGCTTTCATTGAAGTTATGATTGAAGGCGATGCAAACGGCAGAGGTTTCCAATATCCTATTCCAACATATTCAATCACAAAAGATTTTGATTGGTCTGAAACAGAGAATAACAAACTCCTCTTTGAGATGACCTCAAAATATGGAACGCCCTATTTCTCAAACTATATCAATTCAGATATGGAACCCTCTGATATTCGTTCCATGTGCTGCCGTCTTCGTCTTGACCTTCGAGAGCTTCGTAAAAAGAGCGGTGGTTTCTTCGGCTCCGGCGAAAGCACGGGTTCTATTGGTGTTGTTACCATCAATATGCCTCGTATTGCATACCTTTCAAGCGATGAAAAGGAATTTTACCGCAGACTTGACAGAATGATGGATATATCCGCACGTTCTCTCAGCGTTAAGAGGGAGATTGTTACCAAACTCCTTAATGACGGACTTTACCCCTATACAAAGCGTTATCTTGGAACGTTTGACAATCACTTTTCCACAATCGGTCTTGTCGGCATGAATGAGGCTTGTCTTAATGCCAACTGGGTTCAGAAAGATTTAACCCACGAAAAAGCACAGCAGTTTACAAAAGAAGTTCTTAACCACATGCGTGAGCGTCTTTCCGATTATCAGGAAGAATACGGTGCTCTCTTTAACCTTGAAGCTACTCCCGCAGAATCAACTGCCTATCGTCTTGCAAAACACGATGTCAGCCGTTATCCCAATATCATTACTGCAAGTGAAGCCGATAAAACTCCCTATTATACAAATTCCTCACATCTTCCCGTCGGTTATACAGACGATATCTTCACTGCTCTTGACATTCAGGATGAACTTCAGACTCTCTATACTTCCGGAACGGTTTTCCATGCTTTCTTGGGTGAAAAACTGCCCTCTTGGAAGGCTGCTGCCAACTTGGTACGTAAAGTTGCTGAAAACTATAAACTTCCGTACTATACACTTTCTCCGACATATTCAGTATGTCAAGATCACGGATATATTGTTGGTGAACATTTTAATTGTCCGACATGCGGCGAAAGAGCTGAAGTATATTCCCGTATTACGGGCTATTATCGTCCCGTTCAGAACTGGAATGACGGTAAGGCTCAGGAATTTAAAGAGAGAAGGCTTTACAATATCGAAACATCAAGATTGGTTCGTGACGGTGTTGAATCAGGTGTCGAGCTTGAAGAAAAACCCGAAGTTGCCGTAGCAGTTGCTACATTGGAAGCCGGAAACAACTATCTCTTTACAACCAAAACTTGTCCCAATTGCCGTGCTGTTAAGACTGTAATGGACAAAGCAGGACTTGAATATGAAGTAATCGATGCTGAAGAAAACGCAGAGCTTTCCAATTCAATCGGAATCAAGACTGTTCCTACTTTGATCGCTGCCGATGGTACCGTTCATCTTGGTGCCGGTGCAATAAGGGCACATATCGGCTAAAATTTATGAATAATGAACTTGGGACTTTCCTTTGTTCATTATTCATTTTTGTGAGTTAATTTTAAGGGCAAATTTTTATGAATCATTATGATGTAGCTATTATTGGTGCGGGGATAGCCGGTCTTACGGCTGCTATATATTCCAGCCGAGCCGGAAAATCGGTAGTTATTTTCGAAGGTGAGGGAATAGGCGGACAGATTGCATCCTCTCCGGTTGTTGAGAACTATCCCGCATACTCCGAAATATCCGGTATGGAGCTTTCGGATAAAATTTATGAGCAGGCAATAAATCTCGGTGCTGAGCTTGAATTTGATAAAGTGGTGGAGATTATTCCCGGCAAAAAAGCAATAATAAAAGCGGAATATTCCGAATATACCGCCGATAAACTTATCATTGCGACCGGAGCAAAACATCGTCATTTAGGCATTGAACGGGAATTTGATTTAGTTGGCAGAGGAATTTCATATTGTGCCGTTTGTGACGGTACTTTGTATAAAGGCGGTACTGTAGCTGTTGTAGGCGGTGGAAACACTGCCGTTACGAGTGCGATATATTTATCCGGAATATGTAAAAAGGTATATCTGATTCACCGTCGTGATGAATTTCGTGCTGATGTTGAATTGGCTGAAAGGGCAAAGAATATTTCTAATATCGAGATGAAATTATCCCGTACAGTATCAAGACTAATCGGAGATGATAAGATTTCTCAAATTGAGCTTAATGACGGCGAGATTCTTGATTTGGATGCTCTTTTTGTCAATATAGGGCAGGTTCCGAACACGGAGTTGGTGCGAGATTTACTTAACTTGGATGAATCCGGATTTATTATTGCCGACGAAAGTTGCAAGACGAAGTATGATAATATTTTCGTTGCCGGAGATGTCCGAACCAAAGTTGCACGGCAACTTACGACTGCCGCTGCCGACGGAACGGTTGCTGCTTTGGCTTAAAAAACAAGCTTCCCGATTTAATTCGGGGAGTCGTTTTTTGCGTTGAGCGGTGCGGATTTCAATTTTATAAGCAAGACGGTTTGTTTTTATGCCTTCGTTGAGAATAAATTATGGATGAATTGTGTATAAAATCGCAATAAGAAAAACAAAATTAAAGCAAGTATATCAGATTGCTACACAAATAAAAATTTTTATCTTTTTTGGCAATTTCCTCTTTACAATTTACTATTTATATTGTATAATACATGTGTATATTTATAAAATGGGCTATGTATGAAAGGAATGTGACCAATGAAATTTACTTTTAAGCCTGTGAACAGAATTCTTGCCGTGATAATGGCAATAGTAGTGGTCATGGTGTCTTTGCCGATTATTGCGTCGGCAGAGTCGTCAACCGTGAAATTGGCTACCATATCTGATATTCATTATTTTGATATTACCGATGATATGCCGATTGATGACGGACTTATTTCTAAATTCAACGGATCAAGTTTACAATGCCTTCAAACAAGCGGCATTCTTGACTCTGCTCTTGATGCTGTTAAGAAGGATGGTGCTGATTATCTCTTAGTCTCCGGAGACTTGACATTGAATGGAGAAAAAAGGAATCATATCGCACTTGCAGAGCGTTTGAAGAAATTTGAAGCAGATTCCGGTATTCAGGTTATTGTAACAAACGGAAATCATGACATCAACTGCAGCAAGGCAATGGACTACGTTGAGAATACCGACACCGGCGAATATTATTGGGACTACTGCGAGAGTATCGGTCCCGAAGAATTTATGGAAATTTATGCTGATTTAGGTTTTGATCTCGCACACCACAAGTATGAACCTGTGGTAGGTTGGGCAAACAGTTTGTCCTATTCCGTAAATCTTAACGATTCAATACGTTTGGTGGTTATGGATGCCGGTAAGTATACTGTTGACAATACTGCTAAGGGACTTGACAGCCATGAAACCGGTGGCAGTTTCACTGAAGAAGGTCTTGCCTGGGTTATGGAAGAACTTGCAGACGCAAAGGCAAATAACCAGGAAGTTATCGGAATGACACACTGGAATCTTACCGCCGTTAACTATTTCCAAGCCTATGTTCTTCAGGGCTTTGTTATGGATAATTGGGAAGAACTCAGTGAAAAGTTTGCCGATGCAGGTATGCACTATGTCTTTACCGGTCATTCCCATCTTAATGATATTTCTTCGAATATAAGTGATAAGGGCGAAGTGATTTATAGCATTCAGACAAGTTCTTTGGCTTCTTTCCCGAACCAATACAGAGAAAATACATTCACGGTTGAAAACGGTAAAATTACCGCAGCTTTTGAAGTATTTGACTGTGATAAGACAATGCAGGTTGTCGACTTGACAGGCAAGAGATATACAAAACCTTACAGAAAATGGTCATATTCCTATTTTTATTGTGACGGCTCTGCTACCGATATGGTAATGCAGATTATTGAGCCGACACTCAGAAAAATATTCAAAGACATAAGTCGTGCCGGTTTGGTTCCTTATATTGAAGGCTTGGTTGGTATGGATTTTACCAAGTTCTTTGATGACCTTCTTCACGGCGGACTGGTAATCAATACTCAGGCATATGTAACCGCACAAAATGTAATGGGTGTTATTAACGATATAGGTGATCAGATAGAAACAAAATATATCGACAATCCTGATTATACAATAGATTTAATTCGTGAACTTGTTCGTTCATTTGTTGATTTGCCCGCTTCACATCTTCCGTGCAAGAACTTCTTAAGCGAATACGGTTTGGGCAGTGCCAACCGTAAAGGTACATTGGGTGAAGCCATATTGAGCGGTATGATTTATATGTATCAAGGAAATGAAAATCCTGAAAATGATGCGTTTATTAAGGATGTTTTGGCTCGTTTTGAATCGGGCGAACTTGTTCGTCTTATCGTTGATTGGGCGAGAGAATATTTAATCAAGGGCTTTATTCAGGACGAACTTCTTTCAAGCATTACATTAAACCTTTCCACTTTCGTTATTGCTGACGGTGCTGCCGATTTAAGAGCACTTATTGCAGAGATTGAAGCGTCAATCGACAATGCGGATACTGATATCTGGAGCAAGGTTCAAGCTGCTTTTGCCGATGCAATGCTCAAGCAGGGAACAAGCGTTGAAGAGCTTATGGGCTTGGTAGATAATTTACTTGTGAGCATTGACGATATGCTTAACTTCTTTGGTAAAGACGGCATCAGCGGATATTTCTATCTTGCCATTCAGATGCTTACGCCCGAACAGTTATATGCTCTTTTAAGCACTGTTGTTGATATCCCCGAAATGCCCGACTTTACTTTAGACCGCAGTATTTTAGGTCTTGCAAATATGATTTTGGGATTTGGTATTCTTGATTGGGGTAACAGTGTTGATGAAGTTGTTGACTATCTGATTGAACATTATGTTACTGATGAACAGTGTGAGGGTATCGGTTATCAGGTAAGCTTGATTTTAGGTTCACTTGTTTATGATACAGATCCTCAGTTTATGGGTGATTTCAATGTAACTTATGTCTATGATGGTCCTGTTGAGGTTGTTCCCACTAAGGAAGATTACAGACTGCCTTCAATTATCACTACAACATTCGGCAGTGATGCTCAGACAGAATATAATATCAGCTGGTACACAAAGAAGAGTCTGGAAAGTACCGATATTGAAATTTACGAAAGCAGCAGATATGAAGCTGCTCCCGAATTTACCGGCACACCCACAGAAGAGGCAGATTTTGGTATATTCAAAACTTCCGAAGAAGTTGTTCGCAGTTTCTTTGGAGTAGATATTGGTGTTGCGGGTCTTCTTAATTATGAAATAACAATGTGTCGTCATACAATAGCTCTTGCCGATTTGAAACCGAATACAACTTATTATTATCGCATAGGTAATGCCGAATACGGCTGGTGGAGCGAGGTTGGTACAATCAATACTTCCTCAACAACAGGCTCATTTAATTTCATCCACGTAACCGACAGTCAGAGCCAGAGTCAGGCACAGTACGATCGTACATACGGTAAAGTGCTTGAAAGTGCATTTGCAAAGTTCCCGAACTCAGCCTTCATTCTTCACACCGGTGACTTTGTTGATCACGGTAACAACTTGCATCAGTGGACTTGGTGCACAAATGCAAGCGAACAATATGCAATGAAATCTGCAATTATGCCTGTGTCCGGCAACCACGAAGGTTATGGAGCATATGCAATTTCCAATAACTTCCTTGTTGAACCCGCAGATGAAATGTACGATTCATATGACGGTGTATACTATTCATTTGATTACGATAATGCACATTTTGCTATCTTAAACACAAACGATCTTTGCTCTGACGGTTCTCTTTCAATTCCTCAATATGAGTGGCTTAAAGAAGATATGGCAAATAGTGAAGCTCAGTGGAAATTTGTTGCCATCCATAAGGCTGTATATTCAAACGGTGATCATTTCGCTGATGATGAGGTAGTCGGTCTTCGCGACCAGCTTGCACATCTTATGCCCGAACTTGATATTGATATGGTTTTCCAAGGTCATGATCATGTCTACCTTCGTACAGACGCCCTTAATAACGAACAGATTTTCGCATATGACAAGGATGTTCTCATTGAAAAAGGACTTACCGTTGATGCAATGGTAAATCCCGACGGCACGGTTTATGTAATAAGTGGTGCAGCAGGCGTTAAGTCTTATGTTCAAAACGATCCCATGGCTACCGAGAAATTCTTCCCGAGCAACTGTATCGCAAAGACTGCTGCTGTTGATAATCCTATTTACTCAAGCATCACGATTGAAGGCAATAAGTTGCTGTTTAAGGCATATTCCGTTGATAAAAACGGTGTAACGACTGAGATTGACTCTTTTGGTATTGCAAAATATGATGAGTTTGTTCGTGTCGGCGACACAAACTTAGACGGTGAACTTTCCGTTATTGATGCTCGTGAGGCTCTTCGTGCCGCATTGGGCTTTGAACGCATAATCAATCAGAGCCGTTGTGCTGCCGACATCGACGGTGACGGCAGAGTATCGGTTGTTGACTCAAGAGCAATTCTTCGTGCCGCATTAGGTATTGACATATTTGAGCCTGAATATAAGGCATATAATATCGACCTTTACGAAGGTGAGTATAAAGCTCCTGCAGAGGAAGGAACCACAGAATCAGAAGAAGAAGTTGAATAATGAATATTATTCCTAAGCTATCCGAGTTTTACTATATCGGCAAAGGTTATATGCCTGAAAACGCCGATATAGTGCGGATAAATGACGATAGGTTTGCTCGTGAGGAATATGATATTGAAATTTCAACCAAGCAAATAACCGTTAAGTCCGCTACAGATGAAGGGTATTATCGTGCGATGACTACCCTTCGTATGCTTATGGATTATAATAAAGAAATCAGGGTTTGCCATATTCATGACAAGCCCCGTTTTTCATATCGTGCATTTATGATTGATTCGGCAAGACATATGCAATCTATCGAAGAAATCAAGAAAATGATAAATGCCGCAGCACAGTTTAAGTTTAATGTTTTTCACTGGCATCTTTGTGATGACCAAGGATACAGGATTGAAAGCACCTCGCTTCCTGAACTTAATATAATCGGCTCTTATCGTAAAAATGACCGATTCGGGAAAATTCGCAGTGATTCCCGTTACGGAGGCTATTATACGAAAGACGAAATTCGGGATATTGTTGCATATGCTAAGGAACGATATATTGAAGTGGTTCCCGAAATTGATATGCCGGGACATACGACAGCGATTATATCCACATACCCGAATGTATCCTGTGAGGGAAAGAAAATTGATGTTCGTTGTACGGGCGGAATTTTCCCCGAAATTCTCTGTGCGGGAAATGATGAAACATTTGAATTGATATATAAGATATTGGACGAAGTGATAGAGCTGTTTCCGGGGGATTACGTTCATATCGGCGGTGATGAAGCACCTAAAATCAAGTGGAAAAACTGCGAAAAATGTCAGAAGAGAATGAAGGATCATCAGCTTAAAAACGAAGAGGAACTTCAAGGCTGGTTTATGAATAAGGTTGCTGATTATTTAAGCTCCAAAGGCAAGAAAACAATTAGCTGGAATGAGAGCTTGAAATCCGGAATTTTAAGTTCAGATATTATTGTTCAGCAATGGCTCAAGGGCGAAAAGGCAGTTACTAAGCATGTAAACAACGGCGGTTCTGCAATATTTTCCGATTTTGGTCATGTATATCTGGATTATCCCCACAGTTTTACTCCGCTTGACAAAGTTTATAGCTATAAACCTATCTTTAAGCATATTCGCTCAGAGGAAAATATATTGGGTATAGACTCGCCCTTGTGGACAGAGTTTATAACAAACGATGATCGACTTGAATATCTCGCCTATCCTCGTCTTTGTGCAGTTTCCGAGATTGCCTGGAGTGATGAAAAATCACGTAATTATGATGATTTTTTGAAGCGACTTGATGCAGTAATGCCGATATTTGAAAAGCTTAACATTAATGTCGCTCCAAAATCCGATTGGCACAGAACTCCCGAGGGAGTACGAAAAACTATTGAGTTTTTCATAAATATAACACGACATTAAAGGGGAATAATCATGAAAAAAATTACAGCAATTCTTTTAGTTTTCACAATGCTTGTCGGTTGTCTGCCTCTTGCCTTTGCCGAGGAGGGTATAACAGCACCGATTGAAAATGAAAATGCGGAGCCGTTATATGATAACGGATTGCCGCTTGTTATTCTTGCCGGTATGGAGTTCGCCGGACTTGTCAAAGATAAGGGACTTGAAACTGAAGAAAATGCCTTAGGTTCCGTCGAAACATCTGATATTGTTAAGATGATTTTCAAGACTATCTGGGCAGTAATTTCAAAATTCAGCATTAATGCGGGTATTGATGTTGTTACTGAATTTGTAAGCGGTATGTTCAAATACCTTGCTTGTGACGGTAACGGAGATTCTATTTATAATGTGGAATTTCGTGAATATTACGACAAGAGTATGGCTCATTATCCCGAATATTATGCTCATAAAGGCGGTGCAAATGAAACCGGTATAGTTCGCGATGCTGTTGACACTTATGGACCTGAAAGAGTATATTACATTCGTTATGACTGGCGTTTAGATCCCCGTGAAACCGCTGTATTTGTTAATCAAATGGTAGAACTTGCGAAATCGGAGCATAATGTCGATCAGGTTAATTTTGTCTGTTGTTCAATGGGCGGTGTTGTTGCACTTAACTATATCAACACTTACGGCTCAGCATCTCTTAAAAATTTGGTGTTTAACTCATCTGCGGTTTACGGCACTCATGTTTTAACCGACTGTTTTACGGGAAATATCGTTTTTGATGCGGATGTTATATACAGATACTGCGAATTTAAGCTTGATAACCCATCCTTAATGGGACTTATCAGACTTTGCTACAAAACAAAACTTTTAGATGTTCTCTGCAAAGTAGTTAACAAATTTACTGAAAATCACAAGGAATATATCTTCACAACCGGACTTGCCGATACGTTAGGTACAATTCCGGGCTATTGGGCTTTGCTGCAACCCGACAAATTGGATGAAGCAAAGAACTTTCTGTTCGGCGACAAACAGGAAGAATATGCCGGTCTTATCGAAAAGATAATTGCACTTAATGAAATAAATTCAAATCGTGAAGAAATACTCTTAAACGCACAAGCAAACGGCACAAATATGAGTTTTATTGCTTGCTACAATCGTCCCAATGTTCCGGTTTATGCACATGCCGGTCTTCACGGTGATGATACTTTGGAAACAGATTTGATGGCGGGCGGTGCAACCGTTTCAAATATCGGCGAAACATTGTCAAGCGAATATCTAGCTGAATGCGACGGTAAATATCTCTCTCCCGATAAAGACATTGACTGTTCCACTTGCCTTATGCCCGATTATACTTGGTGTATCAAAGACGGCAGACATGTTGCAGGCAGATATAAGAGCGATTTTAATCAGTTTTTATGGTGGCTTATGATGGCTGAAGAACAGCGTACAATTTATGATAAAGAGGAATATCCGCAGTATATTCAAGGCGGAACTGACGATAATTTTTACGGTAAGGTGAAATAAATGAGATGTCCCTTTTGTAGCGATCCCGACAGCAAAGTCGTCGATTCCCGTGCTGCGGATAACGGAGCAAAGATAAGACGCAGGAGAGAATGTACAAAATGTAAGCGTCGTTTTACAACTTATGAGATATTGGAATATACTCCGATTGTTGTTGTAAAAAAAGATTCTTCTCGTCAGGCTTTTGACAGCGAGAAACTGATTAAAGGTATGCTTCGTGCATGTGAAAAACGCCCCGTTCCGATTGATGTAATAAAATCTGCTGTTGATGCAATTGAATTGGAACTTCATCAGAACAATGTCCGTGAAGTCAAAACCGAGAAAATCGGCGAAATGGTGCTTGAAAAGTTACGCAAGATTGATGATGTTGCTTATATCCGTTTTGCCTCTGTTTATCGTAGGTTTGATGACGTTGATTCATTCCTCCGTGAGCTTGAAAATATCAGTAAAAAAGATTAGAAAAAGCTCCCTTTCTTTTTTACATCCTGCTGACGATTAAACCGCAAAAACAAGTGTACGACGGCAAGCAGAAAAAGTTGCCAAGTCAGATAAATAAGGAGAAATAAGACGGTGAAAACAATTGGCGAGAGAGTAAAATATTATCGGAAATTACGTGGGCTAACACAAAAAGAACTTGCCGATATTCTTAATTACGGACATAAATCATCTATTGGGAAAATCGAGGCGGGGGAAACGGAAATTCCGCAAGCCCGTATTCTGGCATTTTCTGAGGCTCTCGGGATAACACCGAATCAACTTTTAGGGTTTGAAAATAGTGATTTTATGAGTTTTTATGATTTAGTAATCGACTTATGCTTACAAAAAGGAATATCAATATCATTTTTAATGGATGAGTTAGGTTTTTCTCGTAGCAATCCCGCTCAATGGAGAAAGGGAACTGTTCCCACAGCCTCAAAAGTTAAGGAAATAGCAGATTATTTTAACGTGCCAGTATCGTACTTTACAGAACAACATTCAAATATCAGAAAGCCGTATTATAAAAAAGTAATCGGCACTGTTGACGAACTCGACCTGCTCGGCACGCATTCCCAAGAAAACAAAAAAACGACCTCACCTTTGATAGATGAAGCCGTTAAGATATTAAGCAGTTTATCAACAATGGGACAAGCCCAAGCATTAGTTATGCTTGATGAATTGCTTAAAAAAGAAAAACAGGATTATAATAATGAAAAAGTCAAGACCTAAGAAGAGACTATTGGAAAAGAAAATTACAATCAACGGAAAGAGGATATCTGTTTACGGTAGAGATTTTGAAGAGCTTGCGGAAAAAGTCAGAATAAAACGGGAAGAAGCTGAACAACAAGCCCTGCACATATTCAGAGATGTTGCGGATGAATGGCAAGACCAGCATTCTCCGACAATTCGACATAATACTTCGTTTCTTACTCCATCCCGTTAAGAGATTGTATCAATCAGTTTGGTGATATTCCAATATCGAAAATTAAGTCTGCGGAAATACAGCAATTCATTAATTCATTTTCAAAACTCGGCAAAGCAAGACAGACAGTTAACCTGCGGTTAGTGGTGATGGAGTTTCTGTGATTATGTTGTTTTGCAATATTATATACATAATAAATGTAATGCGGTTAAACTTCCGAAAATATAAAAAACCGCAAAAACAAAGCATTAGTTAATAATTTTGTCTTTGTATATATTTTACAGATGTTGCATTTTGATTGATTTTTTATGTTTGTCGTACAAAGAAAAATAAACGGCTTGGTTAAGCCGTTTTATACACGATATTTTTTCGTGCTTTAAATTAAAATATATTTTAACCAAAAATTCCTGTGATGGTTGAGATAAGGCTGCTGAAAAAGTTGTTTTCGCCGTTGAATAAATCATCAATAGCAGACTTAATTGCATCAAAATCGAAACCGAAGTTATTTATTGTCTGCCATAATGCGTTAAGCACAGATATTCCTCCTTTATATTTATGTTTTGTAAAAGGATTATAACACAAGTTTGTGAAATTATAATTACAAAAAAGAAAATTAAAAAATATTTTTTAATTATTTAGCCATATTTATGTAATATTTGGCGGAAATATAAGCAGAGCGGAAAATAAAATAAAAATTTGAAACATTGAGAAAAAAACATTGACAATAGTAAGCGGATGTGTTATAATTTCACCGTCTTTAAGCGATACAGAGAGATCGGCAAGATTTGTCTATGATAAAGCTCAAAATAAGCAATGTTGTACCGTGCCTTGTCGATTTTCGGTGAGGTATTTTTTTTATGAATATTGTAAAACTTCCCGGATTTTGTGATGTTCATGTCCATTTTAGGGAACCCGGATATGAATACAAAGAAACCATGGAAACGGGTATTCTTTCGGCAATGGCGGGCGGATATAGTGATGTTTGCACGATGCCGAATCTTAAGCCTGTCCCAGACAGCATTGAGAATGTAAAGTGCCAGACGTGTAAAATTCCTGCCGACAGCCTTGTCAATATTTATCCCTACGGTTCAATAACAAAAGGACAAAATGGGGAAGAACTTTCCGATATGGAGGCGATTGCTCCGTTTGTGATTGCCTTTTCGGATGACGGCAGGGGTGTTCAGAGCGACAAACTTATGCGGGCGGCTATGCTCAAAGCAAAGAATTCAGATAAGATTATTGTCGCTCATTGTGAAGTAAATGACCTTCTTGACGGAGGTTATATTCATAAGGGCGAATATGCAAAAACTCACGGTCATAAGGGTATTTCTTCCGAAAGCGAATGGAAGATGATTGAACGTGATTTACGCTTGGTTAAAGAAACGGGTTGTAAATATCACGTCTGCCATATTTCGACAAAAGAGGGCGTTGAACTTATCAGACAGGCGAAAAAAGACGGTTTGGATGTCTCCTGTGAAACCGCACCGCATTATCTTATTTTAGATGACGGCGATTTGCGGGAAGACGGATATTTCAAAATGAATCCTCCCCTTCGTTCAAAAGAGGACAAAGAGGCTCTCATTGCGGGAATACTTGATAAAACGATTGATATGATAGCGACCGACCATGCACCGCACGTCGAGGATGAAAAGAATAAGGGACTGAAAGACAGTGTTTTCGGAATAGTCGGACTTGAAACCGCCTTCCCCTTGATGTACACTTATTTCGTCAAGACCGGCTTATTAACGCTTGAAGATTTGGTTGATTTGATGGCAAATAAGCCGAGAAAACGATTTAATATTAAGTTTACGGACATATATTACGAATGGGATTTGGATGCCGAATACAGAATAAATCCCGACGACTTTAAGTCAAAAGGAAGAGCAACACCCTTTGTCGGCACCAAAGTCTACGGCAAGATTGTGAACAGTCATAAATAAGAATTGGAGAAAACTATGCCTAAAAGAAGAGACATTAAGAAAGTTTTAATTATCGGTTCAGGTCCCATTGTTATCGGTCAGGCGGCAGAGTTTGACTATGCCGGCACTCAGGCGTGTCTTGCACTTCGTGAGGAAGGTTTTGAGGTAATTCTCTGTAACTCCAATCCCGCAACCATTATGACGGATACATCAATTGCCGACAAGGTATATATGGAGCCGCTTACCCTTGAATATCTTGCAAAAATTCTTCGTTACGAGCGTCCCGATGCCATTATTCCCGGAATTGGCGGTCAGACCGGTCTTAATCTTGCAATGGATCTTAACAGAAAAGGTGTTCTCAATGAATGCGGTACGGAACTTTTAGGTACGAGTGTAGAGAGCATTGAACGTGCCGAAGACCGTGAACTTTTCAAAGAAATGTGTGAGTCTATCGGTGAGCCGGTTATTCCGAGTGAAATTACATATAATCTTAATGAAGCAAAAGAAGCCGCTTTACATATCGGTTATCCCGTTGTCCTTCGTCCTGCATTTACATTGGGCGGTACAGGTGGCGGTTTTGCACATAACGAAAAAGAGCTTGTTGAAATCTGTGCAAACGCATTCAAACTTTCTCCCGTACATCAGGTTCTTGTTGAAAAGAGCGTAAGGGGATATAAAGAGATTGAATTTGAGGTAATGCGAGATCATACCGACAAGGCGATAACAATTTGCGGTATGGAAAACATTGATCCCGTTGGCGTACATACGGGTGATTCCGCCGTTGTTGCTCCGATTTTGTCTTTAAGCGAGCATGAGTTGAAAATGCTCAATGATTCCGCCATTAAAATTATCAAAGAACTTAAAATTTGCGGTGGCTGTAATGTTCAATACGCATTAAATCCGCATACAAGTGAATATTTTTTGATTGAAGTCAATCCCCGCGTCTCCCGTTCTTCGGCTCTTGCAAGCAAGGCATCGGGTTATCCTATCGCCCGTGTTACCGCAAAAGTAGCAGTCGGTATGACACTTGATGAGATTGAAGTTGCGGGTGGAAAAGCCTCAACCGAGCCATATCTTGATTATGTTGTAGCAAAATTCCCGCGTTTTCCGTTTGATAAATTTACCGATGCTCCGAATATTTTAGGAACACAAATGAAGGCAACCGGTGAGGTTATGGGTATCGGCTCAACTTTAACTGAATGTTTGCTTAAGTCCGTCCGTTCGCTTGAAACGGGAGTTTGTCATTTTCACTGTCCCAAGTTTGATGATATGACAAATGACGAGTTGTTTGATTATATTTCCGAATACAGAGACGATAATTATTACGCAATATTTGAACTTTTGCGTCGGGGTATAAGTATTGATAAACTTCACGAAACGACAAAGATAACAAAACTCTTCCTTAAAGCATTTTCTGAGATTGTCGATATGGAAAAAACTCTCTCTGCAAACAAGGGGAATATTGACATTCTCAAGGCTGCTAAAGTCATGGGCTTCAGCGATAAGTTTATTTCTCAGCTTTGGGATATGTCTGAGATTGAAGTTTATCAGCTTCGAAAATTCAATGGCATTATCCCCGTATTTCGCATGGTTGACACTCTCCATACCGGTCAATATCTTCCTTATCTTTATTCAAGTTATACCGGCGAAAATGAGTCGCGTCTCGGTGATAAGCAAAAGGTCATTGTTTTGGGTGCTGGACCGATTCGTATCGGTCAGGGTGTCGAATTTGACTATTCAACCGTTCACGCAAGTTTAACCATTCGTCAGGAAGGTTATGAATCTATTATTATAAATAATAACCCCGAAACGGTTTCTACCGACTATACCACTTCGGACAAACTTTATTTCGAGCCGCTTACTACCGAAGATGTTATGGCGATTATTGATTTTGAACAGCCTTACGGTGTTATCGCATCATTCGGCGGTCAGACAGCAATTAACCTTGCAAAACCTCTTTATGAACGGGGAGTAAAACTTATCGGAACTGATTGGGAAGCCCTTGACAGAGCTGAAAACCGTGACAGTTTTGAAAAACTCCTCAATGAACTTGAAATTCCGCAGCCGAAAGGGAAAGCAGTTACAAACATAAATGATGGTATCAAAGCCGCCAATATGATAGGTTATCCCGTGTTGGTTCGTCCTTCATTCGTTCTGGGCGGCAGGGCAATGCAGATCGTTTCAAAAGACATTGACCTTCGTTATTATCTTAAAACGGCGGTTGAAATTGATGAGGATAAGCCCGTTTTGGTTGATAAATACATCAAGGGCAAAGAAGTCGAAATTGATGCGATTTGTGACGGTAGGGATGTATTTGTTCCGGGGATTATGGAACTTGTTGAGCGTACCGGTGTTCATTCGGGCGACTCCATTTCCGTTTATCCGGCATTTTCAATTTCCAACAAAGTTAAGGGCATTATTTTGCAATATGCAAAAAAATTGGGTGTTGGTATCGGCATTGTCGGTCTTTTCAATATTCAGTTTATTGTTGATGAAAACGAAAATGTTTGGATAATTGAAGTCAATCCGCGTTCAAGTCGTACTGTACCTTTCCTTTCAAAAGCGACGGGGTATTCACTTGCCGATATTGCCACTCAGGTTATCTTGGGAAAGAGCCTGAAAGAACAGGGAATATTCGACCTTTATCCCGATGAGAAAAAGCGATATTACGTAAAAGTACCCGTATTTTCATTTAATAAAATCAGAGGTTTGGATGCATATTTAAGTCCCGAAATGAAGTCGACGGGTGAAGCGATAGGCTATGACAATACGCTCGCTCGTGCGATGTTCAAGGCATTAAAAGCAAGCGGTATGAATCTTCAGAACTATGGTACGGTCTTGGTTACTATTGCCGATGAGGATAAGGATGAGGCATTGCCCTTAGTCCGCAGATTTTATAATTTAGGCTTTAATATTGAGGCTACAATTGGAACGGCAATGTTCCTCCGCGACCATGGTATTCGTACCCGTGTACGCGGAAAAATCAGCGAGGGCAGTGAAGAAATTTTAGACTCAATCCGTGCGGGATATGTCAGTTATATCATAAATACCCGTGCAATTACCTCCGGTCTTCATTATAATGATGGCGTGGAAATCCGTCGTACCGCAACCGAAAATAATGTAACAATATTTACTTCTCTTGACACCGTTAGGGTTTTACTCGACGTTCTTGAAGAAACAACTCTTACAATTTCAACGATTGATGCTTAATTTGAAACGAGGTTACGAATGAAACAGTCCGTTTTCTCTATTATCGAAAATAAACCGCTTACATCAAATGTCTATAAGATGGTGTTAAGCGGCGACACTTCCGAAATTACAAAACCGGGTCAGTTCGTAAACATCAAAATAGACGGCACATTTTTGCGCCGTCCTATTTCTGTTTGTGACTATGACGAAAACACCTTGACTTTAATCTATAAAGTTGTCGGCAAGGGCACCGAGATTTTAAGTATAATGCAGTCCGGTGAACTTGATATTTTAACGGGATTAGGCAACGGCTATGACACTGAAATTTCCGGCAATCATCCCGTTTTGATGGGTGGCGGTGTCGGTGTTCCACCTCTTTACGCTCTTGCAAAAAAACTGATTTCAGAGAACAAAACAGTTGATGTTCTGCTCGGATTTAATACCGATGATGAAGTTTTTTATGCAAAAGAGTTTGCCGATTTGGGCTGTAATGTAACTGTTTGTATTGCTGATAATTGCAGAAATTCGGAATATAAAAACGGTTTTGTTACGGCATATTTACCTGAAAACTATACGCATTTTTACACTTGCGGTCCCGAACCCATGCTTAAAGCGGTATATAATGCTACCAATACCGAAGGACAACTTAGTTTTGAAGAGCGTATGGGCTGCGGTTTCGGTGTTTGCATGGGTTGCTCTTGCAAGACAATCACCGGTTATAAGAGAATTTGTAAAGACGGCCCTGTTTTGTTAAAGAGTGAGATTATTTTTTAATCGGATTTGGAAGGTTTTAGTATGAAAACGACATTATGCGGCATTGAAATTGACAATCCCGTTATCCCTGCATCGGGGACTTACGGCTACGGTCTTGAATTTGCTGAACTTTATGATATAAATATCTTGGGAACTTTCAGTTTTAAGGGGACGACACTTAATTCCCGTTTCGGCAATGACCTGCCTCGTATTGCCGAATGTCCCGCAGGTCTTATCAATTCGGTTGGGCTTCAAAATCCGGGTGTTGATGCGGTTATCAATGAAGTATTGCCCGAACTTAAGAAGGTCTTTCATAAGCCCGTTATGGCAAATGTATGCGGATTTTCCGTTGAAGAATATGCAGAGGTAGCCGAAAAACTTGATAAATGCGATCAGATCGGCTGGCTGGAAATAAATATAAGTTGCCCGAATGTTCATGGTGGCGGAGCAGCATTCGGAGCAGATCCCAAGGTTGCGGCGAAGATAACATCAGCGGTTAAAGCGGTTACAACAAAACCTGTAATTATGAAACTTTCTCCGAATGTTACGGATATTGTGAGTATCGCAAAGGCTTGTGAAGATGCGGGGGCGGACGGTTTGAGTTTGATAAATACCCTTTTGGGTATGCGTTTTGACTTAAAGACGGGAAAACCGATAATCGCAAATAAGATGGGCGGTTACAGCGGCCCCGGCATATTTCCGGTTGCTCTTCGTATGGTATATCAGGTTGCCAATGCGGTGAATATTCCTGTTATCGGTATGGGAGGCGTATCCTCCGCCGATGATGTTCGCGAAATGCTTATGGCGGGTGCGACGGCAGTACAAATCGGTACGGCAAATCTTGTCAATCCGTTTATATGCAAAGAGATAATTGAGGAGTTAAACGCTTAATGAAAAGACTTCTCCCGATATTTTTATGTGTCGTTCTGTTTTTTACATCTGTTTTGTTTGCAAGTGCCGGAGATAAGGGCAAATATCTGCAATATGAAAACGGTGCGACGCATTTCGTTGTTCAGGATACAAATCCTGCTGATTTGAATAATGATAAAAAAACCGACGTTCGGGATGCTCGCATTGCACTTCGTTCTTCTTTGAATTTGGAGGAATTGGAAGATAAGTTTGTCAAAAGAGCCGATGTGAACAACGACGGTGAAAATAATATTGTCGATGCAAGGCTTATTTTACGAATTGCTCTCAGTACTGAAAAAGTGTTCAAATCCGAAACAGGAGAGTTAAAGGGCTTAATGCTCGATGACGATGGAAACAAGTATAATTTCCACGACGGAGGCAGGACGTATTCTGAATATTTCTATGACGGATTTGACCTGTATTATTCATTCCTCGACGGTAAGCTCGCACGAAATCAGGATGTGGGGGAATATTCTTTTGAAGATGATTGCAAGGCAAGAGCAAAGACACTTAATGCTGATACATTGGATTGGAAATTAAAACAGATTCTAAAAACCACCGGTACCGGAGCATATCATATATTTGACTATATCCGCTCAAATTACAATTACACGACGGCAGAAGATGACGAGAAAGTTAATCTTGTGATAAATATGCTCAATACCCGTCGCGGTTCTTGCTATCATTTTGCGGCACTTACTTCCATGCTCTATGAGGCTGCGGGTTACAAGACATATATTGTTCGTGGCAGTATAATTCACACCGAAGGCAATATTCACGAATGGACAATCGTTCAGATGAATGACGGATGGTTCTATGTGGACACCGAATATCCCATACAAACGGGCGGTACATACAAAAAGACTGACGCACAACTTTACACAATGGGGTATAGGTGGAATTTTGATGATTATTCAACGGAAGTCTTTAATGGGGAATACGGATTCAGACAGGAAACTTTGGATATAGATCCCGTTTCAAAGCCGATAGATGAGCCGATTGTTTCAGATCTGACACAAGAAGATTTTACCGTTAAAATCGGCAATAACAGCGTTTCTGTCGGTGAAGATTACAAAACCGTTTTGGAGAATTTCGGCGAAGGGGAAGTTTTGAATATTCCTTCCTGCTGGTATGACGGAACGGATAGTATTATCACTTACGAATATTTCAGAGTCAGTTGTTACAGTAATAACGGAATTTTGGTTGTATACAAAATCGAAATCCTGTCTGAAAACATTTGGACAACCCGAGGTATATCCATCGGAGACAGTCTTAAAGAACTTGGTGAGATATACGGCACGGAGGAACGTTATGAAGCGGAAGGGCTTATTGAATATTCAATAGACGATTTTTCAATATTTTTCTTGTATGAAGATGATTTAATTACCGCAATTGAGATTGTTTGCGAATGAAATCAGGCTCTCGTTTAATGAGAGCTTTGTTTAATAAAAAATTACTTGCATTTTATAATAAGATGATGTATAATAAAATGTAATAGTCTTTTGGAGGAAGTTATATGATAAAGCGTAAATCTGAAATGAATAAAACCCTTAAGACAAATATGCGTGACGGTGACGGAAGCGTCCTTGTTACGGATGTTCTCAATAAAGACGAGTATAAAGGCAAATCTCGTTTAGTTGCCACACTCACAATTGAACCCGGATGCAGCATTGGAACTCATGTTCATGAAAATGAAGAGGAGATTTTCTATATAATTTCCGGTACTGCCACCTATAACGACAACGGAAAAGAGGAAATTCTTTATGCCGGTGACAGTTGTTTGTGTCTGAGTGGGGAAAAGCACTCTATTGCCAACAGACATGACGATACTTTGATTGTTTTCGCCGTGATATTAACATATTAAGAGTTGTAAAATGGAAAATAACAATAATAAATCTGATTTACGTTCAATGGGAGCTTCGGTGAATAATGAAATTCCTGTAGTAAATCCCTCAAAAACCATAAAGAATAAAAAGGAAAAGCCTGTCAAGCGTAAAAAATCAAAGAGACTTAAAGCGGAAATTCGCAAACGCCGGTACAAAAGTCTTCTTGTCAGTTTAGTTTTGCTCACGATTGTTCTCGTAAGTTCTGCGACCATAATCTATTATACTCTTGCTTGCGTAAACGATATTTTTGCAATGAACCGCTCAAAAGATAAGGTGGTTATTACGATTTCATCGAATGCAACGACCGATGAAGTTATTGATTTGCTTGCAGATAAAGATCTTATTGAGAATAAGGAATTTTGCAAGATGTTTAACCGACTATTGCTGCGATTTGACGAAGATACAGAATATATTGCAGGTGTATATGAATTATCTCCCAGTATGGGACTTGAAGTAATGCTCACAAAAATGTCGTCCACTGCCACTTCTGCCGAAACGGTTATTCTTACATTCCCCGAAGGTTATACCTGCGACCAGATTATCGAAAAACTTGCCGAAAACGGAGTTTGTTCCGCCGATGCATTAAGACAGACGATGGAAACGGTTGACTTCTCCGATAAATATACCTTCCTGCCGTCCGCAATTGCCGGAAAAGAGCGTTATCATTTGCTTGAAGGCTATCTTTTTCCGGATACCTATGAATTTTATTTAGGTGAAAACTGTTCTTCTGTTATCGGCAGATTTTTAACCAACTTCAATAACAAATGGACTGAAGAATTTTCGACCAAAGCAACAGAATTAAATTTCACTCTCGATGAGGTTCTTACTCTTGCGTCCATTATCGAAAAAGAGGCATACGGTTCAAAACAGATGACTCAAGTATCTTCCATTTTGCATAATCGTCTCAATGATACAACCGGTCATTATAAGTATTTAGCTTGTGATGCCACAACCTCATACATTCCCGATATTGAAACCGGTTTGCTTACAAATACTGAAATAGAAGCGTTTTCCCTTAAATACAACACATATTTAAGTTCGGGACTTCCGATTGGTCCTATATGTAACCCCGGTATTGGTGCGATAAAAGCAGCACTTAATCCTGAGGAGACGACTTATTTCTTCTTCTGTCACGATAAGAACAGGAAGATATATCTTGCTGAAACAGATGCCGAACATAATGCAAACTTGAATCGTGTGCTGGCTGTAAATTCCGCTGAAGAATAGGTGATAATATGAAATCTTCTTTGAAAACGATGATAGGAATCTTGGTTGTTATGGTTGCGGTGGCACTAATTGTCGCCTTTATAAGCGTAAAACAACCTCCGGTTCCCGAAAATACCACAACCGAGCCGATAGTAACGGATGCTCCTACCGAAGCTCCCGTACCGACGGATACACCTGTTAATACGACAAATCCCCTCCCGTCAGAAGTTATTTTGACTACTGCTCCCGATGGCACGATTGCTCCGACAGCGAACGGCAATCAGCCGACAAGCACACCGACCACCTCTGCCCAAGAGAGTGATGCGGATATTGTTGCTCAGGCGGTTTCGGCAATAAACGCACTTAAAAAGAATACCGGCACATTAAAAGCGAACAAAGATCAGGTTATTGACGTTCAGATTACGGAATGCAGCATACCCGGAGCGAGGGGAATAGTCAACTCCGCATTGCAAAACTTGGTCGGCACAACCAACAAGACTTATAATGTCAGCAACGGTACGGCAGTTGATGCTGAAAACAACGAGCAATCAAAATTTTCCGATTGCATTCCGCCCTCAAATAAGGATTTCGGAATTGATATGAACGGCGTTGCGTCAGTCAGCAAAACCGCAAACGGCGGGAATATGCTTATTGTGATTAAACTCAAACCCGAATCAACCACTTTTACCGCTCCAGCTCCGACATATCACGCTCAAGCGATGGACTATCTTGATTTGACTACGGTGGATTTGGGACCAATCAAGATTACCGATGCCAACATGGATTATGCCGGTGCGACGATTGAGATTACGCTCGATTCGCAGGGACGGGTAATTAAGTACCATGAAAATATGCCCATAAAAGGCGACGGAACAGGCTCTGCCGGTATCCTTTCCGCTAAAGTCGGTCTTGAGGGTTATCTTGATGAAACCTGGACAATCACATATTAAAAATACCCCATATTTATTACTTGCCCTTAAAAATCAGAATGAAATAAGCGTAGTAGTTTTTGTAACTGCTACGCTGTTTTTATGCCGTAATAAATCAAATCGATATACATCAATGGTTTTGGATATGGTTATTCCGTTTTCATCCACCACAGAAAAACGATAACCCATAATTGCTTCGGAATTTAAGTTGAACAAAGTAAAACCATAACTGGTTGTTGAAGAACCATAAATAGTACTTGAGCTTGAGCCTGCACCGATATTAAAAGCAGTTGCGCCGGAAGATGTTAAAAGTAGAATAAGAAACAAGGATATCAAAACAATAATAATCTTTTTATTTTTTTGCATTTAAATCACCTGACCTTTTATTTATTATCAAAATTATTTATAGAATTAAAAAGTGACAAAGATGCCTGTGCGAGACAATCTCTGTCACTTAAATT
>DUNU01000004.1 GCA_012839185.1 Clostridiales bacterium | reverse complement strand
CCCATCGTTGCTTTCGGGGCAACTATAAGAGCATTTTTGATTTTTGCTTGTTTACCTAGTTCAAGTATTCTGTATAAGGTTGGTAATGTTTTTCCACAACCTTGCTCCATGAAAAGTGCAAAACTATTATTTAACCGCATGTATTGAAGAGCAAGTTTTTGATGGCGATATAAATTCACCGACATTTTCGAACTTTTACAACCTTTCCGTCATTACATAGAATTTCATAACCCATTTGCCATAACAGTAAGCAGTCATTTAATGTTACCGGCATGGGTACTTTTCTCTTTTTCCAAAACATTTCCTCACTCCTTTACTCGTACAAGAACTTCTTGCACTCCGAAATTTAATGCTTCTTGATGATTTTCAAAATAGACGTCAATTCGATTTCCTTTGATGGCACCACCTTTGTCCTGAACAATTCGAGAACCAATATCTTTGATTTCGATTTCTGTTCCTGACGGGAGTTCATTCCAATCTGCCGCTATAGTAATTCCTTCTATCGCCACTTCTCCTGATGCTGTATAGATAATCCCATCAGGTCTGTTCTTTGCCCATACTCCACAACACTTTTCACAGGGACAGTAGGCCGTAGCAGTAAAACTCATCCATTGTTCGTTTTTGCTTGTTTGTTCTTCCTCATAAAGTGTGTTTATTATTGTCTGGGTATTATTTGAGTTCTCAAAGGCGATGAAGGAATTACTACATAACGATGTGTTTTCAACATCGGTGACGATTGTTTCTTCACCACATTCTATTCCTTGAAAAACCATTAGCGAAAATAATACAGTAATTAGGGATATAATTTTTTTCATGCTTATTTTACCTTCTTTGTGTAGGGAACGCCGTAAGTTTTCAGATACCATTTTTCAAACTTTCGTACATTTTCAGGGTTTTCATAAAATTGTTTTACTTTTCTTGCTACTTCTCTTGGTAAGATATGAAATGAATAAGATGCACTCACGACACAACCCCCATTTTTTCTTCGTAGTCTTGTAGAATTTTAAGACTTTCTTTAATGACCTTTTCTACTTTTGCTCCTTTACGTCTACCCGCAAGAGCTGAACTTAATTCTGTCTTGTCTGTATGCACTCCGACATTTTCAAGTCTGTTAATGAGCCACGTTTGTGTAAGGGAATTTCGCATTAGCATTAGCCGAATTTGCATACCTTTGTTTTTCAAAATTTTTTTCACCCCCTTCCGTAAAATCTTGCAAACATATGTTGACAACAATTATTTCCAATGGTATAATTGCGATGGACATGTTATATAACCATTAGATTTTTCGGTTTTGCTGAAAAACCGAGGGTATATTTTTTGTTGCCAAATTACGTTTACAATTATATTATAGTTTATAATTTCTCTAAAGTCAAGGTCTTTTTTAGAAATTTTTTAAATTATTTTCATCATAAGGAGAAAGTGCTAAAAAGCCTGAAAAGCGTTATCATTATTATGCTTATAGAGAAGAACAAAAGAAGCTCCGTAGGAGCTTCGTTTACTCATATCCGAACTTTTTTATAATTAGAATGACGTTCGGGTTAACGATTAAGTACTATCAATAATTCGGTAGTGTTTTATTTTATTTTCTGCCCGTTTTCGTATCCAAAGTAATAACCTATTATGCTGGACATGATAGTGAGCAATGCAGATACAAGATTTTCGCTTCTGAGCCATGTAACCAATCCTATTACCGCTATGGTAACAAGTAAAGCTATAGCTTTTCTAATATTTAAATCATCCCAAAAATTTTTCCACTTCATATAGCAACCCTCCTTTACTTTATAGCATTTAAGAAGTTATTCCAAGCCTTTTTAATTTCATCTCCGGTGTCGCCTTTACTTTGCACAAAATTATCGAAAGTTGCTACTGTTTTGGGACCGGCTAAACCGTCAACATCTGCCCCACTCATACCCAATGTCCGTTGCACATGCTTTACAAATTCCTTATTTTTTGCGTTCCAATCAGTGGCCACGTTACTCACTCCTTTCAATCTCCCAAATTTTACGAACGTGTATTTATCCGTAATCACCACACCATCTTTTGTGCCTTTTGCGTGGAGGTACCTGCCATTACCTGCATATATTCCGACATGGGTTAAGTCAGCATTAAAGCACAAATCTCCCGCTTCGGGCGACTGTACGGGTTGACACAGGTTATATAGTCCGGCTGCTGTGTAATCGGCTTGAAAAATACCTAATTTGTTAGCAGCCCATACGATAAGCCCGGAGCAATCGAACACCTGTTTTCCAAGCCATTTTTCAGCACTATATCCGGAAAAGTAGTATTTTTGCCTACCGTGAAGCTGTATCAATCTGTTAAGAACATCGCGAGTGAGAATTTCTCCTTGCGCTCCCCAGACATATCCACAGCCAACCTTTGGCAAGCACATTTCTAATAAGGTTTTCTTCCGTACAACCATAGCACTGGCAATAGCCCGGCCCTGATTATATATATATCCGTCCTTACTCCGGCAGGCTGTAGAACCTCCACCGTCACAGTCACAGGCAAACTCGCATCCTAATGATACACAAAATTCAGCAAGCTCTTTTGACGTCATTCCTTGTTTTTTAGTGTCATCGCCTTCAACCGTGATAAAGACTATGTTACCATTTTTTAATTGCCCCAGTGCTGACCGGGCATCTTTAACGCCGCCGTTCCCAAAGAACACATAATAGAGGTCAACCTTGCCATTTTGCACAAGTATCCTCCAAGTTCCAAAGCCCGGGCTTGCATCGGCGTACTCGCCACGGCGGAGCTTGCCGTCAACGAATGAGACTGTGGGAAAATCATAGCTTGACGGTTGTATTATCTTATCGCCGTT
>DUNU01000023.1 GCA_012839185.1 Clostridiales bacterium | reverse complement strand
CGCTTGAGCTGCTGGATAAGGAAATCCCACGGCTGAAGGATAAAATCCAATCTGTGCAGTTATGCTTTTCAACGGACCCGTTTATGTATCAGTATCCCGAAATACAGAAGATGAGCTTGGCGTCGATAAAAAAGCTCAATGAAGCTGGGATAAAGTGCTCTGTCCTAACAAAGGGGATTTTGCCGATTGAACTGGCGGAGTTCTCAAAAGAAAACGAGTATGGCATCACATTGATTACCACGAATGAGGCGTTTCGGAAGCGTATGGAGCCGGGGTCTGCACCGTGGAAAAAGCGGCTTGCAGCACTAAGAGCTTTGCACGACGCCGGATGCAAAACATGGGTAAGCATTGAGCCGTTTCCGACACCCAACATCGTCAGACAAGACTTGCAAGTGTTGTTGGAGGAAGTGAGCTTCGTCGACCGGATTATATTTGGTCGGATGAATTACAGCACCGAAGTTACTGCTTATACGCAACACAAGCAGTTCTTCAATGACAGGGCTGCAGAGGTAATAGCGTTCTGTAATGAGCGTGGTATCAGTTACCACATCAAGGATGGAACGATGACTGAATAGGAGATGCGAAAAAAACCTGCTGTGCGATGGCAGGCTGTATCTCTCTTTCAAAGAAAAAGGAGGGCACCATGCAATTCTATGACGGGTGTTCTGATGGAACATTTGAAATGGCTGAAGACTGGTTAGTTGAATGCATTTTATGCGGGCAGCAGTACCGGATTGATCGTCGTTCTTTGAACATCTCCGTTATGGAACAGGGTGATGTATTTGAACACTATTTCTGGACAGAACTCACATGTAAAGGCTGTGGAGAAAAGCTGTTTATCCGCACGAAGGTCTATGGCGATAAAAACGGCGATTTCATTAGAGAAGATCACGAATGTGATGATGTTGATTTCATAAGACCCCCGGATATTCGAACGGTGAATCAAGCGGGGTTTCAGAATAATAGAGAACGCCCAATAAGGGCACATGTTAGGAATCCACATATAGGAGGAAGAAGAATGAGAGAGATTGAGATTTGGGCTGACAGCTTTCACGAAGGCGTGTGGTGTTGCGACAACATCTGCGCCTATTTGGAAAGTTTGGGATACTCTTTTGAAAGCGATTATTTAAACGGTTTTATTCCGCATTATGTTGTGGAAAAAGAGGGTGAACAGCTTCTCGAGCTTATTGTATACGGTTCGTACAAATCATGGAATCCTATGCCGTCAAAGATCAAAGAACTGATAGGTTGGGGCAAACCAGACTTTGTTGCTTATGATGCTCAAGATAACAGGATTCTGTTTGCAGTTGAAGAAACTGCAGCAACTCCAACTGGCAATCAAGCTATGCAAAGATGCGAAAGGCAGTACGGAAGTGCTCATCTTCGGATTCCGTATTGGTATTTCGTATCAGAATATGGTGAACACGTTGACGGTGGCGTCAGGAGAGATAATATTTGGCCCTCTATTGCCGCAATTAAACTCACGCTCATCAAGAAGACCCCATGTCTGGTCTTGCATTATTCAGACATCGATAATGTTGAGGATTACAATTCGGGAAACGGATTGGGTTTGTTGTTCTCATCCTTATCGCACATCATTGATAACTATGTATGTGGAAGAGCCGCCCTTGACGATACCGAAGAGTTGCTTGCAAGGCAATATCAGGAGATGCTCTTATTTATCTCATCTCAGTGGGAAAACGTGATTGATTTTATACCTTCTGAACGTCTGCTTCATCAAGATGAAACGGCAAAAGCTATCGCTCGGTATGCTTTAGGGGACGAGACGCCTGAAGATGAACGGTTAAAAGCAGAGGTCCTTGTTTGGCCATTAACCACAGGTGTTCCAAGTAATGTGCTAAGGCAGCAACAAGGCAGAAGCCTGATTAAATACGATGCGTTGGCCGCCTTGCTGGAAAGGGATATAACGCTCAATAAATGCTATATTCTCTCGAATAATGCTGGATCTGGAAAGCCCACGACAAGAGATAAGATATCTGGTTGGATTAATGATCAGGCAGCTTTGTTTGCTTCGAGTGCGCCCTTAAATCCTCCAGCTGTTTTCACAATGAAAATTGAGGACTTTCCGGAAACTGACAACGGGAATATTCATGTGACGACATCTAAGAATATCGTTTATCTATACGACAGATGGGCAGACCTAAAAGAAGCAATTGAAGAAGCCTATCCTCGGTTGCGGGGCAAGTTGAACGATATACCGGACGAGAAGCCAGTGTTCATGTATGTTAGCAATTCACTCAAACCGGGCCGTTTGTTTGGGGACCCATTTACAGGGCAATTATCTGCATATTCTACCTGTTTCGGAAAGTTTGATACACGAGATCGTGCAGTGATTGCATATTTCCCGCATCAGGTACATACGCAAGCGTTTGGAAGAAACGGTCGAGTTACACGGAACAAGGGAACCACTCTGTATACTGAGCTGACAGATTATCTGATTTTCAATGCTGGAGTTGCGGTGTCATTAAAGAACGAGGAGGTGCTTTAAATGAGAACTATCAATAGGCTGAACGAAGAGATAGCCCGCTGGGCTTTTGAAATAATCTACAAGACCAACACTTCTTGGAAGATTGTATTTACCAATCCGACAGCGGGTCCTTGGAAAACCATTAAAGCTCCCTCCAAGATAAACGGAGTTGAAGGAGAAGTCTACCGTTTCATTCTCGAAGAGGATCGCCCGGACATCGTAATGTTTAATGACGACCTTGAAACAGTCATTATCATTGAGGCAAAAGACAGCCTCGAAAAGCTGCTTGATCGAGCTCAGGCAATCAAAAGTGCGGCAGTAGTAGTCAAACTTGCCAATATACTTAGAGCTAAAGGAACAAATGCTTATTGGCGTGGTAGGGAAAACTATAAAGTGATTCTCGGGCTCCTGTGGGGTAGCACAGATTATCCAGAAAACGATATCGAGAAGAGACGGTTGTATGATTATTATCACAATCTGGTAAAGGATGAAGAGGTCGTCTTTAGCGATCTGATCATTGGAGTTGAAACACTTTACAGATCTGGAAATCTACAATGTGAGGCTTTTTATAAGGACTATAGCGGCGATGCTTCTACGTTGGGAGAGCATATCATTGAAACTCTGATGGAATAGGCCAGAGCAACTTGACTTTTTGCTCTTTATATGCAATATAGTATTGACGCTCAGTGCATAGCATGGTCAGTTTTAATGCATTGCGGTGCCAATAATGAACATAGCGGAGGACCTTGATGGAAACATTTTTTTACAAGTACTCGAATCCTGTTGATAACAAGAATGCGGGGATTGAAATACGGAAAGAACATGAACTTAGTCAAGATGAGCAGTTTTTATTGAAACGAGCTGGTCTCGATTCGTATGCGCCTTTAGAGGCGTGGACTGCTCTGGGAACAAATACGCAGATTAGCTATTCCACCCACGGTATCTTTAGGTACTTCGGTAAGTTCCCCTCAACTATTGCTGCCCATTTAATCATGCAGTATACCGACGAACATGATATGGTTATGGACCCCATGGCTGGAAGTGGAACTACTGTATTGGAAGCTATGCTTGCAAATAGGGATTGCAGATCTTATGATGTGAATCCTTTAGCGGTACTACTACAGAGAGTTAAAACAACACATTTAGAGGAAGAGAAGCTGCTTGAAGAATTAAAGCATATTAGCGAGAATTATTTACCGCTCCCGGCGGAACAGTTTGACTGGCAGCCAGTTGGCATTCGGGATGTGGACCATTGGTTTTTGAAAGAGACTCAAGATTCGATCAGGGGTCTTATCTATCTCATAAACCAGATTGAGGACGAAAAGATCAAAGACTTCTTTAGTATATGTCTTGCTTCGTCTATTCGACCTGTATCGAGAGCCACTACTCAACAAGGAAGATTGTTCTTGGATGTCGTTACTGCAAAGGAAGATTGTTTAGATACGTTTGTTAAAAAGGCTCAGAAAGCAATAAAAGCGGTTGCCTCCTTGCCTGTATCTAACTCAGCGCTTGAAATTGCAGAGCACGATGCCAGCGTCCCATTCTCGTTTGGCCCAACGAACAAGCTCATTATTGTACACCCGCCGTACTTTAATTCTTATAAATATAGCTCTGTTAACTCTTTGGAGCTTTCTTGGATGAGGATTAATCATGCGGACGTGAGAAAGAACGAAGTAAGAGAGTTCTTTAAAGTAGGCAAGGCTGAAAATATTACTCACTACGTTGAGGATATGCAATCCACACTAAACATCATTACAGCCACCTTATTGCCAGACGGTGTCATGGCCTTAATGATAGGTGATACGATTATCAAGGGGGAGTATGTTCAAGCAACGAAAATGCTGCTTGATAAGTTCCTCGCAGATAATCCTTCTATAACAGTAGAGAAAGTTGTGCTACGGGTTCCGAAATATACGGAGGCTTCTTGGACAACCAGCCAGCGTAGAACCAGCGACAAGGTTGGAGTGAGCCTAAATGACTTTATTATAGTGTTTAGGAGGAACGGATAATGGCTTTTGATATTGGCTTTATTAAAGCTGAAACACATACTCCTGAATACTTGATGCACAAATACTGGGCCCGAAAACCACACAATGTTATTAGCGAGTGTATCTCCTCTCTTACCTCAGAAGGAGATGTAATCGTAGATCCATTTTGTGGTAGTGGAGTCACTATTCGTGAAGGCGCTTTAATTGGGAGGAAAAGCTATGGATTTGATTTGAATCCTGCTGCGGTTTTGATTAGTTCAGTTCTTATTAATCCTCCTCATCCCGATGAATTCGCCACCGCTTTCGAGAGAATATTAGAGCAGGCTTATGGTAAATTTGGCTATTTATATATAACGGAAGCTGGAAGCACCATAAAATACTTGTCACACAGGATCATTTCAAAGTGTGATTGTGGCCAAGTCTTAAGGCAAGATGAATGTAAAAAAGAAGGCAAAAAACTCTTATGCCCTATTTGTGGCAAGCCTGTTAGGTTTAACCTTGAACGGCTCGTAGATACAGAGATCTTTAATATCTCCATTGAGAACGACAAAAACTATAGGCCAAGCGAGGCAGAACTTGCAAAGCAAAAAGAACTATCCTCATTTAGCGACGATGGCGTTGATACCGATGCCTTTAATTTTGCATTCCCGGAAAACAGACGTATTCTTTCCTTCAACGGTATTACTACGGCATCTTTCTTTACCAATAGGAACTTCTGCATTCTTTCTTATATTGCGGAAAACATCTGGAAAATCGAAGATGAAAGAATAAGGAACTGTGCTTTGTTACTTCTTACTGCATCAGTTGCACAATGTTCTCGGCTTATTGCGAGCAGAAACAATCTTTCTACTGGTGGACCAGCTTGGAGTGTCCCGGGGTTCTGGATTCCACAAGAGCACCTTGAAACGAATCCGTTTGTTCATTTTAAAGCACGTTTGGCCAAATTTAAAAAGGCATTAGTAGCCCTATCTCAAGCTCCTATTGTTGCTGAAGCTAAAATCACCCACGGGAATTCGTTGGATCTATTGAATAGTAGCGAGTATTCTGATCTTAAGGCAGATCTGATCTTTTTAGATCCTCCCTATGGGGACAGTGTCCCATATACCGAGTTCTCGAATATTTGGAATAGCTTTTTGAAGGATATACCTTGCTCTGATGAGGATATCAGTGTGAGCGACAGAATAGATAAATCAGCTTCATGGGATAATTATTCTCAAAAGCTTGATGAGTATATGTGTTGTTTTACCCAGCATTTAACAAACAAGGGTAAGCTTCTCATTACGTTCAACAACAACGACATGAGGGCTTGGACAGCTTTGATCGCTTCACTTCAAAACAATGGTTTTGTTTGTGAGAGCGTCTTTTATCAGATTCCTGCGGTTATTTCCTCAAAGGCGCAGATGTCGATCAATTCCAGCTATATTAGTGATGTGTATTCGGTCTACACTCTGAACACTAAGGTTAAAGTATCGAAGGATTTATCTCCTGTACTTTCGCATCTATGTTTCGTCGCTAATTCTCGAGAAGGAAGAATCGCCAAAACGATACTTGATAGAGAATTTATAATCGCATGGCTAAAGAACAATATGGATTATCGGATGCTTGCGGAAAAGGATGCGATCGTTAGTTCCATTTTTGATTATGATAAGAAGGCCGGGATGTACATCATCAAGGAGGGGCACAAGAAAAAAACGAAGCTCCTTAAAGATGCCGTCGTTGAGTCCATGAACAAGATCTTGGAAACCGGCACGTTTTCGCTTTTAGACTGCTATTTAAAAGTAAGCGAGATGTGTGAACAGTATGGAACAATGGAGCTTGGCGAGTTCAAAGAGTATATTTCGGATTTTGCCATAGATGATGGCAAAGTTTACGGCTATACACAGCTGACGCTGTTTTAGAAAGATCTCGATCTGGAATTCGTTTCAAGCAAGGAGAAGAGCATATGATGTGGCTAATTAGAGCTGGGCGAAATGCGACATATTATGATGTAATACTGAAGATGCAGAAGGTGTTCCTTCCGTGGGAGGGTTACCATTACAACTTTAAGTCTATCAAAACAAAGGAAGAACTTCGCACTGCTGTGGGTAATGAAAAGCAAACAGATAATAGAACTTCTGTTGCGACTTGGGTAGGACAGATTCTCGATTTCGTTCAAAAGATGCAGATCGACGATTATGTTTTAATCCCATCTAAAGGAAGCCATACCTATGCACTTGCCGTTATTACTGGAGATTACGAATACGATCCGAATCAATGTGAGTGTCTACAGCACAGTCGCCCCATAAAAATACTCATCGAGGGCTTCCCTCGTGATATATTGAGCCAGCATATTCAGTATTCTCTTGGTGCTTTCAGGACAGTGTTTCAAGTCAAGTACCAAGAGGAAATATTTCAGGCGATCGAGGAATGGAAAGAACAATAACTGTTTTGAGGGCTAAGGAGAATTTAATATATGGGCTACTGTGGATGGGCTTCATCAGACCCTCTTGACAGGGTATATCATGATACCGAGTGGGGTATTCCAGTGCATGATGATCGACATATGTTCGAACATCTAACATTGGAATGTATGCAGTGCGGATTAAGCTGGGATCTGATGCTGAAAAAACGAGCGATCTTCCGTGTGTGCTTTGACAATTTTGAATTTGACATAATCGCAAAATATGATGAAACCGATATTGAACGTATCTTAAACACAGAAGGCATGATCCGCTCTCCTCGCAAGATAAAGGCTGTAATTAATAACGCCCAATGTTATCAGCGAGTACGTGAAGAATTTGGCAGTTTCTGCGATTATATTTGGGCTTTCTCAGGGGGAAAGACGATCTTGTATCAAGGACATGCGACGGGGCCAATTCCGGTTAGCAACGGTCTTTCCGAGAAGATAAGCAGTGACCTGAAGAAGCGTGGCTTCAAATATGTTGGACCTGTCACGATCTACTCCCATTTGCAGGCATGTGGGATTATCAACGATCATGATAAAGATTGCCCGTGCTGGAAGAAAATCGTAAGCGAGTATCCAACCGCGACAAAGAGACGGGATCACGAGGTGAAATGATGGTTCTCAAGGCTTTATACAACAGTGTTTATGACGAATCGTGTATGATATAGCACGTCATTCCGGACATATTCGCAGTTTATTCAGGAGGAAGGACATGAAAAAGATTGAAGGCTCTCCTAAGAGCTTGAAACAACTGCTACAGAACACAAAGTATTCTATTCACTACTATCAGCGTGAATACATGTGGCAGAGAAAGCATATCGAAGAATTGATCGACGACCTGACGTCGGAGTTTTTGGATTACTATGTTCCCGGTGATAGCCGTCAGAAGGTTCAGGACTATGGCGCATATTTCATGGGCTCCATCGTCCTTGCTGGAAGAGAGAACGCCATCATCGATGGGCAGCAAAGGTTTTCTTCGCTTACCCTTCTGCTAATGTACCTCAATAATCGGCTGCGCACGCTTGGCCAGAGCTACAGCATGATTGAGCAGATGATTTTCTCCGAGGCTTATGGCACGAAATCTTTCAACATAAACGTTGAGGATCGGTCTGACTGTATGAATGCTATTTTCAACGATCAACCGTTTGATACCACTGAAGTTGGAGAGTCGGTGAAAAACCTCTATTGCAGATACAACGATATCATCGATGTCTTTCCTGCCGACGATATTACGGACGATATGCTTCTTCATTTTTGTGATTGGCTGGCTGAGAAGGTTTTCTTCATTGAGATTGTGGCGACCACAGAGCAGGATGCGCATAAGGTTTTCGTGACAATGAATGACCGTGGCCTTAGCCTTACATCGACTGAAATGCTGAAGGGGTATCTGTTATCTGAAATTAAGGATGACACCAAACGTGAAAAGCTCAATGATATATGGAAGGATAAAGTCCTTGCTCTTAAGAAGGACGATGATAAGGGCGATGAGACCTTTATAAAGGCGTGGCTGAGAGCACAATATGCTGAGACCATTCGTGAAACAAAAGCCGGTGCTGTTAATCAGGACTTTGATATCATTGGCGGTTCCTTCCATAAATGGGTGCGCGATGAGCGTGATAAACTGGGCCTTTCTTCAACGGACGACTTTGAGCTGTTTATCATGAAGTTCTCGAAGTTTGCCGATGTGTATAAAAAAATACGCGAGGCAGAGAACACCTTTGCGGAAGAAACGAAATATATCTATTATAATGCGCAGGTCAATTTTACGCTCCAGCCACAGCTATTGCTGGCACCGATCTGCTATGAAGATACTTGGCCAGTTATCATTGAGAAGATGAATCTGGTCGCACGGTTCATTGACCTGCTTATCACTGCCAGAGTTACAAACTATAAATCCGTCGACTACAGCACGATCAAGAACTATGTATTCAACGTGACGAAGAATATTCGTCGATGCTCCGTTGAAGACTTGAAGGCTCGTCTGAAAGCCCAATATGAGAACCTCGCTTATGATCCGGCAGCGGCGCTTCCCGAATTGCGTTTGAACAGCTTTACTAAAAAGTACATCAAGAATATGCTTGCCCGCATCACCGGTTATATTGAGGAGCAGACCGGAGTGGCTTCAAACTACTGCAATTACATGAATACTCAGACAAAGAATCCGTTTGAAATTGAGCACATCATTACTGACCATTACGAGTGGTTTACCAGTGAATATGCTGATCAGGAAGAATTCAGGCGCTGGAGAAATAGCTTCGGAGCGCTGTTGCTCCTGCATAAGAGTATCAACGCCAGCCTGAATGACTCCAAATACGATTACAAGCTCTCGAAGTATTGCTCCAACGAGGGAAACATTTATACAGAGTCACTGGGAGATCAGGCATACCAGAATAATCCGAAGTTCAAGAAGTTCATAGCGGACAACGGGCTGGGCTTCAAGCCATATGCGCAGTTTGGCAAAGCGGAAATAACAGAGCGGATTCAGCTTCTTGTGCAGCTGGTTAATCTGGTTTGGAATACGGAGATGTTTTCTTGACAGAATTTAGAGGCATCGGGGAGGTGTAGCGATGGGTATTTCTTTTAGACATTCAGCTGGATTTGGAAAGCGTATGGAATATAATTTGATCGGCAAAATGCTGATGGAAGGCTTGGATGTTTACCTTCCTTTGGTTGACGATCATGGTGTAGACTGCGTGATAAAAAAAGAAGACGGTACTTTTATTGAAATCCAAATCAAAGCTCGCTCTAATGAGGTTACGGAAGGTGACGCAGCGCTGTTTGCTGCAATTACTCACGAGCTCACAGATAATTTCTATTTTGTGTTCTATTCCGAGAGGCTCGACATGATGTGGATTATGTCCTCAGAGGAGTTTATAAACGAATGTGTCACTAATAAGAACGGAAAGAACAAGGGCAAAAGAAGTATATGGTTTAATGGAAACCGAACTGATAAAAAGACAGGTGTTAGGAAAGAGTATTGCAAAAAGCAATTTGAAAAATACATAGCAACGGATTTTTCTCGGTTCCACTAAAAGGTAATTATAGGGTTGAGACGATGAAATCCCATGCACTCGCGGAACAATCAAAGGTTGAGACGATGGAATACGCCACTCCAGAAAAAGTCCCATTTCATGCGGGTTTCCGAAAACGGTGGATATGTTTCCGCTAACGAATGGATTGAGGCGAACGAAGCGAAAAGTGGATAAGTTCAGATGAAATCGGCTGGATTTGTTTCCGCGAACGAACGGAGGCTCTGACATCAAAATGGACGTGTCGAGCCATGTGGAGACAGTAGTTTTGCTGTCAAAAATACAGAACTGAATACCGAAAGAGACTTAAAAATAAGACGTTTCCGAAAGTCGGAGGAGCTCTTTCGGCAAATGATTTTGTGCGGGGTTTAGTGGACGGATTGGTTATATTAGAATATCAAAATCATATCAATTCATATAAATCTGCGTCACGAGTGAATTTTGTATTTTTAAGATTTTTTCAGTAAATAAATTATTTTATTTGTAGTTAGAACCAACAAGAGCATCGTGCAGATGCTTTAGACTTTGGAATATAATATTAAATTGACTTATGTGAAAAAGTGACATCAGCAAAGACACTTTTTAATGGAGGTATTAAATTTGGCAAAGAAGAAAAATGAAATAAGTATTCGTTCAAGTGCGGCGGAATATCTTACCTATGTTGCCTCTGTCGGAAATCAGGCGGACAGCATCGAAATGCGTTATGAGGACGAAAATATTTGGCTTACACAGAAAATGATGGCTACGCTATATGATGTTTCTGTCCCTGCAATCAATCAACATCTGAAAAGAATCTTTGATGACGGCGAATTGGTCGAGAATTCAGTTATTAAGAAATACTTAACAACTGCTACCGACGGGAAGAATTATCAAACAAATCACTATAATCTTCAGGCGATTATTGCTGTTGGATTTAAAGTTAATAACGAAAGAGCAGTACGGTTTCGCAAATGGGCAGGGCAGATTGTAAAAGATTATACCATTCAGGGTTGGACAATGGATGTTGAACGATTGAAAAAAGGTACAATGTTTACAGATGAATATTTTGACCGTCAGTTAGAGAATATTCGTGAAATTCGCTTATCTGAACGAAAATTCTACCAAAAGGTAACTGATCTTTATGCAACTGCTTTCGATTACGATAAAGATGCAAAAACCACAAGAATATTTTTCAAAACTGTGCAGAACAAAATGCACTATGCTACTCACAGACATACTGCCGCAGAACTGATTGTTGAACGGGCGGATGCAGAAAAAGAACATATGGGACTAACCTCATGGGAGAATGCTCCTAATGGGAAAATAGTTAAAAACGATGTATCTGTTGCAAAAAACTATCTTACTGAAAAAGAATTGTCATTTTTGGAACGTATTGTATCGCTATATCTCGATTATGCCGAGTTGCAAGCCGAACGTCATATCCCTATGAGTATGGAAGATTGGGCGAAACGACTTGACGGTTTCCTCGAATTTAACGGTACTGAAATTCTCACAGGAGCCGGCAAGATAAGTGCGGAGCAGGCAAAGCTTCATGCAGAAACGGAGTTTGAGAAATATCGTATAATTCAGGACAGATTGTTTATGTCAGACTATGACAGGTATTTGTTGGAGTTGGAAGAGAAAATAAAAAAAGAATAAACGAAAAATCGGAAGTTATTTTAGGTGTTGTCCATTAAAAAACTGCACTTGCATAATTATCAGTACACAAAAAGAAATGATGACATCTTTCGGTTTGTTGACATATTACTATAAACATCAGGGATACAAAAAAGGGGTTTGATATATTCCCTTGCTAATAAAAACAGCAAAGATATTCTGCCTGTCGTATCGAGGCTTTGTGAGGCAGTAATTTTAATGTCTCGTGTTTAAGTGGAGACTGTGGACTGTTATCGGAGAGATAATTTTAATTTTACGGCATCCTGTAATATGAGGTAAAAGGAATGGAAAAGATAAAAAACAAATTCTCGACTGCGGTCGTATCCGGAATTATATTCGGTTCATTATGTGCTTTGCTTGATTTGATTCCTGCAAATAATATATGGACTTTTTCATCGTTCTCCGGTTCTTTGGGATTTTGGGCTATTTCGGGTATGATAATTCTTATGCTCTATGATAAAATGTGGCGTTCTGCAGTCGGTACAGGATTATATTTTGCTTGTATGAATGCATCTTTCTTCATTATGCATTATATTATCTCACCGTTATTCCAATATCCGCGTATAAATGAGTTATCGTCAGCCCTCATTCAGGCAGCAACATGGACAATTCCGTCTGCCCTGTGCGGACTGTGTGCGATTGTTGCGTTTCAGGCGAAAAAAGATAATTTTCTCGGCACAGCAGCCTTATCACTTCCTCTGGGCTTGTTGCTCAGCGAAGCAGTCAGAATGTTTTTATCCGTAATAATAAATCATAAGTATTTATTCCAGTTAATCGTTGATATTCTCGGATTTTTCCTGCTGTGGATCTTGTATTCCAAACAAAAAAAGAAAATATGGTTATTCCTTTTCAGCATTGCAGTAGGCGGTGTCATTATTCTCACAACATATATAGTCAACAAAAATCTGTTGTTTTATTGATATGCGTACAAATTTCGGTTTATATTATTCCCTGTTTGTCGTGCAAGCCAAAATCGGAATTTCTGAAAAAGGAGCAGTTTATATGTGGTTAGTATTTGCCTTGCTGTCTGCAATATTTGCAGCACTTACCTCAATACTTGCAAAGGTAGGAATAGAGGGAGTAGATTCAAACCTTGCAACCGCCATACGAACGGTGGTAGTTGTTGTTATGGCGTGGGCAATGGTATTTTTGACAAATGCTCAGGGCGGAATTTCAGAAATCAGCAAAAAAAGTTGGATATTCCTTATTTTATCCGGACTGGCAACGGGGGCATCGTGGCTGTGCTACTATAAAGCCTTGCAGATTGGCAAAGTTTCAAAGGTTGTGCCGATTGACAAACTGAGTGTCGTCATTACACTTGTTTTTGCTTTTATATTTTTACAGGAAAAATTTACGGCAAAGTCTTTGATAGGATGTATTCTGATTGGAGTCGGAACACTTGTAATGACTATATAAATTCCCTTGTCGGAAATCAAAACTTATAATTTCCAATCCGTCGTTTCGGATTGATTATTAAATATTGGGATGCTTGGCTATGAAAAACAAGCAAAAGAAAAAATCAAACGGCAAGTGGCTTCAATTTCTGATTTTAGTGGCGGTCGGTGCAGTCAGCGGGCTGCCGTTTTTTCGGTATCTGGAACATTCGACGAATGAAGGCTTAACCGGTATGGGACTGATTTTGTCTTATATATTAACTTTTGTCTGCTTGTATCTTGCCCTGCTTGTTCAGATTATTGTTCATGAGGCGGGACATTTGATATTCGGTCTGATGACGGGCTACCGATTTTCTTCCTTTCGCATCTTAAATCTGATGTGGATTAAAAAAGACGGAAAAATCATGTTCAAAAGGATGGCAACTTTAGTTAACGGCGGACAATGTCTTATGTCTCCGCCCGATCTGATTGACGGACAAATGCCCGTTATGCTCTATAATTTCGGCGGAGTTATCATGAATGCGGTTACCGCGTTACTCTGTCTCGGTTTTTCGCTTCTTTTTTCATCACATTCCATCGCATGGTTGTTTACTGTGTTCCTTGCAATAATCGGCTTTGCTTTCGCACTGTTAAACGGCATTCCCTTTAATTTGTCGACAATGAATAATGACGGAAGGAACGCTCTCGACCTCTCCAAAAATCCCGAAACCATGCGAGCATTATGGATACAACTTAAAGTAACCGAACTTCTTTCCGAAGGACTACGGGTTAAGGATATGCCCGACGAATGGTTTGTTGTCCCGTCGGATGAGTCGATGAAAAACGGGCTTATCGCCACCGTCGGCGTTCTTGCATGTGAACATCTGATGGATAAACACCAATTTAATGAGGCGGACATGTTAATAAACCGACTGCTCACAACGGAAAACGGAGTAGTCGGTATCCAACGCAATCTGCTTGTATGTAACAGGATGTATATTGAACTTATTACAAACAACCGTGCTGATGTACTTGAAAAAATGCGTACAAAACAACAGTTGAAATTCATGAAAGCGATGAGGGGAATTCCGTCAATAATCCGCACGGAATATGCTTACGCACTGCTCGCCGAAAAGGATGGTTTGAAAACGGAAACCCTGCTGTGGCAATTTGATAATTGTGCCTTAACCTATCCCTATCCGTCTGAAATACAATCAAATATGGAACTGATAAATATTGCGTATCATGTTATGCAAAACCGCTTTGACGGCGGAAATGTCTAAACTGCGGGAGAAGATAAAAACAATAAGTTAAAAGGCGGGTGAGGTTATGAGCAGTTTAAGGTTTCGTTGCATTATTGACAATGACGAGTTTTATGATATTTCGCCGTTGCTCATGTTTATGTAACGCAAAAAAACTTGAAATCGGTATAACAAGCAACATTTCAGGGTTAAAATGATTGACAGACAGGCTAAAATAAGGTAAAATGAATCTGCAAATGTTAAATTTGAAATAAATATGGAGGATGTCAATATGAACTTAACCTTTTTTGATTTTTGCTCCGGAATCGGAGGAGGACGGCAAGGATTAGAAAACAACGGTATGATTTGTCTCGGACATTCCGAAATTGATGAAACAGCTGAAACTGCGTATCAAATCCTATACGGAGATAAAAGAAATTATGGAGATTTAACAACATTAAATCCTCATGATTTGCCGAGTTTTGATATACTTATAGCAGGATTTCCATGCCAAACCTTTTCAATTGTCGGAAAAAGAGAAGGTTTGAGTGATGAACGAGGAAACATAATCTTTCACTTAATTGACATCATGAAGAAAAAAAACACCAAATACTTTATTTTAGAGAATGTAAAAGGTCTGACAAATCATGATAAAGGCAGGACTTTCAGAATAATTAAGCAGGAATTGGGACAAGCAGGTTACAATATTTATTACAAAGTCTTAGATTCAGAAAAATACGGCGTAACACAAAAAAGAGAAAGAATATACATAGTCGGAATAAAAAAGGAATTAGACAATGGTTTGTTCGTCTTTTCTCAAAACTATATTAAGGGAAACTTTAATTCTGTGTTAGAAGAAAATCAAGAATATCTGTTTGACTGCAATAATCCTACGTTCATTAAATATCTTAACAATAAGTACAACATCGGAAAGCATAGCATAGAAGATATACAAAAAATGGACAACAAAGTATTAGATACCAGACAGTCCGATTTGCGGATATATGATAAAACATTCCCGACCTTACGAAAAGGACGACACGGCTTACTTTATGTAAAAAAGGGCAAAATATATAAGCTAAATGCTGCAGAGGCTTTAAGATTACAAGGTTTTTCCGAAAGCACAGTCAAGAAATATAAAAAATCCGGAATTGCAGACAGCATCATGTTATCATTAGCGGGAAATGCAATGACGGTCAATGTAATACAATCTATCGGACAAGACTTAAAAAGTGCATTAGAAGCAGACTTTGAAAAGGAGCAAGTTTCATGAATAATAAAATTGAATTAGGTTCACAAACTGCAAAAAGAGGTTTCAGAAACGAAAAGGATATAGCGGATAAATTTAACGATTGGACGAATGATAAAGAGGCACAAGAGTGGCTCATCATAATGGGTTATAAAATAGAAGAAATTGAAAAAGTTATTGCGACAATAATACATGGCTGTAAAGCCGATATAAATGTAAAAATCACAATCGAGTTCAAAGAGGCTTTAGGTATAGAAAACATACAGGTAAAATTAGTCAGCAATATGAATGGTTATAATCAAGTAGACAAGAGATGGGTGGACACTTATAAAGAGATGTGGAATATGCCCGATGAAATAGTAAGGTTATTCAAACTATATACAGGCGAAGAAAAGCCCTATAAAAAAGATGTAAGAGACAAGCGAAGAATGTTCATCAATGAATTTAGCAAAGAAGAGCAGGAATATTTGCTAAATTGGATAACAAGCAAGAAAACTCTTATTGTGAGTGATATTCTTAAAGGTCGCGGAGAGTTTGCTGCGGAATGGTGGCTGGTTGCTCAAAAAGTAAAAGAAAACAGCCGATGGACACTGAAAAATATAAATGAAGTAATTTCTCATTATTCAGATGGCAATAAGGTTTTGATAACAGACAAAGGAAATCTGAAAATCGGGAAAATTACCGTTCAAAGAAAAGGTGGTGACGGCGGAAGAGAGACCGCAAAAATGCTCCAATTCAAATTAAATCCCGCAGAATTATTTGATATATAAAACTGTTTTTGAAGATAAAATCATAAAATACCATCTTAACCGATGGTATTTTTTGTTAGTGCTGCCGTTATGCCTTGTTGATGGTTTTTTCGGCTGACGGCGGTCAAAGTGGAAATTAGCCGAAATTATTATATCTTCAATTCTCGGATCGTAAGGTTTTAATCGAGGTTTCAAACAGGCTTTTTATAATTTTTGTGGCGTTTTTCTTAACGTCCTCGGGAAGGTCCTTTGCCGCTTCATACATGGCGGCAAGTTGTTTTGGTCCTACTGAACTTAACTCGGCAAACGTTCTTACACCGCTTGAAATTAAGACTTTGAACAGATTATCAATAAAGGCTTCCCTGTCCTCATGACTTATTCCTTTAAGCCACACGGAGATTGTCTTGTCTATATTTTTGGCAATGTCTGAAATTTTCTTGCCCTCGACAAATTCTCCGTTTTTTATCTTCCACGTGAAAGACAAGTGCTGCATGATACCTATACCCGAACTCTCTACAATCTTAATATCCTCATCCGCACCGTCCAAAAGAAGACCGACTATTGAAGATTCCGGCATTATTTTTACCACTTTGTCGGCGATTTCGGAATATTCGTTTACATATTTCTCCGGATCCTTAAATCCCGGGCCGTCTAAATCATGGACAGATATTATTCTGTCCCGCGTTTGTTTATCGCAGTTTAGTGCAGCATACATAGACAAATTTCCGCCCTTTGAATGGCCGCAAATTCTTATAGAGCCGTCAAAATTTTCGGCAACGCTTTGTAAATACCGACAGGCTTCATCCTGTGCGGGAACGCTGTCCATGAAAGTCATGCAAAAGTCCTCTTTCCAGCCCGTAAAAGTCGAATCCGTTCCGCGAAAAGCAACCAAAAAACCATCATTCATTTCAAAGGTCATGGCGGAAAACTGCAATATCAAGTTATTATCATATATGTCTTTATAGTCGAGTATACGTATATTTCTAAATCGTGGACTTGCCGCCAACGCCGTAACAAGCTGAATGTTTTTTTCGTATTTCGGAATGTTGTTATACATAAAATCGAAGTTTTCAGCCCGATATGTGTCCTTTATAAGGACGGGAGCAGCCGAAGGCGTGAACGAATAATCTTTATCGTTTAATCTCGTGTATGCAAACTGAGCAAAAACCAAAGCATCCACATCCGAAAAGGGTTTTTCTTCAAATGTTGCAAATTCCGTGCGAACATAATCCTCTATATACATCACGGCAGGCTTTGTTGCAGGTTTAACGTGCGACTCCGTATTATTTATATCTGAAACAGAGATAATTTCCTTTTTCATATTTTTTACTTAAACTAAGCACCTTTCTTGAATAAATAATAAAGTAATTGATTTCGCCTCAATTTCTTTATTTTGTATGGTCGTTTTTATTGTTATGATTGAAGAAATCGGCTAAAACCGCTTGTTTCAGCCAATCTCTGAACTCATCTTTGATTATGATGTGTTTTCCGCTATGCCTCATCGATGGTTTGTTTGCGGCGGACGGCGAGGTCTTTATACATCTGATTTCGCTTGCTGCGAGTGAGCGGCCATAAGAATTTCGGGATAATTCCCAACGCTCCGGTAACCATCGGAACGGCGGAACAAAGTGCAAACTCCCAGAATTTTGTTCTGTCGGACTGCGTACCGATTTCAAGTCCCTGAACATAGCCGATTTTTTTCATAACCAGACTGCGGACGGAACCCATCAGCGAGCCTTGAATTTTCAGTACCAGACCTTTCGCAACGGAAGTGGTCGCCTCCATACGATAACCGTTTTTCCACTCGCAATAGTCCATCGCCTCATTCCAGAGGTCGGCGTTAATTACTTTGTTGACACCGAACGCCCATTTGCCGATAAATTCCCTGACGGCAAGTGCAATAGTCATCGGAATCATTTTCGTGTAGTTCTTATTTATTATTCCGAAAAGGAAATATCCGATTGAGAGAACGTCGCCGAATATGTCCGCACCGACCCAGAGTGCTTTCGATGAAAACCGACGGCGGAGAGGACCGACGAAGGCATAAGAAATTGAGCCATTTAAGGCAGAGGGAGCGTTTGCAATGGTGATTAAAGAATACATACCGAACACGTCAATAAAGTAGTTGTTTTCACCCGAACCTATCGCAAAACCGCCGAGGAAATCGGACAGGCACATGAGCAAGACGGGATAGTTCGTAACAATCGCTTTAAGTCCCTCTTTGACGTTCGGTCTTTCAATCGACTGCGGGACACGCTCTTTTGAGGCAAAGAAGAAATACATCGTCATCGCCGACGAAATCAGGCTGCAACCTAAGCCCATCGTTATAAACAATGTTGACAACTGCATATCAAGTTTGCCGTTGTTGATAAGGTCGTAAAGTGCACCGAATATATATCGCGGCATATCCTCGCCCCAAATAGCCGGATAAAAGTTCCGCCAAGGTGATAAGCCGCACTCGTTCATTCGGGTTTGGCGTTATCGTTGACATATAGCCGCCTTTGGCAAGTCCCATCGCCGTTCCGGCAGTTTCCTGAATGATGTTGAATGCGAAATAAAATATGAGTTTCGGGATGAAAGTGGCGGATGTGTTCGGGAAAAATACGGGCAACATCCAATAAAGTGAGCCTAAAAGCGTAAGCGGAATTTGGAGTGTCAGAAGATAAGGTCTGAATTTTCCGAGCCTTGTTCGCGTATTGTCAACCAAAGTTGAGAGGAAAAGGTCGTTTATAATGTCCCATGCACTCGTGAAAAGGTTGACAACAGCACTGACGGTAAAGTCAATTTTTACAACGTCCCAGATATATCTCTCGCTGTACGCACCGATATTAAAGGTGTTTGAAACGTCATTTAACAGATAGGCAATTGATTCCTTTGTTCCGACATAACTGAAATTTTCATATACGTTAATCTTGTTTTCAGAAGTGTTTTCGGGAGTATTCTCGGCAAGATTTGTTTTCTTTTCGTCTGTCATAATTCTACCCCCTTAACCTTCAGAACCGACATATACGAGACAGATGTCCGTGTAAGTCTTGTTCATATATTCAAGCGTTGCGGTGATTGTAACCGGCTTTTCAATCGCTTTAAGTGCCTCAATCTGACCGTTTTCATCGACGCTAATACTTTCGGGATCTGAGGACGTAAAGGTGAGAACGTAGTCGTCCTGTGTCGCGTCGTCTTTGATATTTGCGGTAATCTTCAAGGTGTCATAGCCCTTGTGTGCAATGGTTTTTGTGTTATCCTTAAAATAAATACCGGCGTGGAAAAGGTCGTATTTCGTGTTCGTGGTGTAATCAAGCGTCATTTCCCCACTGCCGATATTCTGAACACCGCCGACAAATTGAAGTTCAATGTCAAGTTCATATTTGTTCGTAAGGGTAACGGACAAAAGTTTGTCTCCCGTGCTGTTTGTCGTGTAATTAAGCGTCGTATCAACAAGTTTCAGGTCGTAATTTTTAACATCAACCTGATCGCTTATTTCGTCAATCGCCTTGTTTATCGCAGTTTCGTCAACGGACATATAGGCTTTTGCAAGGTCGGACGAAGTTTTAAGTGAAAGTGAAAAATTATATTTATCGCCGTTTTCGACATATTCCCCGAAACCCGCCTTGGTCTGATTTATGACCGTATCAAAATCGGGTAGGGGATTTTTTTCACCATAATTAACCGAAAACTTGTCGTAATTTTCGACAATACCGCTTTGAACGCTGCCTTTCATAAAGGAAATGACATTCATCTCATCATCGTCAAAGGTCTTGTCGGTCGCTGCAATATCAACCCATACCGAAGTGTCGGTCTTGACATCGTTTAATTTTCTCGTATCTTCCGAAATATTTTCAAAAAACTCATCGGGATCACCCGAAACATCGGGAGGCATAAACGTGCCGATAAGCGGATTTTCTTCAATCTCAACGGGCGTGTGATTTTCCTCAATCTTGTGAACGGTAACGGTTATCGCAACGGAACTTGCGATAATGACAAGAATCGGCAAAATGATGACAGCCGCAAGCAATGCTTTTGTGTTGATTTTGTTCTTGTCGTTGTCAACAGGTTCTTCGCCGAAAATCTGTCCTTCTTCAAGTTTTACCTCGTGTTGCGGCTCGGTGTGTTCGCTTTGTGCGTGATGACCGCCGCCACCCATCGCATTTTCACGCTTTTGTCTTTCTTCTTCACTTTCAAATACGGGCAGGGGAAGATCGTCTAAATTAACCTCTCCCGCCTTATATTTCTTATAAAGTTCAATGCGTTTTTGGTCGATTTCCTTAATTTCGATACCCTTAAAATCCTTGTTTATCTTGATATTCGTGATAATAAACGGGATAAGGAAAACAAGGACTGCGGGTGCTCCGAAACCGATTTTAACGGTAATATCGGGATTTCCCGTCGCGGCATTTTTCGCAAGAACCGAAAATACGAATAATATCACAACAAAAACGGCGGTGATGATACCCGTAACCGTCAGAAATTTCGCCGACTTTTTGATGTTCACAAAGGCGAGCATAAAGGCAAGAACCATCAAAGCGGCGGTCAAAACTCCGAGTACGAAAAAGAGGGTATGAAGTGCCGTATAGGTCATTACCGCTCCGCCCAAATTTAAGTTGTATATCGACAAAAGTTTTGTTATCAAGCCGTCGGCAATGAGTTTATATACCCCTATCGCTCCGGTTGAAAAAGAAATTTCACCGTAAGGGTAAGTGATACTAAGCGAATAGAAGGGTATAACCAGACAGGCAACCGCCAAAATTCCCGTAACCATGCGGGCAATCGGTGCGGCTCCGGCAATATATGCAGCCTTGAGTTTTGCGACAATAGTGCGGAAATTTGCGAACTCCAATTCCGTTCGCTTGGCATCCCGCGACAAATCACGTTCCTGTGTGTGGTACATGATATGTACGCCACAGTTTTTGCAGTGCGGCGATAAATCAAATCGATGTATCTCTACCCCGCATTTAGGACATTTCATACCAGCCTCCGTTGTGCATTTTTATCAATTATAACATATTATTTACTTTTTGCAATACATTTTTCTCGATTTTATCTTAAAAATAAAAACAGATGGACACGCCACCCGTTTATATTGTAACGCCTTAACTTAAAATCAAATCTTTCGGATTTAATCCGTTTTTGCATATGTCACGAAAGGCGCACTCGGCATATTTCCCAACGTCCTTGAACATATCTTTAAGCTTGTCTTTTTGTTCTTCGGGAAGTTTTTCTGCAGCCTTGATAACACGCGGGACGGATTTTGTAGCCGTCTTGGCAAAATCCATAAGCCCGACACACTCGGAAGCGTCAATCAAAGCGGTAAAGGTTTCATCAAGTGCCTCAAGATGTTCTTCCTCTGCCTCGTCGATTACGTTATACATAACCAAGTCAAAGATTTTTGAGAAATTTGTAACATCGTTTTGTGAATAAATCTTATATCCGTTTGTTTTCCATGTTGCCAAATCATGTTGCAAGAGACCGAATATTCTCGTACTTTTAACTACCTTAAAGTCATAGTCATGAGCCAAAAGCATACCGAACATTGCCGATTGCGGAACGATATGAACATATTTCGGGAGCAGTTCTTTATATGCGTCGGACTCAAGAAAATCGTGATTTACAAAGCCGGGACCTTCCAAATTATAAAGTCGGATAATGCGTTTTCTCTGCTCGTCGGTGCAGTAAAGACCGGCATAAAGAGCAAGATGACCGCCTTTTGAATGACCGGCGATATAAAAATCACCGTCAAGACTGTCAAACGCTTCGCTAAGATAATCCAAAGTGAGTTTATGTGAAGGAATTTCACCCTTAGTTAGCATATCGACATCTTCTTTCCAGCCTGCCAAAGTGTCGTCCGTACCCTCATAAATGATAACATTCTGCCCCGACGGCAAAATCAAAGTCATTGCATCAAACTGCGTTGCGGGATTTTTTTCATAAATATGACGGACACCCGTAACCTCAATGTCTTTATATCTCCTGCAAGCAGTCAAACTCATCATCGCAATGCTGATATTCTTATTCAAAATAAGTCCGCTACCCTTATGGCGATAGCCGTTATATGCGTACATTTTGTAGCACATACGCGGCAGATTTGTCCTTGTCTCAAAGCCATCAGGAACAACCTGTTCAAAGCAATTATAGAAAATATTGCAAAGTATTATTGCATCAACATCACAAAACGGCTGGTCGTCAAAACTCACGTCGCCGTATTCCTTGAGGAACTTATCAAACTGAATCATTTTAATACCCCCTATACCTAAACAATATTTTACTACTTTTCGTCTATTTTGTCAAGAATTTTTATTTTTTGCTTGAAATTTTACCGAAATTGGTGTATACTTATTTTAGTAAATCAGAAAATAGACAGGTGAAAAAAATGAGTATTCTCAATACCGTATCAAAAATATTAGTTAAACTGACATCCGACTACGGCAAAAAAGTCAAATCGGTTAAAAATGCTCTCCCCATCCCCGACGCAAAACCGATAAAATATTCGGGCGATGCTTACAAATTGGGCTTTGCCATGGCTGACATCAACCCCGAAACCACCGACAAACCTTTATACATTGCGGGACACGGTTCAGGTCATGTTATGTCGGGCGTGCTTTCCGACGTTTACGTATCATGTGCCTATATCGGACTCGGCGACAAAGGTCTGCTGTGGCTGTCCGCCGACATTATCGGGCTTACTTTGTTCGAGGGTGATATTATCCGTGAACGCATATACAAAACCGGATTATTTCCGAAAGATACCGTCATTACAATCACCGCAACCCACAGCCATTCCGGTATCGACACCATCGGATATTGGGGCAAACCCTTTGCATCCATTCCGTCCGACGGCAAAGATCCCGATTATATGGAAAAACTTTATAAAGCCTGCGTTTCTGTCGCCGTTCGTGCCTATGAAAACAGGAAAGAGGGCAAACTTTATACCGGCAGTGCCGAAATTAAGGACGGACTGACTACCGGCAGAAATATCATCGACAAACACGAAATTGTTTCCCGTCTGCGTTTTGTCGCAAATGACGGTGAGGAGACATGGATAGTCAATTTCGGCGGTCATCCCAATTCTTTGGGTGGAGGAAACCGCTTTTTGTCGGGTGAATATCCCTATTTCTTACGCCGTCACATAAATGATGCGGGAGCAAATATGCTCTTCGGTGTCGGCACAATCGGCGGTATGGACGTAAAAAATTTCGATAACAAAAACAGAATACGCTCCATCGTCGAGCAGGGCAAAATGATATTCGACGGGCTTGTAACGATTGAAAATGAACGGGAACTTACTCCCGAAATGTCCGTAACCGTTCAGGATTTCTACCTCCCCGTTGACAACAACGTCCTTGCCTTCCTTGCGAAAAAAGGTACGATGAGTTTTATCCCCTATCCGTCCGATATTGCTCTTACCGGTATTGCCATGAAAACCCGTATGACATATATGATAATCGGCGATCAGAAAATTTTAACCCTGCCCGGCGAAATGTTCGCAAACACGGTTTACGGCTCGTATAACGACTCGGACACTTCCTCAACGGGACTTGGTGCAGCCGTCAACCCGAAACCCCTTGTCGAAATCTGCGACGATGAAAATCTTATCGTTTTCGGCGTAACGGACGACATGACCGGCTATTGTCTTCCCCCGAATGACTTTGTGTTAAACGAAAAACAGCCGTTTTTAACATCCGCACGCGACCGTTTCGGCAAAAATCATTACCACGAAACCAACTCGATGGGAGTAAACACTCAAAAAGTTATTGCAGATACCTTTGAACGTGTCGTAAACAACAACTAATTTAAGGCGGTGCTTCACCGCTTTTTTCTTTGGTTTTATAGCACAAACTTCTGCGAAAGTTAATTACACTCTCCTTTTTTCAAATTTGGGGGGACCTTTATTTATCAATTCCTCCATTTTTCTTTCTAATTCTGCTTTCCTCGCCTCCTTTATCTCTCTTGCCCGCCTTTCTTCATCGGTTGTTTGTGTAAAAAAGACATCGTTTTTACTTTTTTCGTTGAAAATAAGACTTATCACATAGGCACAGATATTTCTAATTTCGCCTTTATTGCGGGACAAAATTTCACTCACATATTCAAAAGTCCCCCTGTCAATATCACGAAATCGCTCTTTTACGACCTTTATCGGATAGGTCTCACCGCATATTCTCATCG
>DUNU01000022.1 GCA_012839185.1 Clostridiales bacterium | reverse complement strand
GCAACGGCGTCCATATCGCACATTTCCTTGAGATCTTCATAATCCCAAACACGAATCTTTTGAATTTCGTGAGAAGTTCTAAAACCATCGAAGAAACTGAGGAAAGGAACTCTTGACTTAATAGTTGCAAGATGAGCAACCGCACCTAAGTCCATAACTTCCTGAGTATTTGTTTCTGCAATCATAGCAAAACCGGTCTGACGGCAAGCATATACGTCTGAATGGTCGCCGAAAATATTAAGTGCATGAGATGCTACGCAACGGGCAGATACGTGGAATACGCAAGGAAGAAGTTCACCGGCAATCTTATACATATTCGGAATCATGAGGAGAAGACCCTGAGAAGCCGTATAGGTAGTGGTTAAAGCACCGACTGCAAGAGAGCCGTGAACAGTACCTGCAGCACCTGCTTCGGACTGCATTTCAATAACATTAACGGTCGTACCGAAAATGTTTTTGAGACCTTGTGCAGACCATTGGTCAACATAATCAGCCATGGGGCTGGATGGAGTGATGGGATAAATGCCGGCAACCTCCGTAAACGCATATGAAACGTGAGCAGCTGCGTTGTTACCGTCCATTGTCTTAAACTTAGGGGACATAATATCTTTCCTTTCATCAAAGAATAACAAATTTATAATGCGTTTGATTATAAACGCTCACCGATTATTATAACACAATATCAGAAAAATGTAAAGAGGTATATTCGATTTTTTCAACAAAAGCAATGGAAAAAATAAAGAAAAAATCCCGTAAAATTCGTACATTTTGCGGGTTATTTTTCCTCATCGAAGAAATCACAGATTTTTAAGCAAATATTCCTTTACATTTTCCTTGATTTTTTTCAAATCAAGTTTGCTGTATTCTTTGTCTTTCTCGTCAATAACCAAAGCCTCAAAAGAAACCGTTTCGTTATCATCGTCTGTCATATCCGCAACGGCTTTTGCCAATAAAAATGCCTCGTTACTGCATTCTTCCAAAACGATGAGAACATTATCGGTCAAAGGGTGAGTATTATTTCTGAAAAAATCACTCAATTTTTCTTTGCTGTCCTTGAAAAAATATCGTATTGCGTATGCTTGTTTTTCAATTTCGGATAAGTTATTAAATGCAACCAAATGGTCATCTTCTTTGCTGATTTTTTGCTCAACAACTATACCGAGACCGTTGATAACATCGTCGGCACTGTCATTTTGAAATGCTATCTTTTCTGCATTGCTATAACGCTCAAACAAGTTCTTGTCATGTTCGGCCTGTTTAAGCATTTCATTCACTTGCCCGCTGTGGCGTTTTGATGCAGAAAAAGCCTTTCGCATTACAAAAATCGTAATAATGAGCAAAACCGCAAAAATTACCCACAGATACCAATATTCTTTCATACTCAATAAAAAATCAGACATCATTTTCTCCTTTTAAAATATTTGCAACCAGTCTGTTTTTATTTATTCATCGTGCGAAGAACCTGCTGTGCGGCAAGCATAATACCGACTTTTGCACTATGAAAATTAAGTCCGCCCTGATGCCATACGGCAAAAGGTGCACGCAAGGGAGCATCTCCGGAAAGTTCAACCGTCGAACCGCCGGTAAATGCACCTGCCGCCATAATGACTTTATTCGGATAACCGGGCATATCCCAAGGCTCGGGAACGACAAAAGAATCGATGGGAGAGCCGCTTTGAAGACCTTTACAAAAAGCGATTAAATTCTCGGAGTTTTCAAGTTTTATTGCCTGAACAATATCATGTCTGCTCTCGTCAAATTTCGGAGTAGCTTCAAAACCCATTTCTTCAAAGAGAGCTGCTGAAAACACCGCAGTTTTAAGGGTTTCGCCCGTAACATGAGGAGCATTAAACCATCCCATGAACATTTCGCGAGTATTGCCTAAACTCGCACCGACTTCACGACCTAAGCCCGCTACCGAATAACGATAAGCACAAAGTTCGACAAGTTCTTTTTTTCCGCAGATATAGCCACCGCTTCTGGCAATACCGCCACCGGGATTTTTAATAAGTGATCCCGCCATAATATCCGCACCGCACTCTGTCGGCTCTGTCTTTTCGACAAATTCTCCGTAGCAATTATCCACCATTACGATGGTATTTTCGCATGAATGAGCAATCTCGGCAACTTTTGAAATCTCGGCAACGGAAAAAGATTTACGAATGGTATAGCCTCTTGAAAGTTGAACATAGACCATACGTGGCTTAATCTCGTCAACCGCCTTTTTAATGGCTTCATAGTTCAAAAGTCCGTCAGAATTTAAGTCAACCTGAGCGTAATTAATACCGAAATCCGCAAGGCTGCCCTGTCCTTTTTTTTCGGTAATTCCGATAACGGGACAAATTGTGTCATAGGGTCTGCCTGTAACAACAAGCATTGTATCTCCGGGACGAAGAAGCCCGAAAAGTGCCGTACCCAAAGTGTGAGTACCGCAAGTAAACTGATGACGGATAATTGCATCCTCTGCACCCATGGACTGGGCGACAACCGCATCAAGAGCCTCACGACCTCTGTCGCCGTAGCCGTAGCCGGTTGATACTCCGAACATCGCTTCACTGACACGGTTGTCAATAAATGCCTTTAACACTTTTTGTTGATTATACTCTGTTATTTCATCAATTCGCTCAAAATACGGTTTGGCTTTTTCAAGTGCCGTTTTTGCAAACTTTTCTATTCTCTCATCATACTTAAACATATAAAACCCATTCGCCCGTTTTCACAAAACCGAGCCTTTCATAAAACTTAATCAAATCGTAATTACAGCAAAGATAAGCCGATTTGCGTCCTTTCAAAATATCATCCGTAATTGTCAAAACAACATCCGATGCATAGCCTTTTCGGCGATATTCAGACAAGGTTGCAACACCCGAAATAACGGAATTTTTGGGAGTTTCGGTATTTGTAACGGCGACACTCACGGGCTTATTTTCAATGTCAATCGAAAAACAACGGCAGAGATTATGACGAAGGCGATGCGAAATATCGACATACCAACTTGAAAAATCCGCTTTTTCGGTTTCGTATATCACATCAAAAACATCACGAATATTCTCATTTGCACGCTTTTTCGCAATAACTTTCGGCTGTTTTTGCGTACTTTCGCAACGCATTATTGCTCCCTGTTTCTGAGATTTCATTCCCAAAACTTCCGCAACATTTTTACTGCAAAAAATACTCTGATAACCGATAAGTTTTAAGAAGGCTTTCAACTCATCTGCATCAAAATCATCGTAGGAATAAATCGTTACAGCACCGTCAAAACGGTCTGAAACAATGCCTTGCGACTGCCATATATCCGTATCGGGATACGCCGCTTTATGTGTATATATCCGTCCCCAAAATATATCTTCATTGTCTTGAGACATGAAAGAAATATCGTCGTTTTTAACTATCATTCTTACAAATCTTGTCGTTTAGTTTTTTAGCATATTTATCTATTTTCATTATACTGAATAAAAACACCCTTACACTGTCAATAAGCAAGCAAGCGACAAATATCAGAACCGAAAATCCGATACATCCGAGAACAAGAATTAAGGGCTTTTCGGTAGCCAAAGGTATAAATTTGTCAACAATCAGATTATTCCAAACCAAGCCATTCTGATGGATGATATAGACACTAAATGCCATCGGAGCAATAACGGAGATAATCTTTTTTATATTATCACTTAATTTCAGGTTTCTGAAAAAAAGAAGGTAGAATACTCCCGCTGCAAAGACAGGAATACAATCATGACGAAAGAAAGTATCGGGGGAAAGTATTTTTCCGAGCAATCCCAATACTCCGCCTTTCCCTTCAAGGAAAGGATCCACACGATCAAGGATAAGTTTATACGCAAGCACAAAAACGGAGCTTGCAACAAAACCCAAAACTGCTTGCCATTTCTTAATTTTAGCAAGAAAATCATATTTTTTGATATATGCTCCGACAAGATATAAGAATAAAAGCCAAGGCAGAGAGCATCCATATTTGAACACAAAAGAATCTCGGTTAAACACAGAGGTTGTCGTAAGCGTCAAAGCGAATAACCCCACAATTACGATTGAAAACTGTCTTTTTGTCAAACCGTTAATTCCGTTATTGATAAGTGGCATTAAGAGAAACAGACAAAAATAAATCGTAAAGTACCAATAAGAATTATTAGTAACAGGAAAAAACATAGCAAATGCAGTATCTGTAGAAAATCCGAAAATAATAATATTTATCGCACCCATGATAAGCGAATAAAAAATTACTCTCGCCCACAAAGTTATACCGTTTGTTAACCGTGTTTTGGTGGCACTGAATCCGACATATCCCGAAATAAGCCCGTAAATATTTACACACGGAAAAGTAAAGATATAAAGCCCATAAGCAGCTGCGTAAGATACCGTACCCGACACAGAATTTGCACGCCCCCCCCCCACATTTACAACATGTAAAAGAACTATCATAAACATTGCTACGATACGAAGCAAATCAATACCGTAATCCCTCTTTTCGTTAATTGTTATCTTCTTCATTTTATACCCCACATTCAAAGCAACACATAAACAGCCGCTATTTTCAGTTGCGTTTTTCAAATATCCTTATCAAAAATATTCTTAACAATATAAAATAAGATTTTTCATAATTATAACTCATAACACAGTATTTATCAAGCATAAAAAATGTTCAAAAAAAATTCATTGTTTTGTTATACTGACTTGACAATTATTTGATATAATCGCAAATAGGCAAGTTTCGCAAACAAACACTTATACTTGCCAAAGAAAGAAAGGAATGTTTCTATGCGAGTAATTGATATCGTTCGATTTAATATCCAAAGAAAAATCGTTGCCAGTCAGACAGTTGCCAGCTGGCAGAATATCCCTCACGTAAGCTATATCTTTGAGCCGGATGTTACGGATTTCATTGAAAAATATAATGAATTTAAGAAAACTCTTCCCGAAGATTTACATATTACATTAAACACAGTTATCGTAAAAGCCATCACCGAAGGTCTTAAAGCTGCTCCCAAAATGAACGCTCATCTTCATTATGAGCCTAAACTTGTTCGCGGCAATTTTACTACTTATGACAATATCGACGTTTCAATGCCTTGGATTCTCCCCAACGGTGAAATGATGACCATTAACATGCGTGATATGGGCAACAGAAGTCTTACAAACATCACAAACTATATGAAAAAGACACAGGCTCGTCTTGAAAAAACCAATCTTCAGGAAGCCATGTATCAGGTATCTCTCGACAATACTTTGCAAAATCTTCAAAAGGGTAGGTTTGTCCAATCAATCGCTCGTCTTATCGGCTCAAAAACTCAAAAACGCCATCGTGTTTCCCCCTTAAAAGGCGACGAGAAAAAAGCCTATGATATGATTCCCGACAGCGAGAAGATAACAAAACACAACCTTGAACCCGGCACAATTACTATTTCTAATGTAGGTGCTTTAACCAGAGGTAACCCCGGCAAGATTGCCATGCTTATGATTATTCCCCCTCAGGTTTGTGCCATCGGTTTGGGTGCCGTAACCAAAACCCCCATTGTTGCACAAGATGAAAACGGAAAAGATTATATAAAAATCGCTCAGATTTTACCGATGAATATTTGTTTCGACCATCGTGCAATGGACTTTGGAGATATTAAACCTTTCATGGATCGTCTTCGTGAGATTTTTGATAATCCCGAAACACTCCTTGTTCCCTAACAAATAAAATGCCGTATTTCACGGCTTTTATTTTTTATATAATAAAAACAGAGGGATTAATAACCCTCTTGTTCTCATTAAAGAGCTGCCTTAGCCTTTTCACAAAGTTCTGTGAATGCTGCGGGATCAGCAATTGCGATCTCGGAAAGCATCTTGCGGTTAAGAGCAATGTCAGCCTTCTTAAGACCGTTCATGAATGTAGAGTAATTCATGCCATTGAGTTTGCAGGCAGCAGAGATACGAGTGATCCAAAGACGACGGAAATCTCTTTTCTTCTGCTTTCTGCCGACATAAGCATAGTTACCGGACTTCATAACAGCCTGTTTGGCTGTCCTGAACAATTTGGACTTTGAGCCGTAGTAACCCTTAGCCATCTTAAGTACTTTATTTCTTCTCTTACGAGTCATTATAGCGCCTTTAACACGTGCCATAGTAGTTTCCTCCTTTAGTTAGTATACGGCTTATTTATAAGGAATAAGCTTTTTAATCTGTCTTACATTAGTTACATCTGCAACAACAACCTTGCGGAGTCTTCTCTTACGCTTGGTGTTTTTCTTGTTGAGAATGTGAGACTTGAAGGCTTTAGCACGCATCGGCTTGCCGTTTTTTGATAACTTAAAACGCTTCTTAGCACCCGAATGGGTTTTGATTTTAGGCATAATAACTTCCTCCTATTTTTTACTTATTGGGGCGAGGAACATCAACATCTGACGACCTTCGAGTTTTGCCGGTTTTTCAACACTTGATACTTCAGAGCAAGACTCAGCAAACTTTTCCATAAGTTCAATACCACGCTCGGGGCGTGCCATCTCACGGCCTCTAAAGCGAATAGCGACCTTTACTTTGTTTGCGGCAGTAAGGAATCGGATAGCATTCTTAACTTTTGTTTCAAAATCGTGAGTATCAATGTTTAAAGACAACTGAACTTCTTTGATTTCAATGACGTGCTGTTTCTTTCTTGCTTCCTTCTCCTTCTTTTGCTGCTCAAATCTGAACTTCCCGTAGTCCATTATCTTGCATACGGGAGGCTTAGCCCTTGGTGCAATTTTCACCAAATCCATATTCTTTTGTGCAGCAATAGCGTTGGCATCACGAGCTGACATGACACCCAACTGCTCGCCGGACTCGGTTACAACACGGACTTCCTTGTCACGTATTTCGTCATTACGCTGATAATCCTTAATAGCGATAAAAGGACACCTCCAAAAAAAATTGCGGTGCAGACAAATACCCTACACCACAACACAATTTTCTAAAATTGCGACCAACAGGAAACGAAATTCCGAAGGTGAGAGGCATTGCCGTCTGCTTAAACACCAAATTATTATATCATATCATTTTCTGTTTGTCAAGTACTTTTACAAAATTTTTGCAACTATGCAATTGCACCGATAACTGTAAATATCAAAAATCCGACGGTTTCAACCGCAACAATGGTTGAGCCGACGGGAGTGCCGAATACAATTGCGGCTAAAATACCCAAAGTCGCGGTAAATACTGAGATTAAGGCAGCAGCAATGGTAACACTCTTAAATGTTTTGAACACCCTCATAGCAGTAAGAGCGGGGAAAATTATCAACGCAGAAGAAAGCAAAGAGCCGACCAGATTCATTGAAAGTACAACGATAACGGCAATAATCACAGCCACTGAATAGTTATAAAGTTTAACTTTAACTCCGCAACTGCGTGAAAAATCTTCATCAAAAGTAATCGCAAATATTCTGTTATAGAAAAACACAAAAAACAATACAACCAAAACCGATAGAACCGAACTGATTATAACATCGGATTTCGATAACGTCAGTATTGAAGTCGAGCCAAAGAGGACGGTGCAAACGTCACCCGACAAATTCGGTCTGTTGCGAGCAAAGATATTCATAAGCAAATAACCTAAACCCAGCGACGCTACCGAAATAATCGCAAGAGAGGCATCTCCCGACAATTTCTTTTTCGTACCGCCCAGCAGCAAAATTGACGCAAAGATAGTGATAATCAAAATCGTCGGCATCTCATTTGTGAAATTAAGAACACCGGCTATTGCCAAAGATCCGAATGCAACATGAGAAAGACCGTCTCCGATGAACGAATATCGTTTAAGCACGAGAATAACACCTAAAAGCGAGGAACAAAGTGCTATTAAAACACCGACAATGAGTGCATTTTTCGTAAAATCGAAGGCAAGGTATTGAGTTAATTTATCAAACATAGCCGTCATAATACCACCTCCGCATTGTTAAGGTCGGATCTCTTATCAATATATTCCTCAGTTGAACCGAAAAATGTCAACTTGCCGATATGCAAAATATTCGTTGCGTATTTGATGGCTGCCGAAATATCATGACTGATCATAATTATCGTAATTCCCGACTTGTTAAGTTGTTCGATAAGTGAATACATTTCTTCGGTAGACTGCGGATCAAGTCCGGCAACGGGCTCATCAAGCAAGAGAATTTTCCCCGTCGCACATAAGGCACGTGCAAGAAGAACTCTTTGCTGTTGACCGCCGGAAAGTTCACGATAACATTTTTTTGACAGATTGGAAATACGCATTCGTTCAATATTTTCAACTGCTTTTTGCTTATCTGACTTTTTATAAAACGGGCTTTTCTTCAGACTTGCCTGATTCCCCGACAAAACAACTTCAAATACCGAAGCGGGAAAATCCCGTTGTATCTCGGTCTGTTGAGGGAGATAGCCGATATCGGTAGAGCTTAGATTGTCTCCAAACTCTATATTACCCGAAAGAACGGGCAAAAGTCCGAGAATTGTCCGCATAAGAGTCGACTTTCCGGAACCGTTTTCACCGACAATACAAAGATAATCGCCGGCATTTACTTCAAAATTCAATCCTTCCTGTACAACATGAGAACCGTAACCGGTTGTCACGTCAATACATCTGATCTGAGCCATTTTCTTACCTTCTTTTTTATTGGATTACAACATTTACCTTACCTAAAAGGTCTTGAAGTTTTAATATTATTTCCGGTCGTTGAGGAATTTTCAGCATATTCATCTCATATTTTCTCACATCACTATAAAAATAATGAACGGAAAAATCACCGGATTCGAAGCATATCTCAACCGCTTTTTGAATATTTTCATCATTTGTACTCGAAAAACGCAGAAATACTCCTCTTTTTGCCTCTCGCATTTTATTTTGAACTTCGATAAATTCAGGAGAATTTGTCTGTTCGGAAATATTTTCCTGATTTGTTCCATTTTTTAAGAAATCGGGAACGGCATATTCAGGCGGCGGAGCCTCAAATCGCTTTTCAAACTCCTGCGGATTTGGGGCAAATTCAAGGCTGTCAACGGATACCGACGGCTCTTTATCGTCGGATAAATTGAGCGTACCCTGAATAATTACAACCTTGTCCTCAATGAGCAAATGTCCGATTTGGTCATATGCTTTCGGAAATACAACCGCTTCAATTTTACCGTAAGTATCTTCGGCATCCATAAATGCCATCATAGATTCATTCCTGGTAATCTTTTTTCTTATCGCAGAAATAGTGCAGATCATTGTTACTTTCTGCTTATTCTCATACCCGTTCGGTTCAATCAAAGATGCGTCATGAAGTTCGTCAATACGATCTGCCTTATAAGCTTCAGCAATTTTTGCATAGGCTTTGCACGGATGTCCGGTCATATATATACCGGTTGTTTCCTTTTCAAGCCGGAGTTTTTCTCTTTCGGGTATTTCATCCACATTTGGTGCAATCGGTTCGCTTTCTTCTGCAAGCTCGGGTTCCAGGTCAAAGAAACCTATCTGCCCGTCAACATTTTTCTTCTTGTCGTTTTGCAGCGAAGCAACTATTTCATCAAGCATCAGAAGCATCTGACGGCGATTCCAACCTAAATTATCCAAAGCACCTGCCTTGATTAAGTTCTCAACACCTCGTCTATTAAAGCTATCACCATGACAACGCTTGCAAAAATCGTAAAATGACAAAAACTCGCCACCTCGCTCACGCTCTTTGATAATTGCATCAATGAACGCTTCACCCAATGCTTTAATTGCAAGCATACCAAAACGAATATGCCCATCAATAACCGCAAATCTTTTTTCCGATTCATTGACATGCGGAGGCAAAACCTGAATTCCCATATTCCCACATTCCGCTATATAAGGAACTACTTTATCGGTATTTGACATATTGATAGACAACATCGCCGCCATAAATTCCGCTGGGTAATGACAACGAAGATAAGCTGTCTGATAGGTAATAAGTGCATAGGCAGCAGAATGTGATTTATTAAATGCGTATGACGCAAATGCAGCCATATCATCAAATATTCCGATTGCAGCTTTCTCACTTATTCCGTTTGCAATACATCCGACACAAGGCGATGAGCCGTCAGAACCGTCTGAACCATATAAAAAATACTTTTTCTGGGCAGCTAAAACATCTGCTTTTTTCTTAGAAATGGCACGACGAACCATATCCGCCGCTCCCATTGTATATCCGGCAAGGTCTCTGAATATCTGCATAACCTGCTCCTGATATACAATCGTTCCGTAGGTAACATCCAAAATGGGTTTAAGTTGCGGACAACGGTATTTTATTTTATCGGGATGTTTGCGGTTTTCCAAATATGCCGGAATAAAGTCCATCGGACCGGGACGATATAAGGCAATAACAGCGATAATATCTTCCAAGTTCTTCGGTTGCATCTTTATCATCAGAGCCCGAATACCGGCAGATTCACATTGGAATACTCCGTAAGTTCCGCCCTTTCCGAGCATTTCATAGGTTTCTGCATCATCCGCCGGTATCGCTGAAACATCAAAATCCGGCTCACGCATACGAATCATTTGCTGTGCGTTATTGATCATCGTTAAAGTTTTAAGCCCCAAGAAGTCCATTTTCAAAAGCCCTAATTCTTCAACCCAACCTTTGGAAAACTGCGTAATCACTGAGCCGTTTGACAATGCAAGCGGGACATATTCGACAACGGGATCCCGACAAATAACAACACCCGCTGCATGCATTCCGACATTTCGCGGCATACCTTCAATACGAATAGATGTATCAATAAGTCGTTTGGTGTCCGGATTAGAATCATATAATTTCCGAAGATCCTGTGATGTGTCAAGAGCCTTCTGAATTGTCATATCAAGTTCTTGCGGTATTTCTTTTGCAACGGCGTTGACATCGGCATAACTCATTCCCAAAACTCTACCGACATCCCGAACTGCACCTTTCGCCGCCATAGTAGAAAACGTTGCAATCTGTGCAACATGATCTTCTCCGTAACGATTCTTTACATATTCTATAACTTCTCCCCGTCTGTCCTGACAAAAGTCAATATCAAAGTCGGGCATGGATATTCGTTCGGGATTTAAGAAACGCTCAAAAAGGAGGCTATAACGCATCGGATCAATGTCGGTAATGCCACAACAATATGCTGCAATAGAACCTGCACCCGAACCACGACCGGGACCGACCGGAATACCTATGCTTTTAGCATAGTTGATATAATCCCATACAATTAAGAAATAATCAATAAAGCCCATCTGTTCAATAACTTCAAGTTCATAATCCAGACGTTCTTTATATTCAACGGGATAATCCTCTCCGTAATTTTTGACAAGTCCCTTATGACATAAATCGGTAAAAAACTCAAAATTATCACGATTATCGGGTGCTTCATATTTTGGCAAGATAGTATTGCCAAACTCATAATCAAAATTACACTGTTCGGCAATAATATTTGTATTTGAAATAGCCTCCGGCACTTCGGGGAAAAGTGCCGCCATCTCATCCCCGCTTTTAAGATAAAATTCCTCTGTGCTAAAATCAAGACCGGTGTCTTCATCAATGGTATGACCGGTTTGAATGCAGATAAGAATTTTCTGAACTTCGGCATCCTCTTTTTTAATATAGTGGGAGTCATTGGTTACAACAAGCGGAATACCCGTTTCTCTTGAAAGACGAATTAAGTCGGGATTCAATGCCTTTTGTTCGGGTAAATTATGGTCTTGGAGTTCAAGATAAAAATTACCTTCACCGAATGTTTCTTGATACCAAAGGGCTGTTTCCTTTGCCTGCTGATAGTCATTTTGGGATATTGCACGAGGAATTTCACCCGCAAGACAAGCGGACAATGCAATTATTCCCTCGTGATATTCGGTCAAAAGGTCGTGGTCAACACGAGGTTTTGTATAAAAGCCTTCCGTCCATGCAGCAGAAACAATTTTTACTAAATTCTTGTACCCCTGCTCATTTTTAGCCAATAGAATCAAATGGTAGCGTTCTTTGTCGTAAGCTACCTGTTTATCAAAACGGGTACGAGGTGCAACATACACCTCGCAACCAATGATTGGCTTAATCCCCTCAGCCTTGCAAGCCTCATAAAAGTCAATACAACCATACATTGTGCCGTAATCGGTAATTGCAAGTGCAGTCTGACCGAGTTCCTTGGCTCGCTTTGCTAACTGTTTAACTTTACTCGCTCCGTCTAAAAGCGAATATTCGGTATGAACGTGTAAGTGAGTAAATGCAGTCAATTTGTTCCCCTCTGTATATGCGTACGGGGCAGTCAAAAGACCGCCCTTTGTTTTATATAATCACGAACTCAAATTCAAGTTCGTCTTTCTGATATGTGTATTCCTCAAGAGTATCGGGTCCACAGGACGATGAACCGACACCGCGGGTATAAGCATCTAATGTAAGGAAAGTAGAATGTGAATTTTCAATATCCTCAATATGCTGTGCCTTATGAAGATTCTCTTGCGTAAAGTGATGTGCGGAGAATGCGAAAAGGCTATCGGATTTAACCGTTAATCTCTGCTCATTATCGGTCAATTCGACATAGCGACAGTCACAATGCATTCCGTTCTCCTGTGGGAATACATAAGGCTCATAAAATCCGTCAACGGTGGATTCGTAAATACCGACAGGACTTTGCGACTTAAAGTCGGGCATATTTTCATAAGGACCTGCACCGAAATATTTTACATTATCAAAACTTTCGTCAAGCTCTAATGTAATACCCATACGCACCAAATCTGCAAGGTCGAAATTATCGCCTTTTACCTCTCCGGACACTTTGAGAGCACCGTTACTGAAAATAGTAATTTTATACTCAAATTCTACGGCAATATCATCGTGCCCCTTAAATCCGAATTCGGCTTCACGCTCAATCTCAACAGCGTTTTTCTTTATCTCAATATCATCAAGTTTATCGCATTTAAGACCAAACTCGTTAATATCAAGCCCTTTACGCTTAAATTTCCAGAAAAGTGCAGCATCATTGTCAATCGCGGCACGAGTAACGTTGGGAGCAATTTTTGTGCCGGATTTGATAATATTCTTCCCGTTTTTTACATATTCAGAAATTACGCCGTTTGCGGCATTGATTGCAAAGTTACCGTTTTCAAATGTAATATTAAGATTGTCACCGTCTATTGAAGCAGAAATCGGTGCATCTTTAACATCGAAATCGCAGTCAATCTTGCCTTCGGAAAGTACAAGTTGCTCAACGGCAAGAAGATGCTCTCCATCAAAATATTCTATATTCAGATGATTTGCCTTCTTTGTATCAATTTTCTTATGCTCAATCTTTATCTTTGCAGTCTTTTCGGGAGCAATACTTAGTGAAAGGTCTCCACCTTCAACTGCTTCACCATTTTCAAACAAAGTCCACTTTGCACTTATGTAATCGGTATTCCTGAAACGATTGGTATTTGTAAAGGCATAGGAATTTCCGATTTTTTCACAAATTACCGGACGATAGGCATATTTCATCGCTCTTGCACCGGTATGCGGTCTTCTGTCCGCATAGAAAAGTCCGTCAACGCAGAAATGTCCGTCATGTTGAGGCTCGCCGTGGTCGCCGCCGTAAGTGTATTTATACTTATACTTGGATGTTTCGGTTACTTCATGTAATACCGTATGATCCGCCCATTCCCAGATACAACCACCCATCATAAAGTCATTGTCATAGATAATTTCCCAATATTCATTGAGGTTGCCGGGACCGACACCCATAGCGTGAGCATATTCACACATAAAAAACGGTCTTGTACTAAACAAATCAACCCCGTCAACAAAACTGTGACGACGACGGTGTTCGCCCTTTACCATCTTACGAAGGTTCGGAATGCTTGTGTACATTTCACTTGAAACGTCATAAGCAAAACGTTTTGTTTCAATAACGCCTTCATAATGAACGGGAATATCACTCTTGTAGGACTTTATTAAATCATAACAAGCATCCTGATTGAAATATCCGCCGGCTTCATTTCCTAACGACCACATGATGATACATCCGTTATTTCTGTCACGCATGTACATGCGATTTACTCTGTCAACATAACGAGGCTGGAATGAATAGTCCATTGAAAGTTGCGAATCATTTTCATAAAGTTCGCCGCAACCGTGAGTTTCAATATCCGCTTCATCACAGACATAAATACCGTAAACACACGCACACTGAAGAAGGAAAGGATCGGAAGGATAGTGAGCAGTACGAACGGTATTGACATTATACTCTTTCATAAGTTTAATGTCTTTTTCAATGTCTTCAAGACCCATTGCATAGCCTTTTGTGAGATGTGTATCGTGGTGGTTTACACCCTTTGTCTTAATCTTTTTGCCGTTGAAGTAATAAATATTACCCTTAATTTCAATGGTTCTGAAAGCATAAATCTGACGTAATGCCATTTTCTCTTTCTTGCCCTTTTTAAGAGAAAGGACGACATCATAAGTTGTCGGAATTTCTGCATTCCATTCTATAACATCAAGATTTTTAAGTGTGATTTCGCCGTCAGCCGCATCACATTCGGCAGCTGCAACAACATCCTTGCCCGACTTAATCTTACATTCAAAAATAATGTCGTCGATATTTCCGCACAAATCAAACTTGATGGTCATATCATAACCGCTGCGTTTTTTCTCACAGCGAATGTCATAGTCGAAAATATACGCATCGTCATAAGCGAAAAGAAGCACATCACGGAATATACCGTTTTCTCTGAACATATCCTGTGCTTCCAAGAATGAGCCGTTGCACCACTTGTGCATTACAACTAAAAGTTCATTTTCACCCTCGATGATATTCTTTGAAATATCATATTCGGTTGTATTGTGAGTGCCTTCTCTGTAACCTACAAATTCACCGTTTACATAAATATCGGCATTATTTGCTATACCCAAGAATGAGAGAATATAAGTCTTGCTTGCATCCTTGATATCGAAAGTCTTGCGGTAAATTGCCGAAGACATTTTTTCGGGAAGAAGAGGAGCAAAAGTCTTGAACTCATAGGGGCAGTTTAAGTAAACCGGCTCTTCATAACCCGTTCTCTGCCAGGTTGAAGGAACAGTGATTTTATCGAATTTTGTTTTTTCGGTATTTAACGTGTTGGGCATCTTATTACAATCTTTGTAATACTTAAAATCCCACTCACCTGACAGACAAGTAACCATATTGCTGTCATAGCGTTCGGTACGAAAATCTGCCTTCGAAGCCTTTGCGGAAGTTGAGAAGGGAATGGCATAAGCACGAGGTGCTAAATCGCCGATATGCAAAGCATCAAAATCACGATAGTTGGTTTTGTTAATTTTGTATTTCATAAACATCTCCTTAAGAGTATTTTAATTAAACATTATCATCAAGAGAAACTCTTGCCATATAAGTTCTAATATTCCAAGCATCATTTTCATCAATTTCAAAAACTCTGCCGCCTCTGATGTCATCATGACAATAGCCGTTATAGGAAAGCCCGCCGTCATAAGTCAAAGTTACTCCGTAATATTTTCCCGTATAATCGTTTATGTGGTCATGACCTGCAACGATGGTTTTTATATCGCCTCGTTCCAGAATGCAGTTAAACAAACCGGAATTTATCGGTCCAGTGCCTACATTTTCACGGGATATTCCGTCAAAATACAGATGGGCGGTGTTTCTTAAAATCAGGGAATATTCGGGAATGGGTATATGCAAGCCCAAAAGTCCGGGAATCTTATGTCCCGCTTTATTTTCAAGTTCAACCGATTTATTCCAATACCACATAAGTTGACTAAATCGCAGCGTGTCATAACCTCCGCACTCACCGCGTAAACTTAAGGGATGAGTGCATTCATGTTCCCATTTTGTTTCTCTGGGTATTCCTATATATTTGCAATAGTCGGAAACATTATCATGAGTGTCTAAAGCCCATATGTTATATACTATATCATCGCCCGCTTCATTGTAAACCGGCAAAACATAGTTTGAATATCCATGAACGCCCTCGGGGGAATTTTCATATAAACAATGTTCGTACTGTGCATAAATCGGTCTTTGATCGTAAGCACTTTTTTCGTTTGAATCATGATTGCCGAACACATAAGACCAATAGATATTTCTTTTTTCAATCTCCGCAAAAAACGCATCACAAAAACTCTTCATTCCTTCATAAGAATCATTCTGCGGATCCCAGAAAATATCACCAAGCACGAATACAAAATCCGGTTTGACATCATCAAGCAATTTTCCCAAAGCGGGACATATTCTCTTATCAAAATCCGTTACACCGTGAATGTCCGATATTGCGAGAATTTTGAATTTTCCGTCTTTGAATTTAAGCATAATATCGTTCCCGAATTTTAATCTTTAAGAGCCTTCAATCGTTTCATAACGTCATTCTCGCCTCTGCCAAAATAGTCGTGTAAAATCTTATATTCGGCATAGAGTTTATCATAAATCTCGGCATTTTCTGCTATCGGTTCATAGACGGTGTCAAGAACTTTGCCCATAACTTCGGCTGCCTGATAAACATTTTCATATCCGTTTCCGGCAACGGCACCAAATATTGCAGAGCCCAAAGCACCACCCTGATCGGAGCCTGCGATACGAATGGGCATTTTTATGACATCTGCATAAATCTGCATTGTCATCGGGTCTTTCTTTGCAATACCGCCCGCTGCGTAAAACTCATCAATGGCGACACCGTTCTCACGGAAAGTTTCAATAATCATACGCGTACCGAATGCAGTTGCCTCAATCAACGCACGATATATTTCTTCGGGTTTTGTAAGCAATGTCATACCGAGCATCATTCCGGTTAAATCGACATCAACAAGGCAGGAACGGTTACCGTTCCACCAATCAAGTGCCAAAAGTCCGCTTTCACCCGGACGATATTTTTCAGCTTTGGAACGAAGATATTTATGAATATTCATTCCCTGCTCTTTAGCATCTTCATAATAACTTGCAGGAAGACAATTATCAATAAACCACGCAAAATGGTCGCCGACACATGCCTGACCTGCTTCATAACCGTAAAATCCCGGCAAAATACCATCGGCAACAACACCGCACATACCCGGAACTTGCTTTTCTTCCGTTCCTAAAAGCATATGACAAGTTGAAGTTCCCATAATAGCAAGCATTTTGCCCGAACTTGTAATTCCGACTGCGGGAACAAATACATGAGCATCGATAATACCCGCGGCAACGGCAACATCAGTAGTCAAACCAAGTTTCTGAGCCATTTCGGGAGTTAATGTTCCGACACATTCACCGCAAGGAGTAATTTCAAGACCTAATTTTTCTTCTACAACATTTTCAAGACGGGGGTCAAGAGCCTTGAAGAAATCCTTTGAGGGATAACCCGTTGTCTTGTTCCACATCTCTTTATAACCCGCACAACATGCGTTACGGCTTTCTTTTCCCGTAAGCATCCAAGCCACCCAGTCAACAGCTTCAATAAATCTGTCAGCTTCGTTATATATTTCTTCACACTCGTCAAGGACTTGCCAAATCTTCGGAATTGCCCATTCGGAAGAAATCTTGCCACCATAGTTTTTAAGCCATTTTTCGCCACGCTCTGTCGCAATATCATTAAGCATATTTGCGTGTTTTTGTGCCGCGTGATGTTTCCAGAGTTTTACATAAGCATGCGGCTCGTCTTTATATTCGGGTAAAAATGCAAGCGGAGTTCCGTCATTTTTGCAAGGTAACAATGTACAGGCGGTAAAGTCCATACCGATACCGATAACATCAGTCGGATTTACACCCGATTCTTTAAGAATTGCGGGAATAGTATTATATAATACATCTAAATAGTCCTGCGGATGCTGTAAAGCCCAATCTTGCCCTAACTTCTTACCGCTCGGCAATGCTTCATCCATAACCGCATGCGGATAATCAAAAACGCTGCTCGCAAGTTCTTCGCCTGTTTCAATATTAACAATTAAAGCACGACCGGATAAAGTACCGTAATCTACGCCGATTGAATATTTTGCCATATAGTCCTCCTTTTAGGGTACAATACCTCTTGTATAATTCACTGATTTTTATTATAACATATTCAAAGAAAATTTACAAGTAAATTTCCCAAATAATCTTGCATTTTTTTACATAATGAGTTATAATGCAAAAAAGATAGAAAGTATTAGATTGGAAGATATTATGAAAAAATCCTTTATCACAGTAATTTCAATACTCCTGATCGGCATTTTTGTGCTGTCAGGCTGTGATTCAGACAGCAGCGGAACTATTGAAACGGAAACTCAGACACAAGTTGCCACCCGCGTATATACCGAGCCCGATGAGCAAAACACAAGCATAGGTTCAATTTATGTCTCTGACAATTCGTGGACGGGGAATTATAAACTCACTTATAACTACGCCGATACCGGCACAGCATCAAAAATCACCGAAATTCGTTGTGAAGGGCTGTATAAGGCTATTGATGAGGCTAACGGTATGGTTTCATATTTTGAAGAAGTTGAAGGCGGTATTGATGAATTTGCCATCAATACTGTTACAAATAAAGCCGCTCATACTTTCTTGGCTAATCAGGATATGGCAACTCTTACAAGCGGATTTATGCGTGTTTCCGCCATTGAAAGTGATTTCGCTCAGAGCAATGATGTCATTAAAGAAGGTACTGAAGAAATTGTCGGCAGAATCTGCGACCGCTATCTTAAAAGCATTTATACAAACGGAACCTTGACCGCTTATGCTTTCGTGTGGGTTGACCAAGAATATGGTTTTGTCAGCAAATGTGCCGTTTATACCGTTCAAAACTCACTCTACTCCTCTTGGGAATTGCTTGCATTTGAAACGGGAACAGTCAAACCGGAAGATGTTTTTATAGATATGTCAGTATATTCAATCACCGAAGCAGAAGAAACCGAACAGGAAAACTAAAAAAGCCGCTGACGACTGCGACTCTTCCGCTTTATTCAATATGCATAGATTTATTAAATAACTGCCGGTCTTGGCAGTTATTTTTGATTTTTGCGAATGGTGAGGAAGTTTTCCAATATCATTACGGCACTGACGGTGTCAACGATATTTTTCCGCTTTTTCCCACGTGTATTTGTTTCATTTAATGCTCTGTGTGCGGCTACCGTAGTAAGTCTCTCATCAACAAATTCAAGCGGAAGTCCCGATTTTTCCCGTAATATTTCTGCAAATTCTTTGACATGTTCGGCACGAAAACCCTCTGAACCGTCCATATTTTTCGGAAGTCCGAGACATATCATTTCCGCTTTATATTCGTTACAGATTTTGATTATTTCATCACAGAGTTTTTCGACATCTGGCTGGTTAATCGTCCCGATAGGAGATGCCAAAAGCTCGTTTTTATCGCATACGGCAATGCCTGTTCGGACATCACCGTAATCTACGCTTAATATTACCATTTTGCCTGTTAATTACGAACAAGGCTTATGCATTTTACGGGACATTCCTCAACGCAAAGTCCGCAACCGTCACAAAGACCGGTATTAACATGAGCAACAAAATTCTTAACCGTAACAGCTCCGGTCGGACAAACCTTTTCACATTTCATACAACCAATACAACCTGCCGTACATTCTTTTCTTGTAAGTGCACCCTTATCCTTATTTTTGCAAAATACAGCCGCTTTTGCCTCGTGAATAGGTTTCATTTCAATCAGGTGTTTCGGACAATTTTTCATGCACAACTTGCAAGCACGACAAACAAGCGGATCAATACGGGCAACACCGTCGCATATTTTTATTGCATCGTAGGGACAAACTCTTACACAGTCTCCTAAGCCGATGCAGCCGTAAATACATTCTTTCGGCCCGCCGAAAAGTTGTTTCGCCATACGACAAGAATCAACACCGACATATTTCATTTTTAACTTTGCATTGGCATTTGTGCCATTACAAAGAACAACAGCAGCTTGCGGTGCTATTTTACCGGCTGAAAGTCCCAATAATTCGGCAATTGCCAATGAGCACTCATCGCCTCCCGGTGTGCATTTTGCGGTATCGGTAGTTTTCCCTTTTGATAATGCTGCGGCATAATCATCACAACCGGCAAATCCACACGCACCACAGTTTGCTCCGGGCAATATTTCCCGAATTGCCTCCGCTTTTTCATCAACCGACACAGCAAAAAATTTGGATGCAACACTAAGCCCCAAACCAGAAATCAAACCGATTGCGGAAAGTATTATAACTGCTAAAATAATAGGGTTCATATTTTTCTCCCGTTTTGTTTAATAAGCAAAAGCGAACAGGCAGAGAATAAACTCAAAATTCCAAAGGACTTTTATATCAATTTTCGCTTTTCTATTTTCATTTTCAGTCTGAGTTTCTATGAGCAAGATCAGATTAAACCCATACCCTCAATAATGCCGGAGAAGCCCAAAAATGAAAGAGATGTGATGGCTGCGGCAATAAGGGTTATCGGTAAACCTTGAAGACCTTTAGGTATATCATTACCTTCAAGTCTGCTTCTGACACCTGCAAACATTACCATTGCCAGAAGAAAACCCAAACCCGCACCCAAGGAGTTTGCCATTGAATAGAAAAACGGGCTGCCGTACTGAGCATATTCAGCAAGACTTCCGACATTGAGTGTTACAACACCCAAAACCGCACAGTTTGTAGTAATAAGAGGAAGATATGTTCCGAGAGCATTGTAAAGTGCTTTCATATATTTTTTCAATATAATTTCAACAAACTGGACAAGTGCGGCAATAACCAAAATAAATACGATAGTCTGTAAATATTCAAGATCTTGCTTGACCAAAAGAGTATTTATGGGATGACAAACGGCGGTTGAAAGAAGCATTACGAATATAACCGCTGCGGACATACCGACTGCCGTGTTTAATTTCTTTGATACGCCCAAAAACGGACAAATCCCCAAGAATTTTGCCAAAACATAGTTGGATGTCAACAGTCCCATCAAAATCAGAGCGATAAAGTATTTCATTTTGATTCATCCTCCTTTTGACTAAAAGACGGACAATTTCCACGCATAGAACAATGTTCGCAAGAATGAAGTTCGGCAGGCTTTTTGCCTTTGCCTTCTGCAATTTTATTTGCAAGAGCAATCAATATACCGAATACAAAGAAACCGCCGGCAGGAAGAATGAATATCAGCATTGGCTCCAATCCGACTGTTGCAAGCTTATCAGCCCAAGAGAAACCGTTAAAACCGGTAATTCCGAATGCACCAAGAAGACTTTCTGCACCGGCAAGGAAAGAACCTGCACCGATGGTTTCACGAATTGTTGCCATAAATATAAGTGCAACAGTAAAACCAACACCCATACCAAGACCGTCAACGGCAGATGCAAGAACGGGATTTTTGCCTGCGAATGCTTCGGCACGACCTAAGATGATACAGTTTACAACAATAAGCGGAAGAAAAACACCCAATGCCTCGTCAAGTACGGGAACATAGGCTTTAACTGCCATCTGAACTATTGTAACAAATGATGCGATAATGACGATATATGCAGGGATTCTTATCTTCGGGGAAATTACTTTACGCAATGCGGAAATAACAATGTTTGAGCATATTAAAACCAGTGTTGCGGATATACCCATACCGATTGCCGTTGTTACGGATGTGGTAAGTGCAAGAGTGGGACAAGTCCCCAAAACCAAACGTAAAACCGGATTTTCTTTGATTATACCTTTGGTAAATTCCTCAGACAATTTTTTCTGTTTAGCCATTATATCCCCTCCTTACGCCAACGCTTTGTAAAACTCAAGTGCAACATTGACAGCGTTTACTACTGCTGCGGATGTTACTGTGGCACTTGAAATTGCATCAATTTCCGAGTTAGCATCTTCGGCATAAATACCGTTCTTTGTAACCTTAAATGTATCAGAACAACCGATAAACTGATTTAAGAAATAATCTTCCGTGGCATTCATACCATAACCGGGAGTATCATTTATCTCAAGAATAACCACTCCCGTAACCGTACCGTTATTATCGATACCGGTCATAACCTTAACTGTGTCATGGTATGATTTGCATTCGGTTATAAAAACCATACCGACATTTTCACCGTTTGAGCCAACACCTTCGTGATATATCATACCATCATCTGTTGTTTTTTCATTAAATGCAACCGCAGAGGGAAGTGCATTTTGACGAGTTTTGTCTTCTTCAGTCAAATTGTTTTCGGTTATATTCGGTTCTGTCGGGCTATTTTCATTTGCATCCGGCTCGGTCGACAAATTTTGCTCTGCCAAAGATACAGCAGAATTGTAAATGTCAAGTGCAGTATTAACAGCATTTGTAACTGCCACAGATGTTATTGTTGCACTCGAAATTGCATCAATATTTGCATCGCCATCTGCAGCATAAACACCGTTTTTTGTTACCTTGAATGATCCGGAACCACCAATAAACTGATTTAAGAAATAATCTTCCTTCACTTTCATACCAAGACCGGGAGTATCCTCAATCTGAAGAATAACTATTCCTGCAACCACACCGTTTTCATCAATACCGGTCATAACACTGATTTCTCCGCCGTAAGATTTACTCCTGGTTGTAACAACGATACCAACAAATTCACCGCTTGAAGAAATGCCTTCGTAATATATCGTACCGTCATCTGTTGTTTTTTCATTAAAATTAACCGCCGCAGGAAGTACCGTCTGACGAGATTCGTTTTCCGCAGCCAAATTATTTTCGGATATAATCGGAGCGGTCAGTGAATTAAGTCCTGCCAACAACACCGCAGAAATCAAAGCGATAATAAATAATGTTATCGTCGGAATAATTATTTCTTTTGCCGATGATTTTTTAGACATAATTCTCTCCTTTATTCCATCTCTTTGACCGTTCCAAACGGCTTGTTTGCAGTTATTTTATCAATCAGGGGAGTTAAGATATTCATAATAAGAATTGAATACGAAACACCTTCGGGAAGTGATCCCCAAAGACGAATTACACAAGTAATTACTCCGCAACCGATTGCGAAAATGATTTTACCTTTTGTGGTAAGCGGTGAAGTGGTATAGTCAGTAGCCATAAACACTGCACCTAAAACCAGACCGCCGGACATAATGTGATAAAGAACAAATTCATAATCTCCACGGCTGTAAACAAGCATAATAAGAGCAACCGTACCAACAAAAACAAACGGAATAGTCGGTTTAATTACTCCACGCAAAAACAAGTATACAGCACCGATAATAAGAGCAACGATACATGTTTCCCCCAATGCTCCCGCTCGCTGACCTATAAACATTTCAAATAAAGTGGGCATCTCGCCACCACTTGCAAGTGCCTGCAAAGGGGTTGCGGTAGTAACTGCATCAACATCTGCCATACGTGTATTCGTAAAATTCGACATCGCAGACGGGAAGGATACAAGAAGAATAATTCTGCCGACAACTGCGGGATTTGCAAAATTTTGACCGATACCGCCAAATAACTGTTTTACAACAACTATTGCGGCAACGGAACCTATAGCTGCCATCCAAAGCGGGATTGTTACAGGGAGATTAAAAGCAAGCAAAAGACCGGTTACAACTGCGGACAAATCTCCGATTGTTGTACTTCTTTTAAGTATTTTACGGGTAATGAATTCAGATAAAACTGCCGTACCGACACAGACCAACACCACCCATAACGCACGAATACCAAAAAAGGAGAGAGCGGCAACTAAAGACGGACTAAGTGCAAGAACAACATCAAGCATAATGCCCGTTGTTGTTCTGTGAGCACGAACATGAGGTGATGCACTTACAGTCATAAGATTATTATCAGCCATGGTTTTATCTCTCCTCTCTTAATATCTGTTTAGCCAAACGCATGTGTTGTACAAGCGGAAGTCCCGACGGACATGCATAAGCACAGCTGCCGCATTCCATACAAACATCTATTCCGCTTTTTTTAATCATTTCCACATCACGAGCTTTAGCCGCTTTCATAATAAACAGGGGAGACAAACTCATCGGACAGGCTTCAGCACAACGACCGCAATGGATACAGTCACGAGTTGGCTTGACTTTGCTCTTATTGTTTGCAAATGCAAGAATTGCGTTATTACTTTTAAGTATGGGAACTTCGTCTGTTACCAGTGCTGTACCCATCATCGGACCGCCCGTTATCAGCTTATACGGCTTAACATCAACGGGGTTGCCGTTCTTGTCGGTAGCATTCCTGGACAAATTCGTGTATCCGCCGCAAAATTCTATTATTTCACGAACACTGATACCTACGGGAACACGAACGTTTTTCGGGTTTTTTATCGCCGTGCCGTCAACGGTAATACTACGTGAAACAAGCGGAACACCGGTTTTTAAGTATCTTGAAATAAAGGCAACGGAAGCTACATTCATAACCACACAGCCGACATCTACGGGAAGCTTTCCTATAGGAACTACTCTGCCCGTAGTGGACAATACCATCAGTTTTTCAGCACCTTGCGGATATTTTGATTTTAATGCCATAACGCGAATATTTTCACCACTTTGTGCGGCTACTCGTGAAAGCATTTCAATTGCATCGGGTTTATTATCTTCAATTGCAATAATACATTGTTTGAATCCCAAATAATGAATAAGAACACGGATACCCGAAAGGATATCCCATGAATTTTCCATACATTCACGATAGTCAACGGTGATATAAGGTTCACATTCTGCAGCGTTTACAACTAACGTATCAACATTCTTTGATGGATCAAAACCGATTTTCACATGTGTCGGGAAGCCTGCACCACCTAAACCAACCAAGCCGGATTCACGAACAGCCTTCAAAAAATCTTCACGATTGGTAACATGAGGAGGTTTAATTCCTTCATATTGTGTCATTAGGTCATCAGATTCAATCGTAACTGCCTTTACTATCTTTCCGTTGGCAATTTTTACATCACCAATTGCAATGACTTTACCTGAAATTGACGCATGAATCGGTGCTGATACAAACGAATCGGTATCACCGACTACCTGTCCTACTGCAACAATGTCTCCAACTTCTACCGTCGGATTGCACGGAACACCGATATGCTGAACCATAGGCAATACAACTTGTCTGGGCGTTGGTATACGCTCAACAGGCATATCTGCAGTATTTTTATTATTCTTTACCCTGACGCCGCCACGCACTTTTGCAAAAGCTTTTAAGACTGAGAAAGTGTTTTTTTTACTCATATTTACCTCTCTTTTAGACAAGTCCCATGGCTAAACGCAGAGTTCTTGCAGCGTCGGCAAGTGTAATTTTGCCGTCTTTATTGACATCTGCGTTATAAAAAGCTGTGCCTGTCGGCATTTCGTCAAGTCCCAATGCAATACGAAGGATTGCTCTTGCATCGGTAATTTTTGTTTTGCCGTCAAGGTTTACATCACCAATCAATGTAACATTAAAAGTCTCAACAATGGTCTTATTGCATTTTTTGCATAATCCGATTCTTGTGCCATCCTCCGTCTCGGTAGGTTCTTTCTCAACCTTCCACTCGTCGACTTCATGTCCTGTGGCAGCAATCTCGACAGTATCAAATATGACATCACATTTCTTGCAATGAGTCAGAATTTTACCATTCTGAGTGCAGGTAGCTTCAATAACTTCAACCCGTCCCGCTTCATGATCGCCGACTAAATCATAGCTTTCATACATTTCAATGTCGCAATATCTGCAACGGGTAACATATCTTCCCACACCACAGGTAATTTTGCTTGCAAGCGTTTTTTCTCTTTCAGGGAAATGGTCGTGAGAATCACCGGATTTTACACAAAGCTCTTTCTCTACTATTTTATCACAAACATCACATTTTGCTATTCTGTAATTCGGGTCATCACAAGACTCACACCACTGGGTAACGGTATGCCCCAAAGGTGCGATAGTTCTGGTGCGTTTCTGACCGCAAACTATACATTCCGCGGTTTCCTCACCGAATGTATCGCAAGTCGGAGCGACATTCACAGTCCACTCTTTATAATAATGTACTACATCGTAATCCTTATTGGTGATATTTAAGTTAAGTTCAATGCCTACACTGTCATCTCCTGCATTAACAAGATATTCAAATCCTGCAAAAGCAATACCTTCATCAATGGTATTCCCGCAATCAGTAATCCAAAGATGTTCATTTTCAAGATTTTTTATTTTCTCGTAATCTGCTTCACTGCACTTATATCCGGCTATATAATTTTCGTTTAATCCGTCAAAAAATGTATTGGCAGCATCAAGTAATGTAGCAGAATCTGTATCGCTTATAGTACAGAATACGGGCAATTCAAAGATATATTCACCCGTCAGAAGAAAATCATTGACCTTTTGAACAGTATCTTTGATTGTAGCAGGGACTGCGGTGTCACATTCAAAAATAGCACCGACTTTTAATCCAGCATCACGAGCTCCGTAATAAAAGGCATCAAAATGAGGATCAAATGTTATTAATCCGTTGTCAAAACCGAGATAAAGAATAATTCCGGAAATACCTTTATCGGCAAGCTTTGTAAAATCAACTTCAACTGCACCATCAAGTGTCGTCTTGTTTATAGATGCAAAAAAGTATTTATACTCTCGAGCATCAATAAGCTTTGTATATTTAAGCATCAACCAACCGTCTTTGCCATCAATTGCACATCTTCCCCACTCACCGCTTATTGCAACAACATTCATCTGAGTGCCTGCGGTAGTGATACCGATTATTTCTCCGTCAGCCTCTGGCAATGCCCTGAAATAAAGTTCAGGAACATCAACTTCATAAAGACCGGTTACATAATCATCGGTATTTTCATTGTTATTCCCATCGGTAGTAGATTCTTCCGGGACAGTTGTTGCAACAGGCTCGGTTGTTGTTTCTGACTCTGTTGTAGTTTCTGTGCCGGTAGTTGTTTCGGTCTCTGTTGTTTCCGCTTCGGTGGTGGTTTCTTCGCTGCCGTCAATATATTCACAAAGCGGCAGATATATCCAGCCAAAGCCGTTTTGCCAAACTATTCTTCCCCAAATTCCCGAAACCTCAAGGACTTCAACAATATCACCATTTTTAATTTCACCGATAATTGTCGAATTAGGAGAAACACGAACATTCAGCTCCGTATCGCTTACGCAATATTTACCGGTTTTGTATCCGTCGGAAGCTTGGGTTGTTGTTTCAGTAGGTCTTTCGGTAGTGGAACTTTCACCTTCCTTATTCATATAGGTGAGCATTACCCAACCGTCCTTACCGTCACCATATGTACCCCAACCCCATACACCGTTAATAACACTTACATTAACTTTCGTGTCTGGTTCAATAATATCCTGATGTGAATAGTTCTGACTTGGTCCTGTGCGTACATACATCTGTTGCTGTGGCACATAGATGCCCACCGAATATGTTTCTTCGGCACCGGCAATCATTCCGACAGCCAAGATAACCATAGCAAAAACCAAGATAATTGCAGTGACTTTTCTCATGCTCTTCCTCCTATACGAAAAATTTACGACGTAACCAGTTGCCAAATCTCTTATTCTTCAATGCAAATATCATCATTACCGTAATGACAAGATTCGACGCAGCCACAATAAATGAAAAATATACTCGCGAGTCAATGACGTAAAATACATGAATCAGTATATCGAATATAATACAATAAATCGAAATTTCGGTCAGTACTGCTATTGTTATCGCGAAGTCGGAGCGTTGTTTCCGACGAAGCCATATTATCATAAACAGAACCATTGCCGAAAGCAAAAGCACCAACGGTAAAGCTAACCTCAAAAACCATTTCGATCCGTCAGGCAGATTTATCGCAAACAGCACATACAAATAAACCAACAAGTACACTGTATTGACTGCAAGCAAAATATATGGTTTCTTTTTTTTGATTAAGAAAGGCAAGATAAACATCGACCAGCCTAAAAATGAAGTCAATATCACATAAACCGACCATATTCCGGTTTCAGGCAGGAAGATGTTTGTAAGTCCGCAGATAATATTCGGGATACATAACAAAAATGTTATTATCAATGCGGTATACCTCTTTCTTGCAGTTTTCGGAATTACAATCAAATCCGGAAACGGCTTCACTTCGTCTTCCTGTGCATCTTGCGGCAACATCGGATTGACTACCGGACAACTGCACAAGACACATTTTTGTGCGGACTTTGCTAACTCAACTCCGCAATTGACGCAATAGGACATAATATCTCCTTACTTCAAACTAAAATTAAGGGAATAACTACAAAATCATTCCATATTGGATTCAATTCTGACATGTAAGCCTCGAGAAACAAGTTCGCGGAAAAAATCTCTCTCGATAGTTCTGTCAACATAGCAGTTTACAAAAGTTATCGCTAAATCTTTGCCATGAGAAATTGCAGCAACACGAGCACCGTTTAATATTCCGGGACCGGTAAATAATACTGCTTTGGTTATATACTGTTTAAGTTCGTCGGGAATAGCAAGTCTGCCCAAATTCGAAAAAAGGGTTGTCGTACTTTTTTCTCCAGTAAAAGCAAATGCAATATACATTCCCGCACGTTTTATAAACAACGGCATTACTCTCATGATTGGATTTCTCTCAAGAGCAATATTTGCACGCATCATTGAATTTAATTGTTTTTCATTATTTATATAGCGAAGATATAACGATAACTGCGACAATATCTCCTCAAATGTCCATTCTCCTAAATTCGGATCCATACGGTATTGATATGTCATTGAAAAATTACGCAAAGTATCCGAATCGTATGTTCTTCTCAGATTTACCGGAATCTGAACACTGATAGGTCTTTGTTTCCGCTCCTCTCGAAGTTGAATACGATAATGAATATACACAAGCATTGCCGACATATATTCCGTAATCGTCACTCCCAATGCACGAGTAAGCTCAAGAACCTTATCTACTTCCAAAAATCCGGTAATGCTTCTTGCCGTGTGCATCGGCAGTTTCTTGGTTTTTCTATGATACACATTAAGGCTTGAACGCTGAGCTTTAACTTTCGAATCACAATAATATTTAAACGGGTCACGAAGTTCCGATTCGGTTGCTTTCTGTTTTATATCAAGTACAAAACCTCCAGACGGGATATCAACATTATCACGAAGCCGGATATACTCCGCAACCAAAGTACAGGCAAACATTGTACATCCCTGCCCATCTGTTATTGCATGAAAAAATTCTACGGAAATATCATTCTCGTAATAAAATACTCTGAACAAAAAACCATCATTTTCGCTGTACTTAAAGCGATAGCAGATATTGTTGACATCCGGCATCACGGGAGGAGCATCTTTCGGGTTTTTCTCTAAATAATACCAAAACAAACCGTATCTCAACTTAACATCAAAACACGGAAAACGAGGCATAATATTCTTCAATGCCTGTTCTAAAATTTTGGGGTTTACCGGTTTATCCGTAGACAATTTAAGACGAAAAGCATTCGACCACTTCCGGCTGTTTTGTCCCGGAAAAATCTTACCGGCATTATCGAGAGTAAACCATTGTCTCATTCAATCTTTTCGCCTTTCGCTTGGGGTAAGTTAATTTTCAAGAACATCGCCATGATTCTGATAACAACAACGAAAACAACTGTAACAACAATAGAAACATAAGAATTTACGAATGTTCTCTTGGAAAGTTCAAAATAAAGGATTCCGCCCAATAATGCGGGAATTGCATAAAAGTGTTTATAGAGAACTGTCGGAACACGACGCACCAACACATCACGGAGTATTCCGCCACCGACAACAGTGAGCACTGCACATGAGACAGCCAGATAGCCATTATCATACCCATATTTCCAAACTGCCGTTTCAACACCGGCAATAACAAAAAATCCCAGACCGAAGGCATCGATAATATCAAGAATCTTATCTCTTACCTCCTGGCTTTTAGAAAAGTTTTTTCTGAAATATGAGTATACAAATGTCAGCAGCGAAAACACAATAGATGTAATCGCATAATCATAACGTGTAAATGCAATGGGAGGGAATATTCCCAACACCAGATCACGGCATATGCCTCCACCCAATGCGTTAATCACACCCAAGACACAGACACCAAACGGATCCAGGCTCGCCTTAAATCCAACAGTTGCACCGTAAATCGCAAATGCGGCAACACCTGCCATTTGAACTATGTAAATGATAAAATCAAATGTTTCGTTCATTTGTTAAATCACCGTTATTTTGGTTTTTTCCCTAATCTTCAAGCCTTCAAACACAAATACACCATTAGCTGATGTCTTTTTGACAGGCTTGTTTTCTTTGTCATTAAGAATAACTTGTATCTCGTCACGGCTTGAATATATCTTCAAAACCGGCTCACGACGTGAAAAGTCAATATTACAAATATGGACAAAATCATCATCGCTGAAATTTCTCTTGCATATAAACGCAACATCAGCAAGTTCAGATTCAGTATTTATAAGTCCACAGTGATTTATCCGCTCGTAATTATCCACTGAACCGGTCTTGTATTCATTGAGACTTTCAACCGCAACGGCACTGACAAAAGGCTTGTCTTTGAGCATATCGAAAACCTGCTCAAAGAACTGTTCACGATATTCAAGACTCATATCTCCGCGGGTAAACATTTCACAATGCTTCGATAAAGCGGGCATACCAAAAGTCAAGAATACCGGTTTATCGGCATCCTTGTGTTCTAAAAGTCGTCCCGATATATCATCAACAAAAGCAAAATCGGTATCTTTCTCGACAAAAATAATATCGGAAGTAATCTCGTCACCTATATCGCCGCCGAAAAACAGACAGCGTTTTTTATCAAATTCTCTTATGCATTCGTAAAGCTCGTTGGCTCGTTCAACGGGCAGTTCCCCGTCATTTCTCTTTTGGATATTACCGAGTTTTATCAAAACAACAGAAGGATGATTATAGGTCTGACGAACAATCTCACTTACACGAGTTTTCATCAACTCAAACTCGTCATCGGTCATATCAGCTGTAATACACTCATCAATATTTATACCTGACAAGAGTCCGAGTTCGTCAAGATAAGTATAATATTCATCGCTATGATTCTGATGTAACCATACGAAATTTGCACCAAGCTCTTTTACTCTGCAAATATCGGTATAATTCAAGCTGTTATCGTCAACATAACCAAGCTCCGGTCGGTTTCTGTCCACACCAAAGCCGTTTAATTTTATAGGCTCTCCATTTAATCTGAACTCGCTTTTTTCAGTCGAAAAATGTGTAAATCCAAACTTAATCTGAGATGCGTCAAGCATCTTTCCGTCACGTACCAAAGTACATGTAAGCGTGTAAAGATACGGATTTTCAACGCTCCAAGCCTTAACATCACCAACTGTAATATTGGCTCTTGCGGCTCTCGGATGAGTTTTGACCATCGCAACAACATTTTCATCCAAATCACGGACTTCATAAGTCAAAACATCATAGTTAATAGGACTGTCGATAAGTGCTTCAACTGACAAAAGACCAAAGCCTTCGTGAATTCGAGTGTCAATATAAATGCCGTCTGAACCGAAATCCTTAAAAGAAAATCTCGATTTATCTGCAATATGCAAGCTTACTTTTCCATAAATTCCTGCAGAAAAGAAAACATCATGACTTTCACTTTCATCAGCAGAAACCACAACACTCACAAGTGCAACTGTATCACATTCAATAAACGGGGTGATATTGCAACGAAATGAAGTAAAACTTCCTCTGTGAGAATGACAAAGCTCCTGACCGACATAAACGTCTGCTTTACCCGCAACACCCTCAAACTCAAGCCACATTTCACGCTGACGCAAAGCCGTAGGAATGGGGATTTCTTTTTGATATACACAAGAAAACCAAGGTTGACCGAAATAATCAACAACATGAGGAAGTTGAACTTTCTCACCTTTTTGCATTTTCTCCGCCGGCATTAAAGCAGATGTTTCAAAATATATCCAACCGCTGTTCAGATTAAATGTTCTTTTCATAACTTAATATTTGCTTGTCAGAAGTGCAATTTCAACAAAGCCGTTTCCTATATTTGCATAATTACCACTGACATATTTGAAGTATACAACCGTACCTGCGGCAAGTGAACCGACAGCAGCTGAAGTATTATTTGCCTCAGCAAAAACATTCACGGCTGCATTTGCAATATAGAAACATTCAACATAGTCAAGACTTACCCAACCTTCAATGCCGTTATATGTGCAATGACCGAAACCGTTTTCAATCTTATCAAAAGCAAGTTTTGTGTCATTGGGAATGGTAGCAAGGAAATTTGAAGATGTATTTGATCCTGTTCAGTGGTTCAATCCACTGCCACTCTTGGTTTTTACAATACCGATAAAGCTCGCAGTACCTGCAACACAAGAATCACCGTCCATGTTATTTGCGGTGGAAATCTCAGTTTCACCTTCGGGATTTGTAACCAACACAGGGATAGCATCAATATTTGTTCCCATATCGGCTATCTTTGACGTCATTGAATTTGTGAGTATCTGTTTACTGCCGTCACTGAATAAGAGTACCATGTCACTGATTTTTGCAACTGTACCTCCGGATTGATAATCCGCTAAAATCTGTGCGGTGTTTCCGACATCACAGTATACGACAGATGTAGTCTTAACGGCAGGAGTAACTTGCTCTCCCTTTTCATCAACCGTTGAAACATTAAATTCAACATTTGAAAGCATAACATTATTCGGATTGTTATTCTTTAAAGTGAGGACAAGTTTTGTCCCTGATGTTTCATCTCCATATTTCTCAATAGTTGTAATTTCAACATAAGGAGCAAAACAGAAAAGCTCAATAAGCTCGGCTTTTTTGTTGTACTTATCTTTTTCTGTGACACCGTCTTTTACTGCTTGGAAATATGAAACAACGGGTATACCGTTAATATCATAAGTATCTGTGGGGATATAATAAACTTTGTATTCTTTTTCTTTCTTTTCCAAAACTTCAACAGCCTCAGTCAGCTTCTTATCGACGAAATTATACTTCTTTTTCGACGAACTTACACCAATACCGATGCATAATATCAAAAGAATAACAACTGCGGCAGCAATACCGATAAGGCGAACAAGAGCTTCTTTCGACAGGTTTTTCTCTTTTTTGATGCTCTTTAATTTCGGGTCGTTGCTTATGGAAGATTCTGATAATTTATGCTTCTGAACAACAGCTGAACGAGGGCTTTTCGGGGCTGTGGGACTCATATTGAAACCACAATAATTACAGAACATTGCATCTGCGGGATTCAGTCTTTTACACTTCGGGCAGGTCTTTTTCGAATCAACTGCGGAATGAAGTGCCGTTCTGCATTTGCTGCAATATGCGGCTGTTTCATCATTTAATGTGCCGCAAGTCTCACAAGGAATCTTCTTTACAACCTTATCAAATAATTGTGCACCGCATTCGTCACAGTGGGTGCTGTTATACGAACAAAGTGCATTGCACGCAGGACAGTATCTCATAGTAAAATCTCCTTTTGTCATTTCCTATTTTTTGATAAATCTGTTAAACAGCTCTCGACCGCTTTCATAAAAAATTCCGGTCTGTTTCGCTGTTTCTTCATTTAGTGTATCAATACCCTGATTATTGTCACCCTTGCGATAAATTGCAAAGGGAACTGGATCGGGAGCATGAGTCTGAGTAACAATCGGTGTCGGATGATCCGGTAATGCCATTATGGCATAGTCATCAAATTTTTCAAGTTCGGCAATAAGCGGACCTAAAATCAGTTCGTCGATAAGCTCAATGGCTCTGACCTTGTTTTCAGGCTCATTTCTGTGACCACACTCGTCGGGTGCTTCAACGTGGATATAAACAAAATCTTTACCTGACTTAAGCTCATCAACGGCTGCTTGATATTTTCCCGTAAAGTTCGTATCCAAATATCCAGTTGCACCCTCAACTTCAGGGGCTGACATTCCGGCACATTTTCCAATGCCACGGAGAAGGTCAACTGCGGAAATAATGCTTCCGTCAAGAGCATATAAATCTTTGAAAAGTTCAAGACGAGGTTTCGTTCCTTCTCCCCAAAGCCAGATTGAATTTGCGGGACGTTTCCCCTCGCTTATTCTCTTAACATTCACGGGATGGTCTTTCAAAAGCTCATAACTTTCACGCATCATCCTGATAAGCTCGGTTGCCATATCTGCTGTGCTTAAAAATTCACCGATAACACGATTTGCAATATCATGCGGAGGTGTCATATTGCCAAGCTCAATAGTTCCGTTATTCCAGACAAGACAATGACGATAGGACACTCCGGCATAAAATGTAAAAACGTCATTCCCGAAATGTTCCTGAACGGTCTTTATTATCTCTGCGGCTTCAGCACTCGAAATATCACCTGCGGAATAGTCAATCATGGTCTTTTCAGAATATTCCGCTTCTTCGCTTAACGTAACTAAATTACAGCGGAGAGTAACATCCGTATCTTTAAGGTCTATTCCGATACTTGCCGCTTCAAGAGGAGAACGACCTGTATAGCAGGTACGAACATCGTATCCCAATACACCTAAATTGGCAACATCACTTCCGGGCTTAAATCCGTCAGGCACCGTCTTAACCAAGCCGGCAACACCATAACGAGCCATTTTATCTAAATTCGGCTTGTTTGCAAGCATCATCGGAGTTTTCCCGTCAAACATCGGGACGGGATAGTCCGACATACCATCAAACAACACGACTGCAAATTTCATAATATTTTCCCATTCTTCAATAATACACGCTAATTATATCATACTTTTATAAATTATGCAAGTAAAAATTGCGTAGGATAAAAATTATATTCTTTCGTTGAAAATACTTGACATATTGTTAAAATTTGTGTATAATTTGGTAAGAAATATATGTGAGGTGTTTTTATGAATTGTCCGAATTGCAACAAACAAATACTCGAAAATCAAAGAAAATGTCCCTTCTGCGGAACATCTACCGTACCCCCGCTGCTCGATCGTGCTCCCGTATACACAAAAGCTCCCGTTTATCAGCCCCCTGAACCTTCAGTTCCGGCAGAAATTGATAGAACTGAAATTAACACAGAAGGTCAGGAGGTTGTCGGCTATGTTCCCGAAGTTCACATTCCGCAAGAAGAGCTTGCTCCGGAAAGTAATCCTCCTGCAGTAAAGCTTCGCACTGACTACAAATTCGTTAAAGTATTCTTTCTCTCTATTATCACATTGGGCATCTACGGTCTTGTTATTTATCACAGAACGGTCAAGGATGTCAACACCGTTTGCACTCCCCATGACAACAAAAAAACCATGGGCTTTATTCCCGCTCTTTTGCTTACACTTCCCTCTTTCGGTATAGTGATGCTCGTATGGCAACACAGAATTGCCAATCGTATCGGAGCAGAACTTGCTCGCAGAAATTCCGCAGTAAAACTCAGTGCAAAGGATTTCTGGTGTTGGAATATTCTCGGTGCTTTGATTGTCATTGGTCCATTTATTTACGCCTCGAAATATTTCAAGGCTATCAATGCCATGAATCAAAGTTACAACAACATCGGTTAGCAAAACAAAATATCCGCAGGCTTTCGTCTGCGGATATTCTTTATTTTTTAGGAGTAATTTTGCCGTAAAGGGCTGTAGAAGTCACTGCTTCCGTCTGTGGAGCTTTGGGAGTATGCTCAACAGGTTTTTCGGCAGGCTTTTCTTTTTCCGAATTTCCCGAACCACCGATTTTTCCGTAAAGAGCAGTATTTTCAACATCAGCTTTGCTTACGTTTTTCTGTGTTTTTGCTTTTTTTGCCTTCTTCGGAGCAGGCTTTTTTTCACTTTCGCCGTCAGGAGTAATAACTACTCTGCGTCCGTCACCACCACCTACGGAATGAGAAGAAACACCCTCAATTTCGCCGATTGCGGTATGGATAATACGACGCTCATAGGGATTCATCGGCTCTAAAACAAAGTTTCTGCCATTTTTAAGAACGATTCTTGCATTTCTTGCAGCAAGAGCACGAAGATTCTCAGTTCTCTTTTCACGATAATCGCCAACATTGATTGTAACGCGAGCATAGTTCTTGCCTGCCTTGTTGGAAACTAAACGAGCAAGATGTTGGAAAGCATCGAGAGTTCCACCGCGATGTCCGATAAGAATACCACAAACTTCTTCGCTGTCACTGTTGATGGAATAATGACGAGTATTGGAGGCATCCGTATAGCCGGTAACAATAACTTCGCCGACCTGCATTGCACGGATTAAATCGGTTAAATAATCAATAACTTCATCGCTTGTATCGACCTTACCGACATTTTCAGGTTCAACCTTCGCAGGTTTTTCAGTCTTTTCCTTCTTCTCCTTCTTTTCGGGAGCAGATTTTTCGACTTTCTCTTTCTTTTCTTTTTTCGCGGTGATAGATTTTTCTTCTTTCACAGGTGTTTCGGATTTCTCGTCGGCTGCTTCATAGTATGCACGAATACGTGCCTCACTGCCGCCAAAGATACCGAACAATTTTTTCTTTTCGCGTTCGACAACTTCAAACTGCACGAGTGCATCTTCGGGAGCATTGAGAGCTTTAATAGCTCTTTCCTTTGCTTCTTCAAGAGTAGCACCCGTTCCAAATGCTTCTTTAATCATTAAATTTTTCTCCAAGTGGATTTAGTGTTTTGGGGAAATCTTAAATTCCAAATTGTGCTGTTTACGAATTCCTGATTTTCCCGTCTTGCATCTTTTTGATTTTCTTCGTATTTTCCTCTTTTGAACGCTGTTCGACAGTTTCGTCAATCATTAACTGAGCTACCATCTTTTTCGGATTATGGGTATATGACAAAATAACAGTCTGAACAAAGGAAATAACGTTGGACATACACCAGTAAATACCGACACCCGCCGGCAATATAAATGAGAAATAAACAGACATAGCCGGCGACATAAGCATCATAAAACCCTGTGACATTTTACTCTGTGCATCGCTGTTTGCCTTGTTCTGTTTGATCATCATAAATACACTGGTAAGAAGAGAGGTAACGAGCACCAATGCAGGAATTACCCACAAAATATCCGGTTTCTTAAATGACGGAATGGCTGCCAAATTAATTCCGAAAAACTTATAACCGTCAATAAATGTGTGAATTTCTTCAGTGTATTTTGTTGCCTCGGGGACAGAAGATACGATTGTATCAAAGTGCTGCAAAATATATATCTCACGCTGACGTGCGACATTTTCAATATTTGTAATTGTATCGGCAATGGAAGGAGTGTTTACAACAACATCCCACAATTTGTCGATAATTTCTTCGCTGATACGAAGAACAAGTGACATCGGCTTATAAATAACACCGAAAAGACCGATAATAATCGGGAACTGAATTAACATAGGCAGACAACCCGCTGACATCGGATTAAAGCCTTCCTTTTGATACAGCTCTTGAGTAGCTTCATTGATTTTCTGCTGATTGCCTGCATATTTCTCACGTATCTTGTTAACTTTTGCTTGCATGCGAAGCTGACCGGCAGAAGATTTTTGCTGTTTAATCGATGAGGGCAGGAGAATTAAACGGACTATGAGAGTCAACAAGAAAAGTGACAACAAATAGCTGTTTGAAATCTCATAAAAAAATGCTAATACCCAACCAAATGGGATTGACAAAATATCATATAATGCGGACATTAGGTGCTCCAAATAGTTTTAATGATATGTAATCTTACATATAAGACTACAAAAATTCAACTCCCTGAAAAACAATCTATTTCTTTGGCTGTTTTTTGGGCGGAACGGGATCGTAACCACCCTTAAAGAGTTGATTGCATCTTAAAATTCGCAATATTCCCAAAAGCAGACCTTTCGCAAATCCATGTATTTCAATAGCCTGTAATACATAATTGGAACAAGTCGGATAATACCGACACATCGGCGGAAATAACGGAGAAATTCTGCGTTGATAAAATAGAACAAGACGGATAAAAAGATGCTTAATCATTTTTTATCCTCCGTTGAGCATATATTGCGTACCTTCAAGACGACTTTGAAGGATATTATAAACATCCGTACTCTTCAAATTCAAAATGCCTGATTTTGCAACAATTACATAATCATAATTCTTTGCAAGACCCGGAGCAAGTTGACGAAAAGCCTCTTTAATAATTCTTCGTGCTCTGTTTCTGACGACTGCATTCCCGAGTTTTTTGCCGGTGGAAATCCCTAAACGGAGACTATTTTGGCGATTCTTAAAAACATAAATCACTAAAGCTCTGTCACCGAAAGATTTCCCCTTAGCATATACTCTTCGAAACTCGCCATTTCTTGTCAGACTCTTAAAGTCAGACATTAGTATGAGAGCTGCTTTCTGCCCTTTGCTCTGCGACGAGCAAGAATCTTGCGACCGCTACGATCAGCCATTCTCTTACGAAAACCGTGTTCTCTCATACGCTGACGCTTCTTGGGCTGATATGTTCTTTTCATTGAGTAACCCCCCTTGCTTGTTTATGGGAAACCGGGTTGTGCAATTACACCCTACAATAGCATATTATACTATAAACCACATCAAAATGTCAAGCACTTTTTTCAAGAAAAGCTATTGACAGTAAAACTGACATTTGTTATAATGTGATATTGGTGATAAATTTATGAATATCAGAGAAGATATCAGAAACGTTGCAATAATCGCACACGTTGACCACGGCAAGACAACCCTTGTTGATGAGTTATTAAAACAGGGCGGTACTTTCCGTGCACATGAACAGGTTGAAGACAGAGTTATGGACTCCGGTGACCTTGAAAGAGAAAGAGGCATAACCATCCTTTCAAAGAATACATCCGTAAACTACAACGGTATAAAAATCAACATCATTGACACTCCCGGTCACGCTGATTTCGGCGGTGAGGTTGAGCGTATTATGATGATGGTTGACGGAGTATTACTTTTAGTTGATGCATTTGAAGGCTGTATGCCTCAGACAAGATTTGTATTGTCAAAAGCATTGGCATTGGGGAAAAAAGCTATCGTGGTTATCAATAAGATTGACCGTCCCAATGCTCGACCTTTGGAAGTAATTGACGAAGTTCTTGATTTATTTATTGAACTTGGTGCAGACGATGACCAACTTGAATTCCCTGTTGTATACGCCTCTGCTCGTGAAGGCTATGCTTCTCTTGATGAAAATACAAGATGCGGAGATATGCGTCCACTGCTTGATGCAATCGTTGATAATATTGCTGCCCCGAAGGGAGATATTAACGGACCGACACAAGTTCGTTTCTCTTCTCTTGACTATGATGACTATGTAGGGCGAATCGGCATCGGCAGAGTGGAACGAGGAACCATTAAACACGGACAATCCGTTGTATTATGCAAAACAGACGGCACCACTCAAAACGTTAAAATCTCTCGTCTTTATCAGTTTGAAGGCTTACACAGAGTTGAAGTTGAAAGTGCAAGCATGGGGGACATAATCTGCGTATCGGGCATTTCCGACTTAAATATCGGAGAAACCGTCTGCGATCCAAACTGCGTTGAGCCACTTCCTTTTATTAAAATCGACGAACCGACACTTTCCATGAATTTTATAGCAAACGATTCTCCGTTTGCAGGCCGTGAGGGGAAATATGTTACGTCAAGAAATATTCGCGACAGACTTTTTAAAGAAGTTGAAACAAACGTTTCAATGAGAGTTGAAGAAACCGACGATACAAAAGTGTTCAAAGTAAGCGGCAGAGGTGAATTGCATTTATCAATTCTTATTGAAACCATGCGTCGTGAAAATTATGAATTTCAGGTAAGTCGCCCGAATGTGATTTATAAATATGAAGACGCTGTAAAACTTGAACCGATGGAATTGCTTATAGTTGAAGTTCCTCAGGAATATGTCGGTGCCGTTATGGAAAAAATCGGTGCACGCAAAGGAGAACTTGAAGATATGTCAACCCGGGAGGGAGGAGCAACTCACTTGGAGTTTAAGCTTCCCGCTCGCGGACTTATAGGATACCGAAATGAATTTCTGACTGATACCTGCGGATTAGGTATCATGAACAACCTTTTTGCGGGATATGAACCTTTCAAGGGGGATATTGTTACTCGTGAGCGTGGCTCAATCGTATCATTTGAAACCGGCGAAAGTACCGCCTACGGCTTATTTAATGCTCAGGACAGAGGTCGTCTGTTCATCGGTGCAGGTGTTGAAGTATATGAAGGGATGATTGTCGGCGAATGTAGCAAGAACGAAGATGTAATTTGCAATATTTGCAAGAAAAAACAGATGACAAATATGCGAGCAAGCGGCTCGGACGAGGCACTTCGTCTCGTTCCCCACTCAGTTTTATCTCTCGAACAATGTATGGAATTTATCAAAGATGACGAACTTCTTGAAGTTACACCGAAATCACTTCGTATGAGAAAAGCCATTCTTAACAAAGAGCAGCGAATGAAGTCCGAACACAGAAAATAAACAAAATTCAGACCGCTTGTCATTTTACAAGCGGCTTTATTTTTGGGATTATAACCTTTGCAATTATTCCGGTAATGATACCGAATATTACACCATAAATAATTAAAGCGGGAGCGTAAGCAATAAAAAGATTGGAGCCTGCCAGAACGGATGCGGCGATATATTGACCGAAATTATGACCGACGGCGGCAACGACCGATATACCGATTACGGAAATATCTTTTTTATCAGCGATTTTGCTCAATAATACCATAATTATTGTCGCAATCAGTCCGCCGCAAAGGCTTATAAATCCTGCACTTGCTCCCCGAACCAAAAACACGAAACCGGATTTTATGATACAAATCGCAAGAGTTACGGGAAAACCAAAAGTCTGAGCTGAAAATAACAGAGAAATATTGGAAAGTCCCAATTTTGCACCTACGGGCAAGAACGCAAGCGGTGGGATAAGACTTTCAAGATACGACAAAACTATTGCGACGGCAGAGAGTATACCGCCTACGGCAACTGTTTTGGCACTATCCTTAATACGCAACAGCATCCGCCTCGCTTTCTCCGCTTAATCGAACAAGCACACCATTGGGAGCACAGTATATAAATTCTCCCACACGGGAAATTTTGCCGGAATTAATGCATATTTTGTCGGGACAGTCAGATTGATTTACCTGACAGCCGTTTCGTGAAATCAATATTTCGACATCATTTACAACGATAATCTCATCATCCGAGAGTGCTGATAAATCATAAGTTCTGACTATTTCGCCGTATTCCAAAATCTCGCAAAAGACTGCTTCCTTGCGAGTTTTGTTTATACTTAAAAGCACAAGTGCCGCCAAAATCAAGACGGCAATAATTACAAAATCCTTGCGTTTCATTTATCCAATACTTCAAAACCTTCGCCTATGATAAAAATCTTATCACTCTCGGTAACAAATATTCCGCCGGCGTCATAATAATCTAATAATTCCTTGCTTTTTTCATATCCCAGAACGAAACAAGCAGTTGAAAGAGCATCACTCAACCCACCGTTATCACAAATAACGGTTACTTGTTTTAGTCCCGCATCTGACGGGAAACCGGTATCCGGATCAAGAATATGATGATATTTTACACCGTCAATTTCGTAGTATTTCTCATAATTGCCCGAAGTGGAAACAAAACCGTCTTTGATAAGAATATTCATAAGCGTCTGATCATCAATTTCCATATCGGGATTGCGAATACCGATAGTCCAGCCCTTATTGTTGTTGGGATTTTTACCAAAAGCACCGACAGAACCGCCGACGGTAACTATCCCCGACTTAATTCCGTTTTCACGAGCAGCATTTATGATAACATCGCAGGCAGCTCCCTTGCCGACAGCACCCAGATCAATCTTCATTCCGTCTTCAATCGTAGCGGTATTTTTCTTAATTTTCAGCTTCTTATAACCCGTATCTTTAAGCAAAGATTTGAGAATATTCTCAGACGGGACGATGTTTTCAAGAGCCGAACTTTCCCAAATATCAGTTAATTTCCCGAGCGTTATGTCAAACGCACCATCACTTTTTTTGGCAACTTTAAGCGAATATTCGAGTATTTCCTTTGTAATATCCGAAAGTTCTGCGGTAAGATTTTCATTTAATTTTGATATTTCTGAGTTATCAATTTTGTTGGAGATAAGATTTTCAAGTTCATTTGCTGCCGATAAATCAAACGCTTTATCTTCAAAATACTTGAATGTGGTGACAGAACCCATGGCATATCCGTTAATAACGACTTGTTCTTTCTTTCGTCCGCCGAAAAGCAAAATAATTGCAATTACAAGAGCAATCGCAAGAATAATTATTAAAGCTGTCTTAAATTTTTTCATACGCAAACACCACTTGAATTATATCATAACGGTTGACAAATTGCAAGCATAACATATCTTTTTCGCTTGACAGTTTTATTATAGTGTGGTATTATATAATAAGATTATTATGGAGTAGACCGTAATGAAAAAACAGGTTAAAGTATTGCAAATTTTCGCCAGTCTTAATATGGGCGGTGCGGAAAGCCGAATGATGGATGTATATCGAAAAATTGATAAAGAAAAAATAGATTTTGATTTTTTGACCATGCAGGAAGACAAGCAATATTTTGAAGATGAAATTCTTACACTCGGCGGAAAAATTATTAAAATCAAACCACCGAGAGAACGTGGCAGTTTCGGAAATTTTTCCGATATAAAACGAGTGCTCAAGGAAGGAAATTATGATGCGGTACATGCACACACATCCTTTCACTGCGGACTTGTCTGTCTTGCTGCATTCTTCGCGAGAATAAAAATTCGTATTGCCCATGCACGGACAACGGGAAGTAAAAATCCGTCATTCAAGAACAAAATCGCACTTATTTTAGGGCGTTCTCTTATTGCCTTGTTCTCCACAAAACGCTTGGCTATCTCCAAAATGTCGGGAGAATATTTGTTCGGCAAATCTGAATTTGAGGTTATGCCCAATGCGATTGATTTGGACAAATATGAAAATGTAACCGTTGAAGAAACGGAGCATATAAAAACAGAATTTAATCTGCATAACACAACGATTATCGGCATGGTTGGGCGATTTGATTCAATGAAAAATCACACTTTTGCCCTTGACTTTTTTGCCGAATATTTAAAATCACATCCGAATACAAAACTTGTATTTGTCGGTGACGGACAACTCCGAGAAGAAATAGTCGCAAAAATAAATGCACTGAAATTAACAGACAATGTCATATTGACGGGTATAAGAAAAGACGTAAATATCTGGATGCACGTTTTCGATATTCTCATCGTTCCCTCATTATTTGAAGGCTTAGGTGGAATTATTTTAGAAGCACAAGCGGCAGGAACACCGGTCGTCAAATCAAACACTTTTACAAATGAGGCTGATATGAATATCGGTCTGGTTAATGCCGTACCGCTTGAAATTGAGAAGTTTATTGATGCGGTCAATTCGGGACTTAAATTAAATTCTCCCGATTTTAGCGTTATTGAAACTGCTTTTAACAATCGACACTACAGTCTTGCCTATGAAATCAACAGATTGGAAGACATATATTCATAATGTAATCTGAGGTGTTCAATGAAAACATTAACCGTAATTACAACAACCTATAACCGAGATTATTGTTTAGGTCAGGTTTATGATTCGCTTGTCCGTCAAGAGAACAATGATTTTATATGGCTTATCATGGACGACGGCTCAAGTGATAACACAAAATCTTTAGTTGACTCCTGGATTGCCGAAAACAAGATTGAGATTGAATACTACTACAAAGAAAACGGCGGTATGCACACGGCACGAAATGCAGCTTATGAAAAATTGCATACAGAAATAAATGTAATTATAGATTCCGATGACTGGATGGCGGATGGTGCAGTCGAGAAAATTATCACCTTCTGGAACGAAAACAAACGTGACGATATTGCGGGTATGATATGTCAAAATGCCGATCCTAATGGAAATATTATCGGCTCACCTATGCCCAAAGGGATTAAAGAATGTAAGTTTCGTGAATTTTTCGGTAAACTCGGCGGCAAGGGAGACAAGAAACTTGTATACAGAAGCGATTTAATTAAACTTAATCCTTTCCCCGAATTTGAAGGAGAGAAATTTTATCCCGCATCCTATAAGTATATTTTGCTCGACCAAGAATATAAAATGCTTATTTGCGATGAGGTTGTATGCATTGTTGACTATAACCCCGACAGCATGACTTTTGGTAAGTTTAAGCAATATCAAACCTGTGCAAACGGTTTTGCACATTTTCGCAATGAAACTTCCAAGGTGTCCAATGAGCCGAAATATATCTTAAATCAGATGCTTCACTATATCGCGGAATGCAAATATGCGGGAATAAAACATCCCATAAAAAACGCTCACCGTAAATTTTATGCAGCATTGATGCTCATCCCGGGAAACCTGTTTTACATATACCTGAACAAGACGAAAAGGAAGTATTGAAAAATGTTGACAACATACAGAAAACACGGCATTCGCTTGACTCATGCATATTTTGCATCAAACGAAGATATTTCTACTGTGAAAACTGATGTGATATTTATGCATGGTGTACCGCTTGATGCACCTGCACCAAAAAATTCTATTTTATTAAATCATCAAAATACCCTAATTAAAAATTTGAATATGACTGATGAAGAATTATTTGCAACTTTCGGTAAGCATTTACGTAGCTACATATCACGAAGTGAAAGAGAAAATACTGAAGTTCAAATTTTCCATAAAAATAATACCACGCCTGAACAATTCAAGCAAATTAACGATACTGCAGTATACATTTATGAAAAAATGTTTTCAGATAAAGGTATTTCGCAAAGATATAATGAAAAACTTGCAAAACTTCTTTTTGACACAGGGAATTTGATATTGGTTACGGCAAAAATAGATGGTGAAATCGTGGGCTTTAATGCTGTTATTATTGAAGCTCCGAATGCTCGAAATTGGGTATGTGCATTTGATTTCAGAAATGAAGAGAAAGATAAACAAGCATTAAGTCGATTACATCAAAATCTCCATTGGAAAGAAATGTTGTGGTGTAAGGCTAACGAAATTTTTTATTATGATTTTGGAGGAATTAACAGCTTTGATGAGCCAAACGGCATTGCAAAGTTTAAATTAACTTTCGAAAAGGAAAATAAAGTTACTTATGCAAACTACTTAGTTGCTAAAAGCCCCATAGGCAAATTAGCACTTACAGCATTAAAACTGAAAAGAAGATTAAAAGGGTAATTATGTACATTTTGAGACTTGATGATATGTCTGAATATCGAAATATCGACAAATGGAATCGGATGTATGAAACACTAAAAAAACACGACATCAAACCCATATTTGCGATAATTCCATATAACGAGGACAAAAAACTGATTGAGCTCGATTACGACAACAATTATTGGCAAAATATCAACAGGCTGATCAATGAAGGATGGACACCTGCATTACATGGTTATAATCATGTTCTTGACAGCGAAAATGCAGGAATAAACCCCGTCAACAATCGTAGCGAATTTGCAGGTAAAGAATACAGCATCCAAGCATCCAAAATTGAAAAAGGCTACAAATTATTATGTCAAAACGACGTTAAGCCAAAAATTTTCGTTGCACCTGCTCATACTTTCGATGATAACACACTGAAAGCACTTGAAGAAAAAACTGATATTAGAATTATCAGCGATACTATTGCAAGTGATGTTTATAAGAAAGGTAAATTTTTCTATATCCCACAACAAAGCGGAGTCGTACGAAAATTAAATTTCAAACTCGTTACTTTCTGTTATCATCCGAATACTATGCAAGACAGCGATTTTGAACATTTAGAGACTTTTCTTCTTGAAAATAAAGCATCTTTCGGTTCATTTCACGAAATAGAACTTAAAGACCGCAAACTCTCACTATATGACAGGTTGTTGTCATTCCTGTATTTTGTTAAAAGAAAGATTTAGGATATTTCCAAATGGGACAAGTTTTTCTTCTTTTGTTCGGCTCAAGTATTTTGGCTTATATTTACCAACAGAATGCCGTTGTAGTACAAAGCAAAAAGATAAGAAAAAGAAACAGAAAGAGTTCTAACTTTTTGGGAGTTTTTTGTTATGTCGGTTTGGTAATAACACTCATTCTTTTTTCGGGATTAAGAACAAGATTTAATGACACCTCCCTTTATATCGCCAGTTTCTTGCTGAATGTTGAAGGTACTTTTGAAGCAATTAAAAACATCAATACTGAACTTGGTTCCAACCCCGGATTCCAGCTTTACCAAATTTTTATCAAGATTATTTTCGGAAATAATGAGGTTTGGTTTTTAACTATCTCGGCATTTATTGCTGTTGTATCTTTTCTTTCCTTTTATAGAAAATATTCTAAGGACTTTATGCTGAGTATATTCTTTTTCATTGGTTCCACTTTATATTTTTTCACCATGGCGGCACAAAAACAAGTTTTGGCTATGGCAATCGGCATATGGGTACTACCTTTAACAATTGAGAAGAAATGGATTAAGGCAGCTATTGTTTTGTTACTTGCAATAACATTCCATCCCTATGTTTTCACGTACATTGCTATTCCATTCCTTTTGGGTAAGGTATGGAGTATAAGATCAACCATATTGATTGTAGCGGCTGTTGTGGTCGGCACTTATATGGAACGTTTTGTCCCTTACGCACTGGAGGCAACTGAATACATAGGAGATATTTACACTTATGAAGAATTAACCGGCGGTGAAGGTCTAAATATTTATCGACTTATCTTTTTCCTTGTTACTCCTATCTTGTCACTTGTTTTTAAGAATAAAATAAACGACAACAACGATGATAAGATATTTAAGTGTTGCGTTAACCTGTCTCTTGTCAGTACGGGATTTTTAATCATAGCCTCCTTCGGAGGTGCAAACTTTTTCGGACGACTTGCGAACTATTTTGAGGTGTTTAACTATATTGCTTTGCCCGGAATTATCACAACATGCTTTGACGAGAGACTGAAAGGTTTTGTAAAAGCAGGTTCGATGGCGGCACATTCATTCTTTATGTACACGTACTTTTCAAAATACGGAACAAGTTTGACTGTCGAATATTTCGGGCATCAAAGTATTACGGCATTATTCAAATGAGGTTATTATGGTAAAAATCATTCATTATTTTTGGTTCGGCGGAAATCCCTTACCACCAAAAACATTAAAATGCATTGAAAGCTGGAAAAAGTTTTTCCCTGATTTTGAAATAAAACTCTGGGATGAATCTAATTTTGACATAAACTGCAACCAATATGTCAGAGAGGCTTATAACGCAAAAAAATGGGCGTTCGTATCAGACTATGCGAGATTTAATATTCTCGAAAAGTATGGCGGTATGTATTTTGATACGGATGTTGAAGTAATCAGACCATTTGACGATTTGCTCGAAAATGACGCTTTTGCCGGCTTTGAAACTTCCGAATATATCGCTCCCGGACTTGTATTGTGGAGTAAAAACCCGAATCATCCGCTTATTACCGAAGCTCGAAAATACTACGACAACGCAAGATTTTTGGATGATAGCGGTGAAAGAATAAAGATAAATGTCTGCGGAATTTTTACAAGTATTCTCAAATCACATGGCTTTGAACAAAACAATCAACTTCAAACCGTCTGCGGAATGACATTGTACCCGACAGATTATTTCAATCCCTTTGATGATGCTACCGGTCTTTTACACAAAACCGAAAACACCTATTCAATTCATTGGTACGACAAATCTTGGATGCCAAAATCAAAGATAATCCGCAATAAATTCACCCGTATTTTACACAGATATTTTGGCACAGACATCAGACAGAAATTGGGTGGTAAGAAATGAGTATAGTATATGATGTTGCAATACGAACCGTCGGCAAAGGCGGAGAAAAGTATCAGGCTCTCCTGAATTCGATTAAGAATCTTGACCCGCAACCGAGAGAAATATGGGTTATACTGCCTGAAGGCGGTAATGAACCGCCCGAAAAAATCGGTACGGAAAATTTTGTATATGCAAAAAAAGGAATGATGACACAACGAATTGCAACATTAGATTTTGATGTTGCGGATTATATCCTTTTCTGTGATGATGATATTCAATTTGACAGCGATTTTGTAAAAAAATTGCATCGTGCAGTTACCGTACTCGGATATTCATTTGCAACAGGCGAAGTTTTGGATTTTTTGCCCCCTGCAAAAGGATTGAAGAAAATTCTACCGATTATTCATGCTGCCGCCGTCCCGACAATTTTCAACAAAGACAAATATGTAACCATTCTTCGTTCAAACGGCTGGTCCTATAATCGCTTCACCCCCACTGAAAATTTGGTATTACCAACCGACTCGGCAGCAGGATGTATGTTCTATGCATCAAAAGAGGCTTTTAAGAACATTAATTTTGAAGATGAACTTGTTTGGGCACAACACGGACATTTAGCACCCGCCGATGACCAGATAATGTTCTATAAAGCAAAAAAATTAGGATATACCCCCTGCGTTGTTACCGATGCTCATTATGACCATTTAAGTGCAAAATCAGCCACTTCATCACCCGAAGCAAAAGCAAACAAGTCATATTGGGCTGGCTTTAATCGTGCGGTGTTTTGGCACAGATTTATATACAGTACCGAAAAAAATTTTTTCGGTAAATTTCTCGCTCGTTCGGCTTTCAACTATTATTTTCTTGTAAACTCAATTCATCTGACGATAAAAAGAATACTAAAACCCTCCGAAAAACATGTAACCCTTCAAATCAAGGGAATGCGTGACGGGCTAAAATATACAAAAACAGAGGAATATAAAAATCTTCCGAGGATAACGGAATGAAAAAAATATTTATTTATGCCTACAATCTTGAATTGGGCGGAATTGAAAGAAGTCTGATCGGACTTTTGGAAGCGGCAAACCCCAACAAATACGAGATTGATTTGTTCCTTGCAAAACATGAGGGAGAACTTATGGGGGATATTCCCGAACATATCAACTTGCTCCCCGTTGAAAAAAGATACCAAGCATTCGGGATCCCGCTTACATCCGCAATTAAGCAAGGATATTTATTTGAATCTTTCGCTCGTTTTATTGCAAAACCGATTGAAAAACTTCTGAGAATAGTCAAAAAAGATAAGGCTTTGTCTGTCGAAGCATTCATATATCACAAGATGATAATCAAAAAAATGAAGGCACAAGAAAAGAAATATGACCTTGCCGTCAGTTTCAATATGCCCTATTACTATGTCCTTGATAAAGTAACCGCAACCAAAAAAGTCGGACTTATTCATACCGACTATTCGACGGTTCATATCGGCACAAAAGCGATAATAAATATGTTTGAACGTATAGACCAAATTCAGTGCGTATCCCAAGAAGTCAGAGAAAAACTGATAAGTTCATTACCCGTAGACGAAAAGAAGGTCGGTGTGGCGGAAAATATTTTATCCGTGAACAGTGTAAAAAAAGCAGCACTTGAAAATGTTGACGATATGCCGAATGATTCAAAATATATTCTCCTTTCTGTCGGTCGTTTCGGTACGGCAAAGAATTTTGAAAATATACCGGATATTACAAGAAGGCTTGTAGAATACGACCTTGACGTTAAATGGTATCTTATCGGTTTCGGCGGTCTCGAAAGCAAGATTCGGGAAGAAATAGAAAAAAATAATATGCAAAATCGTGTCATCATATTGGGAAAACGAGAAAATCCATATAAATATATGAATGCCTGCACACTCTACGTCCAGCCCTCTCGGTTTGAAGGAAAGGCCGTAACGGTGCGTGAAGCTCAGGCACTTAACAAACCCGTATGTATCACCGCTTTCCCCACTGCCAACGCTCAACTTGAAAACGGGGTTGACGGAATTATCGTTCCGCTTGATAACGAAGGCTGTGCAAAAGGCATAGCAGAACTTTTGAAAGATACAGAAAAACTTGAATTTTTAAGCAATAACTGCAAAACGCGTGACTATTCAAACGCATCTGCGGTTAAGGATATACTTGACATATGATGACAAAAAGACGAAATAATACAATTGACATTTTGCGTGTAATATTCGCATTGCTTATCGTTGCATTACACACTGACTTATTTTTAGACGTTCACCCGATGCTCCACTATTTTATGTCACAAATATTATTTCGCATTCCCTTTATGAATTTGACCTATTCCCTGACATTTATTTTAACCGCAATCTCATCCATTGTGTTTTCAGTGTTCTATGTTTTTATAAAAAGAAAAAGATATGAAAAAAGAATTAAGCCATAAAATTACACATATACAATTTATGTTAAGTATTTTGATTGTATTCATCCATTCGTCTTCCTATGTGATAAATCTTCAGGGCGAAACGGTGAGCATATACGGTCAAAACGCAGCCACTTTTATTCAACTCTTTTTTACGGAAGGTGTGTGTCGGGTTGCCGTTCCATTGTTTTTGATTATCTCCGGATATCTCTTTTTTATCACATACAAAAACACACTTGACGGCTATAAATACAAACTCAAACGTCGCTTTTTCTCTCTTGCTATTCCCTATACAATCTGGTCTGCCGCTGTATTCTTTATGTTCTTTATCGCACAACGAATCCCCTCACTCGCCTCTTTTTTCTCTACGAGAGATACAACCAATTTCGGTATTCTCGATATTCTTTACAACATTTTCATCACATCATTTAACTCGCCTCTGTGGTTTTGTCGTTATCTTATCGTATTTGCCCTTCTCTCCCCGCTGTTTTATATTGCAATAAAGAAACTGCCGTTTATAGTTATTCCCGCCGCTTTCGCAATCTGGTTTTTCAATGTTAATATAATTATTCGCTCTGAAACAATTTTATTCTTCTCGCTCGGTGCATTATTCGCATTACACAACGAAAAACTGACGAATATCAGCAAGAAAATAAAACATAAGAACATTATCGGCATTGTTGCTCTGATACTTTGGCTCGGTATAATAATTTTCCGGACATATTATCTGTGTTCTTTACCGGAAGATGTATTGCTCTTTGGAAAATATGACCCCATTTTGCACTATTCAATGCGACTGTCGATAATATCGGGACTCGTTGCCGTCTGGTATACTGCTCCAAAATTTGTAGAGAAAAAAGAATGGGAAATTGCATCTTATTCATTCTTGATTTTCGTTACTCACCATCCCATCGCCAGTGCGTTGAAAAAAATTATTGCAAAAATTATCGGTGCAAGCGATATTGCCCTCTTAATCACCTTCTTCGCTTCTGCATTTCTTACTATCACAATTATCATCCTTGCCGGTATGATAGTCAAAAAAATTATGCCGAAAACATATTCATTCGTAACAGGAAGTCGTTAAGCAACTGTTATTTAAGATTAAGATTTAATTATGAAAGCATTAACTATTACTTGTCATGATGTTTACAATGTCGGAGCATCGCTTCAAGCGTATGCTTTGTGTAAGTATCTGAACAATTTGGGAATTGAAACGAAAATCATTGACTACAAACCCGATTATTTAAGCGGACATTACAGTTTAATGTCCGTAAGCAATCCGATATACGATAAACCGTTAATCAGACAAACATATCTTGCAGCAAAACTTCCCTCACGCCTCAGAGCATTAAAACGCAAACGCAAATTTGATGTTTTCAGAGAACAGTATCTGCCGATTACAACCCGATATTCATCACTCGATGAACTAAAAAGCAATCCGCCGCCTGCCGATATTTATTTTGCCGGCAGTGATCAGATTTGGAATCCCCTTTTCCCTAACGGCAAAGACAAGGCTTTTTTCTTGGATTTTGTAAAATCGGGGATAAAAGCATCTTATGCTGCAAGTTTTGCTTGCGATAATATTCCCGACGATTTGATAGAACACTATAAAACCTCACTTGCAAATCTTGATTATATTTCTGTACGAGAAAAATCCGCCGTCAGAATACTTGAAAATTTGGGCTATCAGGGAGAGCGAGTGCTTGATCCGGTATTTCTGCTTGAAAAATCATCTTGGGATGAAATTGCGGTTGAAGAAGATCATGAACCTTATCTATTCCTATATGACTTTGACGGTAACGAGGAGATAACACGGATTGCAAAAAGAATTGCAAAAGAAAAAAATCTGAAGATTTATTCCCTCTTTAAATCCGATTTTGCAGACAAAACATTTGAATTTATGTGTCCTCGTGAGTTTGTCGGAATAATAAAAAATGCTGATTTCGTAATATCAAATTCATTCCATGCAACAGCGTTTTCGGTAATATATAAGAAAGAGTTTGCGGTTATAAATCGCAAGCAGGCAATAAATACCCGTATGCGTGACCTCCTCGCCGATTTAGGCTTATCCGACAGATTGATTATTGATGTTGATAATGCAAGTTCAGAGCCGATTGACTATGATTTGGTATGCAATAAGCTTAACGAACTTCAAGCGTCATCTAAAAACTATATTGACAAGGTAATAAAAAATGACGGCAAGTGATATGTGTACGGGTTGCGGTGCTTGTGTCGCCGTATGTCCCATAGGGGCAATAAAACTTTTGCCAAACAGCGAAGGTTTTTTGCGACCTGTAAAGCAGGATAATTGTATTGATTGCGGACTTTGCAAGAAAATTCAAAATATTTCCGTTGACGTAAAAACTAAAGATGCAAACGCTTTTTGTATTTACTCAAATTCAGCCGAAATACTTAAAAAATCTACATCCGGTGCGGTCGCTTTCGGACTTTCGGTAATGCTGTTTAACAAAGGCTATAACATTGTCGGTGCGATCTATGATGCAAACACAGACACCGCAAAACATATTATCGCAAAAAATATTGCCGATATTCAAAATATGCGAGGCTCGAAATATATCCAGAGCCATACAGTAGAAGCTTTTAATAAAATAGTCTATGATAAATCCGGTGCGAAATATGCAGTATTTGCCCTTCCCTGTCAGATTGCAGGTCTTAAATTAATTCTCGAAGAACTAAATCCAGAGGCTCTTGAAAATGTTTTATTTATCGACCTTTTCTGTCACGGCGTACCTTCAAATAATCTCTGGCAAAATTATCTTGCGTCTATCAGAAATAAGAAAGACATCGGTAAGATTGACAGTATAAACTTCAGAAGCAAAAAAAGTGGCTGGGGAAAATACACCCTTGAGATTAGAGATATAAACGGCAACGAGTTTTCATCAACCGAAGACTCGGGATTATATTTCAGAATGTACATTCGCAATATTGCCCTCCAAAATTCTTGTTACACATGTAAATACAGAGGAGCAACAAGCGAGGCTGATATAAAACTCGGCGACTTCTGGCAAAGAGGAATTGAAGCAAAGGGTGAAGGGATGTCCAGCGTGTTGACCTTCTCACAAAAGGGATATGACGCAATAAATGAACTCGCTGATTTTACAATAAAACCACTTGATAACAGTACTGTTTTGTCGGCTCAACTTAATCAAGACATCCCTATACCTAACATTCGTCAGGAAATATTAAACTCGCTTGCAAATGAGCCTTTTGATAAAACTATCAAAATGTTCAACAAATATGAGAGAAAGCAAGAACTGACAAGAAAAATTAAGAAACTCGGTGAATTATTGAAAGGATAAGATATGGCTGATATTGATGTATCCGTAATTATTCCGGTATATAAGGTCGAAGAATTTTTAGACCGCTGTGTTCAAAGCGTTATAAATCAAACGCATAAAAATATCGAAATAATTTTAGTAAACGACGGATCTCCCGACAGATGCCCCGAAATGTGCGATGAATATGCGAAGCAGGATTCTCGCATCAAAGTCGTTCACAAACAAAACGGTGGTCTTTCTTCCGCAAGAAATGCAGGTCTGAGTGAAGCAAACGGCAATTTTATCTTTTTCCTTGACAGTGACGATTGGCTTGATTTGCACAGCATACAGGCTCTCTACGACCTGATTATAGAACATAACTGCGATTTTGTCAGATACTGGCCGATGTATGCGGGGCGTAAAGATATTCCGGACGGTACGGCTTATAATGACGGCAAAGCGAGAAAAGTCGCTCCCGGATATTATGACCGTGCAAGAATTGAAAAGGAAATATTCCCTCGTCTTATTGCAACAGATAAAATTACGCAAGGAGCGATTGTGTCCGCTTGCCGTTCATTCTATAATCACGATTTTCTGAAACGAAATAATCTTTGGTTTTATGACAATGTTCGTTACGGTGAGGATATGATATTCAGTGCGAATGTCGTCTATCGTGCAAATTCATTCTACTACCTTGACGGTCCGAATTTCTATCACTATTTCTTCAATTCGGCTTCAATTACCAAATCTTTCAAGCCGGACAGATTTGATGTTTCAAAAAAAATAATAGAATATTTTGAGAGAGATTTCTCAGACTGTACCGATATTGATTATGAGAAACAACTTGCACTGCTTAAAATGTTCTTGGTATTAAGTGCACTTGCAGACAGACATCATATAGAAAACGTCAAAGAGCGTGAGAGCTTTATCAGAAAAATTTGCACCGATCCCGTCACGGTTGATGCTATGAAGCATATTGATAAAGCGGATGTATCTCTGAAACTTAAAGCAATGCTCTATTTAATCAAATTCAAGATGAGCAAATTATTGGCAATAATATGAAAGTCAGTATTATTATTCCCGTTTATAACGCAGAAAATGATTTGTCCGTATGTTTAGACAGCATTATCGGTCAAGTTTATTTTAATCTTGAAATTATTGTTGTAAACGACGGCTCAAAAGATAATTCGCTAAATATACTGAATGAATATGCAAAAAAAGATAATCGAATACAAGTCTTTTCGCACGAAAATCACGGTGTTTCATATACCCGAAATGTCGGTATAAATCATGCAACAGGCGAATATATTATGTTTATCGACGGTGATGATTATATCGGTGAAAATTATATTAAATCTTATATTGATACGGCTAAATCAACAGATGCGGATATTGTTATCGGCGGAATAACAAAAATACTGAAAGACGGCACAAGAGAAATTATATTGCCTGATACTTCGTCAAATATCCATATGCAAAATGTCGCAAATCAAACTAACGGAGCTTACGGCTTCGCTACAAATAAAATGTATCGACTTGGTATTCTTGATGATGTTCGTTTTAATGAGAATATGACCGTTCAGGAAGATTTTGATTTTGCTCTCTCTGCATACAGCAAAACGAATAAGATCAAAATTATCAACGAACACGATTATTTCTACCTCTTTGAGCCAAAACGCAAGACCTTTCCTCTGCTTGATTTTATCAAAAATCAAGTAAAAATAATGTTAGTGGCACGAGACATAGATATCGATTTATCTGTACCGATAAAAAATATTTTGAATTTAATTTTCTCCTATCTGAATTCAAAAAAAATAAGCGATATCCCGACCGCCTGCGAGGATATTCTCAATCAAATTCCTGATTGTGTAATCAACGAAATCACAGGCGGAGAATGCAAGAAATTCTTTGTTTTCAGACAACTTGTAAAGAGAAAATTTTTTATTATCAAATTATATTTCACCGTTCGCAAACTGATTTTGAAAGTGATAAGATGAAAGATACAAAGAAGATTAGTTACAATATTATCTTTGGTTTTGCCGCAGAAGCATTAACCATTCTTTTAGGTTTCGTTATTCCGCGATTAACATTAAAGAGTTTCGGCTCGGAGATTAACGGACTTGTAAATTCAGTATCACAGATATATTCATATGTCGCACTGCTTGAAGCGGGTATCGGTACTGCTACTCTGCAGGCTCTATACAAAACCGTTGCAAATAAAGATAAACATGCTACAAATCGTATTCTTGCCGCCACCGACAAACAATATAAACGCACCGGAATATTTTATATTCTTGCCATTGCGATTTTCTCAATTGTCTATCCGCTTGTAGTCAAAACGACAATCCCCACAATGACTGTCGTTTTGATTATCATTCTCAATGGTGCGGGTAGTGTAATCAACTATTCCTTTACGGCAAAATACTTCCTTCTTCTTCAGGCTCAAGGAAAAAACTATATTCAAACCGCTTTATACATGGCGACAAATATGCTCAAAAATATCTCGAGAATCGTTCTTTTAATGCTCGGATTTGATATTATTTCCGTTCAGGCCATACCGATGTGCATGACCATTGTTCAGGCAATTTATATGCTCTGGTATGTCAGAAAACATCTTAAATGGGTGGATATATCCGTAGAGCCCGATTTCAAATCCATCTCACAGAGCAAGAATGTTTTTGTCCATAAAATCGGAGAACTTGTATTCAACAATACCGATAATATCGTACTCTCCATTTTCTGCGGTCTGAAAGTTGTCAGCGTATATTCAATGTACACCATGCTTTACAGCATGATTCTTACAGTGTTGGGAACGGTTTCTTCAAGCCTTTCTTTCAAACTCGGTCAGACATTTCATAAAAATAAAGAGCGGTTTATGTTGTTCTATGACTGCTATGAGATATATTATACCGCTTTTGTTTTCGCACTCTACACCGTTGCTCATCACTTTATACTGCCGTTTATTGCACTCTATACCGAAGGCATTACCGATATTGAATATATAGATAAGGCTTTGCCGTGGTTGTTTATTGCCATATATATGCTGTCAACAGGTCGTTCCGCACCCGGTTTGGCGATAAGCATCAGCGGAAATTTCAAATCAACTCAATGGCGTTCAATTCTCGAATCGGTAATAAATATTGTTGTTTCAATAGTTTGCGTTTATTTCTTCGGTATCTATGGCGTGCTTTTCGGAACTATTGCTGCTTTATTCTACCGCACGAATGATATGATAATTTTTGCCAACAAAAGAGTTCTCCACCGCTCACCACTTATTACATACAAACGCTGGCTAATAAATGTTGCTACTTTCTTTCTTATTGCATTTATCAGCTCTTTCATCAAACTTGACCTTACGTCATATTTCAAAATCATACTTTGGTGTGTTCCGTATACAATTATTACTCTCTTATTATTCTTCGGAATTGCATCACTTGCCGAGCCGAAAATTGCGAAATTTGCAATAGATTTAATCTTAGAAAAATTTCTGAAAAGAAACAAAAAAGAACTTTCATAGCGAAAGTCTAAAAAATTAAATCTTTTAAGAATACCATTCCAAATCCAGATACAAAGTTAACTTCATTCTCAGCATGCCTTATCGGTGTGCGGCAATCAATTTGTTGATAAATAAAGGAATGTGAAAACAAGAACAGAAACAATTATTTATTCAGCGGCGAATATAAAAATTTACTTGATCGTTATGCCTAAATAAATATCACTTACAGGACGGTTTATAATGACCGTCCTTTTTTATTAAGCGAAATATTCAATATCCCGAATATGAGCCTCTTCCCTGCATTCAAGAATTCTAAGTTCAATTTGGTTGGCGGGTACTGCTTTTTTGAGGAATGCTATCTTCTTTGAGCCGATGGTTGTACCGCTGTACACGCATTTTTTATCCGCATATATCTTAAATTTCTCAACCCGCTGACTAAACCTCAAATCCTCACGAATAACAACTGTTTTTACTAAATTTTCGCTGTTTTTCTCAACGGGCGTTTTGAAAGGCTTGTCGATTAGTTCTTTGAACTTCTCCAAAGTTTTTACGTCACGAGGCTCGATAATTCCCGCTTTTGACGGCGGAACATTCATAAGCAAAGATGCGTTTCCGCCGACCGTCTTGAAATATATATCCGCAAGTTGCTTTGCCGTTCGACTTTTATTGCTCTTATGATAAAACCAGCCGTGATGAATTGATACATCAGCCTCAGCGGGATACCAGCACAAATCTTTCTTATCTGCTAAATATTCACGGCTACCCAAATCACTCTCTGTTCTCGGCGGATCGACGGGGACAACACTCCATTCGGAAACTCTCTCTTTCCCCGCTTCATTGCCTATCCAGCGTACATCCGGACCGCAGTTTGCTATAATACATTTTGGCTGATACTTGCGAATGGTAGAATAATAGCGTTCAAAATCATAAGTAAAAGCGGGAGCATCATCACCCTTTGCACCGTCAAACCAGAACATCCATATATCACCGTAATTTGTGCAAAGTTCAACAAGTTGATTGCAGAAATAGTCGTTATATTCATCAAAACCGTAACGACTGTCGTGCCTGTCCCACGGAGATAAATATATTCCCATCTTCATATCATATTTTTTGCAACTCTCCGCAAGTTGTTGGACAATATCACCCTTACCGTCTCGATAAGGGCTGTTTTTTATTGAGTGTTCAGTATATTTTGTCTGGAAAAGACAAAAACCGTCATGATGTTTGGCCGTAAAAATGACAGCCTTGCTTCCGCTGTCTTTCAGGACACGCACCCACTGGTCTGTATCGACAATTTCAGGATTAAACATGGAGGGTTCTTCCTTGCCGCTGCCCCATTCAACACCGGTAAAAGTATTCATTCCGTAGTGAACGAATGAATAATACCCGAAATCACTATATTCAAGTTGAATGTCGCTCGGTTTAATATTTATAAGTCTCTCTGTTTCACTCATAATTCACCTATCGTTCAATCGGGAATGCCGGAATAAGTCCCAATGCTCGTTGCAAAATAAGTCGTGCATCCATAATCGTAACATCAAAATCACCGTTAACATCACAATAATCGATACCTTTGCTCCAACTTTCCAAACCCAATGCAAACCGAAGAACCAATCTTGCATCATTTACATTAACTTTGCCGTCACCGTTGGCATCTCCGTACGGAAAAATATTCTGGACGGTCAATGTAAAATATGCAGTCATACCTTCGTATTCAACCGTAATATTTTGCGTGCCTATTTTCGTATTATCAAACTCAGTAATAATATTATAATCATCAATCGGTGTTTTTGAGCCGTCATTAAAATCAAGATATACGATAAGTCCCGAATAATCTACTTCCTCACCAACCTCGTAACTGAGTTTTGCAGGAGGAGAAACAGAAAGACCTTTCGGCATACGCTGCTCGACTTCGATGTCATACTGTACGGTAAATCCGCCGTAACTCAAAATAACCGTGTTTGTACCGACGGTGATTGCATGTTTGCATACTGCCGAATCAGGAAATACTTTCTCCTCATCGCCGTTATCATATAAAGCCATGAGTTTAAGACCGCTTAAATCAATCGAAAAATTTGTGCCGTAATATGTCTTAATTCGCGGGGCTACATCGAGCCGAACACCGACTAATTCTCGCTTAATAACCTCGACAGGAAGATTGCAATATACTGTTTTATAGACAATCCGCACCTGTTGAACTCCGACCAAATCGGGATCATAATTCATAATCTTATAGTTTGTAACCTTGCGAGTAGTCTTGTCGGTCAAGGTTGCAGTAACTTCCATATCTGAAAAATCAAGCGGTGAGCCTTGCTTGTATGATAATTTGGAGGGTAGTTTTGTAACTTCTATCTTTTCGATGGGAAGAACAGCTACCCAAACATCAAAACTTGTTTCGAAACCTTTATACAATACTGTTACGGTAGAATACCCGCTTGTATTCATCGGCGGAGCAAGAACGGTATATCCTTTAATCTCCTTTAATAAGCCGTTTTTATATTTGGCGGACACAACCATACCGGCAGTTTCCAGCATTTCATCTTCGTAGTATTCCGTCTTGTCGGGCAATTGCGTAATCTCAATTCCTGAAATTTCTCCTACGTCATTTGAATTGTCCAATTTCGTCAAATCTTCAATCAATGCCCAACCGATATATCCGTCATAACTTGTTTTGATAAACTCTAAATTTGCAGCAGTAGCACCCAAAATTGTACCTTTCGGAGCATAAGTCATAATCACAGAATCGGTATTGTCCGAAAAATAAATCGGAACACCGTTTTCATTTTCAACGAGATATTCCTGAAATACCCCTGCTGCATTGGATGCAGGTAATACCCCGACAAGCATTGATAACGCAACAACTATGGTTAAAAATCTTCTCATGACTCTAATCGACATACACTCTTGCGACCCTCTTTTTGTAGCCGCAAATCACTTCATAATTAAAACTACCGGAAAGCTCACCAAGCATTTCAGCGGAAATCTCATCGTTACCGCTTTTTCCCATTATGATAACATGAGAACCTATTTCCGCATCATCAATATCAGTTACATCTACCGTACACAAGTCCATACATACTCTGCCAATGACATTTGCACGGTTACCATTAATTAAAACATATCCTTTATTGGAAAAACTTCTTGAATATCCATCGGCATATCCAATACCGATTGTGGCGATTTTTGTCTCTCTCTCGGTTATAAAGCTATACCCGTAACCGACGGGAGTACCTTTCGGGACTGTATGAATATGAACAATATGCGAAACAATCTCCATTGCGGGAACAAGATTTACAGCAGCTTTGTTAACTGTCTCGGAAGGATACATTCCATATAAAGCAATACCCATTCGCACCATATCAAAATGTTCATCAAGGTCAATAATACCGGCGGAATTGCATATGTGTTTTATCGGAATATTTACTCCCACAGTCTCAAGTTTTGCAATAAATTCTTTAAATTTCGCCGTCTGCTCATTTGCCGCTGTTTTGTCGCTTGCATCTGCACAGGCATAATGACTGAAAAGCCCTTCGATATACACATTCGGCAATTTTGCAATTTCCCTTATTTGCTCAACGCTTTCATCCGTTGCCTCAAAGCCAAGTCGGTTCATTCCGGTATCAAGTGCAATATGAATTTTAGCCGTCTTGCCCTCTTTTTGAGCTGTTTCGGAAATAAGTCTTGCACTCTCATAAGACGAAACCGTCTGAACAATGTCATATTCTAAAAGCAATGGATATTGATGCGGTAAGGTATGAGACAATATAAGAATCGGCTTATCTATGCCGTTTTCTCTTAGCTCAATCGCTTCTTCAACAACCGCAACACCAAAATAATCCACCTTATCAGACAAGGTTTTTGTAACTTGTACCACTCCGTGAGAATAGGCATCCGCTTTAACAATTGCCATTGTCAGAACATTCGGGCTTAATCGAGATTTAAGCTCGTCAAAATTGTGGCAAATCGCATTAAGGTCTATTTTTGCATAGCTGCGTGAAGTTAAATTAGCATCAAACATAATTAGTCAATCTTTTCTATTGTAAAATATCTTGTACCCTTATCTTCGGTAAAAAATTCAACACGAATCGGAACGGCGGATTTTATATCCTTATTCTCACTCGTCACGGCAACAAGTTCAAAAGCATTTTCGTCAACACTTGTCGTTGCATAAACACCAAGCGACTGATAATAGCGAAGCAAGTCCTCGCAGAAATACAAAGTTTCAAACTTTCTGTTTTCGATATTATCCAAAGATGTGAAAACTTCCTCCTCGTCATTTAACACATAATACGGAAAAGCAACGATGAAGTCATCAATCTTTGCGACACAATCATGAAAAACAAACTGCTTTTTACCAATATTTGTCAGTGCAAAATAAATCTTTCTGCCCTCATAGGTTTCAACAAGAAATACAGCCTGTTTTGCTCCAAGTGAGAAAAGTTTAACCTTGCCCTTTTCTTCGGTAGTTAATCCGTCAAGGGATTTGGCAATTTTTTCAAGCGACTTGTTAGAATAAAAGCCCGTAAATCCCGTATAATCAACGACATCTGCTTTCACCGGTTCAATTTTAATATTTACAACCTCACCGGTTATCATATCGGTAGCTCTGAGCGTGTCAATTTCATAACCCGTCTGTATGCAAGAAGAAAACAGGAGGAGAACAGACAAAATCAAAGTTATGAAAACAATCATTCGGTTTTTCATTCCGTCCACCTCCATATTAAATTATGCAGCGGTTGTGCCTTCTTCTCCAAACTTCATTATCTTTTCAAGATAGGCAAGAAGTGCAGTCTGAGTGCTCTTGCGAAGTTCTTTTTCAAACTCAAATGTATCTTTATATTCCTCTGCCCAGCCTTCAGTCAAAGCAGTTTTCTTTTCTGCGGTAAGGGATTCAACAGCAGCATTTTCTGCAGAAGATCTGCCCAGCTTTACATAGTAAGCTACAACATAACCGTTTGCATTAAGCTCCAACACATCAATATCGCCTGCCTGACGGCTTTCGTCAAAAGCCCAAGTCTCTATTGATTTAATGAAGCTGTTTCTTTCGATAGCCTCAAAAAGACCGCCATCCTCAACCAAATTAGGATCACTTGAATATTCGGATACCAATTTTACAAAACTGTCCTCTGTCTTGTCTCCGTCATTAAAGTTCGCCACACATTCGTCAGCCTTTGCCTTAATGTCTTCAATAGTCTGTTCACCTGTCTCATCATAAATCGGGATAAGACGGATTGAGGGAAGCTTCTCATTTGAAAGATAGGCTTTTTCAGAAATACAGAAAACATAGATACCGCCAAAAGTCGTTAAATCGACTACGAAACAGTCGCCGGGCTTACGCTCATCACTGAACATCCACTCTGCTGCCTCTTCGTCAACATTAGCTGAAATAACTTCACGAGCAACACTTGTCATCAAACACTTATCTTCAATTTCATCTGTGGGAATATCAAAATCAGAAACAGCAACTGCCTTAAAGCTCTCTAAATCAACTACAGATTCCTTAAGACCTGCGATATATTCTGCAACATCTTCTACATCATTGGTATCTTTTGAAAGAATATAGATGTCGGCAACCTTGAAATCTTCCTCATTTTCAGAAATATAAGCAGCAATTTCATCATCGCTTACTTGGGCATCAAGTTCATCCTGAGCGAAAACGGTGTAATTATCAGCAAAATAAATAAGGTAATAATACTGAGCTAAAATAACTTTTGCATCTTTTGCACTGTAACCCTTTTCCTCGGTCAGATAAGAATAGGTGGAAACAGTAAATCCGTCGGTACCCTTTACTGCGGCATCGACTGCAGTGTTGATTTTTTCTATCTGTTCATCGCTTAATTCATATTCTGCCTCTACACCTTTATTATAAAGGAAAACAACACGCTCAATTTCGCTTTCGGCACAATCCATAAAGTAATCATCGAAAGAAACCGTATCTCCGTCTTGGTTTGTTGTTGTCTGCAAAGCGGGATTGATATCGGGATCAAAGCCGGTAAATAACATACCGTAACCCTCACCGTAATTGCTTTCGTACATGGAATTTAAATATGTCATTGAATTGAGCTGATCAATATAGCAAAGCTCAACCATGTCCATAGAAACTTCGGTTTCATTGATTTTGCCGGCAACTTCACCGAAATTGTGCATCGGGAAGTTCTTTTTCTTCTGAGCTGTCTGTACATATTCGGGTGTCTTTTCTACCTTGGGATTTTGGTCTCTCCAATAAGAATAGAATGCAGCACCGATAATGCCGACAAAACCTGCGATAATAACAAGCAATACAGCGATAATAACTGTAAGTTGCTTGTTCTTTTTCTTTATCTTTAATTCATTCTCGTCAACGGGAGCAGGAGCGGGATTTTTAACTTCTTCAACAAGTGTACCGAAAGAGCTTGTTCCTTCTTCGGTTGTTTCAGTAACAACTTTATCCTCTGCAATATCTTCCGTTTCAGTTTCTTCAAAACGATCGCAGCCACAAATAGGGCATACAGATTGATCGTATTCTACGTTAAATTTACATTCAGCACAAATTTTCATGACATTCCTCCATAATGTAAGCATACCTTATAATAATACTATATTGAAAACAATTTGTCAAGCAAACAATTAGAAAATTTATCATACTTCCAAACACTTAATATAGCATAAATTTTGCAAAACACCATATTATTATATAAAAATACCCATTGCAACAAAATATTGCTGGACATTTTATATAAAAAGTGATATACTTTGGTCGAAAGGAGGAGGTTTTATGATAAAAATATCCTCAAACATTAAAAAATTCAGAACAGAAAAAGGTATCACTCAAGATATATTGGCTCAAAATCTTCAGGTTACCAGACAAACCATTTCAAGTTGGGAAACTTCACGAACTCAACCCGACTATCAGATGCTTGAAAAAATAGCAGAAATCTTTGAAATCAGCATTGAAGAGCTAATTTACGGCAAAAACAACAAAATCGGATTAGAGCCGCCGAAAAAAGATAATAAAAAACTTTTTATTACAATATTCAGCATATTGGGAACACTATTAATTGCCGGCGGTATCGCACTATTATTCTACTCGCTTTGGGACACAATAAACGGACTTATCAAAACCGTACTTGCCTTCATTCCTCTTTTGGTCGGTGTCGGCTTTGAAATTTTCGTATCTAAAAAGAAAACCGGTGCTGTCTGGAATGAAATCGGTGCTGTTGTCTGGAGTATCGGCATCATCGTCACCAATGCTTTTCTCAATTCAATATATTACGCACAATTAGGCTTTGAGGGAGCATTGGTTCTCGACACGATTGCCGTAATTCCCGTAATCCTGATTACACACGGAATTTTGCCGATGACATTCTATTTCTGCGGCTTATCCTATTCATTCCTGTCTCTCCTCTCCTATTCCTCATTGCAAGGCGGAATAATATACTCGGTGCTCTTCGGTATTTTAATATTTGTCGGTGTATTATTGGCAAAAAAATGCGGACAATTCGGTGCAAAAAAGCACTTCTATGCTATTACATTTGCGACAATATTTTTGAATTTCACCGCCGTCATTTATTTTATCAGTACAGAACTTAACTATTGCTTAGATGGATTTGCAATTTTTATTATAACCGGCTCAATTTTCGCGGCATTGATGCTTATTGATAAAGACGAAAGAAAAGAAGTTGATTGTGCTTTTTTCTCCCGACTCGGCTTGGCTGCATCAATAACAATAACGACTGTTTTCGCTTTAATTGATGGAAATCCCTATTTCTATCCCGGCAACACAGAAACTGCTGTTTATGGCTCCGTCTTTATAACCCTAATTTCATTGCTTCTTATCTTGGGCGGAGTAATTAAGGCTCGTAAAAACCTTAAGAAATTCGGCGTATCCTGGATATTGATTGCTACAACCATTCTGCTGAACACCTTTATTACCTTCTTTCCATCCAATATTGAAGACAATCAAGTACTTATATTTGCATTATGCGGAATTTCCGCAATTACGTTCATTGTTGAAGGTGCGTTAAAAACAAAAATGAGTACGATAAATTTCGGTCTCATTATGATTGCAGTTCTTGTAATTGTCCTTGTAGTCGGAACTGATTTGGAATTTGTCACACAGGGAGTTATCATGATCGTTGTCGGAATTACACTCCTGCTTGCAAATCGAATTATGTTCATAAAATTCAATAAAAAAACAGCCGATAAAGAAATTCCCGAAGAACTTTCCGACAGGGAAGGTGATAACAATGCTTAAAAAAATAGCGGTTGCTCTTGTAATCCAACTCATTATTGCCGGAATTATCATCGCCAGCCCCACAATTACAGATTACGTATTAGAGAATTTCGGCACTGAATATGAGTGCAAAGTTACGAACATATCATATTTTTGGGATGAGTATAACAAAGACATTATACAGCTTAGTGCCGAATTTGACTTCTCAGATGTAGAAATCACACGGTATGACTATCGACGTTCCGCTTTCTACAATAAATATGAGGGTTATATAAGCCTATATGACAATAGCGGCACTCTTAGCCTTAATCTCCCGATTGATGACGCGGAGAAGTTTTATTCTCAATTCCCCGACGACAATTCAAATATTGAAAAAGAGGATATAGAATACTACTACGACGAGAAATACGGATTTAGAATATTTATCGATGATGCAAATCATGATTCAAAACTTGAGTTTGACGGCTCGCCCGCAGACGTTACGGTTGTTATCGGAGTATTCTTGGATCGCATTGAATTTAACGGACTTTATGTTGACGGAGAAAAAATAACGCAGATCAAACCAAAAAACCCATAAAAACTGAATAACAGCTTAAAGAAAGCTCAACAAACAAACTCATTAAAATGAAATCACCTATGGGAACAGAGTAAAAAGAAGGTGAATACAATGCTTAAAAAAATAATTGTCGCTCTTGTAATCCAACTCGTTATTGCCGGAATTATCATCGCAAGTCCCACACTTGGTGATTATTACCATGAGAATTGTGGTACTATATATGAATGTAAAGTAAAAAACATTGTTTACAGTTGGAAATTATATAACAATAGTATAATAAAACTTAATGTTGAATTCGATGCTTCAGATTTAATAATACTTACACGGTGGTACGAATCCGGTGCCAGTATCAACAATAACTATGATGACTATATAAGCATTAACGATAATCTCGGCGAACTTTACCTTACTATACCGATTGATGATGCGGAGAAGTTCTACGAGCAGTTTCCCGACAACAACCCGAATATCAGAAAAGAGCATATAAATTACTCTTATTATACTAACCGTTTTACAATTTCTATTGACGATTCAAATTCCGATTCCATTCTTGAGTTTGACGGCTCACCTGCATATGTGACGGTTGTAATTCAAGGTTTTCTGGATCACCTTAAATTTGACGGACTTTATGTTGACGGAGAAAAAATCACCCAGATCAAACACAAATAATATATTAACAATATTCAATAGGCAAACACGTTATAAAAAGATTAACAATGACCTTTCGGAGAAAGAAGGCGATATTATTGCTTAAAAAAATAATTTTGGCCCTTGTTATCCAACTTATTATTGCGGGTATCATCATAGCAAACCCCACTCTTATAGACTTCTGCTGTGAAAATTTCGGTATAAAATATGAATATAAAGTCAATAAAATAGCTTACAATTGGACTGCATATAATGAAGATATTATATCTATGGAAGCTCAATTTTATACTTTGTCTTCGGATATTAAAATGAATAATAAGTACGATTATTTGAATATCGATATTTGCGGGGATTATGACGGTTGGATGGACGTTGGTGATTACGTTGGTACAATTAGCCTGAAGCTCCCGATAAATGACGCAAAAAAGTTTTATAATGAGTTTCCCGATGATAATAAAAATGTTACAAAAAAATATATTGATTTCTCTTATGAAGACGGATTTACAATCGGGATTTACGATTTAGATAATGACACAAAACTTGAGTTTGACGGTTCACCTGCATATGTTACGGTTGTAATTAAAGGTTTTCTGAATCACTTTAAATTTGACGGACTTTATGTTAACGGGGAAAAGATAACCGATATTAAATAATACGGTTTCGTAAAACGAAAGGAATGAAAACATCAGGAGCTGCAGAAATATCACGTCAAAATAATAGTTTTTCCAATATCATTTTCAAGCAAATAACAAAAAGACGAGAGTTTAATCTCGCCTTTTATTGTTTAATAAAACTAATTACTTTCTCTTCTTTGTGAGAACAAATGCTGCTGCTGCAAGAACAGAAAGACCTGCTACGGTTGAAAGAGAAACATCTGTACTGGTTTTGGGAGTTTTATCAGTTGCCTTTGTTCCGTCATCGGGCTTCTTTGTTGTGTCTTCATCAGCCTTGGTTGTGTCTTCATCAGCCTTGGTTGTGTCTTCATCAGCCTTGGTTGTGTCTTCATCAGCCTTGGTTGTGTCTTCTTCAGCCTCTACGATATCAACAACAAATTCTGACTTAACATCAGTCTGATTGTCGTCAGCATCAATTACATAACCGTCAACAGAAAGTTTAGCTTCACCTTCAACACCATCAACAGCACTGAGAGCCTTGAATGTTACGCTGTAAACATCAGCAGTGACATTGTCAGCGACAGCAAAACCTGCATAAACTTTGCCACCTGCAGATTCAGCAATGGAACCGACTTCGCCGCCAAGAAGGCTTTCAGTATCAACAACCTCAAGATACTCGGTGGAGTATGTAAGAGGAAGGTCACCGGAAGCTGCATTGGAAACAGCAACTTTAACTGTGAATGTTTCGCCTTCAGTTACCTTTGCGGGAGCTGAAATGCTTGCGGAAGAAGTTGCAAAAGCAGAAATGCTCATGGTAAGAGCAAGAGAAAGTGCTACTACAAAAGCGAGAATAGTTTTAGTGATTTTCATATCAATAAACCCTCTTTTCATTTTTTCGACATATTGAGATAAATCTCCATACATGACAAGTGTATTATACCTTTTTTTTAGCTTAATGTCAAGTCTTATTTAAGAAATTTAAGATAAATGTTACAAATTATTACAATTTGTTGTTTTTGAACTCCTCAACAAACCAAATATTGTTAATTTGGTACATGTTACCTTTAAGATAGCCAAGACTACCCAAATTTTCACCGGAAAAAATAAGTTTATAGGAGTATAAAAATTGTTTCTTGTAGTTCTTATTAGCATTGTTTTGAGCATTTATTCCATATTTGGCATCACCTAAAAGCGGATGTCCGATTGATGCAAAATGAGCACGAATCTGGTGTGAACGACCGGTCAACAAATTAACCTCACACAGTGATAAGCCGTTCTTGTAATCAATCACACGATAGTGAGTTTCGATGTATTTTGAGTTCGGTTTTTCCTCTTTTGAAACAAAGACCTGATTCTTTTTCTCGTCTTTAAAAAGATAACCCTCAAGCGTATCTTCTGACTTTTTCAGCTTGCCGATACATACACATATATAAAGTTTTGTAATCTCCCGATTTTTAATTGCGTTATTCAAATCACGCAATGCCTCAGCATTCTTTGCAGCAATAACAATTCCACCGGTATTTCGGTCAATGCGATTTGCAAGAGCGGGAGAAAAACTTGCCTCATCATCAGGGTTATATTCCCCTTTTTCATACAAATATCGTTTCACGCGGGTGATAAGTGTGTCGGAATATTCCTCATTATCGGGATGGGACAGAAGTCCGACTTTTTTATCAAGAAGCATGATATTTTCGTCTTCATAGACAATATCAAGCTGCTTGGACGCCGACATAAAATCGTATTTCCTCTCAACCTGAGCAAAAAATTCATCGCCGATATACATATCGACAACGTCACCAACCGAAAGTTTCGTTGAAATCTCGGCTCGTTTGTTGTTAATTTTAATTCTTTTCAGTCGGATATACTTATAAAGAAGCGATTGCGGAAGCAAAGGGGCGGTTTTAGCGACAAACTTATCAAGCCGCTGTCCCGAATCGTTCTTATTTATCGTAAAACTTTTCATATTCAGTCGCCGATCATTTGACTGAATTCATCTTCGGAGATAACTTTGATACCGAGTTCCCGTGCTTTTACGAGTTTGCTTCCCGCAGCCTCTCCCGCCAATACGATAGAGGTCTTTTTTGATACTGATGAAGAAGTTTTTCCGCCGAATTTTTCGATTATGTCGGAAGCCTCCTCACGAGTAAATTTCTCCAGAGAGCCTGTCAGAACGAATGTCATACCGGCAAAACGAGTGTCGGTAATTTCATTTTCACTTATCATATTTACACCGAAAGAGTCAAGGTTTCCGATAAGTTCCTTCGTCCCGTCAAGTGCAAAAAACTTGACAACGGAATCCGCCATTACCTCTCCGTAACCGTCAATAGTCAATATTTCATCACGACTTGCGGTCATGATATCTCTCACATCGCCGAATTTTGCGACTAATAATTTCGCCGCTTTTGAACCGATATGACGAATACCCAAGGCAAAAATAAGTTTTGCGGGATCGTTGGCTTTCGATCTTTCAATAGCGGCAATAATATTATCCGCAGACTTTTCGCCCATTCGTTCAAGCCCGACAATATCACTCTTTTTAAGTCTGAATATATCCGCCACATTTTTGATTAGTCCTGCATTTACAAACAATTCAATATTTGCCTCGCCCAAGCCCTCAATATCCATCGCGTCACGAGAGCAAAAATGAATTAAATGACGGAGTAATTGTGCCGGACATTCGGGGTTTACGCATCTTGTCGCAGCCTCATCTTTTTCACGGACAGTTGCACTGCCACACGACGGACAAACTGTCGGAATTGTATAGGGGACGGAGTTTTCGGAATGTGAGACGCTTTCCAAAACTTCGGGAATGATGTCCCCCGCCTTGCGAACTCGAATAACATCACCGATACGTATATCCTTATCACGAATGTAATCGGCATTATGTAATGTTGCACGGTTTACCGTTGTTCCAGCCAGGCTTATCGGTTCAAATACTGCCGTCGGAGTAAGTACACCTGTACGACCTACCGCAATTTCAATATCCAATAAACGTGATTCTTTTTCTTCAGGGGGATATTTATATGCGATCGCCCACCTCGGATGTTTGGCGGTTGAGCCTAACTCCAAACGAGTGGCAAAATCATCAACTTTAATGACTGCTCCGTCAATATCAAACGGATATTTCCCTCGATTATTGCCGATATTTTTAATCTCATCTATACATTCTTCAATCGTTTGACATACCCTGTAACTCGGAATGGTATGAAAACCTAAACTCGCAATATAATCAAGACTTTCATGATGCGAATTTAATTCTTTCCCCGTTATCTTTTGGATATTAAAGCAAAAAATATCCAGTCCTCTTGTTGCGGTTACTTCGGAATTTTTCTGACGAACACTTCCCGCAGCGGCATTTCTCGGATTCTTAAACGGTTTTTCTTCGTTTATTTCCTGCTTTTCAACCAAAGCAAAAAATGCAGCTCTGGGCATATAAACCTCGCCGCGAACTATAATTTCGGGAATATTCTCGTTTAATTTAAGAGGAATTGTTTTGATTGTTTTAAGATTTGCGGTTACATCTTCCCCGACAGAACCGTCTCCACGTGTCGCACCGCGAACAAAAATACCGTTTTCATATTCAAGAGAAATTGAAAGACCGTCAATTTTCGGCTCTACGGTATATTTCACATTCGGAAATGAAGCACGGATCTTTGTATCAAAATCAATAAGTTCTTCATAAGAAAATGCATCCTGAAGACTCTCCATGGGGACGGCATGGACAACCTTTTCAAAGGTATTGTCCGCCTTTCCGCCGACGCGGTGTGTCGGACTGTCGGGGGTAATCAACTCGGGATTTTCGGTTTCAATTTCAATCAGTTCATGAAGAAGTTTATCAAACTCAAAATCGCTGATTTCACTCTCATTTTCAACGTAATACTGATAACTGTACTTGTTAATCAAGTCCCTTAATTCTTTTGCTCGTTTTTCCATCAAAGCAACTCCCTGAATAATAGTCCGTTGGTTGATTTTATATCATTCTTCACGCAGTTTTTAGCATTCAAGTAAATATTTCGGCATTCACTTTTGCTCTCAATCGTAAAATATAATACTCGAAAATCAATATTCTGAATATCCCTGTCCGTAACATCAAGCGGAAGGCTGTTAAGTAATATGCTGTATTTTTTATTTCGACAGATAAGCGGAAAATTTATTCCCATTCTGTCGGTAATTTCGGTTGTTCCCGTACACCCGTCGCAGCCCTTTTTAGTCTTGTTGGGGCAGTTTCTGAATTTCATAAGCGGTAAATATCCGTATGCTAAAATCCCTCGTTTTACGGATGATTGAATATTATTTATTCGTTTTGCGGACATCTCAAAGGACAGCACACAGTCTTTTACTCCGAGTTTTGAATATCCATCAAGCGAAATGCTGTTAAGAATATTAAGTCCGTAACCTCCGAGAACCGAAAAACCATAGTCTTGAGCGATTTTCAACTCGCTGATATTGTCAACGGAAACGGTTTTAACACCTGCTTCTTTAATCTTCTCAAGTTTTAATCTAAACGCCTTTTCATCTTCTTCAAAGACCAATGACGGCAGTTCGCATACCAATCTGTCATTAAAATCAACAAGCAATTCGGGATGATTTAAGATCTCATCTATTGGAAAAATTACAAATTCCGCATCGTTTTCAAAGACCTGTTCATATTTCTCAAATCGAATACGAAGTTCATTGCCGCTATGCTTTTCCTGCATTTTCGGAATATACTCATAATCGGTATTTATCTTATCATAAAGCCTTTTTTCTGCTCGAATTTCAATAAGTTTTTCAAGTGCATTTCGGCGAAGGCTGTTAAGCGAAGCAGCCGAACACATCAAATTATCTTTGTTTTCCACAGTCAAATTGTCAAGATAAAACGGTGTGTCCCCGCATTTTTGCAATGATTTTCTCGCAAAATTTTCATCCAAGGGCTTATCTTTTGCCTCATTCGGAATATCACCCTCAACAAACACCTCATTGTTGTCAACATCAACGCAAGAAAGCGTCATCGGGGCGTTATTTTTCAAAGTGAGTTGCATATTGACGGCAATATTTCCTCGCTCTTTCCGATAGATTTCGTGGATTGATTTAAGAACGGCATTAGATGCAATAACATCATCTTTCGTCCGATAGCCGAACATATTTATATCACGTTTATCAAGCAAATATCCGTCTGAAAATCCCTGTCGGGAAAAGACATCCGAAAGACGATTTAAGTCATACTCCTCTCCCGAAACAGCCTTTTTTATGGTATCAACGGCACAGGCAACATATTCGGCACGTTTCATTCTGCCTTCGATTTTGAGTGATTTTACTCCCGCATCCCTAAGTTTTTCAATATGATTTACATAAGACATGTCTTTAAGCGAAAGTGCGTATTCCCTGCCTCTTGCGTTAAAATCAAGACGGCAACTTTGAGCACAAAGTCCGCGATTGCCGCTTCTTCCCCCGAGCATTGAGGAAATATAACACATACCCGAAACACTCATACACATCGCCCCGTGAATAAATGTTTCAATTTCTATTTTCGTATTTTTTGCAATATTCTCAATTTCGGAAAGATTAAGTTCGCGAGGCAATACTACCCTTGAAAATCCCATATCTTCAAGCGTTTTTACTCCCGATATGTTATGAACGGTCATCTGAGTTGATGCGTGCAAAGGCAGTTCGGGAGATATTTCCTTTGCCAATTTTGCCACAGCCAAATCCTGCACGATAAGTGCATCGGCATTTAATTTTGCAATAAATTTTAACTCGTCAACCAATGAAGGAATTTCATCATCACAAATCAAAGTGTTAAGGGTTATATAGACTTTCACCCCGTGAGAATGACAATACTTAATCGCATCCGAAAATTCGGTTCGACTGAAATTTTGAGCATTTCGGCGTGCATTAAAATTCGCTGCTCCGAAATACACCGCATCTGCTCCCGCCCTTACGGCAGCAATAAGCCTGTCTTCCACCCCGACCGGAGCGAGTATTTCCAAATTATTCATTGCAAAATTTTAAGTATTTGTTTTGTAGTGTAATGTTTCATGAAATATCAATAAGGTCTTTAATTACTTCGGAAGCGATAAGAAGTCCCGCGGAGGACGGCACAAAAGCAATACTTGCAGGTTTACGCATTCCGGTTTTAATCGGTTCTTCCTTTGAATAGACAACTTTAAGTTTATCTATCTGACGAGCACGAAGTTCTTTTCTTATAATCCGACAAAGCGGACAAACACTTGTTTCATTAATATCTGCAATCTCGAACATATCCGGTCTTAATTTATTCCCCGTACCCATTGATGAGATAATCGGAATATTTCTCTTTTTCGCCTCTGCAACCAAATCAATTTTTGCGGTTACATTGTCAATCGCATCAACGACATAATCGTAGTTCCCCCAAAATTCGTTGCGAGTTTCGGGAAGATACATTCCTTTTATCGTATGAACAAGGCATTCGGGATTTATCGACAGCACACGTTCTTTTGAAACCTCCGTCTTGGCTTTCCCGACGGAATGCACGGTTGCGATAATCTGACGGTTAATATTGGTAATATCGACATCATCGCTGTCAACAAGCGTAATTTCTCCGATACCGCTTCTCACAAGAGCCTCCACTACAAAAGAACCGACGCCGCCCAATCCAAAAACGGCGACGTGCGATCTTTTAAGTTTATCGACATTATCACTGCCGATAAGAGAACGAGTGCGGTCCAAAAAATCGCTCATTGTAAAACCTTTTCTATCTCTTCTTTTAAGCGTTCACAGCCCTCTCCGTTTTCCGAAGAAAAGGGAATAATGACCGTGTCGCCCAGATTTTCAAGTTCAATTTTAATTTCTTCTTCACGTTTTTTGCGTTCTGTGGGTTTAAGTTTATCCGATTTTGTAAGCACAACCAAGAACGGAAAATCATGTGCAATAAGATAATTTAGCATATCAATATCATCAGCGGTAGGCTTATGACGCATATCAAGAAGTTGAACAACGAGTTTTATATTTCGTTCACTTGCAAAATAATACTCCATCAAATCCGCCCAGCGACGCATTTCGCCACGCGGTCGTTTAGCAAAACCATAGCCCGGAAGGTCGACAAAACGGACATCTTCAATTCTGAAAAAATTTATCGTAATGGTCTTTCCGGGAGTTGAACTTACCCGTGCAAAATTCTTTCTGCTAAAAAGTCGGTTTAAGAGCGAAGATTTGCCGACATTGGACTTACCCGCAAAGACTATTTCGGGTATATCTCCCGCATCCAACTGACTAACCGTGCCGAATGCAGTTTCAAATTCCACTAAATTATAGTTGAGCATAGTATTTCAAATTCTCAAAGCCGTATTTTACACCTAAGATAGGATCTTCCATTCCTTCAAATTCCACCGTAATATAACCGCTGTAATTTGCATTTTTAAGGATATTCAGGCATTGCAATACGGGAACATCGCCATGTCCGATAATTGCACCGCGAAGGAAATTTCCGCCACGAGTTGTGAAAAAGCCGTTTTTAGGAGCAATATTGTTCCCCGATTTTACATGAAAATCCTTTGAGTGAATCATATATGCAAAACTCACTAATCTGCCGAATGCTTTTTCGGGATCTTCATCGGCACAAAGGAAGTTGCCCATATCAAGCAAAAGACCGAAGTTTTCATTATCAACGCCGCAAACAATATCTTCCAAACGAAGGCTGTCCTGAATAAAATATCCGTGATTTTCAACCATTGTACGAATACCCTTCGTTTTTGCATATTCGGTAACCGCACGACAACCTTTTATTACAATCGGCAATGCGTCGGGAAAGCCCTTTTGCGGATGAATATTCTTGTCAAAACCACGGGTTGCATCATGACGCATTGTCTTGCAACCTAAAATTTCGGCAATGTCAACCTCTCCCTTAAGTCGCTCGATTTCCTTTTCAATATCCCCGTCCGAACCGTAAATAAAATCAGCACCGATTGCATAATTTGCAACTTCTATACCGACACGCTCACACTCATCACGAAGCATCTTGGCATATTCTTTCTTATCAATATCACCATTGTGTATCTCGGCAAATTCAATTCCGTCAAAACCCATCTCTTTTGCAAGGGCGGGAAGTTCGATTTCTTTATATTTTCCTTCATTTACCAGACGAGAAAATGAATAAGAACTTACGGAATACTTAATATTCATAAATATACCTCTCTTTCGTTTTGTTGAGTAAAATTTATTGTTTTATCAGAGCAAATCCGTTATTTGCGATTATTACTGAAACTCCGCAGCGACTTTCTTAAATGCACCGACAATCTGACTGCCTGCACGTTTTCCGGTGGATACTGCTTCTTCATAGTGCAAAGGTGCGATAACCGAGCCGAAATCGTTATCGGGCAAGATATATCCAATCGCATCATTGCAAAGACCGACGCAATGCATATAACCGCTTGCCATGTCTTTCATGGGCGGCATTGTCCATTCTTCACGGTTATAACTTTCTTCTGCAGAGAAACATCCGCCGAGCAACAATTCAGGAGCCATTTCGCCGGGTACCATAACAATATTCAAATCATCGCCGAGTTTAATCATACCGACTTCGGTAACGAAATTCATGTCTGTTTTCTTATCGCCGACACGCACCATATTATTTGTAACTATTCTAAGTCTGCCGATAATAAGATAGAGATAATTTTCAACCGCAAGGAATACTTCGTGATTGCGGACATTCAATAAGGGTTTAATCTCCTTGGCATTTTGGTCATAGTTATCAATACAATAACGACCGACTGCTCTGCCGTAAGCCTGAATTTCGCCTATTCTATCCAATCCCTCGGGAACATTCGGACCTCTGTCGGTGGCAACGGCAAGTTCGGCACTTTGGAAAAACAGAGCATTTTCACCGTTCTTTTCAAGTTCCTCACAGACATAATACGGAAAATCAGCGGAAATCATCTTGTTGTCATCGCCGAACTGTGTCGGATGAGCCGCCATATATACCGCGTGAGTCGGTGCTGAACCGTCATCGGGGATAAACTTAATATTCAAAATATCCGTTACCATTACATTGGGCGGACGCTTATCACGGACAAAACGAGTGCCGTCAACAACAGACGAATAGAGTTTGCCTGTCTTCATGTTGAGTACAGCCTCTTTAATACTCTCGGCACAGCGAGTTTTGAGATTTGCCATGTGTTCCGGATTTCTGCCCGATAAATAATCCCCTTCGCCGTTGATGATTTTAAGCGGATTTTTCTTAAGCATCTCAAACAAATCTCCCCATAGACCTTGAGTATCAATCTCGGAATGCGAATGAGAGGCGGAAATATTTATGCTTACCACATTATTTTCACGACAAAAATCGGCTAATGCAATACGAATATCACGTATATCGTGATTGGAAATACCGACACAGTCGATTACGCCGAAAACAGAAGTTGCCCTTCCGTCATTTAGTGCGTAACAACGAAACATCTGATCATCAAGCACGTCATTTGCAACATTGGGCGGCATATGAAGATAACCGCCGACATAATATGTTCCGTCGGTTATTTCGTCAGGAAGAAGACTTGCTTTTGAATAACCGCATCGCCAGACAGCGTTCTCAATCGGCTCTTTTGCAATCTCCTCATTCCCTGCCATAAAGCCAATATTGTCATATTCAAAGGCATAAGGGAAATGGTCGTCGGGAATTATTTTAGCGAAATTCTTGCAAAATGAATATACAAAATCATTCACTTTATCAAAGGCAAACCGCTTGCCGTCAAAGGTTTCAAAGAATTTCTTGGTAAAAAATCCGGCAGCAGCCAACATACCAGCCGCACCGATTTTCAGAGATGTCTTTAATTTCATAAGTTAATCTCCTCCAAATTATCCACAATCAAAGCATCGATACTTTTAAATTCTCTTCTTGTCTGATGCCCCTGTGTAGTCAAAATACATTTTACGCCCAAAGCCTTTGCGGTTTCAAAATCATGTAATGTGTCCCCGATAAATATCGTTTCATCGGGACTTTTTCTGACATTTTCAAAATATTTTTTTGCACGCTCGATCTTACTTCCCGCTTCCTTATCTCTTGAGGCTAAAATCACATCAAAATATTTACGAACATCGAAATTATCGATAACTTTTTCAATCATATCTACATGAGCGGAAGATATTACAGCCTGCTTTGCTCCGATACTTTCAAAATATTCAAGCATTTCATTCGCTCCGTCATTAAGCGAAAGTGTCGGTATCTGCTCGTCATAATCGTTGTGAAATTCGTGTGCAATCTCGGCAAAATCAATGTCCGTTGTACCGAATAATTTATGATAAAATCGTTCAATCGGGGTATCGACTAAAGAATAATATTTGTCAATATCAATTCTCGGCATATTCTTTCTGTCAAGCATACGATTGACAGCTTCCATGCTTTGATATACGTCATCAAGAATTGTACCATTCCAATCCCAAAGGACTAATTTTATCATACTGTCGTAACTTTGATAAGATTTGTCATACCGGCAATATTTACGGGAATACCGGCGATAACAACCACTATATCGCCTTTTTTAACAACATTTATCGTCTTTGCACAGTCAACTGCATGTTGAATAAGTGCATCGGAGGTTTCCTGACTTAATGCTAAAACAGGAACAACCCCCCAAGATAATGAAAGCTGATGAAAAGTTTTAACATCGGGAGTAGCACCGACGATAGGTTCAAAAGGTCTGAATTTCGATGCTCGTCTGGCAGTATGTCCGCTCTTTGTAACCGTAATAATCGCTTTTGCTTTTATATCTTTTGCAGTCGTGTGGGCAGCATCACATATCGCATTTGCAATATCGTCCGTGTCAATTTCATAGTCATAGCCTTGATAAGCATTCATAGCAAAAGCATCAGCTTCAGCCTGCTGTACGATTTTTGCCATAACTTTAACCACTCTTGCGGGATTTACACCCATTGCAGTTTCAGCGGAAAGCATAACAGCGGAAGTGCCGTCAAATACAGCGTTTGCCACATCGCTGATTTCCGCACGAGTGGGTGTCGGAGAACTGACCATTGACTCGAGCATCTGAGTTGCGGTGATAACCATTTTTCCTGACTGATAGCATTTTTTAATCATTACCTTCTGAATTCCGGGAAGTCGCTCAAATTCCACTTCAACACCCATATCGCCGCGAGCTACCATAATTCCGTCAGAGTGTTTTAATATTTCATCAAAATTCTCTACGCCCTCATTATTTTCAATCTTAGCAATAATCTTTATACTATGACCGCCGTGGAAATCTAAGAAATTTCTCAACTTAATAACATCATCTTTTGAACGTACAAAAGATGCCGCAATGAAATCCACGTCCATTTTTATTCCGAAAAGCAAGTCCTCTTTATCTTGCTCGGAAATATACGGCATATTCATATGAAAATAAGGGATATTTATACTCTTTCTATTTGCAAGCTCTCCGCCTTCAACCACTTTGCAAACAACATCCGTCTTTGTCTTACGCAATACTTTAAGTGTAATTTTTCCGTCATCAAGCAAAAGTTTAAGACCTTCTTTTATTTCCTCGGCAAAATGCTTGTAATCCACATGCACGACTGAATTTGTACCGACAACATCCCTTATTGTTAATGTAAAATCATCACCGGTTTTAAGGATAACCGGCGAGTTTTCAAATTCTCCGATACGAATTTCAGGACCTTTCGTGTCGAGTAAGACTGCTGCCGCAATGCCCATTTCATCACGGACTTTACGAAATCTCTCGATAGTTTCCTTATGAGATTCATGTGTGCCGTGAGAAAAATTAAGACGAGCGACATTCATTCCGTTTTTGAGCATTTTTTCAATCTCTTTTTCGGATGAACTTGCAGGACCTAACGTGCAAATTATTTTTGTATGACGCATTTTGTTTACCTTGTTTTATGATTTTTATTATTAGAGCGAAACGAAGAGCTAAGATTTTCAATTAAATGTAAGGAAATTGTGTGGGAAATCAGAACAATCTCCCACCGCAATTTCTGATTATCAGTTTTTTATTCCCGATTATTCAACAGTATCTTTTCTTTTAAGAACTGCGTTAAGAATACGGACAACAATAGGACTTAAAACAATGTTGGAAGCAAGTTCTACAAGGAAATTGCCGCCGACTAATCCTAAGAACATATAAGCAACAACATTTTCATAACCAGCTGAAAGTCCCCATTCCTTGATTGCCTCAAAGAAGAATATGCGAGAACATAAAAGGAAGACACCTGTATTGACAATAGGACAAACTATTGCTGCAACAATAACCGCAAGATAGCGATTTTTCTTCTCAAGCAGTTTGTATACCAAACCGGCAGCAGCACCGCAAGCAACACCCTTGACAATACAAGTGATGATTGCACCGGGTACACTTAAGGCGAGGAAAGCCGACGCATCACCGCTTAACAAGACGACAACACCGAAGACCAAACCAAGCCAACTGCCAATTCCGATACCGGACATAGCAGCACCGATTACTATCGGGATAAGCACAAGAGAAATTGAGAATGGACCTAAGCGGATAGTGCTACCGACCAATTGAAGTACCACCACGAGTGCAGTCATAATTGCGCCGATTGCGAGCTTCTGGATTTGCGAACGATTGGTTTTTGTTTTCATAACAATACTCCTTTGCTACTGTTCTTAAAAAAAGATACAGTGCGAATATTTTTTACCGCTATCTCTTTACCAAACCGACAATTAAAGTAAAGAGAAAAGCGACAAAAGCGATAATTAAATTGTAACTTTCTGTCAAAACATCCTGAAAACCTTGAAGCGTTGAAAAAACATGAAGGTATCCGTAAGATGCTACGCAAGAAACAAAATATGCAACAATTGCAGCGAAAACAGCCGCTGAAAAAATGCTTACAACTGAAATTTTCTTTTCTTTTATATTTTGAGCAACCAAATTTTCTTCATATTTATTGATTGCAGCCTGTCTATCTATATCATTCATAAGTTTTTGTAATTAACTCCTGACGAATTTCCCATAAATCTTGCGACATATCAACATAATAACCGTGCGGATTTTCAAAGCGGAGGACTTCCTCCCAAAGAGCATCAACCTGCTCGGCACAATATGAACGAATATCATCTAAAGACGGGGATTTATAAATACATTCACCGTTGATAAATATGGGGACAAGCAACTGTCTTGAAACAAAATTATCAACCGTTTTGCGTTTCCAAGTATAATCAGGATCAAAAAGTTCATAACTTGAACACTTGCCCAAATCTTCATCTTCCAATGTAAGAACATCGGCTATTGCCTTGCCCGTTTCGTTATCGAACAGACGCCAGACTAATTTTGAACAAGGAGCCGCAATTTTTGAAACGTTCTGATAAATACGCAGTTTCGGCTCAATTTCCTCGCCGTTATCAACAGCAACCAAGCGATATGCACCACCGAATGCACCCTTATCAAAGGGAGTTACAAGACGTTCGCCGCATAAAAATGTGTCTGCTCTTGCTCCATGCTGAAGCATTTCACGGATAATGTACTCATCAAGTGAATTGGATACAATAATATCGCAATCCGGAAAACCCACATCATTGAGTTCTCTGCGGATATTCTTTGACAAATAAGTCAAATCTCCGCTGTCAATACGAACACCCTTCGGTCTGAATCCAAGAGGCAAAATAATTTCATTAAATACTTTTATAGCATTCTTAAGCCCCGAATTCATACAATCGAATGTATCAATCAATAATACGCAATTATCGGGATAGCATCTGGCATAAGCACGAAAAGCATCCAATTCGTTATCAAACATCTGAATAAAACTGTGGTTCATACCGACAAACAGCGGAATACCGAATTCTTTTGCGGCAACGGTTGAAGTGGTAGCGTTACAACCGCCGATATACGCCGCCCTTGAACCGTAGAGCGATGCAAACGGACCATGTGCTTTCCTTACGCCAAATTCGACTACCCGTCTGCCGCCTGCCGCACGGACTATTTTATTTGCTTTTGTAGCTATAACAGTCGAATGGTTAATGGTAAGTTGTAAAACCGTTTCTATAAGTTGTGCCTGAATCATCGGACCGCGAACTTTTATAACCGGCTCGCCGGGAAATACGGGAGTACCCTCCGGAATTGCCCAGACATCACAAGTAAACTTGAAATCACGAAGGTAAGCAAGAAAATCTTCATCCATACCATTTGAGCGAAGAAACTCAATGTCATCCTCACTAAATTTAAGTTTTGATAAATATTCACAAGTTTCTTTAAGTCCTGCAACAATGGCAAAACCGTTATAATTCGGATTTTTTCTGAAAATCAAATCAAACCAAGCGATTTTCTCGCCAATTCCTTCGCGTAAAAAACCGTTTGCAGTAGCAAAAGAATAATAATCGGTAAAAATCGAAAGATTCAAATTGTCAGAAATACTCATAAATATCCTCCGTTAATCAATTTGGCTACTACTTATCTATTATATCAACTTCCAGTATATAATAACACATTTAGTTGCTAATTGCAAGAACATTTTCTAAAACTTAATTGCCAAAAGAGAAAAAAGATAATAGACAAAAGTTCGATTTTTGTATATAAAGTAAGAATTTGTATAAAAATTGATTTTTTTATATTGATATAAAGAAAAAAATGTGATATTATTAAAAAAAACAGGAGTTTTTATATGCGTTTAAGAAAACAGGAAATCGGAGATAAAAACATCTGCGGCATTCGGATAGAACAGCGTCGCACTGCTCTCAACATGAAACAAAAAGACTTGCTTATGCAACTTCAACTCAAAGGTATTGACCTTAATTCATCTGCTCTTTCAAAAATTGAAGGACAGCTTCGAAGTGTAAGTGACAGAGAGCTTCTTGCCATTTCTGAAATTCTCGGCGTTTCAATGCTTTGGCTTGTCGGTGCTGAATAATATCGAAAAGTATTTTGATAGCTAATAAATACATCTCACGGGAAAACCGAGAGATGCTTTTTTATTCTGAAAAACTGCCTTCATATTTGCATTAACGTCTATATTCAAAACCTTCTTATTTTATAATATAAACAACAAATTCTTTTTAATTAAATTACAATAAATTAAAAATGTATTGTCTGACTATTTTCCCAGAGAACACTGTTACCAAAGACTATCTTGTAATCCATTTCAGACATTGCGTTAATTATTTCTTCATCAGTTTTACCATTCCTTAAGCAGATGAATGTACTGTAACATTCCGAAATGGTATTTGCGGGTGCTTGCATTGTGGCAAGGGGAATAATTCCGAAAATAATAAAATCATTGTCAGTAATCGGATAAATATAATTAACAAATGCATTTATCCCTGTTCTGTTATATACATCCACGCTGACATTGACCTTGCAATAATCATTCATGTCTCGCGAAGAAAATGTGCAATTTTCATTCCTAAAGCTGACAAGACTATTCTCGTTATATTGACGAATCTTACTGTCAAACGCCGGTTGATAATCAAAGTTATAAACTATTATTTCAGCATTGGAATATCTTAATGGTCTCAGGAAATAAAAACTTAAGGTAATAGATGAAATTAAAATAATTGCTAAAATCACGGACAGAAACATTAGTATTCTGCGTTTTTTCTTTGTGTTTTTCATGTTTATGCCTCATATTCAAAATTAAGATAGTACAAATGCCCGTAAAATACCGTCTGTTTCAATAAAGAGATTACCAAGTTCATCTGTGTACATAGGTGTACCTTCTTTTACTCCGTAGCCGACAAAATTTTTGTCCGGCACAGTATCAATTACGCTCTCTATTTTCCCGCAGGGTGTCAAAATGTGTTCCTGTTCATAGACCTCTTTTTTATTTGCATCAGGAACTTCAACATATCCCCCGTTTTCTTCAAGCATGAAAAAGTACAGATCGGCTTCATAAAGGCAGTCGTTATAAAAAATCATTGCTTTTTGCGGCAGTCCGTCATCGCGTCCGGTTGGAGCATTAATCTCCGTCGTTGTCATCGTTGAGCTATCCGTTTCTTCACCTGTTGTGCATGAAGACAGCATTGCAAAACAAAGAACAACGGTCAACAGAACAATTATCTTTTTCATTTTTATTTAATTCCTTTATTTTTATCTAACAATGGAAATATTCGAGAAAAATTTACTTCTTTATCAAAAAATCAATAATGCTTTAATTTTCCTTTATTGATATACTCAGTCCTTATTTTTAAGACTTTCAGTTGTTTTTTGAATTTTTCTTCTGTGTTTTTTAGATAATACAATTATTACGGCAGTTAATAATATTACAACAAGAATAACGACAATTATTATAAATTTCGTCAATCTGTACTGATGAGTATACTCTACCGTTATCTTATTGGTATAATCGGTCTTTTTGTCTATTTCAGATTTAGATAACAAACTGAAAATCATCGCACCGCCGACAATGTTTCCTGATGATTTAAGCTTTGTCCAATGACCGATTGCTTCCTGAGTTGCTCTTGTCAATACGGTATATGAATCGGCAACCGTCCACTTATCCGTTGTGTTTTCTTTCCAATAATCTTCTGCATAGAAAGAATCCGGGTTATATGTGAAAAGCTCGCTGTTCCATTTTACTGCAACAAAATCTTCTTCTCTTATCAACGGCTTATTGTCAAGCCATTCCCAATATACGCATACCGTTTCACCGACAATTTTATCGCTTTTCTTATCTTTCATTTTGACGGAAACACGTTTGATTACAACTTTTGAATTGTCACTCATATTAAAAGCAGGATCTTTGTTTGTGTAAGTCACAGATATAATTTCATTGTCTCCTATTGAAGAAACGATATTTTTCAGAGTTGAGTCAGTCAGCAATTCCAAAAACGCTTTAGGATAGCCGCAGGACAACAAGTAATAATAATCATTAGCCTGTTTTTCCCCACTCGTTTCTCTGATTGTATCAGCCATCTTTTCAATGAACACGTCACTTAAGTTATCAAGATAATCTGATGTGAAACCATATTCCAAAAGCAGTTCATAGTTTTCATCTTTGTTTACACCATAACACCAAAATGAAAACACGGTCATTAAGAAAACTGTCAGTAGTACAATGCCAATAATTTTACGCAAGATTTTCATGATAAATACCTACCCATAGTCATTTATGTTTACATCAGCATAGTTACATTATATGCTATCAGCTTAAACATTAACCTAAATCATAGGGGCTTTTTCCATTTTTTCGAGTTGCATACTTAGGATCCTCATTTTCATACGCAAGGATACACTCTTCAATAATATCAATTTTTGTGTCGGTCTCTGAAACATTCTTAAGTTCTTCGAAACTATCAACTTCCGGAATGACATAAGCTTTATTCAGACAAAGATCGGAATCAATGACATCAAGGTAAAGAACATAAGGCGTATTTTCTTCAAGCAACGGATAAAGAAAAACCATTTTCTTGCCATCTATGGAAACTCCGCCATACTGCAAGACAGGAATATCATTTTCAATTTTAAGATTCCCCTTGATATTTTTTACGATATTCATTGTATAATTTGTGAACGGAGTTCCCTTTGCTTCTCCTTTAACTATTTCAACATCTTTATAACTCGTTCCGGTTATCTTATTGAGATATGCAATAACTATATACTGCGATGCTCCCGACATCAATTCCTTGTCATCGGTGTCAAAAAGATATGAGGCTTCAAGTTTTTCTTTTTCCAACAGATCAATGTTTTGGGGAATAGGGAATATTTCTTTTGAATATTTTTTAATTTTAACTTGCCTTAAAACAGCAAAACTGCCCAAAGTGATTCCTAAAATCAATACCACAGAAATAATGGCAATACCAACTTTTTTCATACTAATCACTCCTATTTTAATATTGAGAATAAGCAAAATCATAAGAACTCCGATTTGAACTTTCTAAACTAATTGTTGAATTAACTGCATAATACAGAACATTGGATGTATCATCAATATGCCCCATTCCTAAAGCATGACCAATCTCATGAATCACCAAATTATTTCTTTGATTACCTGTAAGCGTATCCCAAACAGCAATGCTAATATGTATTTCCTTTTCTACAAAGTAAGTTATTCCAGCAATACCGGCAGGCAATGTTTGTTTGCCTATAATACTTATATCTTTCGGTCTTATAATAGGAATATACTTTCTGACTACACCAGCTCTATATCCATTCCAAGTATCTTTTGCAAATTCTGCACAATCAGAAAACATACTTTCGCAACTATAGTCAAGATGTTTTGAGCTATCAACACAATTATAAGACATTACACTCAATTCAACTGTGTACAATTTAAATTGTTGAGCTGTTACTAAACTATCGTTAATTGATCTGCGTGTAAAAAGGGCAATGTTTGCTCCATCTAAAGTGCTTGCATTCGCTACGTCAAAAACTCTTGTTGAGCTAACTTCTGGCATAATTTGATATCTTAGATTGCTGTTTAATATAAACCTAAAGTTTTGTGCTGAAGGCACGTAAGTATTATCACCATATATACCAATATTTGCACCGTTAATATCCCAAGCATTCTCTACATCTATCTTATACCCCTTGCAACAGTCGGGAATAAAAGAGTAATAGTCAAATCCATCTGAAGACTTTATAAAGCGAACAAAAAATCGCTGATTTTGGTTGTAAGAAAGCGATCTTTGCTCAATATTATTCCCATTCACCGTTAAATACTTGCCTGAATTCTGGTTTTGTATATAATACAGATGATCGTGTTCAAACTCAGTTGGTCCGTATGCAAAACAGGTAGGCGAAACAAATATAAGAATAAAAACTAAAATTACGCAAATTGTAGCTTTTCTCATTATTGCATCCTCCTTTCTTAATTGTGTGCAAAATCTCTTAAATTTCTACAACTTAATTTTTGAATTTAATAGTCTTACGATTAAAGCAGAAAAATTCGAGAAAAGTTTTAATTGCACATCGGACTCACGCCTTTCATAATTTATTTTTTTCCTCCCTCATATATATAGTCTTGAAAAATCGGAAATCTTACAAAAATATTTTGAAAAAATTTTTATTTGATAAAAATATACTTTTTCATTCGAGAATTTTAATTCTTTATCAGAAACTCAAGGATGATGTTGCATTGTAAATCGTTTGAGTTTCCTTAAAGAAAATAAGTTTCGGCTTTTCCGCATAATGTTCGCAAATTACACGGTAACTATAACCCGAAGGAGGATAAATCGTTTTGAGAAATACTAAGCCATTTGATTGAGAATACTGATCGTAATAACAATAAGTTGTATAATCAGTCCATGTTCCGTTAATCAATCTTTGTAACTTTACATAGGTAAAACCGCATTTTGTAACATCGCTTGAACATAATGTTTCTGCTTGTATCTTCAAACTGCTTGTCGTTTTGGTCAATTTAAGAAGATTCTTTGTTATCAGACCTGTTGCTCTTGAACCGGTACCGTTATAATTGTTTGAATTATACAGTCCATACACCTCTTCAATAATATCGTCTTGGCTGACAAATGAATTTGTCCGATAAAAATCTTGAGCAAGAACAACATTTGAGAATAAACTGAACATCAATAGTACGATTAAAAATATCGAAATTATTTTTTTCATTATAAACACTCCTATTTAATTGTTTTCGCAAATTCCAATGCTTCATCTAAACTTATCGGGATATGAAAAGAATAAATCCTCAACCCGTCTCTATAAGTAATTGTAGTATTTTTGTTTTGTGCAAAATAATACACCGTAGTATTTCCGACTTTTATTTTGTTTACTTCACTTGTTACGTAAGGAAATTGACCATCAGAAACATATTCTTCCCTGCTATACTCGGTCATATGTAAGATGCCAGCATATTTTTTAATAAAGATGCCAATGTCTTTTTTTATCAATAACTCTATTGACACATGCTTTATTTCGTTATCTTCAGTAGCCTGATATGCTTTCTTTGTGATTTCGAAGTTCTCACTAAACATTGCTTCGGGCAACAAAACATTGTCAAAACCTTTGTCAGCAAGTTCTTTAGCAAGTTCTGTGTTAAGAAGTTGGTAGTCATCTGCTTGTTCATCTCTTTGAGTAAAATTGATTCGAATTTCGTTCTCATAAATTTCAACGATACCGCCAAATAGTTTTATACCGTCAATGACAGCAGATGCTGAAACCGTACATATAAGAATTACTGCAACAACGGCAGCGACTGCAATAAACTTTTTTAACCTGAATTTTATAAATCTACCATTGGAATCACCGTTTCCTTTCTTTTCTTTAACGCCCTGTTCGTTTTGGTTAAGCGTTTCTATTGTATCTAAACAATATTCTATAAGTGCCGTATCCATATCTTCTTCCGGCTTATTTAACTCTTCATCAATTATTGTGTTAAGTCTTTCTTTTGTTAAACCGTCAAGAGACTTGTCATTGATAAAGCGTAAAAAATCTTTATCGTTTATCATAATTCTATCTCCCCCTACATATATAGTCTTGATAATTCTCATTTCTTACAAAAATTTTTTATAAATTTTTTTCGTTAAGGACTTTTTCGATTATCATTTTCGTTTTTTGCTTTAATCTGAACAATTTTTGATAAATATTATTCTCAGTTGTGTTATACTCTTCGGCAATTTCTGCAATGCTTTTATTCAGAACATATCTGTCATTCAGTAATTGACGGTCTTTTTCATCGAGCCGATTGAGTACTTTTTCTTTTAACATCAGTATTTGCTCATCGTCAACAGAAAACGGATCATCATATACCACTCCTAAATCTGCATTATCGAAGTTTTGAGATTCAAAAGAAATTATTTTTTCAGCATCTTTTTTCGCTTTGCTGTAAATATCCCGAATCTCATTATTAGCAACCTTAGTCAGCCAAGCCTTCGGATACTTAATTATTTTCCCTTGATTCAGAGCCTCTGATAAGTCCAGAAAAACATTCTGAACGCAATCATCAATACAATCAGGCACGCTTTCTAACTTATATTTACAAAGTTTGCGAATATACGGCTCATGTTCTTGCCATAAATCGTTCTCTATTCTTCTTTTCTCTTCAAAATTCATATGTCCCGTATTCCCTCCCGGAATGCCTGCATTTCCATAAACAGTAATTTATTTATATATCAATTTACTGATTTCGACAATAATATTTTCTTTTTCATTTTTATTTAATTCCTTTCTCTTGTACTTGAATTGTTTTTCCAAATCAAATACAGCGTATCAGGACTCCCTGATACACTGTAATTGTAAAAAGTATTTTCTGTTTTGTCAATACTTTTTAAGAATTTAGTTGCTTTTTTATTTTTTGTACTTACAAGCAAATCAAACTACTTGCGTTTTTCATAGTCTTCCTCAATCTCTGACTTCCATTCTCTTGTAATATCCTTTCCGGCACGAGAATAAGAAACAGCGGAAGAAAGATTTTGAAAAATCGTTTTGGTACCGATATTGTCGGAAAGATAAGTAACGGCACGATCTTCGGCTATACCGAAATCATGAGCAGTTTCAACTGCATCAATATTTGCACCCAAGAACAGAAATTCCCAACCGATTTCCTTTTTCTGTTCGACGAGTTTTTTAACTTCTTTTGAACTAAACTTCCGACTTGCGTTTTCATATCCGTCGGTGGTGATAATAAAAAGTGTTTTTTGCGGTCTGTCTTCTTTGCGAGCATACTTTTGAATTTTTTCGATGTGCTTGATTGTTGTTCCCATGGCATCAAGCAGAGCAGTCGTACCGCGGGTGTAATACTCTTTTTCGGTCATCTTAGAAATTTCGGAAAGAGCAATTCTGTCATGAACAATTTCATTTTCATGGTCAAAAAGCACGGTGGTTACAAAGCATTCTCCGTCTTCGGATTTTTGCTTTTCGATAAGAGAATTAAAGCCGCCGATGGTGTCGCTTTCAAGCCCGCTCATAGAGCCGCTTCTGTCGAGAATAAATACAAGTTCTGTTAAATTAGTTTTCATGATATTACTTCCTTTCGTTTTTGTGACTTTATCATAACACAACTAAAACAAAAAAAGGTCAATCCGGAATTGACCTTTTCTTATAAAATATTTAATTCGTGGTTACCGGCTCTTCAACCGTATTTTCGGGATGCGGAACAACGATTGCCTCAATAATCTCGTCATCGGACTCAACATATTCAAGAGATATAAAATCTCCGACCGTTGCGAAAATAAGAGCATTGTCGATAGTTGCGGCTATACGATATACCTTGCTGTCAATGGTTACATAGAAATATGTATTGCCTGCAATTATAACCGCTTTAATGTCTGTAACAGGACCGGTAACAATCGCTTTGTCACCCAAATCATCTTCATTTTCTGCGGGAGTGTTAAGAGATCCCGTCATGCTTACAGTAATATTAACGGGGGTGCTTCTTGAAGCAAGTTTGTTGGTATATGCCTGCAAGCAAGCCTTCAGATCGGGGTTGTCGTCACTGGGAGAACGAACAGCATCCGAATACTGAGCGACGTTGACCATTGCATAGGATTTAATAACGTTATTATTGTCTTTAAGTGCCATGAAATATGTCGGTACATAGTCGCCGTCAGTTGCCCTTAAGTTGATGAGAAGCGGGAAAGTTGCAATCCAGCCCTTGTCGGAAACGATACCCTGAGCAGATAACTGAGCAGCAGCTTCAGTTGCACCGGACACGCTGTAGAAATATGCTTCCTTTGTACGCTGATTTACGAGAGCGAAGCCTAAAATGGATTCGTCTGTATTTGCAGATGTAACACCTGTGTACATATATACGTCATTGCCGTCAGTAAGATAAGCATAACCTGCGGTTGTGAGTTTAACACCTTCCTGACCGATATAAAAGTTAATGAAACCATTGGAATATTTGTACTTATAGTCGTACTGCTGAATGAGAAGGTCTCCGTCATAAACCGAGTCAACCCATTCAAGGAAAGTACCGTCATTAGCTTCTCCTGCATGTACTTCATCAATGGTATATTCCACACATTCACCTGTGCAAGCATCAACAAGAATGATGCCTACAACATCATCACCGCCGAATAATCCGACACGCTTGTCAAGATGCTGAACAAGCCAATAAGGATTGCCCTGTTCATCAATTTCAAATGAAATATTACCGATAAGATATGTGGGATATTTAAAGCGTACAACACGTTTTAAATGACGGTCAAAGTGTTCTGCCGGAGTGTATTTTATCCCCTCTTCGGTCTTGACAAATTCAGATTCCTGAGTGTTCATATTGACGGTGATATAACCTGCCGTACCGTCCGTACGATTTTTAAGCCATTTGAAAACATCGCCGTATCTGAGCGGAAATACACGATAGGGGGAGTTCTGATAGTTAATCTGAGTTGAGTAATAATTGAGAACTTCAAACTGTGATTCGAGGTTATATTCAGCAAGAGCACCCAAGGTCTTGTCGGCGAGCCTTTCCGCTGCACTTGCGTCAATAAGAGCAATCTTATTGAAATCGGAAAGCTTATCAATATTTGTAATCTTGTTTATCGCATTATTTGAATCTTCGGATTCGGGATCATACTCTTCAACTTCAATAATTTGGCTATATGATTTGGCTCTGAAAAAAGGAGCAGATACGAGATAGCCGATGCCGAAAATAACAGCGAATATCACTAAAATAATAATCGGCACCAATGCCCTGCGTTTGACATAGGGAACATATTCAGGACGAGTAAGCACCCTCGCAAACAAGCCGTTCCAAATAACATAAGCTCCTAAAATGATTGCGACATACATGTAAAAATCGTAGGACTTAAAGTTAAGTGCAGGAAGCATAAAATAATATGCAACCGCTGCGGTTACGATTGTTAAAATGATGCTTAAAACAATTTTAAGGCCGGATTTGTCGGGAACAATATAGGCACTCTTACTGCCCTTGCTTCCACTTTTTGAAAAATCTACTTTAATGGGTTCCATGAATTCAACTCCAATATAAAAATCTATTTAATTATACAATACTTTCACGATAAATACAAGTATTATTTTTCCCAAACTCGCTGAATTTCAAAAAAATGCTTGAAAAACACACAGATGTGTGATATAATCACAAAACACAAGCGGATATGGTGGAATTGGCAGACACGCAAGATTTAGGATCTTGTGCCGAGAGGTGTGCAGGTTCAAGCCCTGTTATCCGCACCAAAAAATAGAGGTAGGGACTTACCTATCCCTATTTTGTTAATATGTTTCGCGGCAGGGCTTGAACCTTTACGCATCTATTTTCGACAGGGGCGAAAATAGGCGTTATAAATAAAACATTTGAAAAGCGGCAAAGCCGTCTTTTCAAGCCCTGTTATCCGCACCAATAGAAATTAGAGGTAGGGGCTTACCTACCTTTTATTAAATAAGAGCTTAATGCGGAAATTGTCAGCAGTTCTAATATACAAATAAACTCTAATCTTCAAGTATTTCCTTAAGCGGGATCATAACGAAATCGCGTTCGTACATACGTGGGTGGGGGAGAGTTAATTCAGGGGTGTTGATTTTTTCATTTTCGTATAAAAGCAGATCAAGGTCGATAATTCTCGGCCCGTTTTTTATTTGACGAATTCTGCCCATAGCGGCTTCAATACCGAGACAAACACCCAAGAGAGCGTGGGGAGAAAGTTCGGTTTCAACCTCACAGCAGGCATTGAGAAACATATCCTGATCAAGATAGCCGACCGGCTCCGTTTCATGTATATTCGAAATTTTCGTCACTTTAACATCGGGATCAAGATTAAGAGCAGCCAGAGCGTCTTCAATATTCTTTCTCCTGTCTCCGATATTGGTACCTAAAGCAATATAAGCCTTCATCTTTCCCTTTCAATCACTACCGCAACATAACCGAAATCCGCAGAAATCGGTGCTTCGGGTTTCTTTACCGTGACGGATACGGCGGTAATTTTATCAAATTCATCCATAATCGCATCGGCAACCGCTCCGCCCGCTTTTTCAATCAAATCATATTTAGCCTGCGTAAAAACCGTTCGGGCAAGTTTGATGATTTTTGCGTAACTAACCGTATCATTAAGGTCATCGGTATTCGATGCGGTCGTTAAATCAACATCTGCAACAATATCAAGAATAAAGTTTTGCCCTTCAATTTTTTCTTCGGGATTTACTCCGTGATATGCAAATAATTTCAAATCTTTAACTATGATTTTACCCATTATAATACCTCAAATCGTCAAAGATTTTCGCTATACGAACGGCATTTTTTACATCATGCACACGAATCATGTCCCCGCCGCCCATAAGTGATGCAACTATGGAATATTCATCCCTCTTTTCGGGTTCGGCAATTTTTGAAATATCGCCGATAAATCTTTTTCGGGAAAGTGCGACAAGATAGGCAATATCCTCTCGTTTAAGTTGTTTTCCCGCATTTAAGACCTGCATATTTTCTGCGGTATTCTTCCCAAATCCCAAGCCGGGATCAAGGCAGATTTGTGTGCGTTTAAGACCGACATTATCTGCGGCACTTATAGCCTGTTCAAAAAACTTGTCAACATCCGCCACAACGCCCAAAGGATAGTCGGGGATGTTTTCGGCAAGTCCTCTTGCATGCATAAAAATATATCCCGCATTATATTCCCGAATAAGATTGAGCATATCATTATTTATCTCACCGCTGACATCGTTAATTATCGCCGCTCCGTATTCAAGGGAAACCCTTGCAGTTTTGACATTAAAGGTGTCAACCGATATGGGATATTTTTCAAAATAAGATTTTTCTCGTAAATATTCAAAAACAGGCACAAGACGGCTTATTTCCTCATCCTCGTCAATTCTTTTTGAATTCGGTCTGGTTGACATTGCACCGATGTCGATAATATCCACTCCGTCGTTTATCATCTCATCAATATGCTTTATCGCCAAATCTAAATCAAAATATCTCCCACCGTCCGAAAAGGAGTCGGGAGTTATATTAAGTATGCCCATAATGTAGGTCTTTTTGCCGAGAGGCAATTCAAAATTTCTTGCCGTAAACTTACTCATATCTTAATCCCCATAAGTTCCAATGCGGCTTTTGCTGCCATCTGTTCACTCTTTTTTTTGCTTGAGCCTGTGCCTTTTGAGATGGGATTGTTGTTAAGATGCACCTCGACTTCAAAAGTTCTCTCATGAGCGGGGCCGTATTCCGCCACATTGACATATTCAAGCCGTTCACCCGGAGTTTGTTGAACAACCTCTTGCAAAAGCGTTTTGTAATCAACAAATTCGTCTTCTTTAATTCCTTCAATATTGACAAATCGAAGCACGAATTTCTTGGCAGGCTCCATTCCTCCGTCAAGATATATTGCCGCAATTATCGCCTCAAATGCATTGGACAAGATTGACGGTCTGTCCGCTCCGCCGCTTGCCAATTCCCCTTTACCTAATCTGATAAATTTGCCAAGCTCCAACTGTATTGCAAAGTTAGCAAGCGATTTTTCGCATACTTCGGAGGCTCTCAAGCGGGATAGTTTACCCTCTTGTGATTTTTCGAATTTCTTAAATAAGTATTCAGCAGATATAAAGCCAAGTAACGAATCGCCCAAAAATTCCAGACGCTCGTTATCTATTTCCAAATTGTTTTCGTTTTTATAGGAAGAATGAGTTAAGGCATTGATAAGAAGTTGCTTATTCTTAAATAAATAACCTATCTTATCTTCAAGCTCAATCATTATTATCCTCACCTTGACTTAAATATTCTTCAATATCGGCAATAACACCGGTTTCTGCAAAATATTTTGCCTGCATAATTGCACTCTTTATAGCAACAGCATCACTTGAGCCGTGTGCTTTTATAACAGGCTTTTTTAGTCCCACAAGCGGAGCACCGCCGTATTGTTTATAGTCCATTTTTGCCTTGAAAGCACTGACCTCATTCTTGACAAGCAAAGCACCGATTTTCGTAATTGCATTTTTCAAGAATATACCCTTGATATTCTTCATTAAAGCACCGGCAACACCTTCGTACATTTTAAGGATAATGTTTCCGGTAAAACCATCTGCAACAACCACATCCGCTGCACCCATCGGAATATCACGAGCCTCAATATTTCCGATAAAATTATAGTCGGACAGTGCTTTCATAAGCTGATAACTTTCCGTATAAAGTTGGGGGCCTTTAGTTTCTTCAACACCGATATTGGCAAGTGCAACACGTGGCTTGGATACTCCCAAAACCCGCTTCATGTAAATATGTCCCATAAGACCAAACTGCACCATTGATGTTGTTGTCAAATCGAGATTTGCTCCGCTGTCAAGAAGCATAACGGGAGAATCGTTCGACGGCAATACGGTGGCAATTGCGGCTCTTTTGATACCGCGAATGCGACGGACAATAAGATTTCCGCCGACAACCAAGGCACCGGTACTTCCCGCAGAGACAAAAGCATCACCATGTCCGTCCGTTAATGCCACCAAACCGACAGACATTGAACTGTCGGTCATTCCTTTGACCACCTTTGTCGGGTCATCATCAACCGCAATAACGGTCGGGGCATGTAAAATTTCTATTGCGGAAATATCAAGTCCGTTTTCGGCGGCACAGGAACGAATTTTCTCCTCGTCGCCGACTAAAATAATTTCAACACCGTTTTCCTTCGACGCGTCAACAGAGCCTTTTATAATTTCAAGCGGAGCATTATCTCCGCCGAAAGCATCGACAATTATTTTCATAAAATCACCTTTGTTAAATAATCCAGACTTCTCTTTGCAATTTGTTCGTAACGCTCTTTTTTATCCCGAATTTTCTCAGAAAGCGGGGGCAAAAGTCCCATTGCCGCACCCATAGGCTGAAAATCTTTTATATCCGGATCGGAAATATAATTTGCCAACGCACCCATCATTGTGATATTTTCAAGTTTGAGTTTGGGCGTATTGTTAAGCATTGCGGCGGCATTGTATCCCGCCATAATTCCCGACGCAGCTGATTCCATATAACCTTCAACACCGGTTATCTGACCTGCAAAAAAGAGATTCGGTTTTGTTCTGAATGAAAAATCGTTGTTAAGCAAGCGAGGAGAGTCGATAAAAGTATTTCTGTGCATTACGCCATAGCGTACAAACTCGGCATTTTCAAGACCGGAAATCATGGAAAACACTCTTTTCTGTTCGGCAAATTTCAGATTTGTCTGAAAGCCGACCATATTGTACATCGTGCCTTCTTTATTCTCTTTCCGAAGTTGAAGCACTGCCCAGGGTCTGTGACCGGTATTCGGATCACGCAGTCCGACGGGTTTCATCGGTCCAAATCTTATGGCATCCCTTCCGCGTGACGCAAGGACTTCAATGGGCATACAGCCCTCATATACACCCTTTTGCTTATCAATCTCGTGCAAATCGGCACTTTCGGCATTGATAAGTGCATCATGAAAAGCATCATATTCCGCCTTATTCATCGGACAATTTATATAATCATCCTCGCCGCCTCTATCATAGCGGGACTGCGTAAATGCTTTTGTCATATCAATGCTGTCAAAAGTAATAATCGGAGCGGCAGCATCAAAGAAACTCAGAAATTCCTTTCCGCAAAGTTTTCCGATTTCTTCGGCAAGAGAGAAACTTACGAGCGGACCGGCTGCAATAATAACCGCGTCTGCATCGGGAATTTTCGTTACTTCCTCGCGGATAACCGTGATGTTTTCATCCGCTTCAATTTTTTCAGTAACCAAACGAGCAAATTCATCACGATTGACGGCAAGTGCACCGCCTGCGGGAACTTTTGAAAGTTTTGCACATTCAAGAGTCAAAGAGCCGAAATATTCCATCTCGGCTTTTAATAATCCTGCGGCAGAGCCAATGCGTTCTGCTTTCAAGGAGTTTGAGCAAACAAGTTCGGCTAAGTCAGCATTTTTGTGTGCTGCGGAAAATTTTGTCGGTTTCATCTCATAGAGAGTAACTTTTATTCCCGCTTTTGAAAGCTGTCGTGCAGCCTCAACACCTGCTAAACCGCCGCCGATTACTATCGCATTTTTATTTTTCTTCATTTTTCTTGCTGCGTTTTTTTACTTCATAATTGCAGCCTTCAAACAAGCATTTTACCGTGCCACTGCGATTTTTGAATAAAGAATGTCCGCATTCGGGACAGTTTTCACCCGTCGGAACATCCCAAGTCATGAAATTGCAGTTCGGATAATTTGAGCATCCGTAGAAAACATATTTACCTTTTGCTTTTTTGGAAATGACATTGCCGCCGCATACGGGGCATGTTGCACCGGTTTCCTTGACAAAAGGCATGGTAGTCTTGCAAGTAGGATAATTCGGACAAGCAATGAATTTGCCGAAACGTCCCACTTTAATGATCATAAGTTGCCCACAATTCGGACACGGAATATCCGTCTTATCTTCTTCAAGCTGAATTTTGACACCCTTCATTGTTTCCTTTGCCTTATCGAGAGTGGCGGAAAAATCGTCATAGAAAGTGTGAAGCATTTTGATATAATCCAATTGACCGACTTCAACTTTATCCAAATCACTTTCCATACCCGCAGTAAATTTTGTGTTTACAATTTTCGGAAATTTTTCTTCGAGAACTTTGGTTGTTACAAATCCAAGCTCCGTCGGTTTAAGTGATTTTGCCTCAAAAACAACGTATTCTCTGTCAATGATAGTTGAAATAATCGATGCATAAGTTGATGGTCTGCCGACACCCGTTTCTTCAAGCATTTTTATCAAAGAGGCTTCCGTATATCTTGCAGGAGGTTGAGTGAAATGCTGATTTGGAACAATCTCCTTGACCTTTACCGTATCACCCACACTTACCGTCGGGAGAGCGGTTTCATCCTCTTCGTCGGCAACCTCATAGACTTTCGTAAAACCGTCAAATTTTACGCTGTATCCCGTTGCACTGAAAGCAACATATTTCTCTCCGTTATATTGTGCGTCAACCGTGCCGACTGCATGAATTTCAATCTTCTGAGTGTTCTGAATACAATTAGCCATTAAACTTGCAATAAATCTGTTCCAGATAAGCTTGTATAACTTATATTGATCTGTTGTAAGGGATGCTCTTGCCTTTTCGGGAGTTAATTCTACGGTAGTCGGGCGAATTGCTTCATGACCGTCTTGTGCGTTTGCCTTCATCTTAAATACACGGGGTTTTTCAGGAAGATAATTTTTTCCGTAATTCTTTTCAATAAATGAATTGCCTGCTTTTCTTGACTCGTCGGAAATACGAGTGGAGTCCGTACGCATATATGTAATCAGACCGATTGAGCCATAACCTTCCACATCGACACCTTCGTAAAGCTCCTGAGCAATACGCATTGTGCGTTTTGATGTAAAATTGAGCTTATGCGATGCGTCCTGCTGTAAAGTGGAAGTGATATACGGTGCGAAAGGTTGTTTTGTTCTCGTACCGTTCTTTACGTTTGCAATATTGTAAACAGCACCGTCAAGCCTGTTCATGTATTTGTTTGTGGTTGTCTCATCGGTAAGTTTGATTTTCCCTGTTTCGTCTCCGATAAAAGATGCTTTGAATACCTTTCTTGAGGCGGTAAATTTCGCATCAATTGTCCAATATTCTTCGGGGACAAAGGCGTTAATTTCATTTTCGCGGTCAACGATAAGTTTTGTGGCAACACTCTGAACACGACCAGCAGACAGACCTTTTCTTATCTTGCTTGACAAAAACGGACTGAGTTGATAACCGACAATACGGTCTAATATGCGTCTTGCCTGCTGAGCATTTACCAAGTCAATATCAATCTTTGACGGGTTTGCAATTTCATTTTTAACACTCGTCTTGTTGATTTCATTAAATTTTACACGCTCAACCGTATCAATATTCAAATTCAGCAAAGTCGCAAGATGCCAAGAAATTGCCTCTCCCTCGCGGTCGGGGTCTGTTCCCAAATACACCTTATCCGCTTTTTTGGCAGCTTGACGCAATTCTTCGATAACCTTTTCCTTACCCTTGATTGAGGTATACTGTGGCTCAAAATCCTTTTTAACATCAACTGAGAGTTTTGACGGATATAAATCTCGTACATGTCCCATAGATGCTTTTACCACAAAGTCAGAACCTAAATATTTTCCGATTGTTTTCGCTTTGGCAGGCGACTCAACTATAAGTAAATTTGACATTTTTTCTTCCTTATGCTTTTATATATCTCTTTCCCGCAAGCGTTTTTGCACCGCCGCAGATTTCAATATCGGTCAGTGCCACCAAGACATCGGTAGCATCCATACCCGATTCAATCACTATTTCATCAACAGATTTCGGAGTATCAGCCAAGAAACCATAAACACGAACACTGTTATCATCCGACAATAATGAGGTATCAAACGGCTCTTTTTCGGGTGTTTTCGGTTTAACTCTGACTTCAACCTTTTTTGGTTTTTCGGGAGGAGGAATCTTCATTGTCGGGTCATATTCATCATTCAACGAATCAAGATTGATCAAATCGGGATACTCGTGAGCATAGACATTCAATATGCTCTCTTTAGAAATGACGCAATATGCCCCGTCAGCTATTAGTTTGTTTGTTCCGAGATGATTGAAACTCGTAACCTCTCCGGGAAACGCAAACACATCACGATTTTCTTCCATAGCATATCGTGCGGTAATAAGCGAACCGCTTCTTAAACCCGCTTCAACAACCACCGTTGCCCTGCTTATTCCCGCAATAAGACGATTTCTTATCGGGAATGTACCCCGATTTGCAGGAGCCGTCGGATGAAACTCACTCACGCAGGCACCGTGTCTTGAAATTGCGTCCCGAAGATTTTTGTTGGATTTAAGATAATCAGACAAAAATCCGCATCCTAAAAAAGCAATCGTATCGGCAACTGCTTGCAACGCACCCATATGTGCCGCAGAATCGATCCCCAATGCTCCGCCGCTTACGATTAAAGCACCGGCTTTTGCGAGTGAATATGCATATTCTTCTGCAATTTTAATTCCGTTTGCGGATGCATCACGAGTTCCTACAAAAGCGATAGGCAAAGGGTGTTTAAGAACGGACACATCTCCGTTTACGTATAAAACAAGAGGTTTTGCATGAATTTCATGAAGTAAATAGGGATAATATTCACTATCGGGAGTAACGATTTCCCATCCGTTTTCTTCGCACAGAGCAACCGTCTTTTTCGCCTCATCAAGAGAATAATTTTTCATTCTCTCCGCGGCGGTTTTCCGCACAAGTCCCGACAATATCCATTGGTGGTAGCCTGCATCAAAGACATTTTTGGCATCGCCGTAAAAATGAATGAGTTCATCGGCATTGTAGCCAACTCCCAAAGCTGTTGAGAGCCATACCCAATATTCACTTGATGCTCGCACCAAAATATCACACCCTTAAACCTATGAAAGTTCCCAAAGTACAATGGCGGCGGCAGCGGCTGCATTTAATGACTCGGCTCTGCCTTTCATCTTGATTGTGGTTTTTACATTACATCTCTTTAAGACATCATCGGATATTCCGTTGCCCTCATTCCCGATTACAACAGCAAAGCCCTTGTCGGGAATATAATCGGTAATACTCAAAGCATCCGAATCAGGAACAGTTGCGATAATATCAACGTCGGGACACAAATCAAAAAGTTCATTTAAACTCTCTGCTCGTGCAATGTTCAATCTGAAAAACGCACCCATGGATGCACGAAGTGCCTTCGGATTATAAATATCACAGCCGGAACCAATAAGCATTCCGTCATAGCCCAAAGCCTCGGCAGTCCTTGTTATTGCTCCCAAATTGTCCGGATTTTGGACATTGTCCAATGCCACCAGTTTACTTTTGTTATTTATTTTATCAAATAATATAGATTTGTCAAGTGCTTTATTTACGGTGAAAAAACCCTGCGGCGATTTCGTATCAGAAATTTTCGCCGCAATGTCTTTGTCTATCTCATAGATATTCTCACATTTTTCGCTTATTTCGTCAAATTCTGCGGCATATTTTTCCTTTGCTTCATAAGTATAATAAAACTCATCGGGAGAAATATCCGACCTTACCGCATCGACACAAAGTCTTGCTCCTTCAAGCACAAACAAACCCATCTCACGTCGGTATGACGAAGAAAGTACGAGTTTTGAAATATGTTTGATTTTGTCGTTATTTTTTGATTGTATTTTCATTCTCACATTTGTATTGCACGGACGACTAAGCCCGTGCAATATTTCCCTCATATCAGATAAACATTCCCCAAATCCAATTCATTATCCTGTATAACAAATCCCTGATCGAATTTAAGGGTGAATTTTCTTGAGCTTGTCCCCATGTAATTTTAGCTTGAGTAGCAGCCGTGCCTTCTTCAAACTGATACCACTGATTAGGTTTTACATATCTTGCAACAGGACAATCGAGTATATCATGAAGGTGGCGTTCATTAAGCGTAGTAACACCGTGTGTAATAAGGTCATCATAGAGTTTCTGCATTTCATCAAAACGAGCAGAGTTCAACGACGAAAACTCTCCCTTGCCTGTGTCGGCTTTGTAATATCTCCAAGAAAGTTCACTACGATAAATGTTCTCTCTGTGCATATCGGTTTCCGCTTCATTGTAAGCTGCTTCCCAATATCTGTCAATAATTTTTACTTGTCTGTTTGATAATTGCAAACTGTCTTTGGGCAAATAAGAAATTCTCAAATGTCCGAGAACGTCTCCCGCCTTGTCGGTGTACATATCAATAGCCTTGCGAATATTCATCCAGCCTTTGCCGTAATAAGCCGCCAAAAATTCGTCCATTGTCTTGTCATAATCAAGATAGGGATTTTGCATGAGTTTCGATAAAAGATATGCACGAAGTTCACCAAACTCACTGTCGCAGGCATACATATAGTAATTGCCCGATTCATAAACACCCTTTACATTGTTTTCAACAAAAACTTGAACATTACGCTGTAAGACACCAAAATTGGGAAATACGGTACAAGTATGAGAAAAGTTGTTTGTATAATCCCAAATGTAAAGACGATTGCAAATGTTTTTCCAATCAACAAGGTCTTTCATAAATGCAACGTTTGAAGCACAGTTTTTATCATCAAGCGTATGAGCAAAACAACATTCGATTGGGCATAAACGAACACAAACATTGTCGCGGGGGACTATTCCGGTAGGAGCTTTTCTTGTGTATTGATAAGCAAAAGTATCAATTACAACATTGTCATATCCCGCCTCTTTAACAACATCCGCAACTTGATTTACGAAATTTATCATCGTGGCGGAGCGAACGTTTCCGTGTGCTTTTTCAAAGGCAACGCAGTTTTCACAGGTACAATATTCCTGATTATCCGCCTGTGTTAATGAAATAATTTGAAGAGAAGCATCGGGGTTGTGTCCCGTCGCTAAAAGTTCAAGAACCTCATTTTTGACCAAATCGACAACATCGGAGTTTGTAAGACATAACTGCTTGTCAACTCTCTTGCCGTTACGATATGCAAAATACTCGGGATGTGTCCCAAAATATGTATCTCTGCTGCAAATGCTTTCGGTAAGAGTATGACATACACGACCAAGATAGTTAACAGTACCGCCCATGGAATCGGGAATGTTGACATAAGGACCGCCCGTAATACCATTTGCAACAGCGTATTCTATATAACGTGGACTTTCCCAGTCGGTGCAGGTATATTCAAAAAAGGGAGTGTAAGAAATATCGGTATCGGCAGGAACCAAAATGCTCGACATTTCATCAACCATAATTATTGTCTTTGTGTATACCCTGTATCCCAAAAATTCGGCAAGAAAACGATATACGCCTTGTATCGTTCCGCGAATACCCGTACCGGAAATATAAATATTTCCGTCCTTTGCACGAATGATATATCCGTTCTCTGCGGGAGGTTCTTCACCGGCATTATAAGCAAGTGCACTGTCGATTGCAATATAATTTCCACCGCCGGCATTTGTTACGGCAGGAAGTTCAAAGCCTGTAGAATCTTTAATTACTTCCTGCAAACGTGTAACGGCAAATTCTTGCTGAACAGTCGGATTTTCGACCGTCAGAATTTTCCAATCAGATGTAATTGAAATATCATTTGAGGCATTTGCAGTGATGGTAAATGCACTCAAAATCATCACCAGACTAATCAAAATACAAATTGTTTTTTTCATAATCTTCTCCTTCTTGTAAAATATTTTCCATAACCATTTTACCGTCTTTACAGAAATTTGTCAACATTATCTGTAGTTTTTTCTTTTTGTCTGAAAATTATTGCACGGACAAAAAAGCCCGTGCAAGTAATTCCTTTAACTTAGATAAACAATCCCCAAAGCCAATTCATGAGCTTATAAAGCAAATCACGAATCGGATTCAACGGTGAATTTTCCTGAGCTTGTCCCCATTTAATTTTGGCTTGGGTATCAGCATCGCCTTCTTCAAAGCCGTCCCACTGATGAGGTTTTACATATCTTACGGCAGCACAGTCGAGCATATCATTACGACTGCATTCGCTGATTGTAGCAACGCCATGAGCGATAAGGTCGTCATAAAGTTTCTGCGTTTCATCAAAACGAGCAGTATTCAATGATGAAAACTCACCCTTGCCCGTATCGGCTTTATAGTATCTCCAAGACATTTCACTTCTGTAGATATTTGCTCTGTGCATATCGGTTTCCGCTTCATTATATGCAGTTGCCCAATATTTGTCAATAATTTTTACTTTCCTGTTAGTAAGTTGCATACTATCCTTGCAGGAATGATATATCCTCAAATGTCCGAGTATATCACCGGCATTGTCGGTATACATATCAATTGCCTTGCGAATATTCATCCATCCCTTGCCGTAATAAGCAACTAAAAAATCGTTCATTGTCTTGTTATAATCAAGATATGGATTTTGCATAAGTTTGCATAAAAGATATGAACGAAGTTCACCAAACTCACTGTCACAGAAACTCATATAGTAGTTGCCCTCTTCATAAACACCCTTTACGTTGTTTTCTGCAAAAACCTGAACATTACGCTGCATAACACCGAAATTGGGAAATACAGTACAGGTGTTTGCATAGTTAGTTGTATAATCCCAGATATAAAGACGATTGCAAATATTTTTCCAATCAACAAGGTCTTTCATAAAAGCAACGTTTGAAGCACATTTTTTATCATCAAGAGCATGAGCAAAACAGCATTCAATTGAGCATAAACGGACGCAAACATTATCGCGAGGAACTATTCCCGTCGGAGCCTTACGGGTATATTGATAAGCAAAGGTATCAATAACAACATTGTTATACCCCGCCTCTTTAACCGCATCCGCAACCTGATTTACAAAATTTATCATAGTGGCGGAGCGAACATTTCCGTGTGCTTTCTCAAAGGCAACGCAGTTTTCACATGTGCAATATTCCTGATTGTCCGCCTGTGTAAGTGATATGATTTGAAGGGAGGCATCGGGATTGTGCTCTGCATCCAAAAGTTCTAAGACCTCATTTTTGACCAATTCGACAACATCGGGGTTCGTAAGACATAATTGTTTATCAATTCTCTTTCCGTTACGATATGCAAAATATTCAGGATGCGTCTCGAAATATGTATATCTGCTGCAAATATTTTCGGTAAGAGAATGACACATATTGCCGAGATAATTAACTGTTCCGCCCATCGAATCGGAGATGTTTACATAAGGACCACCCGTAATTCCGTTTGCGATACAGTATTCAATATCTCGCGGACTTTCCCAGTCGGTGCAAGTGTATTCAAAAAAGGGAGCATAGGAAATATCGGTATCGGCAGGAACCAAAATGCTTGACATTTCATCAACCAAAATCAAAGTTTTTGTATATACCCTGTATCCCAAGAATTCGGAAAGGAAACGATATACACCCTGTATCGTTCCGCGAATACCTGTTCCGGAAATATAAACATTGCCATCCTTTGCACGGATAATATATCCGTTCTCAGCGGGAGGTTCTTCACCGGCGTTAAACGCAAGGTCGCTGTCAATTGCGATATAATTTCCGCCTTCTGCATTTGTTACGGCGGGAAGCTCAAAGCCTGTCGCATCTTTAATTACTTCCTGCAAACGTGTAACGGCAAATTCTTGCTGAACGGTAGGATTTTCAACCGTGAGGATATTCCAATCGGCTGTAATTGAAATATCATTTGCGGCACTCGGCATAATTGTAAATGCACTCATAATCATCACCAGACTAATCAAAATACAAATTGCTTTTTTCATTACCTTCTCCTTTTATAAATATTTCTCTAAACCATTTTACTACTTTTTAGGAAATTTGTCAATATTATTTATAAAATTTCTCCGCTATTTTCTAAAAAAGTATTGCAAAAAGCTAAATAAAATGATATAATTTTCAAAAAACAAGAATTAGGAGGAAAATATGACAGGATTCAAAATAAAACTTGCGGCATTTTTCATTTCAATAGTACAGTTTCTTGCATCACTCGGAATACTGCCATGTGCACTTTCTCCGTCTGCCACCATTGATTTTTCACAGACTGATCAAGAAATCGGAGCATACGCCTCAGGCTATCTCTACGGAATTGCAACCTATTCGGTGCCGTCGGAGGCTATGGTGGAAAGTGTTGACATTTCAAGTATAAGCGTAAAACCCGATGGCGGATTGCAACATCCCGTCGGAGATTTCTCTCCTGCCGCGGATATGGCGAAAAATGCGGATTATATCATCGTCTATCTTCAAGATGTATATGACACTTGGTATTACTGCCACGAACAAATTACAAATCTCAGAAAACTCGGAGAATATGATTCTCTTGACTTTGTTCAAAATGATTATATCCCAAAATTACGTGAAGTTCTTAATTCGGAGAGACTTAAAGAATATGAAGAAAAAATAGTCTTATGTCCGTTTAATGAACCGGATAATGCGGTTTGGTTCGGCACTCAAATTGAGGACGAAAACAACGAAAACGGTTTTTACACGGTTTTCGATGACACAGTGGCAAAGGAATATTATTCCGCATACAGCGAAGTTTACTCCGTTATTAAAGAATATCTCCCGAATGCAAAAATCGGCGGCGGCGGTTTTTATGACTATAACCCCGACAAAGTGGAAAATTTCTTAACCTATTGCAAAAATGAAAACTGTCTTCCCGATGCATTGATTTATCATGAACTCTATGACTCAAGTTCAATATTTTTAAGTAAAAATGTCGAGAATTGCAGACAGATTATGAAAAATATCGGTATTGATCTGATTCCGATTCTTATAACCGAATACGGAACAATGCAGGAAAACGGTTATCCCGTTCAGATGCTCAAATACATAAGCGAATTTGAAAAGGCTCAGGTCTGGGGCGATAATGCGTTCTGGCGACTTGCAAACAACTTGAATGATGTCGCCGCCGATGCAAATTCACCAAACTCAAATTGGTGGCTGTTTCGTAAATATACCGATATGCACGGCAAACTTGCGAATGTTACGATAAAAGACTACCTAAACTGTGAAATCGGCTACCAAATCGGCACAAATGAGATGTTCACACCCATCGGTTTTGAGGCTATTGCGGCACTAAACGAAGACAAAATTGATATTATTTGCGGCGGAACCGATGAAAAAGCAAGGTTAAAAATCAAGGGACTTGATGAAAGCAAGCTTAACAACAAGACCGTAACCGTTACAATCGAGACGGTTGCTTACAAAGGTCTTTCGGGAATTGTAAACGATACAATTATTGTTAAGAAATATGAGGCAAATGTCGTTTGCGGAAAATTGAATATCAACCTGCCGAAACTTGACGACGATAACATATATTTCGTTCATATTGCCGAGGGTAAATGCAAAAAAATCATAGACAATACTGCAAATTTACCTCTGCGTTTTGAAGCGGAACACGGTACTTTATTGGGGGACGCTTACACATACAACTCTGCTTATGCCACAACAGGAGAAATTCAAGGTATGGTCGGCGGTATGGAAAAGTCCGGCGACGGAGTTACGCTAAAAGTAAAACTCCCGTTTGACGGCACCTACAATATTGACATTATCTACGGCAAAGCAAATGATACAAATTACGCAGACGGACGAGTAAGCGGTATCGCAAATCTGGATATAGACGGAGAACTTCAAACCCTTACGCTTGAAAACACGATAAAAAGCGAATATACATCTTGCCTTACAATCGAAAAATATCTCACCAAAGGCGAACATAATTTTACTTTCTCAAATAATACGGGAACTTTCGTGCTAGACAGTATTTTGCTTACTCCCCTAAATGAAAAACCCGAAATTGCCGTTTTGAAAGATGCAGACAGAAGCATAAACGGTATATCCTCATTCCTATGTATCGCACCCCAAGACGGCTATTACAAACTTACAGCCGACACCGAAACGGACAATTTTGAACTTTTGTCATACGGACTTGTTTCAAAAGAAAGCAATATCTATCTTGCAAAAGGCTTGAATTTCCTTGATTTTGATGCGGATATTTCAAATATTTCCATAGTGAAATCTGACAAGACAGATGACAATGCAAATGTGGATTTGGCAACCTGCACACTTCTTGAAAACGCTTCATATACCGACTATCTCGGCAATATAACAAGCGACGGCGGAAAGGCTCAATTTGAGTTTGATGCAGAAACCGACGGATATTATTATTTCACTTTCACTTATTCAAACAACGAAGAAGGCGGTCATCATCCCTATAATGTCGATTTAATCGAAGAATATCTGACGGTTGAGGTCGGTGATATAAAGGAAGATATTTTTATGCGTAATACTTATTCTTGGGAAACAACACGCACGGTAACAAAATGTTTTTGGCTTAATACGGGAACTCACTTGATAACGCTCTCACATACAAACGAAAATCCCATATTCAGTCATCTGAATTTAGCTCCCCGAATTTATGAAATTTCAATCAATAACGCTATATTAAATTAACGGAGGTTAGTTATGCAATACACAATCGAAGGTACTCCCTTACCCGTAGTCATCTGCACCTTAAATCCCGGTGAAACAATGATTACCGAAGGTGGCGGTATGAGTTGGATGAGTACAAACATGAAAATGGAAACCACTTCAGGCGGTGGTGCCGCAAAAGCTATCGGCAGAATGTTTGCAGGCGAGGCTCTCTTTCAAAATCGCTACACCGCTCAAAACGGTCCCGGAATGATTGCTTTCGCATCCAGTTTTCCCGGCTCCATTCGTGCTTTCACCATTGCTCCCGGTCAGGAAATGATACTTCAAAAAAGAGGTTTCTTAGCCGGTGAGGCAAACATTCAACTCTCAGTTCATTTCCAGAAGAAAATTGCTTCCGGACTGTTCGGCGGCGAAGGTTTCATCATGCAAAGAATATCCGGAAGCGGCACATTCTTTGCCGAGTTTGACGGTCATATTACCGAATATGTCTTAGCACCCGGTCAGCAACTTATTGTTGATACAGGTCATCTTGCCGCAATGGACGCAACTTGCTCCATAGATGTCCAGACCGTTCCCGGCGTTAAAAATGCTTTATTCGGCGGCGAAGGTCTGTTTAATACGGTTATCTCCGGACCCGGACGAATATATCTTCAGTCCATGCCGGTTTCTCGTATCGCCGGAGCCATTCGCCCCTACATATCCACAGCAAAATAAGATTTTCTTAATCGCTCTCTTTTGGGAGCGATTTTTCACAAATTATGCAAATCAGAAGTTAATCATAAAAAAACAGGAGGGTTTTATGTTCTTTCCCGATAAATTTTACAGAGGCAGAAGTGAATATTCAACTTTTCAAAAACACGTTCCTGCTCCGTATATGCGGACTAATCTGACTAAAACCGCTTATAAAGAGGCTTATATCACCATCTCCGGTTTAGGTTTTTATGACCTTTACATTAACGGAGAAAAAACTACCAAAGGCTTGCTTGCTCCCTATATTTCAAATCCCGACGACATTGTATATTTTGACCGATATGATGTTACGAACTTGCTTAACGACGGTGAAAATGCGATCGGAATTATCCTCGGCAACGGTATGCAAAATGCACCCGGCGGCAAGGTTTGGGATTTTGATATTGCTCGTTTTCGTAATGCTCCCTGCGTTGCCTTGGGTATAACCTATATTGACAATGACGGCAACGAAACGAATATTGACATTGGCGAAACATTAAAATGGCACGATTCTGCAATCCTCTTTGACGACCTGCGTGCAGGATGTTTTTATGACGCAAACTTGGAAATCGACAATTGGAATATGCCGACTTTTGATGATTCCGACTGGGAATTTGTAAACAAAGCCGACCGACCTCGCGGTGAATATCGAATTTGTGAGGCTCATCCGATTAAAATTTACGATGAATTTAAGGCAGTGAATATTCGTCCCGCAACACTCGACAAAAACTTTGACCAGAGAAGTTATATGAACATGCCCACTCATTTTGAAATTCACAAACGTGGAGAAGAGGGTATTCTCTATGATTTCGGTATCAATGCGGCGGGCGTATGCAGACTGAAAATCAACGCAAAAAAGGGACAAATTATCTATATCCAATTTTGCGAACTGATGACGACGAAAGGCGAACCATCATTTAGAAATTCGGGTTCATTTTTACCCGACGGCTACGGTGAAGTTTTGTATTACGTCTGCAAAGACGGCGAACAGGAATTTATCCCGCAATTTACGTACATGGGTTATCGCTATGCTCTTATTTTCGGTCTGGAAGCCGAACAGATTAAGGATGATGTTTTGACCTATCTTCGTGCAAATTCCGATTTTGTTGAACGCGGAAATTTCTCCTGCTCGGATGAAATGATGAACACACTCGGCAAAATGTCAAGAACATCCGTACTTGCAAACTTTTTCTACTTCCCCACCGACTGTCCGATTCGCGAAAAAAACGGTTGGACGGGTGATGCCGCCGTATCCTGCGAACACGTACTTCTTACTTTGGATGCCGAAAAAAGTTACCGAGAATGGCTCAGAAATATCTGCAAAGCACAAGACGACAGGGGAGCATTACCCGGAATTGTTCCCACAGGCGGTTGGGGCTTCCAATGGGGCAACGGTCCCGCTTGGGACAATGTTCTGACCGAACTTTGCTACCGTATTTATCGTATGCGTGGAGATTTAACTCCCGCCAAGGAATGCAGCGAAAACATCCTGCGTTATCTTTCCTATCTCGAAAGCCGACGAAAGAGCGACGGGCTTATCGCTATCGGTCTCGGAGACTGGTTGCAACCCGGAAAATATGCCGACCATGCGGATGCTCCGCTATTTGTAACCGATTCCGTTATCTCAATGTATATCGCCTATAAGTCGATGGTTTTGTTCGATGCTCTCGGTCTTAAATATCAAAAGACTTTCGCCGAAAGCATTTATAATTCCCTTCGTCAAGCCATTCGTGATAATATTATTGATTTTAACACCATGACCGTATATTCACGTTCTCAGACTGCTCAGGCTATATGTATGTATTACGGAGTATTTGAAAAGAGTGAATTAAAACAAGCGGGAGAGGTTTTAGTCAATCTGATACACGAAAAAGACGATCACTTTAACTGCGGGATGATTGGACTTCGTACCATATTCCACGTGCTGTCCGACATCGGCGAATCCGAACTTGCCTATAAGATGATTACCCGAAAGGACTATCCGTCTTACGGCATGATGGTTGAAAGAGGTTATACAAGTCTTGCTGAGGACTTCCTGCCAGACAAGGATATTGACCGTCCCAACTCCCTTAACCATCATTTCATGGGGGATATTGTCAACTGGTTCATTCAGAAAATCGTCGGAATTACTGTAAATCCTCGCGGAATCGGTGCCGATAATTTCAACATCGCTCCCAACTTCATCAGGCAACTTGACCATGCAAGTGCATTTTACGACGCTCCCTGCGGAAGAATTGAGGTTAAGTGGGAAAGAAAAGATAACGAGGTTGAACTTATTGTCAAGGCTCCCGAAATTGCAACCGGTTATATCATCGCTCCTCAAAACCACCGTTTTGTCGAAAAATCAGACCCCCGACATTATCTCAACGGTGCGGCTGTTTGCACACTTAAATCCGGTACGTATATTTTAACCGAAATTCAGACATTGTCATAAAAGCACTTTGCTTTGTTGAAAATAACAATTCAGTTTTTGACACTCGGACAAGTTTTTATCACATAAGAGTTTTCGGTACGATAACAAAGTATCTTCATCCCCCATAACTTCACCTTTTCAATATGACTGTGTAATTATTTTTCACAGTCATATTATATCACAAACTGAAAATCTTGTCAAGTAGGTTTCATAAAAATATTTTTCAATGCAATTTAATTTCATTTTCTTCTTCCGTCCCTCCCCTTAAAAAATAAATTTTTAGATTGTTGATTGGTGTTATTCATCAATGTTATTCCTTAATATTACTCCTTAATATTATTTGCCCCTATTTTTTGTACCTTTAACCCCTATTTTTTGTACCTTTAACCTCTATTTTTTACACCTTTAACCCATAAAATTTGTACCATTAACCCCTATTTTTTGTACCCTTAACCCATAAAAAATAACGGTTAATTTTTAATATATTCAAATGCAATTTAATTTCATCTTTTCCTTTCCGCCCTCATCAAACAAAAATTTCTTAAATTTTTGGAAGAGGATGATAAGTATCAATATTAAGTATCTCTTATCAGTATTACTTATCAGTATCATTTACCCGACAAAACTACGACGTTAACCCGACAAAACTACGACGTTCAAATAAATTCAAAAGAAAACGGCGGATGTAAAACTTGTCCTATCACTCCCTGCCGTAATAACAAAACAGCCCGCAAGAGGGCTGTTTGTATATTATTATTCCATGATATTCAGCAATGTGTTTGTGTATTCTAACAAACTACTATTTTCTGTCCGGCTGTCGCTATGTGCGACAACTTTTTTATACGTATCTTTCACGCAATTCTTCGGGAGAAAGCGGGGATAAATCACCCGGAGCAATATCCAAAACGGTTTTGCAGCCGAAATTTTTACGCTCTGCATTGCGAATAACGGCTCTTGCATAAGCAACTAAAACACTTGCGGTAAATTCGGGGTTGGAATCAAGTTTCAGGCTGTATTCAACGATGTGATTATGTTCCTTGTTCTGACCTGTTTTTCCGGTGGTAATTACAAAACCGCCGTGCGGAAGTTTGTTGTGCTTATTTTTCATTTCGTTGGCACTGATAAAATAAACAGTAGTGTCATAATCGGCAAAATATCCCGGCATGGAGATAATTTCATCCTTAATTCTCTGCTTGTCTGCACCTCTCTCGGCAACGACATAGCAAACTCGCTTATGCTTTTCACGAGTGGTAAATTCAGGCATTTCATTTGCTCGCACGCGTTTAATCGCCTCATCAATCGGCACGGTGTACTGTCTTGCATCGACAACACCTTCGATTTTGCGAACAGCATCGGAATGACCTTGAGAAACTCCCTTGCCCCAGAAAGTATAATCACGTGAATCGGGCAAAATTGCCGTTGCAAATACACGATTGAGCGAGAACATACCCGGATCCCAGCCTGCGGAAATTAAAGCGGTGTGTTTCGATTTCTTCGCCGCTTTTTCGACTTTTTCAAAATGTTCGGAAATGTTTTTATGCGTATCAAAAGAGTCAACGACATTAAAATGTTGAGCAAGTTGAGGTGTCATTGTCGGGAGGTCTTTTGCCGAACCGCCGCAGATAATCACTACATCAATTTCATCTTTATATTTAAGAATATCATCAACCTTATAAACGGTTGCACCGTAAGTTTTTACCGTTTCGGGAGCACGACGGGAAAATACTCCGAAAACTTCCATATCGGGAGTTTCATTAACCGCAAGTTCGACACCTTTGCCCAAATTGCCGTATCCGTAAATCGCAACTTTTTTCATTTGAGCATATCCTCCATGCCATAAAGACCGGCAGGTTTCCCAAGCAGGAAATCGGCTGCCGCCAAAGCACCGTCGGCAAATAATGCACGGCTGTGTGCCTCGTGTTTTAATGTAAGTGTCTGAGAATTGGTGGATATATAAACCTCGTGAATACCCACAACATTACCCATTCTTATTGAATTTATGCCAATATCATTTTTCTCTCGTTTTCTGTTTCCGGCTCTGCCCAAATCGAATTTTGCATCGGGACGTACTTCCAAAATGGCATTGCCAATCGCAAGAGCAGTTCCCGACGGAGCATCAATCTTACGATTATGGTGAGCCTCGACTATTTCAATATCCGCATCGGGAAAAGCGGCAGCCGCCTGTTTTGCAAGTTTTATCAAAACCGCAATACCGACTGAATAATTTGCAGCATAGAATACGGGGATTTTTTCAGCCGCGTCTTTAATCGCTTGTTTTTCCTCATCGGTCTGACCTGTGGTTGCAAGAACTACGGGTATATTCTTTTTTATTGCATAATTAAGAAGTGGAATTGTTACTGAATGATGAGAAAAGTCAATGATAATATCACAATCGACATTCACCTCATCAAAACTCTCAAAACAAGGCACGGCTTCGTTGCCGGTAACTCCCAAAGATACTCCCGCAACGATTTTCTGATTATCTTTTGCACAACTTATAACATGGCGTCCCATCTCGCCGAGATAACCCGATAATAAAATTCTCATAGTTTTAACCTTTCAAATTGATTGATTGAAGGGCAAGCCCCTCTTTCATAATATAAATTTCCTCAAAATCGCTCTCGGAAAAGCAAAAAGGTATGTCCGCACGAGCGATGAGTATGTCGGCATCATTAAAATTTTGCGGTGCGTAATTTATATCGGAAGCAGGATAGAATATAACTAAAATCTTCCTGTTTTTCGCCGTAATCAATGCACCCGAAAAATCTTCATTTGTTTCAATTTCAACGGTCAAATTCTCCGTTTTTATGTTTTGGTATTGGAGAATACCGTCTTTGTGTGAAATTATTTTTCCTACATTAAAATTTTCTTTGATATATTCAGCACCGCCGCTTTCGGTAGCCTTGTCACGAGGAACAACGAGGGTGTCAATATTAAAATCAAGCGATTTTTGCAGTGCCTCAAAAAGAGAATATCGAATATTCTTATCCCCCGCACCGATAACAACCAAGTCTTTTTCGTCCTTAATCACTATGCAGGATGAATTATTTGCGGCGGGAAGAATAATACGAGGGGTAAAATAAAGTGCAATATTATATGCTGAAATTAAAATAACCGTCATTACCGAAATTGTGATAACCGCGGCAATCAACGGCGGCTTTCTTGACTTTTTTAACGTGGCAAGAATAAGTATTCCTGTTAAAATCAGCACCGTTAAAATAAGGAAAAATGGCTTGTCTATCGACAAAATACTCAAGGGTAATTTTGAGAATATGTCAACAACAAAAACTATAAATTTCGCAAAAATTCCCGCGATAAACAGCAATGGCTTTGCCAAAATTTCGACATTTAATGCAAGTGCCGAAATCCCCGAAACTATCATTGCAATTTCAGAAGGTACTGCAAGAATGAATGTGCAAATCGGGGCTAAAACGGAAGTATAGCCGAAATAAAACGCACAAAACGGCAGACATGAAACCGTTGCGGCGAGGGATATTCCCAATGCCTGCAAAAGTCGATAAACCGAAATGTGAATTTTTGTATTTTTGATTTTCTTTGTCAGTTTAGTGATGAAAACATCTATGTACGGAGCGAATACAAGTATTCCCAATGTCGAAACAGAGGACAAGGTCAATGAAATGCTGCCGGCACAATAGGGATTTGAAAGACAAAAAACAATAAGTGCTGCACCCAAAGAGTTTAGCGAATCGCTGTCTTCTGAAACCAATCTGCCGACATAGACGATAAACAACATTATTCCGGCTCGCACGGCTGACGGCGAAAATCCCGTCAATGCAATCAAAAACAGGATAATCAAAACGGACAAAAGCGTTTTCACATACCGATTAAACCGAAGTTTTGACAAAAATGAAAAGACCGCATAAGACCACACACTTAAATGCAGACCGCTTACCACAATAAGATGTGAAACTCCGCATAACAAAAATTTGTTGTAGAGTTTTTGGGGCATATTGTCCCGATTGCCGGTAAGTAATGCTGTCATAACCGATGCTTCATTTCGGGAGACATTCTTGTAAAAAAAGTCTTCGATATTCTTACGAAAAAGTTTGATATAATAAAGCAAATCCGGATTATCGGCAGGAATAATCTCCGCCTGTTCGGCATTCGCATAAGCACCTAAATATATACCCTTCGACTTATAGTTGTTCAAAGTCCCTTCGTTGTCTGAAATAATATAAGTATGTCGTGCCGTTACCCGAATTTCATCACAAGGCTTTGCTCCCAAATCGGCATAAACTAAAAGTCGTACCTTAAAATCAACCTCGTTTTCTCCGATTTTTGAGCAATTTATTTCGTAATAATGCTTTTCATCCTGAATTTTCGGAAAATCATTTATAGTTCCCGATAAAACCAAGTTCTCACCGACATTGTCTTTTGCCTTTGAATAAATCGTCTTTTCATATATTACAAACATCAATGACGAACAGAGAATGCTTGAAATAACGGCGATTACGGGCAATATGACCTTTTTTGTTTTATCTCGTTTGGTTATAAAAAACACCGAAAGTAAAATTACTGTGCATACAAACGCTACCATTAAAATTATAACGGCAGCTTTGGTATTGCAGAAATTAACCAATACAAAGAGCGAACTATAAAGCGAAAAGCCTAAGGTGGCGAGAATACGTCTCATCAGTTAAAGAACAAGGGAAGTTTCTCCAAAAAGATAATATCATCACGTTTTGCGGCATCGCCTTCTGCCAAAATAGCGGCGGCACCAACAATATTTCCATCGAATGATTCGACCAATTTAAGTACGGCATTCAATGATTCACCCGTTGAAATAACGTCATCAACAATAAGAACACGCTTGTCGCGAAGTTCCTCACCATCTGAACCGTCAAGATATAAACTCTGCGTTTTCGCTGTTGTGATTGAACGAACATCAATATGAACAGGCTCGTGCATATAAAGTTTTGCACCTTTGCGAGCAACAAAATATTTCTTGCCCGACTGACGGCTCATCTCATAAGCAAGCGGAATTGACTTTGCTTCCGGAGTAACGATAAAATCAAACTCGGGAACTCTTTCAAGAATCTCTTTTGCACTTGCAATGGTAAGTTCAACATCGCCAAAAATTACAAATGCGGCAATTTGGAGATGATCTGTTACTTTGCATAAGGGCAAATCTCGCTCCAATCCGGCTATTGTCATTCTGTGAAAATCTTTCATAATTATGCCTCCTTCTGCTTAACCGGCAGGCCAATCAAATTTTCTGCCGCCTAAAAGATGAAAATGAAGGTGCTTGACTGTCTGACCGCCCAATTCGCCGCAATTGTTCACTATTCTGAAACCGTCATCAAGTCCCTGTTCCTTCGCAATAACTGCCGCGACCTCAAAAATATGAGCAATAACCGCACTGTTTGATTCGTCAATATCGGCAGCACTTGCGATATGTGTTTTGGGAATGACGAGAATATGAACCGGAGCAGTCGGATTTAAGTCCTTAAACGCCAAAACCGTATCATCTTCATACACCTTTGTGCTCGGAATTTCACCGGCAACTATCTTACAAAAAATACAATCCATAATGACCTCCTTACCAATGTGCCGCACCGCATTCACAGTAGCGTTTGTCCGTTATATTAAAAATTTTCCAAAAGAATACTCGTATTTTCCAGAAGAAAAGCCTGAATTTAGAATCAGAATGACATTTGCATTTACAGTTTTCAACCGGAATTACTCCGCAACGCGAACACACTCCGTCAACATAATCATGCCCCAAAGCATCAATAACTTCCTGATAAACCAAGATTTGACCGCATTCACTGCATTGTTCGCCGTCAGTCAAGCCGGTTAAGGTGCAAGTCGGCTCATAACCGTTAATTTTAACAGGAGTATGAACATGACCGAGCGGCTCAATTACTTGTTGTTCAATCAAAATAGCACCACAGGTCGAACATATTTCTCCGTCAGTAAGTCCCGGTTCTGTTTCGGTTGCGGGATAGCCCTCAATTTTTACGGGAGTATGGGTATGACCAAGTGGCTCTATTACTTGTTGTTCAATTAAAATAATTCCACAGACAGAACATTTTTCTCCATCGGTAAGTCCCTGCTCTGTCTCCGTTGCAGGATAACCCTCGATTTTAACGGGAGTATGTTCATTTGTCTTTTCAATCGTTCCGCTGTTTAATATCGTTTCACAGACGGTGCATATCGTATGCCATTTGCCCTCATCTTTGCAGGTAGCAATTTCATCAATAATAGGCTCGCTCTCAGTGTGTCCGTATTTGCAAGCATTATAATTAAAACTTATCGCATCGCAAACAGCATCCTCAAAAAATCCTACTTTTTCACAATTTTGAGCAACAACACGTAAAGTGATATTTTCCAATTCGGCAGTCGGATTTGTTAAAATAATCGTATCGCCGTTTATCGTAACCATTTCGGCATAGTCCGAAAAATCAGCGGGAATATTTATATAATCCATTCCGTTTTCGGAATATTGCCAAGTATAAGTCATGTTGTAATCGTCAACTGTCGGACGGAAAATTGTCAAAGTATCGGAAAGTTCATAATCTATAACATCATTTTGTGCATCCGCAAAAACAGGAGCGGATACTATTTTATATGTATCGGGAAAACGAGACAAGGCTCCCTGCGTAATCGTACCCTTGTTATAAATCGTTGCCGTTCCCAGATAATCGAAATATTCTCCGTGATAGTTCTTTATTCCGATTATACCGTCGTCGTAATTATAGATAACCGTATCGTTAAAAGTAATCGGTTTAGAATAAGTCGTGATTGAGCCGTGGTTATTTATTGTGCAACTTGAGCCGTAATTTCCGAAAGAAAGCATACCGTAGAGATTTACGTCGGCATTAAATAACTCACTCAATGATGAAAAGACCCAGGCGTGTTTACGGACAGTTAAGGTAAGCGAATAATTAGTCCCTTTACCAAACATAAAATAATGAGCCGTACCTTCACTTAAACATCCGTTTTGCGAATCAAAATGATAACCATTAAGGTACAATTGATTGCCAGCCCCCAAAGATCCCGAAACAAATTCAATACAATATTTAAGTTCTTCCGGAACTTCATAAGCGGAGGAGTTAAAATTTGTACTGAAAGTATGAGTGATTACGGTATCGGTTATAAAGTTTTCTTCGTGATTGACAAAAGAAATATCTTCTCCGACAACCGTATCAAAAAATTCGGGTTCTAAATTGAACACACAGCGGAGTGTAACATTCTTAAGTTCATCTGTTACACCGATAATAATCAAATCATTTGTATTTTCACCGGTAAAGCCCGTACAGTATATGCTTTTGAAAGCGTCATCCAATTCTGAATAATTTTCACCGTCAACGGAATACTGCCATTCAAGCGGAATATTATCTTCAAATCCGCCTGAAACAAGAATATTTCCGCCGACTACATATCTGTAATTGGTCTTTATATCCGGATTTGCAACAGGTTGATTTAGTATTGTTATGCCATCGCTCATAATTGCAAGTGCCGACGGTGTGATTGTTCCCTTGTTATAAATTACACCGCTGCCGGAAATGGTGTGTTCGTATGGATATTCAGCACCGTCATACTTCGTGACAGTATCAATCGTACCGTCCGGATAGTTATAAATCACACCGTTAAAGACAAAATTACCACTTTTATCGTCATTGCGTTTATACGGAGCAATAATCCCGTGGTTTTCGATTTTGCTCGTATCTGAAAATATTCCGTCAGTGATAATCCCGTAACTTTCAATAGATCCGTTATATATGTAATCGGAGAACATTCCGAAATATGCACCTTCAGATAAATATGCAGAAACTCGTGCAGGAACATCAATCTTAAAACCAAAATAATTGGTATATCCCGGTCTTATTTGACCATTTTTTATATAATACGCTTGTTTCTTAAATATAAAATGATTTATGCTGCAGTCATAAGTAAAATTATCATCTTTAAAATAATTGTCTGAGCCTAAATAGCTCACCGTATCAAAAGATGCATCATCAGGGAATCTTGAAGCAGTTAAATTAAGCAGCTGACAATCCATTCCCGGAATCTCAAAAGAATTTGTTGTGACAGAAAAAACAGAGAAAATCAGGCAAATCGCCAAAACAACAGATACAAGTTTTTTCATAATGTCCTCCGAACTGTAAAATAGAATCTTCGATATAATTTTATGCTAAAATATTTTCAACAGCTGCAAGTGCCTCATCAATTTTGGAAACATCCTTGCCGCCAGCCATTGCCATATCGGGTTTTCCGCCACCTGAACCGCCGGCAATCTGAGCAATCTGACGGACAATATTGCCTGCATTTGCACCGTTTTTGACTGCCTCTTTACCGCAACCAACACAGAAAGTGAGTTTTCCGTTTGCGGTGGATGCAAATACTGCTACAATATTTTCGTTGTCTGATTTTGCATTGTCAGCCAAAGATTTAAGGTCATTTGCCTGTACATCACCGACATTTGCGGTAATTACATCAAACTTGCCGACCTTCTTTATATCGGAAAGCATAGATTTGCTTTTAATAGCGGAAATTTCATCGCGAGCCTGTTCAAGTTGTTTTTCAAGAGTTTTTACATCAGCTACAACGGCGGCGGTCTTTGTTGCAATTTCATTAACCGAATTGATTTTAAGAATAACCGCAGTATCAGCAAGTAGTCTATCCTTTTCAGCAATATATTTAAGTACACCTTCGCCGGTTATACCCGTAATTCTGCGAACACCTGCTGCGATACTTGATTCGGATATTATTTTGAAAAGTCCTAATCGTGATGTATTGTCAATGTGCGTACCGCCACAAAATTCGGCGGAGAAATCACCGACACGAACTACGCGGACAACATCGCCGTATTTCTCCCCGAAGAGAGCAACCGCACCGATATTTTTAGCTTCTTCGATAGGCATTTCCTGCATTGTTACCTGAGAATTACTGAAAATATATTCATTTACAATATTTTCAACCTTTTCAATTTCTTCTCTTGTCATAGCAGAGAAATGAGTAAAATCAAATCTGACTTCCTCGTGGTTTACATAGGAACCTGCTTGCTGAACATGAGAGCCTAATACTTCACGAAGTGCGGCATGTAAAAGATGGGTGGCAGTATGATTTCGCATTGTTGCAAGACGAGTTTTCTTGCATACGCTTGCCTTTACGACATCTTTGACCTTAATTCCGTCACCCGACACCACATTCGCCGCGTGAAGATATACGCCTTCCACAGTCTTTGTGGTATTGCTAATATCGGCAACAGTTTCGCCGACTGTTATCTTACCAATATCACCGACTTGTCCACCGCTTTCGGCATAGAAAGGAGAGGTGTCAAGAATAATTAAACCGCTTTCATCCTGAGAAATGAAGTCAACTCTTTCGCCGTCTTTGAGAATTGCAAGAACTTTTGCATCCGCTTTAAATTCAGTATAACCTACAAATTCAGTCTTTGGCAAGTCGGATACATATGCACCGGTATTCTTCCATGCATCAGCACCTGCATCCTTACGTGCTGCCCTTGCAGTATCACGCTGATTCTTAACAAGAGCCTTAAATCTGTCCTCGTCAACGCTCATACCCTTTTCTGCAAGTATCTCTTTTGTCAAATCAATCGGGAAACCGAATGTATCGGAAAGCTTGAATGCATCATCACCGCTTAATACTTCCGAATCCGTGTTTTCAATCATATCTGAAAGGAGTTTAAGACCGCTGTCAATAGTTTTTCCGAAGTTTTCTTCTTCAACGGAAATTATCTTAACAATGTAATCCTGCTTATCAACAAGTTCCGGATAAGCGGACGCGTTCTCGGCAATAACAGTAGCAGCAACTTCAGCAAGGAAGGGACGCTCAATACCAATCAACCGACCGTGACGGGCGGCACGGCGGAGAAGTCTGCGAAGAACATAGCCTCTGCCCTCATTTGAAGGTATAACACCGTCACCAATCATAAATGTTGTGCTTCTGATATGATCTGTTATAACACGAAGTGAGACGTCACTCTTTTCGTCCGTATGATAATCGACTCCCGAAATACGAATGATATGCTTCATGATATTCTGAACCGTATCAACTTCAAAGAGGTTTGCAACACCTTGACTGATGCAAGCAAGACGTTCCAAGCCCATGCCGGTATCAATATTCTTTTTTTCAAGAGGGGTGTAGTTATTGTTTCCGTCGTTTTCAAACTGTGTAAAAACAATATTCCAGAACTCTACGAAACGATCACATTCACAACCCACTTTGCAATCGGGAGACCCGCAACCAAATTCTATACCACGGTCATAATAAATCTCAGAACAAGGACCGCAAGGACCGGCACCATGATCCCAGAAGTTGTCTTCCTTACCGAAACGAACCATATGATCCGGAGCCACGCCAATTTCATTGACCCATATATCATAAGCCTCATCATCATCAAGATATACGCTGACATAAAGCCTGTCAACATCCATCTCCATAACTTTCGTGCAAAATTCCCAAGCCCAGTCTATTGCTTCACGCTTAAAATAATCTCCAAATGAGAAATTGCCGAGCATTTCAAAATATGTGGCATGACGAGAGGTTATACCGACACGCTCAATATCAGGTGTGCGGATACATTTCTGGCAAGTTGTAACACGGTTTCTGGGCGGAGTTATTTCGCCGGTGAAATACTTCTTCATCGGTGCCATACCTGCATTTATAAGTAATAAACTCTTGTCATCCTGAGGGATGAGCGAGAAGCTCGGTAATCTCAGATGACCTTTTGATTCAAAAAATGCAAGAAATTTTTCTCTTATCTCGTTTAATCCTAACCAATACATAAATTACTCCACTTTAGAAAATAAAACTTCACTATATTGTATAACTTTTACAAAGTATTGTCAAGTCGTTTCAGTCTGTTTACAAAAAATTTTCAAATAAACTGTTGACAAGTGTATAACTTTGGGTTATAATGACTGTGTAAAATGATCATAGGAGGTTGTAATGAAAACTTTTAACAAAATTATTGCCCTTATCCTGTCAATCATCATGATCGGTTCTGCCGCTTGCATGATTGCCGTTGCCGAAAATGGTGAAGAAGAAGCAACAACAGCAGTTGAAGAGACCTCAACTGAAACCGTTGAGGAAGAAACCACCAAAATTCATGTCAGTTCCTGGAGACAGTTACAGTTTGCTATCATATTCAAACTCTTTGATAAGATTATGAAATTCTTCCAAGACCTTTTCAGTGGTCAACGCACTATTGATTTCGGTGCACTTTTCGGTTAAAATAATAATGCCACTTCTTTACGAAGTGGTTTTATTATTAAAAAGATGGTCGAAAGATCTCTTTTTTTATTTGGTAACTATATATCCAAACTGTTGAGCAAATCACGAAGAGAGACAAGATCTTCTTTTGTAAGAGTAACGCCCTTTGTCATTTTTTCATGATCGGGGGACCAGTCACGAATATCGTACTTAGGCTCATTACCACTCCAGCTGATGAGGTTAAGCTCTTTTTTCCAACCTCTTGTGCCCTCGGAAATAACGCCGAGATTTTCAACGATGTCATAAGAAAAGTCTGCCATGTTAATTCTCCTTTATATTTTTTCAAAAAATGTATTTAACGCATCAAAATTGGTAAGTTCTATTAAACCCTTATCGCAAGCAGCTGCAAGTTTAGGCTCAATCGGGAGCTTTGCCGTAAGTTTTATATCATAATTTGCGGCAATTTCATCCAACTTACCTTCACCAAAAACATGAATTTCTTTACCACAATCGGGACATTTTACATAACTCATATTTTCAACTATACCAAGTACGGGAACATTCATAAGTCCTGCCATTTTAACAGCTTTTTCAACTATCATCGAGACAAGTTCCTGTGGACTTGTAACAATTACAATCCCGTCAACCGGCAGGGATTGGAACACCGTAAGCGGAACATCACCCGTTCCGGGCGGCATATCGACGAACATATAGTCAACATCGTTCCAGATTACGTCTGTCCAGAATTGTTTGACCGTTCCGGCAATAATCGGTCCACGCCATACAACCGGATCACTCTCGTTTTCAACCAAGAGATTTAATGAAATAATCTCAATTCCGGTAGCCGTGCGAACGGGGAAAATACCGTTTTCGTCTCCCATTGCCTTCTCTTTTATACCAAAAACTTTGGGAATTGAAGGACCGGTAATATCAGCGTCCAAAATAGCCGTCTTATAACCCTGTCTTTGTGCCGTCACAGCCAATAAACTCGTAACAAGTGACTTTCCGACACCACCCTTACCGCTGACAACAGCAATAATTTTCTTTACATTTGTAAGTTCATGAGGCTTTTCAAGGAAACTCTCCGGATCCTTTGCACTGCATTTCAATTCACATGAACTACAATCGTGAGTACAACCCATTTTCTACATATCCTCTATTTGATTTTCATTGAAATATCCATTGCTTTAACTGAATGAGTCAACGCACCGACTGAAATGATATCCACACCGGATTCCGCGATATTTCTGATAGTTTCCAATGTAACATTGCCGCTTGCTTCAGTCAATGCCCGTTTGTCGATATATTCAACGCATTTTTTCATATCCTCAACACTCATATTGTCAAGCATAATTATATCCGCGTTAACGGCAACCGCTTCTTTTACTTCGTCAAAATTACGGGTTTCAACCTCAATTTTAACGGTATGTCCGATTTTTTTTCTCAAAGTATTGACCGCTTTTGTTATGCTTCCGCAAGCGTCAATGTGATTATCTTTAAGCATTGCACAGTCGGACAAATTAAAACGATGGTTGCTCCCGCCGCCGCAAGTAACGGCATATTTCTGTAAAGCACGAAGCATCGGTATCGTCTTTCTTGTTTCGGCAACACTTGCATTTGTGCCGGCAATCGCTTTAACACACGCATTGGTCGCAGTTGCAACACCGGACATCATCTGAAGCAGATTAAGTGCGGTACGCTCGCCCTCAAGAAGGTGAAGCATTTTCCCGCCGAAATCCGCAATCAAGTCGCCCTTCTTAATTTCATCACCGTCGTGCTTATAAACATTTGCGTAAAAACTGTCATCCAAGAGTTCAAAAACTCTCATTGCGACATCAATTCCGCATAAAACCCCATCTGCTTTGGCAACAAAATATGCCTTGCCCTCCTGAGTTTCGGGAATGGTATAAGCACTCGCAACATCAAGATAATTTATATCCTCTTTTATTGCGTTTTTGATAATGTCATCTATATAAAATTTATTTAATATCATAATAATCAAGCGTTATTCAAAATAATATACGCACAGGTAGCCATAGAGAGAGCCTCACAATATTCAACTGTCTTTGCGTACTTTCCACCTTTAAGACGCATAAGAATCGCTTCAATCTGCTGTTTCGCAACTCTCATTCTGCCTTCATCCGGCACCACGAAATAGGCTCGCTGCATGAGATTTTTTATATCCTCACGGATATTTGCAGGCAACGGTGCTCCGCTGTAATCAAGTGTATACGGATGTTCAGGAACTGACGGAAAAATTCCGCTGCTCATACATCTTATAATATCTTCGGCAGCATGTCTTGAAAACACAAGTGCCTCCAAAAGTGAATTGCTTGCCAAACGATTTCTGCCGTGAACTCCGGTATTTGAACATTCGCCACAGGCATAAAGCCGAGGAACATTCGTCTTTGAATCCGCATCAACTTCAATTCCGCCCATCAAGTAATGCTGGCAAGGGAAGACGGGAATCAAATCTTTTGCAATGTCAATACCCTTTTTCAGACAACCTGCCCGAATACCCGGAAACCGATTTTTCAAAAACTCCTCATCCTTATGGGTAATATCGAGATAGAAATTATTGCTGCCGGTACGACGGCTTTCCAAAATAATCGACATTGAAACAACATCACGAGGAGCAAGTTCAAGCCGGGGATCATATCTGTCCATAAATCGTTCTTTATGGCAGTTAAGTAGATATGCTCCCTCGCCACGCACCGATTCGGAAATCAGGAATTGTTCCCCATCATCCGAATTAAATGCTGTCGGATGAAACTGTATATATTCTAAATTTTTGATTCTTGCACCACATTCATAAGCAATTCTTATTCCGTCACCGGTTGCAGATTTCGGATTGGTTGTATACTTATAAATCCGACCGATACCGCCGGTTGCCAATATACAAAAACTTGAAAAGACGCAATGTGGCTCACCGTTAATCAGAAGTTCGGCACGGAATCCGCTGCGAACTGGATTCAATGACACCAAGACAGCATTTTCAACAAGTTCAATATTCTCGGCATCTTCACATTTTTGCTGAAGGACACGCACCATTTCGGCACCCGTTGTATCCTTATGATGAACAATACGCCGTCTGCTGTGTCCGCCCTCAAGGGTTTTGCTCAATTTCCCTTTTTCATTTATGTCAAACTGAACGCCCCAGGAAATAATCTTACGAACATCATCGGGTCCCTCATGAACAAGCATTGTAACAGCCTCAGTGTTGTTTGCATTTCGACCGGCAGTTAAAGTATCTGCATAATGCAAGTCAAAACTGTCGTCCTCAAAATCTAAGACGGCAGCAACTCCACCCTGAGCCAAATTGGAGCTACAAGTGGTTTTTTCGTACTTAGAAAGCACCAAAATGTTGACATCATCAGGCAAGTTAAGTGCTGCATAAGTTCCCGCAACACCCGCACCGACAATGAGAACATCATAAACCTTACTTTTTGTCAGTCCATTCATAAGAGAGCAACGATCCTACAAAAACATTAGTTAAATTTTAAGAATTGAGCTTGCAATCAAAATCTGAGCAAGGTAGTAAGTAATATGGTTTGCAAGAACATATGGCGGTGTATTCTTATTCTCGCCGAAATATGTACCACAAAGGATAAAGTCGGAGATTAAGAATAACAAACTGCCTAAATAAAGCATTACTGTCGCATCTGCATATTTGTTGGTAATCATAATGCCTAAACACATTGTTGAGAAGAATACCAAAATGCCGGCGTAAACAACAGAAATTGCTTTGAACTTTCCATACTTAACACCCATTCTTCTTTCGTTGAAAAGAATGAAAAGAGCAGCAATGGCACCGAAAGCAATTGCAAGAAATACAACCCAAATCGGGAATACCATACAATTCCAAAGCATCACAAGATACATCACATGGCAGAATATAAATGAAGCAAATCCCGCAAAAGTGAAAGCATCCGTCTTGTCAAGGACAATAAACTTAAGGTCAAGGAAAATATCACCGATAAGTCCGGCAACGAGACCTACAAGAATAAACAGCGACCAGCGATTAAATGTCTGGTTGACAATAATACCGGCCGGATCCTGAAGTCTGTCAAAAACTGCGGCAACACCAAGCATAACAAATGCAAGGCTGGCACCTGTCTTTGAAAATGCTCCGGGAAGACCACCCTTTTTGACTCTCAATACAAGAAACACTACTGTAGCAATCAAACTGATTACAAGTGCATAATAAAACATATCGTTCTCCTTAAATGTATTTACCTAAAAATTCAAATACTTTGGGCCAATAAAGTTCAGGATGCTTTTCCTGAGATTCAACATGTCCGGCATCCGGTACCGCCAATCGATCTTTTTCAACCTCAGCGGCGTCATACAGAGTATCCATCATCCAGAACGGAACGAAATCGTCTTTCATACCGTGAATGAACAATGTCGGCAACTTTGATTTCTTAATCTGATCAATCGGAGCAACTTCTTTTAAATCATAACGACCAATCAATTTTGTGACAGTTCTTGCAGCATGAAGCGGAATATGGGGAGAAATATGAAGAATATTCTCAGCAATCGCCGTTCCCATATCGTAAAGCGTGGTAAATCCGCAATCTTCAATGCAACATTTTACGTTTTCGGGAAGTTCCTCACCGGAGACCATTATAACCGTAGCGGCACCCATAGATGCACCGAAAAGTGCAATCTTTGCGTCAGGTTCAATCATAACAAGATAATTAAGCCAGTCAATAACATCAAATCGGTCTTCCCAGCCCATAGTAACACGTTTTTTCTCACTCTTGCCGTGACCGCCTGAATAGGGAAGTAAAATATTATAACCTTTTTCGTAGAAGAATTTGGAATACTTACTCATTCCCTGCGGCCAATTTGTCCATCCGTGACAAATAACAACCCACTTGTCTGTCGGCTCGGGCTGACGAATAATCTCTGCGTAAAGTTGTTCCCCTCTTAATGAGATTAACTTCTGCTCCTGCGGTTTGATATAGGCATACCATCCTTCATAATCTGCAGGATCATTCTGACCGTTTTTGAAAACTTCATATTCGTCAACACTTAATGTACGAACATAATGGTCGCGATTTACGCTCTTTTTCGAGAGCAATGCAGCATAGAATGCAGCACCGATACCCATGTATGCGGCACCTGCACCGATTCCCAGCCCTAATGCGGTCTTTGCTACCTTTGCTATTTTCTTTTTACTCAAAATATCACCCAATTTCGATAATTTCACATATATACATAATGTTATTATATATCATAGTTTCGAAAAAATCAAGATAAATTTTACAAAAACTTGCTTTTTTATTAAAAATCTCTTAATATGTATGTATAACACAAGTTTTTAACACGAAAATTTATATCGGAGGACATTTTGAATACAATAAAAAAGGCTTACGAATACCTCAATCGCCTTACTCCGCTTAAAATCGATTGCGGAAAGTTTTGCAATGCCGCTTGTTGCAAAGGGGACGAAAATACCGGAATGATTTTGCTCCCGAATGAAGAATTTATTTGCGACTTCGGAAATATAAAATCAGACACAGACAGAAATAAAATCATCATATGTAACGGCGAATGCGACAGAGAAAAAAGACCGTATTCTTGCCGGATTTTCCCATTATTCCCCTACACGACACAGACGAAAAACGGAGTAAAAATTGAAATAAAAATCGATCCACGAGCCGCAAATGTTTGTCCGCTCAATGATATAAAAATGATGGACAAAAACTTCATACGAGCCGTCCGAAGATCTGCAAAAATTCTTGCAACGGATAAAGAATATCTCCGATTTTTAACCGAAACAACTTCCCTGCTGAAAGAGATTGAACAGTTGAAAAGCCTGCTCAATCTTTGATTAATTGCTTTTTTCTTTTTTCAAGTTGTCAAAAAACAGAACTTGATTTTTCTTTTGTTATTGGATATAATACCAAAAGTCGCCTACGGGTGTGGCAAAGTTTGGCATCGCGCTTGGTTCGGGACCAAGAAATCGCAGGTTCAAATCCTGTCACTCCGACCATTGAAGAAATTGTAGTATATCGCAAAAATGCGATATACTGTTTTTTTCTTTTTATCTAATAATTTTTACTT
>DUNU01000021.1 GCA_012839185.1 Clostridiales bacterium | reverse complement strand
TGAAGCCATCTCCAAGATGAGATATCTTTTAAGACCCCTTGAAGACTACAAGGTTGATAGGCAGCATGTGTAAGCGTGGTGACACGTTCAGCTAAGCTGTACTAATAGGTCGTATGCTTGACCATATTTAACACTTGGCTCTATTCCGCATTACTTATTCGGTTTTGAGGGTGCATAACCTGAAAGTCGCATTTAGCGGCTTTTTTGTTTGCTTGAAAATTGATTTTATATTGTATTTTCTTGAGTTTTCATACTTTTTGTCATATATACATATTAAATTGTAATTTTTATTTCTTTTTTCAAAATATGTATTGCAAGATTTTTCTTTTTAATGTATAATAAACATGGTGTATTGTTACATAATAAGTCCGTTTAAAAATTTGAGAGTATGAGTAAGAAATGGGAGGCTAAGATGGCATATTTTGATAATGTAAAAAAGAATTTTGGTTTTGGCTTAATGAGGTTGCCGACAAAGGCATTGCTTATTGACCATGATGAGTTGTGCAAAATGGTAGATATGTTTATGGAGGCAGGGTTTAATTATTTTGACACAGCACACGGATATATGGAAATGCGTAGCGAGTCGGCTGCACGAAAGGCTTTGGTTGAGCGTTATCCTCGAGAGAGTTTTGTTTTGACAAACAAGCTTAGTAACGGATTTTTCAAAACAGAGAAGAATATCCGACCTTTATTGGACAGACAACTTAAAAAGTGCGGTGTTGAATATTTTGATTTTTATTTAATGCACGCCTTGAATGCGGAATCGTATGAAAAATACAAAAAATGTAACGCATTTGAAGTTTGCAAACAATTAAAAGCTGAAGGAAAGATAAGACACATAGGAATTTCTTTCCACGATAAATCTGATGTTCTTCGCAAAATTTTAAGTGAACAACCGGATATTGAAGTTGTGCAGATTCAGTTTAATTATCTTGATTATGATGATCCGACGGTTGAAGGAAAAGAGAATCTCGAAGTTTGTCGCGAGTTTAATAAACCGGTCATCGTTATGGAACCTGTCAAAGGCGGTATTTTGGCAAAACTTCCTGAAGAAGCCCAAGAAGTATTTGACGAAATGGATGGTGGAAGTGCCGCAAGTTATGCTATTCGTTATTGTGCCGGTTTTGACGGAATATTCATGACAATATCCGGTATGGGCAACACCGAAATGATGGCGGATAATATCAGTTACATGAAAGATTTCAAGCCACTTGATGAAACCGAAATGGCTGCTGTTGAAAAGGTCAGAGATATTATTGATTCCAAAAATCTGATAGATTGTACCGGCTGCAAATACTGTCTTGAAGTTTGCCCGAAGGACGTTCCGATTCCGGAATTATTTGCTTGTTATAATTCAAAAAAACAGTTCAAGAGCTGGAATACCGATATGTATTATAATATCGTGGCAAATGTCGGCTCGTCAAATTGTATCGGTTGCGGGAAATGTGAGGCTGCTTGTCCGCAGCATTTGAATATTCGAGATTTGTTCAAAAAGGTTAAAAGAGAATTTGGTAAATAGTTTATGAATGAAAACGAGAAAAAGAAAAAAAAAACGTTTGAGGAAAATATTTATTTAATAAAACGATTTTATCCGTATTTACGAAAGCACTTAAAAACTGAAGTTTTAGTGCTTTGTTGTGTGGTTGTTGCGGCAATATGTGAAATAATGCTCCCTCTGATTGTTCGCCAAATTACAGATAAAAGTGTTGAAAATCCGCAGGAATTGACGGTAAACATAATACTTTTAGTGTGTGCTGCTTACATTGTTATCCGTATTATTGACAGTTTAGCAGCATATTTTCAATCGTATGTCGGACACAAGATGGGAACGATGATTGAAAATGCTATGCGAGAAGACATGTTCGATCATATTCAGACACTGTCATTTAACTATTTTGACAATACGAAAATCGGTCAGATTATGAGCCGTATGACATCTGATTTGTTTGATGTCGCCGAATGGGCACACCATTTCCCCGAAAGAATATTGATGACGTTTGTCAAATTTATTGCCAGCTTTTTCATCTTTGCATCTATGGATTTTCGTTTCGTTTTCCTGATATTCATACTTATGCCGTTGATGATATTGCTGACGAAAAAATCACGTCAGCGTATGCGTGATATGTTTAGAAAAGGACGCCATCAGATAGGAGAAATCAACGCCCGAATTGAAGATTCTTTGCTCGGCGTTCGGGTTGTTCGCTCCTTTACCGCCGAAAAAACAGAAAAAGAGAAGTTTGCAAAGGGCAATGCGGAGTATGTTACCGTAAGGAACAAAAGCCATAAATATATGTCGCAATTTCATGCGACAGTTCGTATACTTGACGGAATAATGTACATGGCTTTTGTCGGTTTGGGTGCAATAATGATGACAAAAGGGGTTACAACTCCCGGCGATTTTACGGCAAGTTTATTGCTCGTATCGACATTGCTTCAGTCCGTTCGCTCCATTGTTGACTTTTCGGAACAGTTTTCAAGAGGTATTACCGGCATTGAACGATTTGTCGAGATAATGGACGAAAAAGCGGAAATTGTTGACAGCGAAAATGCTAAAACGATTGAAAATGTCAAAGGCGATATTGAATTTCGTGACGTATCTTTTAACTATAAGGGCAGCGAAAAGAAAGTTCTTGACGGAATTAACATAAGTATCAAAGCAGGGCAGAGTGTTGCACTTGTCGGCCCGAGCGGCGGCGGAAAAACGACATTATGCAATCTTATTCCTCGTTTTTATGATATTGAAAAAGGTGAAATTCTTGTTGACGGTGAGAATATAAAAAATATCACACTCCATTCGTTACGCAAAAATATCGGTGTAGTAGCCCAAGATGTTTATCTGTTTTCGGGTACGGTACGGGATAATCTGATTTACGGAAAACCCGATGCAACCGATGAGGAAATAATTGCCGCGGCGGAAAATGCGGGTGCTCATGAATTTATTTCAGTCCTTCCCGACGGATATGATACATATATCGGCGAACGTGGTGTAAAACTGTCCGGCGGACAAAAACAGAGAATTTCTATTGCTCGTGTATTTCTTAAAGATCCGCCGATACTCTTGCTTGACGAGGCGACGAGTGCTCTTGACAATGAGAGTGAAAAACTTGTTCAGGAGTCGCTTGACCGACTGGCAAAGGGCAGAACAACGCTGACTATCGCACACAGACTGACGACTATTAAGGGTGCAGATGAAATTCTTGTATTAACTGAGGACGGTATCGTCGAAAAAGGCTCCCATGCGAAACTTATGTCCCAAGACGGAATATATAGCAAGATGTATAATCTCTATTCAGTTTTTTGAGCAAAAATAATAAGTGCTTTCATTATTGAACGCACTTTTTATTGTTTTTAGCAACTCTCCCGCTAACCTATATTACAGTAATATTCATAGTATAAATTTTTTCCTCTAACAAATAATTGCTTCTGTTTTCAAATTTTTGGCATAGAAAAAGCGACTAAGATATTACTCTTTGTTGCTTGAAATAGGTAGTCATATTAATTCAAATAGCTGTCAATAATACTACTTATTTCAGACTTTAAATCAATTTGTGTTTCTTCCAGTTTTCTTATTTGTTTTTTAAGTTTTTCAACTTTTCGCATTTTTTCGTTTTGAATATTTATATGAGGTACTTTAATTGATATGCTTTTTATTCTATCCAATGAAGCTCTGTAAGTTCTAGAAAAACCAAATCTCGTTCCCTCTTTTTCTAAAAGATAAGTCATATATCTTGGGTTGATAATATTTTTGTCTATTTGCATTACTCCGCAATGGTCGGTCGGATAAAATTCATAACCTTTGGGGAAAATATTAACCATCCAATCTCCATCTATCCCCCAGACAATATATTCGTCATCAAAATTGTCTAATAGTTTTTTATCTATTAATCCTATAGGTTCAAATACATTTGCACTATATACAGGAATACCGATGTCAGTTAAATCTTCTTGCAACACTCTCTTTCCTATAGATAGGCTAAACACCTTAGAATCATTTAGTTTGTACCCCCCCCGTCAGATTTTACGACTTCAAGTTCTTTAAATATTTTACTGATTTCTTTCTGATATTCCTCAATTTTCATTCGTGTAGTTTCAAATTTTTCCTCTACCTTTGTACACTCTTCAATTATTTTTTCTTGGATTTCAATAGGAGGTACAGGAATTTTAACATCATTAGATAGAATACTGCTATTGAGACTTTTTCCAAAAGCCTTATTTCCTATATAGTTGCCTAAATTAATAAATTCTCCTTTGAATAAGAAAAACAAATACTTGTCTAATATATCATTATCTTTAGGGACAAGACCAGCTATGGCTTCATTTGTATATAAATCTCTTCCTGCTATGGCTGTTTTTCCTATAGATAATTTAAAACTCAGTAAAGTTGTATTCTTAGGTATCAATTTTACATTTGAGTTTTCTAAAGCCAAATCAGTTATTTTCTCTTTGGTGTCATTTATAACTTGACCATTCATTTCGGCAATTGAAACCCAAAGATTTTCTCCCTGAAAATAACCAGCGTTTCTTCTTGATGGAGTTCCGCCAATTAAAATGTTACATACACTTCCCAAAGGTTTCACTGGATATTTACTTATAATTTTGATTACTTCTTTTTCAATCAGACTAATAGTCTTGTCAAATTTTTCTCTCTCAAAGTCAAGCATATTTTTAGTTTGAAGCATAATAGCATATTTATTTAAATCTTTATTTATATCTTCCAACTTATCATTGAAAGCTTTTCTAATTAGTGGCGATATGTGTTTTTCGCTTTCTCTATTGTTAGAATCATAAAGTTTTCCGCCAGGATTTGTTTCTTGTATTCCCTTGCTACCTTTACGGTTAGACCATTGATATCCAAGATATTCATATTGCCCATTTGCTGATGACGGAGCCTTGATTACTAATGTTTCATTTTCTCTTATGAGAGAAAAGTAAAACAACTTTTCCTGTTCAATTTTTTTTACAACGGCATAAAACACAGTGTTAAGTTTTGGTTTCTGTTTTTCAACAGTCAACTTTTTGAAAGAATTTTTATTGCTCATATTTTTATATTCCGATGAGTTAAAAAAAGTATCTATATACATTGAAAAGTATTCATTCTCCTCCCAGTCATCATCATCGCTTTTTTCTTCAAGAAAATCTGAATAGGTAGAAAAGTCTACGCCTATATGGTCTACATAATCATTTAATATCTCATCGTCTTGCCATTCTTTTGAGGTCTGTAGATTGAAAATTGCCTGTATAGAATCCTCCATCATTTTAAAATGTTTTGGCGGTTCATTGTACTTCTTTAAAAATAAAACTACAGTATTAGTTCCTGTTGCTCCAAAAGTTTTATCTCCAAATTGAGCAATAGCTTTGAGTTTGAAATTTTTTAGTATTGTTTCTCTCGCCCCTGTATAGCTATTAGATGTGTTACTTAAAAGACTGGAGGGAAGTATAACAGCAGCTACCCCATTCGGTTTTACTAATTGTGAAATTCTTTCAACAAATAATACCTCGATTTCGCTACCTTCATTAGAAATTAAATCTATGAGTTTAAACTCGTTATCCTCAAGTTTTAGGTGTGATTTAAAAGCTTTTACAGAATAAGGAGGATTGGCAACAAGAATATCAAAAGCATTATTCTCAACGTCTTTTTTCTTGTGATTATCAAGTCCATCTCCAAATATTATATTTCCTCCGCCGGCACCGTTCATAAATAAGGAAATTTTTGAAACTCTGGCAAGTCTGTAATCTTTTTCAATGCCGAAGATTTTTTCTTGTACCCAATCATTATCATCACTTTTATGAATACTGTTTAAAATATCTATTCCCTCAGTCAAAAAGTGTCCGCTACCGCAGGCATAATCAATTACTTTAGGGTATTTATCTCTCCCTGTTTTTGACGATAATGTTTCTAACGGCAAACTTTCCCAAATAAAACGTGCTAATGGTTTGGGGGTGAAAAACTGTCCCTCATTTTGTTTAAATCCTTGATCCAGAAGATATTCAAATAAATTACCTAAAAACTGATCTTTAGAGGGATAAACAATCCTATACGGCTCAAATAATTTTACAACCTCTACGAGTATCTTTCCGTTTTGCTTGAAAAGTTCTTCATTATGAACATCTTTAAATGCAAAATCACTATTAGAATAGAATTTCAGTTTTCTAAAAGTTTCTTTTAGGTCATCGATTGCATTTTTTCTATTGTGTCCCTTATAATTTCTGAAAAGATTCACAGGATATTCGGAAGAAACATAAAATATTTCTTCTTTCATAAACTTGTCCATTCCCTCTTTATACAATCTTTGCAACCTATCGAGCAATGTTTCATAGGAATCTGTTCCGAATTGATATTGAAATTCTACAATATCGTTTTCATCTTTTGTTATTTCATCGACAAGCTTGCATATAAATAGTGCTGTAAGCTTGTTAAAAGCATTTTCTTTGTCTGATACATTATTGTGTCTTAATATCTCCTCAAACTTATTTGCAATTTCATCACTTTTGTTGAAGCTCTTTAAATCTCTAATTCTTAAAGGTTTTTCGCCAATATTGTAGGCTATTGTATCCTTTGAAAAAATTAAGTCACCATGTGTCTTTTGTGCATAAGTTTCTTTCCAAACCTCGAACGCTTTCTCTTTAGAATGTGCATTTCCATATAGTTGTATAGTTTTATTTTTTTGGTATCTCTCTAAGGCTTCTTCCGTATCAAAAACAGAAATTGTAGTAACCTGATGTTCTGTTTTTCTATTTTCATAACCTGCAGCATAGAGCATAAGCCATTTAGTAGACTTCTCCTGTTGATAATAACTAAATAACTGTCCGCCGTCTTGCTTTAATATATCCAATGCTTTGTCATATTTATTTCCAAAGGTTTTACACTCAATAATAAAAAGCATATCTGTACCTGTGGCATTCATAACACATATGTCTGCACGACCACTTTTTTGCAAATGACCAAGCGACCACCTTTTTTCAATTTCGATATGTGATGGGTTGTATCCTTTTTCTAAAAGTCTATGAATGCACTCAAGTACAACAAAATTCTCATTTTTTGAAAAATCTGTAGTTTGATTTTCATTAACTATTAAGCCCTTTTCCTCGGGGTAGTATATTTTTTCTTCATTGAAATCAACCATAATGTCACAGGCAAATTGCTTAAAGTGGTATGAATAAACATTGTCATCCTCTGTATATCCTAAAGATAATAAAAACCTATCTAAATTATCTCTTGTTATCATCATTTTCTTCCTCATTTTTTTTCAGCCACATTTTCAATTTTACAATCAATTGCCAAACAGGTTTTTCGCTTGAATTAAGGTTTAAATAAGCGTTTTTGCTCATTCTTTATATATGTTTGTAACTCTTTTTCTTTGTATATTGCCAAACTTAACGCTTTTTATTCAAAACGAGATATTACACTAACATTATAACTTATAATTCTTCTTTTTTCAATATTAAATTTAGTTTTTCGATTGATATTTGCTATTATTCCGAAAAAAATTCATCTCGTTTAAGGTCTTGAAGAAATCTTTTTTTTACATTCAAACCTTTTGCTTGTTCAAAGAGATCGTATCCTTTCTTTTGACAGGCGGGGCAGGCTTTTCTTGGTATAGTAATTCCGAAAAGCGATGCACCTCTGTCGTTTTTGGATATGATTGAATCCACTCCCGGACAGTCCGGACATGGTCTGAATTCCTGAACTTGCGTCTCTAAAATTCCGGCGGTATCATAGTAAATTTGGCGGTTTCTCTTTACGGAAGACTTGCTCTCAAAGAGTTTTCTGCCGATAATTTCTTTATGCTGCCAAGCATTGAGAACTTCTTCGGAAATTCTTTTCACTTGTTCCGTAACCCTGCCGGACTGTTTCCATTTTCCAAGATGATAGTCGGGTTCAACAACACCCGAATAGTCAAGTCCCGCCATAGCGAGAATAATTCCGGTGTTCACATAGGGCAAGGCTCCCTGAATTGAATATCCGCCTTCAAGAACAGCAATATCGGGATTGAGGCGGCTGTTAAGATTGGCGTAACCTTGAGCGGAAAAGTTCATATTGGTAAGCGGATCGGTATAGTGATTATCCTGCCCCGCAGAATTTATTATAATATCCGGCTTGTAATCTTCAAGTATGGGCAGGACGGTGTTTTCAAGGACATATTGAAATCCCTCGTCTCCGGTGTTCGGCGGGAGAGGTATGTTGACATTGTAACCGTAGGCGGACGGACCTCCGAGCTCTTCTATCGACCCTGTGCCGGGATAGAGAGTTCGACCGTCCTGATGAAACGAAATGTAGAGGGTATCGGGATCATTCCAATATATATCTTCTGTCCCGTCTCCGTGATGACAGTCGGTGTCTACAACGGCAACTCTTATGTCGCCGTATTTTTGTCGTGCATAGGCAAGACCGACGGCTTCAATATTGATGATACAAAAACCTCTGTCTCCGTAAACCACACGCTGTGCATGGTGTCCGGGCGGTCTCACGAGTGCAAAGGACTTGTCTGTTTCTTTGCCGAAAACCGCATCAAATGCCCGCATAACTCCGCCCGCAGCAATCAAATGAGATTCCGTAAGCAATTTTTCGGTGCTCGGGTAACAAAAATGAACGCGGTCGATGTCTTTTTTGGTTGCGATAAGCGGATTGAAAAAATGAATTCCCTCGATGTCCTCTATTCCTTCTTCAAGCAGTTGATCCTGCGTATAAAGCAAGCGTTCTTCTCTTTCCGGGTGGGTGGGCGAGATTGCCCAATCGAAAGCGGGAAAAAGTATCAGTCCGAGTTTATTTTTTGCTTTCATCATCTTTCCCCCTTTTTGTAAGCGGCAAGTCCGGGTTTAATCTGAGCCTTTACTCGGATATTTTTGTCTGCTCTGTATCCTTTTACCATATTAAAACTGCTCGCCTCGACAATTTCAGTTTCCAGAATATCCGATGAAATACCCATAGTCTCACCGGCGAACTTCACCTCATTTAAGGCACGTTCTTTTGCTTTTTTCAGGTCATAATATTTGTCGATTTTTTCATATACACCCGTTTCCGGAACAGAGAGAATTTCTCTGTCGGTGTCGGCAAGGAGGTTAATTTCTACCGTAGGTCTTGCCAAGGCGGCACCGATTGCGTTTGCTATTTCGTGATTTTCAGGATACTCAACCGGCATTTTGAGTTCTCTTTCCAGATATTTGGAGAGTGCTTTTGCCGGTCCGCCTATCACTCCGACTGACTGTGGTTTTATAGTTCGGTCAGCTAATAATTCTTTTATCGTATATACGGGACTTGCATTTATTTTTTCGAGAGTGTTTTCAATCGTTTCTCTTATCGACTTGCAGAATTTATTTATTATCATTTCTGCAAATTCTTCGGGATATGCGTTAATTTTTTTCGCCATATTTTCCAATGCAAATGCACTTTCATGTGCGTATTCGGCTTTCATATCTCCGAGATAGACAAGAGCATCGGTGGGCGTGAGATATTTCCCGCCAAAGGCGATTGCGTGATCTTTTCTCTCCGGACCGATTTTCAGTTTTCCTTTTTCTATGCGGACATAACTGTCTCCGCCCAAGCCGACAGATGTGCTGTAAATGGCACGCACAAATGTTTTGTGCCCGCCGATTTCGATACCCGAAGGTTCAAAAACAGGCACTCCGTCTGCCAAGAAAAACAAATCTGTCGTAGTTCCGCCTATGTCAAGCAGGCAACGGTCAGTTTCATCTTTATTCAGAAGTGCTGTCATTCCCATAAGGCTGGCAGCAGGCCCCGAGAGGATGGTTTCTACGGGTTTTGCTTTGGCACCTTCAAGATTTATCGTCCCTCCGTCAGCCTTCAGGATATAAACCGGAGCACTGATTCCTTCACGTTTTAGTGCTTCTTCGATGTTTTCCGCAAACGTTTTGAAGGTGGAATGAACGGCAGCATTAAGGTAAGATGTCTGAACTCTCCTCGGAAAATTCAATTTTCCGGAAATGGTATGTCCCATGGTTATTTCTTGAAAATCATCCCGCAGATATTCAGCAGCCCTTTTTTCAAAATCGGGATTTCGGGTTGAGAATTTGCCGACGACTGCAACAGTATCAACACGATTACGAAGAAAATCCTCTCTGATTTTTGAAATCTCAGCCGCATTTTCACGGCTTATCGGTATGCCTCTGTGGTCAACGCTTCCCGAGACATCCGCAACATTCTCATCTAAATTGTCAAACTGCCATTTTAGCCCCGGTCCTCTCTGCAAGATTACTCCTACTTTGGAAATTCTGTTTTCCACGATAGCATTGGTCGAGACGGTTGTGCTGAGTTGAATTCTCTCAATATCTTCTTTTTTTACACCCCAAAGGAGATTTTTTATGCAATTCCAAATGCTGTGAAAGTAATCGCTCCTGTCCACAGGTCGCTTGATTTGTCTCACAATTTGCCCTTCATGTACAGCGACACCATCGATATTTGTGCCACCCATGTCTATACCGATAATCAAGTTCTCCTCTCCTTTCAAAACAACAAAAATCGTAAAAATCTCATGCTTATAAACTACCGCAAGAATGCAAATGAGGAACTCTAAAACCTACCACACCAAATGCTTTTTATTTAAGCAATATGCTCCATTGCGTTTTGATTATTTATTTTAATAGCGATCTATTTAGTGTGGTAATATTGACATATTACTCTATTATTATAGCTTATATCAATTTTTTATTCAAGGTTGAATTTAATTTAGTTCATATATTAATAATTTTGATGTGTTTTTATTTTCTATATTGCACTTCCTTATATAGTTTTAGAAAACATATTTATAATTTAATTTAATAAAAAACACACTCTCTGTCAAGAGAGCATGAGCAATTTTCGATTCTTGCAGGAAGCAGTTACGAAGGATTGAAAGCAGGCTTGGACAGGATTTCAGAATCAATACTCTCTTATTATCTTCCATTGATTATATAAATTATCCATAGAAAATCTTGCGTTGGCAGGACTGGTAGAGGGTAGCTGAATGGCTTTAAATCCCGTTTTCTGCTCCTGATATTTTCGATAATAGCGGTAAGAGGTTCCGCCGTTACAAAAAACTTGTTTTATATCTGCTTCGTTAAAAATAGGGCTTAAATCTGAGGGAATTACGTTTTGAATACTGGCATCACTTGATCCGATAATATCGCACTGGTAAATGACATCGTATACGGCGATATGGTGTTGCAAAAGAAATGCTCTTCTTTCTTCAATATCTGTACTCAGTTTCACATCAAAAATCCGTTCAAGCAAAGGCCAGAAACGATTCTGGGGATGTCCGTAAAAGAAGCCGTATTCTCTGGTTTTGACAGAGGGAAATGACCCCAAAATCAAAATTTTTGAATCGGCTTGAAAAAGTGGCAGCAGTGGGTGGGTAATGGTTTGATGATTGGTCATTTTTTTCTCTCTTAACTTTTTGTTGCATTTACATGTATATTTTATCACGTTCTCCGTGCAAAAGCAACACCTTTTTAGAATAAAATGGTATTCTGTATGGTCTCTACTCAAAAAAACAGTCAAAGAAATAGAAATAAGAAAAAAGCTAAAGCGAAAAGTAATGTGTGATAATAATTTCCTTAAAACTCTACTATTCGCTCATAAAAATGTGATATTTCCTATAAATATGCTCATAAAAGTGTATAAAAACAAAAAAATACACCCATAAAAGTGTAAAAAGGGTTGATTTTTCGCTGATTTTTGTGACACCGGTTTATTTGTGGCTTTGCTTGACGATGAAGCACAGGAAGACCTCAGAGCCAACAAAAATCTGTCTGTATATAAAGGTGCATTATAAATAATATCCTCGTTTCTGTATTCTTCTATAAAACAGTTTTCTAAAAAGTACCTAATTGCAGGATTGTCAAGGATTTTGGGACTTTATGTTTTTATTCCCACTCTTATTTGTAAAAGTTAAGAGGGTTAAAAGTTGGTGTTTCAGTCTTTTAACAGTTTATATTCGTTCTGTTTGTGTTATTTCAGCTCATTTTTATATTTTTTACCCGTTCCAGTCCCAGTTTCACAATTTATAACATTTATAAAGTTAATTGCATTCACTTCCAATGAAATGTAAATAAAAATCTAAAAATTAATACAATAATAATTATTATAAATACAACTATTTGCAATTTCCCAATTTTTGGTTTTTTAATCGTTGATTCAAATTTACTATTTTCATCGGCATCTGACTCAAATAATATCTTATTCTCATAAATTTCTTTTATTACATAATACGATTTCTCTAATGATTTAATTTCTAATATATATGCTAAAAAAATAAAAAATAAAGCAATAATAAACATGAGTATAACTATTCCTTTTTTAGTACCTTTAGAAAACAAAAGGTAATCAATAACATTCTGACCGTTATATTCTGTAATTATTTTAAATAACTCAATTCCTAGATATCCAATCCAAGTAAAAAAAGTAAGATTTAATGTTCTTAAAATACTGTTTTCATTTTTTGAAAGTGTGAGAAAATCATCCTTTAGACGGTTGAGTTGTTCAAAATAATCATTAGTTTTTCTAGAAATTATCCTTTTATACGCTAACTTGCTATCTATAAGCAAAGACTCTACATTTGTTATGTCCCTTTTATTTACAATTATTTGACGTACAATTTCTAATTTCACAAAATGGGATGATTTATATTCTTCGTCATTTATAATCCAGCTATAAATTGGGTATAAGCCTATAGGCTCAGTACTAGCAATATTTAAATTAACAGTAAAGCTTTTTTCTTCAATTTGAAATTCTGATTTTATATTTTCAGCATCATAGCTACTTTTATTTGCTAAACATAAAAGTATTAATGCATCTATAAAGGTTTTATTTTTAGTATTATCTTCTAGGACTAGATTCAAAGTATTAACTGATAAATCTATATTTCTTTTATCACCATCTAGAATATTGTTTTCCAATATTCTAAGATACTTTTCTTTATCAGATAAAACTTCATTTATTTCTTGAAAACTTTGATTTTGAGATGAATACACAAAAATTTTATCATTATAATTCTTGTGTGTATATTTGTCTATAAGCAACGATAAATTTTTGGACTGAAATACAAAGTCATCCTCAAGAATAAAATAATTAGCTTGGTTTTCTAGAGTATAATAACCTTCATCGTTCCTTAGAGAAATACCTTCTTGATTTAAATAATATATAAAATCCTCATTAGCTTCAGTATCAGATATTTTAAGAGAAGTTCCCTTCCATGTTAAGGAATTACACACCTTCTAATGCCTCCTTTACTTTTTGTAAGTACTCATCATCTATTACTACAGTTATTTTTTTGTTCCTCTCATCAAAATTTAACTGACTATCTCTTATACTTTCAAGGTAGTTTTTAGTAGTTATTGTAATTTCATCTGAAGTTTGTATTTTCCTTTGATACTTTTTATTCAGAACTTTTTCCGAAATATCAAAATCTGAATCTATTTCTTTTGATTTATCAGAGAATAGCTCATCTTCTTTTTTTAACTCAATTAGTCCACTACTATTTAATTCGTTAAACAAATCTGATTTATCAAATTTCTTATTATCAAATAAATAATATTCTGCAAACCTTTTGATTTCATTATAATTTTCTCTATCTTTAATAGAATTTTGGAACAATTCATCGTCACTAATCAAATTTACAACATCTTGGGTATTGTCATCGGCAGTTCTTTTTCTGGTTAATCCAAGAAACTTTTGGTACCAATATTTGGCTGCTGTCCTATTCTTATCAATGATTTTAATATCATTGTAATCTCCCTTAAATATACAAACTTTAAAATAATCTTTTTCTTTTCCTAATTCACTTTTTATTTCATAGGAATCCTTATCGATAACCTCTAATTTTTCAAGCTTCATAATTGTAATACAATTATCCTCTGACTTAATAAATAACAATCCTTCCCTAATAGTACTATTTCTAGTTCCATCAGCTTTGCATTCTGCTTCCATCAAATCATCAGCTATTTTTTTATAATCAAACTCTGATTTATTAGGTGCTTCTTTAAAATAATAAATAGGACTTTTAGAATGTTCGGAAGATGAAGTATCTAAATAGCAATTTGTAATTAAATGTGTTTCCTTAGTTATCTCAGCGAATATTTTTAGTATATTGTTTTTTTGTATATTATCTATTTTATTTACAACAACTTTATCACTTATATCAAACACTTTAATATTCATGGATGAAAACTCCTTTTAGTAATAAAATCACATATTAAATAATTCTATATCCATATGGCAACTATATTGCTTTATTAATTTTCAATCAGGAATATAACCGTCCTCAGAAATTTTTTAAGAATAGCCTTTATTAACCCTTCGCCATCCATTAAAGCAGATAGCTTTAATGTAAAGTCGTTTCGAAAATGAGAAATTAGCTCTCGTTTAAAAGCTGTATAATTAATCTTGCACTCATTTTTAATTAATGTAGTAATAAAGAATTTTGCTTAAATATTAATAGTTTATTTTCTCCCTTAAAATCCTACATTCTGTGCTATATAAAACACTTCTTTATGTGCAAAACATGAACCAAGAAAATACCACCTAAAGCTAAAGTTATTGTTTATTTAGGAAAAGGTTCAACATCATCTATTTTATCTGTAAAGTCTACAACACAATTACTATCTCAAGAAACATAGATAACTTCTAGATTATAACTAGCGGTATTAATTTCATCTATTCCCACTCGATTGTTCCGGTGGGTTTTGGGGAAAGGTCGTAAAGGACGCGGTTAATTCCGGGGACTTCGTGGGTAATTCTGTCGCAAAGTTTTTTAAGCAGGGAATAGGGGATTTCTTCGATTTCGGCGGTCATAGCATCAACGGAGTTGACGGCACGGATAATACATGGCCATTCCCACGCACGTTTATCATTTTTGATTCCGGTGGACTTGATGTCGGGAACAACGGTGAAATACTGCCAGACTTTCTTGTCAAGACCGGCGAGTGCAAATTCTTCACGAAGGATAGCATCCGATTCGCGGACAGCTTCAAGACGATCACGGGTAATTGCACCGATACAACGAACGCCCAAGCCGGGACCGGGGAAGGGCTGACGGTCAACCATGGAAGACGGTAGACCTAAAGCACGACCGACTTCTCTGACTTCATCTTTATAAAGCAATTTTACCGGTTCAACAAGTTCAAATTTAAGGTCATCGGGAAGACCGCCGTCGTTATGGTGGGATTTTATACCTTTAATACTTTCAAGAATGTCGGGATAAATAGTTCCTTGAGCGAGGAACTTAATTCCCTCAAGTTTTTTCGCTTCTTCTGCAAATATATTTATAAATTCGTCGCCGATAAATTTTCTCTTTTTTTCGGGATCTTCGACACCTGCGAGTTTGTCAAGAAAACGGTCAGTGGCATCAACATATATCAAGTCAGCGTCCATTTTGTTGCGAAATACATCGATAACCTGTTCGGGCTCACCTTTGCGGAGAAGCCCGTTATTTACATGAACAGAAACGAGTTGTTTGCCAATGGCTTTGATAAGTAAAGCAGCAACTACGGACGAGTCAACACCGCCGGAGAGAGCCAAAAGAACCCTGTCAGAGCCTACTTGTTCACGAATAGCCTCAACCTGCTCATCAATAAATTTATCGGCAAGTGCGGGGGTATTTATTCTTTGCATATCGTCGGGACGAATATCATATTTTCTTCTGTCTTTAGCCATAATTATTCTCCTGATTATTTCGTATAATCATCAAAATATCCCTGAATCAATATAACCGGAGTGCCTTTGTCGCCGGAGCCGCCGGTTAAGTCGCAGAGAGAACCTAAAAGGTCGATAAACTGACGAGGTGTAGTGCCTTGTGCAGCCATATTTCCGACAAGTGAGGAGCCGTCTTTTTCTTTTATTTTTTCGGAAATAGCGGCTTTAAGTTCTTCGCCGGAGAGATTTGCAAAATCATTGTCTGCAAGATATTTAAGTTTGAGTTCATTGGGAGTTCCGATAAGTCCGTCCGTAAATGCGGGCGAAACAACCGGATCGGCAAGTTCCCAGATTTTTCCTTGCGGGTCTTTGAATGCACCGTCGCCGTATACCATAACCTCAACATGTTTGCCTGTTCTTTCAAAAACTTTCTTTTGAATATCAAGAACAAGCCCTTTGCAGTCATTGGGAAAAAGTTTAACTGAATCTTCGGTCGCTTTATTTGTGCCTAAAAGACCGTATTGAGAATTATATCCGCTGTTATTTACCGGAGCGGTAAGAATATCATCAAGACCGCAAACAATTTTAGCACCTGCGGTTTTGAGTATGCGTTTTGTTCTTGCACGAGTATGAATATCGCATGTCAAGACGCAGTCGGTATAATTGAGAATAGCTTTTGCCTGATTTGCAAAAATTATCTCGACTTCGGCACCCATTTCTCGAATGATGTCGCCGTAATATTTTACATAGTCAACGCCTGTAAAGGGATGGAGAGTTTCTCCGAAAAGTTCGCGATATTTTTCAAGAGAAAGGACATCGGAATAGGGGTTGACGCCGGCTTCATCAATTTTGTCAAGAGAGACAAGTTCATTGCCTACTTCATCGGACGGGTAGGAGAGCAAAAGAATGATTTTTTTGCATGCTTTTGCAATACCTCTGAGGCAAATCGCAAAGCGGTTACGGGATAAGATTGGGAAAATAACACCAACGGTTCCGCCGCCGAGTTTGTTTTTTACGTCGATTGCAATATCGTCAACACTTGCAAAGTTTCCCTGAACTCGAGCAACAACTGACTCGGTAATTCCGATAACATCACGGTCACGCATAGCAAAACCGTCTGATTCTGCGGCTGCAAGAACACTGTCGGTAACGATTTGAGCAAGATCATCACCCGGTCTGAATATCGGGCAACGAATACCTCGTGAAATTGTTCCTACTAATCTTTCCATTTTACAAACTTCTTCCATTACTTACTATAACGATAACGTTACATTTTATTATAAGACATTTTAGCGTATATTGCAAGTATTTTTTATATTTATGACAAAAGCCGTGCCGAGAGACACGACTTTTTTGAATTAGGATATGAAAATATTAAGATTGAAAAAATGGGGTATAAATCTTAATATTTCAGATATTTTTATGCATCTGCTTCTTCTGCCTGTTTTATAATGTCCTCGGGTATAGCTTCGCCGTGTTTTACGAAAAGGAGCATTACAATGGCAATTGCAAATACGATGGGACTGTAATAGAACAGCGACATATAAGTTCCTGCAAACATACGGATAAAGCCGTAAAGAATGGGAGATGCAATCTGTGCGGAGAAAGTTGCCGTGTAGTAATAACCTGTGAATGTACCGACCTTTTCAACACCGCCGATTTCAAGAACAAGGGGAAGGGTGTTAACGGTGATGAACATATTTGCGGCACCGCCTAAAATGAGAACGGGCCAGATGAGAACACTCAATATTTTTGTAACACCGTCAACTTTTTCGGAAAGTGCTGCGAGTGCCTCGCCGAAAGAGGATATTTCAAGACCTAAAGTATCACGAGCAACTGAAATAACACCTGTAAACAAGTCAACAGCATCCGTACCATTAGCTTTTGCTGTAGCAACAGCTTCATCGGAATAAGTAACAAGTTTTGAGTTAAATGCTTCATATTCATCTGCATTTGTACCGTTATTCAAATAGTCGATATAGCCTTCCAAGGTAAGAACGTTTTCAAACTTGACACCTGCATCCTTCGCCTCTGTTGCAAGGTCGGAGTTATACTCATTGAGCTGGTCATTTACTGTAATAAATGCATTATTGGTTGTAACATATTTTGATATAGACAAATCACGAGCACCGAGCATGCCGACGAAAACGCCAAAGAAGATTATGAATGCGGCTAAGAAAATAGCAAGACCTGTAAGAATAGTCTTTTTTCTGCCGAAATTCTTACCGAGTTTCCCTGCAGGGATAGCAGAGATACCGGATACCAATGCAAATATTGTCATCAGCAAGGTAGCTTTTGCAGTAACCATATGTAAGATTTCTTGTGCAAAAAGGGAGAAGAAAGTAGTGATTGCGTTTGTACCGCAGAAAAGGAAGAAAAGACAAGCAAGCATGAACAAAAGGCTCTTTCGCTCAGATTTTGTGAGTTTCATTGCCTTACGCTTTGCTTTTTCTTCTTTCTTTGCCTGTTTTTCGGCTAAGCGTCTTGCCTTATCGTCTGCATAAGCATTGGCTTCACCTTTGAGTTTTATACTTGTATCCTGTTCTTGCACGAAGAAAAGGAGAACAAGCATACCGATTATCATTACGATTGAACCGATTGCAAAAACGTAGGGGAAAGAAACAGTTTCGTCTGCTAATATGGATTCTTTTGTAAGACCGGTAAAAAGACTGCAAAGAGCAATTCCGATAGTACCGGCGAGCATACCGATAGCACCGCCGACACCACCCATAAGGTTAATAATTGCATTACCTTCTGAACGTAAATGCGGAGGAGTAAGGTCGGGCATGAGAGCAACAACGGGAGCACGCCACAATGACATTATGAAAACAAAGAGGATGATGCATATCATCGTAAGAGCAAGATTGCCGGTTTTTAAGAATACTATGGGAATGAGAAAGAAAAAGAGTGCGGAAAGCGGAGCACCGACAAAAATAAAAGGACGACGTTTACCGAATTTTGAATGACATTCATCGGAAAGACGACCGAAAGTCGGCTGGAATATAACGCCGAAAATATTATCGAATGTCATAATGATACCGATAAACAGCGGTACAAGAGTAAATCCGCCGCCTGCCAAAGCAACACTTTCGCCTTGAGATTCGGCAAATTTTGTAATGAGGGGGATTTTCTCAATGAGATAATTAGACCAAGCAGTAACAGTATCACTGCTTGCGAGAAGGCGATTAAGAATTTTTGTGATGTAGGGGTCATAAATCGCCCAGGCGATGGATGTGGCGAGGAAACCGAAGCCGGTTAAAATAGTTTTCTTGACATCGAGTTTTTCAACGCCATTTACCATTTTGGTGTTCATATTGTATCTCCTTTTAAGGGTTATTTAATTGTTGATAAATTTCTTACATTTCGTGAAAATATTGTCCGCAATAGCGGAAGTTCTGCACAAAATAAATATTGTATCATCACCGGCAATAGTCCCGACAATTCCGTGCAGGTTTAATGTATCAAGTACGGCACAAGCAGCACTTGCCGTGCCCGTATTGCATTTGAGCACAACAATATTCTCCGCACTGTCAACATCAATGACGGAGTGATTGAAAATGGCTGTTTGAGTTGGGACATCTGTTTTTTTAGGCGGCAAAACATATCTTAATGTTCCGTCTTTGTCCGCTTGTTTAACCAGTCCCAATGCACGAATATCGCGGGATACCGTAGCTTGTGTGACGGAAAAGCCGTCGGCAAGAAGAGCGGATGTAAGTTCTTCCTGCGTGCGAATAACTTTGTCAGTTATTAATCTGATAATTTCATCTTGTCTGTTTTTTTTCATTTTGCTACTATATTAACAAGTCTGCCGGTTATGTAGAATTCCTTTATTACACTTTTACCTTCAAGTTCTTTTGCGATTTCGGGCAAGGCTTTTGCTTGTGCAACGGCATCTTCAGAAGAAATATCAACCGCAACATCAAAATGACTTCTGACTTTACCGTTAATCTGAACAGCAATTTCGACAGTTTCATCTATACATTTCTCTTCGTCAAAATCAGGCCATTTTGCATCTTTTGCAAGCATTTCACCAAAGCCGCAAGTTTCCCAAAGTTCTTCGGTTACATGGGGAGCGAAGGGGTTTGCTAAAATGATGAAAGTTTTAAGTTCAGCTCTGTTGATTTTCCCACAGTCATAAATCTGGTTGAGTAAAGTCATCAGAGCGGCAATTGCGGTGTTGTATTTAAGACTTTCAATATCTTCTCCGACCTTCTTTATCGTCTTGTGCATTGAACTTGAAAGCTCTTTAGAATATTCATTTTCATCAACCAAGATTTCGGAAAGTCCCCAAATTCTGTCAATGAAACGTTTGCAGCCTTTGACTGAACTTTCATTCCACGGAGCAGCCTTTTCATAGTCGCCCATAAATAAGACATAGGAACGAAGAACGTCTGCACCATACTGATCGACAACGACATTCGGGTCAACGACATTGCCACGGGATTTACTCATTTTTACTCCGTCGGGACCCAAGATAAGCCCTTGAGCAGTACGCTTTGCATAAGGTTCTGCGGTAGGAACTACGCCCAAATCATAGAGGAATTTATGCCAGAAACGTGAATAAATCAAGTGACGGGTAACGTGTTCCATACCGCCGTTATACCAGTCAACGGGCAGCCAATATTTAAGTTTATCGGGGTCAGCTAAACAGTTCTCATTAAGCGGATCGATATAACGAAGATAATACCAGCTTGAACCAGCCCACTGAGGCATGGTATCGGTTTCGCGTTTTGCATCACCGCCGCATTTCGGGCATTTGCAGTTTACGAAAGATTCGATTTTGGCAAGCGGACTTTCGCCGTCTGTACCGACTTCAATATTATCAACATGCGGAAGCAAAAGTGGTAATTCTTCGTAAGGAACAGCAACCATACCGCATTTTTCACAGTGAACAATCGGAATGGGTTCTCCCCAATAACGCTGACGGTTAAACGCCCAGTCTTTCATCTTAAACTGAACACCGGCTTCACCGAGATTGTTCGTGACTAAATATTCAATCATTTTTGCGATTGAATCTTGCATATTATCAAGACCGTTTAAGAAACCTGAGTTGACAACTTCGCCGTCACCTGTATATGCTTCAACGGAAATATCTCCGCCTTTGATGACTTCGACAATATCAATACCGAACTTTTTGGCAAACTCGTAGTCGCGTGTGTCATGTGCAGGAACTGCCATAATCGCACCGGTACCGTAACCCATCATAACATAGTCGGAAATATAGACCGGAATTTCTTTGTTAGTAACGGGATTGATTGCACGAATGCCGTCAATGCATACGCCTGTTTTGTCTTTTATAAGTTGTGTGCGTTCAAATTCCGTTTTCTTTGCACATTCCTGACGATATTCGATAATCTCGTCCATATTACCAATCTTATCTGCAAATTTATCAATTAACGGATGTTCGGGAGCCATAACCATAAAGGTTACACCAAACAGAGTGTCGGGACGAGTGGTATATATCTTCATTTCCTCGTCAATTCCGGAGAATTTGAAGTTTACGAATGCACCCGTTGATTTACCTATCCAGTTTTCCTGCTGAAGTTTAATATTGGGAAGGTAATCAACCGTGTCCAGACCTTCGAGAAGTCTGTCTGCATATTCGGTAATTCTCAGATACCAGACATCTTTACTTCTTTGAACGACATCAGAGTGGCAAATGTCGCATTTCCCGCCCTGACTGTCCTCGTTTGACAAAACAACTTTACATGAGGGGCAAAAGTTTACCAAGGTCTTGTCACGGAATGCAAGTCCGTTTTCAAACATCTTTAAGAATATCCACTGTGTCCACTTGTAGTATTTTTCATCGGTGGTATCAACAACACGATTCCAATCGAATGAAAAACCGACTTTCTTAAGCTGGTTTGTAAATTTCTTAATATTTGTATCGGTAACTTCACGGGGATGAATACCGTTCTTAATTGCATAGTTTTCAGTGGGCAAACCGTATGCGTCAAAACCGATGGGGAAAAGAACATTGTATCCCTGCAACCTGCGTTTTCTGGATAATACTTCAAGTCCTGAATAGGCTTTGATATGACCTACGTGCATACCCGCTCCCGAAGGATAGGGAAATTCGACAAGGGCGTAGAATTTTTCCTTGTCGCTGAAATCCTGTGCGGCAAAAACTTGGGCTTCTTCCCATTTTTTCTGCCATTTTTGTTCCGTTACTTTAAAATTATAGTTCATAGTTACTCCTAATTGTTTGAGAAATTGCAGTTATTGCTTGCTTCCCCAAAGCTTTTCCAAATTGTAAAATTCTCTCTGATCTTTTGTAAAAATGTGAACAACGATATCGTTATAATCAAGCAATATCCAGCCGCTTGAACGACCTTCAATGCTTCTTGGCTCCGTGCCAAATTCGTGTCGCATTTTATATTCAAGCTCATCTGCAAGTGCACGGATATGAGTTGAGCTTGTACCGGTGCAGATAACGAAGTGGTCAGCTAAAATTGACTTTTCGGCAATATCTATCGTTTTAATTTCCATTGCCTTCTTATCGTCTAAGATTTTTATGATGTTATCTAACATTAATTCATTTCTCCTCTAATTTGAATCCGTAAACATATTTTGAATTGATTAAATCGGGGTTGATTGCACCGATCGAAAGACATACTTTGCCGTCTGCATTTTCAACCTTGATTTCGCCGTCATATCCGAAAAGTGTAGCGGTTAATCCGTCTTTATATTCGACATCTTCAAGCACAATTTCACCGAAAGGATATTTCATAACGAACGCATAAATAGTATTGCCCTTTTTGGTGTAACGAATATCTCCTTCATCTTTTACGCAATATTTTCTTGTGCCGTATATGCCGTCACTGTTTACATTGAGCCATTCGCCGATTTCCAAAAGTCGCTCTTCCATAATGACAGGAATACGACCGTCTGCGGTGGGACCGACATTGAGAAGGAAGTTTGAGCCGCGAGAGACCAAGTCAACGAGCATTTTTATGAGTGCTTCGCCACTCATATAGTCCTCAACTTTTTCAAATCTGTTGTAGCCGAATGATGTGCCGATACCGCGACATTCTTCGGTAGTTCTTTCGGGATTTGTGTTTTCAAGGTCGCCGCCGATTACACCATATTCTGTAGTAAAGTTGCCACCGTGTGAGCCTCTTGTCTCTTTTCCCCAGCGGTCATTGGGAACGATATAATCTTTTACGGGAGATTCATTATAAAGCCAAGCCAAAAACTCGGTTGAATGCCAGACTTCGGATGGGTGATCCCATTCGCCGTCCGTGAATAAGGTGGCAGGTTCGTATTTTGTAATAAGTTCTTTTAGCATCGGAATAAGATGTTCAAGAGCATATTTTTCGGGATTTTCAAGATATAGTGGGTGATACCATTCGTAGAGTGAGTGATAAACACCAAACTTTACGTCACTTTTGTCGCAGGCATCTTTTAGTTCCCGACAAAAATCACGATGAGGACCAACGTCCATACTGTTCCAATTCCAAGCATATTTCGTCGGGTACATACAAAAACCGTCGTGGTGTTTTGAAACTAAGTTCATATATTTTGCACCGGCTTTTTGGAAAAGAGATACCCATTCTTCAGCATTGAAATTTTCCGCTTTGAAATGAGCAACCAAGTCTTCATACTGTGCATTTTCGCCGTAAGTCTTTTTGTGGTATTCTACATAAGGATTTATACCGTCATCGTTTGGTTTGCGGTTTAGAAAATACCAATACCATTCGGTAAATTCTCCGACGGGACCACCGAAAGCAGGTGCGGAATAAAGTCCCCAGTGAATGAATATACCAAATTTAGCATCTTTAAACCATTCGGGCACTTCCCTTGAATCTATGGATTTCCAATCAGCTGTGTATTTCATAAAATTTACCTTTCTGTCAGCAACCGGAGAGAATTTCACCGTATGTCGGATACGGCCAATATTCACGAGCTGTAAGAGTTTCAGCCTCATCAATATATATTCTTATCCTGTCCATTAACGGAATGATTCTGTCTTTGTAGCCGAAAGTTCTTTTTGTAATATCTTCAATAGCTTCAACCGTCCGGATTCTCTTGTCAAGTTCGTCCACCAAAATATAGACATCATCGAGCAGTGTGCGAAGTTTAACCGCGACTGAATTTTCATAACCGAATTTTGTTTCGTCGGGAGTTTTGAAATAATCTGCCGCTTTTGACATTTCGAGTGAATATTTTGAAATTGCCGGCATTAAATCACGCTGAAGCATTTCGACCATGGTTTTTGACTCAATATTTATAACTTTGCAGTAGCGTTCCGACATAAGTCTGTGGCGGGCAACCATTTCCGCTTTTGAGAATACTTTATGCGTTTCGAAAAGAGCAATATTCTTCTCATCAAGGAAGCGAGCTATTGCATCGGGAGTGGTCTGTAAACAGGCAAGCCCTCTTTGAGCGGCAAGTTTTGCCCACTCATCGTCATAACTGTTTCCGCCGAAAATAATGCGTTTATGTTCTTTAATTTCATTTTTGATAAGTTCATGAAGAGCATCTGCAAAATTATCTGCACCTTCAAGTTTATCTGCATATACACGAAGGCTTTCCGCAATTGTTGTATTTAATACAATATTCGCGTCTGCGATTGAGTCATTTGAGCCGACCATACGAAATTCAAACTTGTTTCCCGTAAACGCAAGCGGAGAAGTACGGTTTCTGTCGGTGTTATCTTTAGGAAAACGGGGAAGGGTATGAACACCGACTTTAAGTTGTTTTTTATCACTCTGTTCGTAAGCCGTACCGCTTTCAATAGAATCAAGTATGGCGGTAATTTCATCGCCTAAAAATATGGAAACAACGGCAGGGGGTGCTTCGCTGTTACCTAAACGACGGTCATTAGCGGCACTTGCAATTGAAATACGAAGAAGTTCCTGATAGTCGTCAACGGCACGAATGATAGCACATAGGAACAATAAAAACTGTGCATTTTCATGTGGTGTTTCGCCGGGTTCAAGGAGATTATCTCCGAGATTTGTTGTAAGCGACCAGTTGTTGTGCTTGCCGCTGCCGTTTACTCCTGCGAAAGGCTTTTCATGTAAAAGACAGACCATACCGTGTTTCGGAGCGAGTTTTTTCATAAGCTCCATTGTAATTTGGTTGTGGTCGCAACTTATATTGGCAGTGGTAAATATCGGTGCAAGTTCAAACTGTGCGGGTGCCGTTTCGTTATGTTCGGTTTTGGCAAGTACACCGAGTTTCCAAAGTTCCTTGTCAAGTTCTGCCATAAATGCAGAGACACGAGGACTGATTGTTCCGTAATAATGGTCTTCAAGTTCCTGTCCCTTGGGCGGAGCGGCACCGAAAAGAGTGCGTTCACAATACTGCAAGTCTATACGCTTGTCGTAATATTTTTTGTCAATCAAAAAATATTCCTGTTCAGGACCGACCGTTGTTTTGACTGTTGTAACATTTTCATTTCCGAAGAGTTTAACCACACGAAGAGCCTGTTTTGAAATACATTCCATTGAACGAAGCAGGGGAGTTTTCTTATCAAGTGCTTCTCCGTTATAAGAGCAAAAAGCAGTCGGGATGCACAGGACATTATCTTTGATAAAGGCATAAGAAGTCGGATCCCAAGTGGTATAACCTCTTGCCTCGTATGTGCTTCTGATTCCGCCACTTGGCAGAGAGGATGCATCAGGTTCACCTCTGACTAACTCTTTGCCTGAAAACTCCATAATAACTCCGTCCTCACCAAAAGGAGAGATGAAGCTGTCGTGTTTTTCTGCGGTAACGCCGGTCATCGGCTGGAACCAATGTGAAAAATGGGTTACACCCTTTTCAATAGCCCAATCCTTCATCGCATTTGCGACAATGTTGGCAATTTGCGGATCCAGTTTTTTGCCGTCACGCATTGTCTTTTTAAGAGCCTTGTAAGTTTCTTTCGGGAGTCTGGCTCGCATGGTAACGTCATTAAAGACCATTGAGCCGAAATACTCGGGAACTGTTTTCATAAAAATTTGCTCCTGTTTTTTGGTGGATGTAATATTCGTCTAGCATATATAATACTACTAATAACGAGTTTTGTCAATTATATTTTCTTGACTTTTGAAAAATAATGTGTATAATAAAAATTGAGGTAGTTTATTTATGAGATTGGGAATATTCGGCGGAAGCTTTGATCCGCCACATCTCGGACACAAGCATTTAGCTGAAAAATTTGTCAAAATCTGCGAACTTGATTCGTGTTTGATTATACCTGCCTATGTTTCTCCGCATAAACACAGAACTGATGCAAGCGGTGTTGACAGATTAAATATGTGTCAATTGCTTTTTAATGAGCCACATTATGAAGTGACGGATATTGAATTAAAACGTACGGGAAAAAGCTATACAATTGATACGCTTGAAAGTCTTGTAAAAAGTCATCCGGATGATAAAATAATTTTGAGCATGGGTACGGATATGCTTACCTGTTTTACGTCGTGGCACAGGTATAAGGACATCTTGGATTTATGTGATATTTTTGCGTTTGCACGTGAAAATGGCGGTGAATTGAAGATGCATGAATATGTTGAAAAGAACTTGCCAGAATATTCCGACAAAATCCATATTTTTGCCGTCAATCCGCTTGAAATGAGTAGTACGGAAATACGGGATTTAATTGAAGAAAATGCCGATACAACGGGATATTTAAGCGAAGAAGTCAGAAAATATATTGATGACAGGGGACTTTATTCTTGAATTACGATATTGAAAAATACAAGTCCGATGTAAGAAAATTGCTTAGTGATTATCGCTATGTTCATTCAATGAATGTCGGCGACAGTGCGAAAATGCTTGCTGAAAAATATGGTGCCGATGAAGAAAAAGCTTATGTTGCGGGAATTTTGCATGATATTATGAAAGAAATGCCTAAAAATGAGATGCTTGAATATATTACTTCCCGTACCGATTTATCTGCCGTTGAACTTGTAAGTCCGAAGGTCTGGCATCAAATTGCAAGTGCTTTTTATGTTCGAGAAAATATTCTTGATGATGAAGATATTTTCAATGCAATTCGTTATCATACGACGGCAAGAGCAAATATGGGCTTGCTTGAAAAGATAATTTATGTTGCCGATTTTATATCTGCAGAACGGGATTATCCCGATGTTGATGTAATGCGACAAAAGGCACAGATAAACCTTGATGACGCGATAATATATGCTTTGAGTTTTACGATAAACCAGCTTGAAAATGCAAGAAAACCCATACATGAAGATACCTTAAATGCTTATAAATTTCTCATAATGGACAGATAGTGAAAACTGAAAAAAGGAAATAAGAATTGAAGCCGAAAGATATAATTCTCCCGATAATAAAATCGGCGATTGCAATGACGTTGTTCGTTATAGCAATCGTCAATTATGACACTCTGTCAACGCTTGATATAAGCGGGTTGGATAAAAAAATTACAAACGTAACCGCATTATGCTTTGTAATACTCGGTGTATATGTATTAAAATCCGTTCTTTTTGTAGTTCCTGCCTCGCTTGTTTATGTGGCGGTAGGCGTGATGTTGCCGCATTGGCAAGCGGTTTTACTTAATTTGCTCGGTATTGCAATCGAAGTTTCGGTTACCTATCTTCTCGGTTGGTTTATCGGCTCGGATGCGGTATATAAATTGTTGTCGAGGCATGAAAAAGGCAGGAAACTGTTAGAAAAAGATATTCAAAACAAACCGGGAGTGATTATAGGAATTAGAGCTGTTCCCGCATTTCCGATTGATTTTGTAAGCCTGTTTTTCGGTGCATCAAAATGTAATTTCCCGAAATATTTGTTGTTCTCTGTTTTGGGAATTTCTTGGCGAGTAATTTTATTTACAATACTCGGCAGTGAGGTTTTTGATTGGATACCTATGGACAAAATCGTTTTGGTTGTGATATGTCTTATTCCGATAGGAGTTGCTGTGTATCTGTTCAAGAAATTTTTCCGTAAAAAGACCGAAAAGGTGTTTGAGAATACGATGGTTAAAAATGAGGTAAAATTGGAGGCAATGTATGAAAAACAGTAAAATTTCTTCAATTATTGCATTGTTGTTAGTTTCTGTAATTGCGTTTTCGTCATGTAAAAAAATTAAGATTGTTGTGGTAGATGATACTACCACTGAAACCGTACCGACGACGGTTTTTGACGAATGGGCAGATGATGAACCGGATGACGAAACTGAAAAAACAAATGATATTCCGACGGATATGCCCTCACAAAGCACAACCGATGAGGCTGTTGAAACAGTTGCACAAACGAGTACAGGTGGCTTTGCTGTGCCTTCGGGAGCAAAAGAGATTTCTGTAAGGACGGCACTCAGAATATACAGAAAATATTTCGGTGATATTAAGAAAGACAGTATAGGCTTTACAAAATCAAGTTGGGCAAATCTCACTAATATCAATCTTCCTGCTGACCCGTCGGGACTTGCAAACGGAATTGTTACCGTTGTAATGCAGAATGTTATTAAAAATACCGATTCAGATTTGACAGTATCTGCAAAGAAAATTCCTTCAGGCAGTACAGAAATTTATTCCGAATTTCCCATATTTAATAATGAAAATGTTGAAGCGGTAGCCGACAGAGAAGTCATAAAAGCCGCATATCTTGTTAAGGGTGAGGATACGGCAACATATTATGTTTTGTTTGAAGATGCCTTTAATCCCGTTGTCGGCGTGGATGATTTTGCAAATATAATGACACCTTTTGACAAGGATGTCGTTACAAATGCTATTACGCAATATCTCCCCGTTGCAGATTTAAATTCGCTTAAATTTGATTGTAATTATACGGGAAGTTACATGGTATTTACCGTAGATACCGAAAACAAGTGTCCCAAGAGTTTGGAACAGCATCACTATGCAGATATTGATGCCGTTGTGGAATTAAATCTTGTTCTCGTAACCACCAATTTCTTAAACGGTACTTGTACATTGGAAATGCACTATTATTACTACGATTTTGAAGTATAAGGAGATAATATGAAAGTTCGTCCCGTATTTCCGTTCATTACGATGCTTTTAGGTGCAGCTTTATTTGTAGCACAACTTGTAAGCCGACTTAATTTAGTAACCCTCGTATGTCTTATATATATGATGGTTATGAGTGTGTTCATGTTTATTGATGCACTTAAAAAGAAAAAGATTTATTCCGGCATGCTTTTGGGCTTTGTATTCGTATTTGCCGGTGTTACACTTTTTCATATATTTTGCGGTGCTGATGCAGGTTTCGGTGCTTTCTCAAATGCTTTGGCAGGCTTTGCAAGTTCCGAACACAAACTTTTGACCGGTGAGGGGAATTTCTTCACACGACTTATCGGTAACATTCTTTTAGGTTTGCCGATTATTGTCGCAATTTCCGGTATATTCCTTTTCGGCAAGAAGAAAAAAGAGAATGGCGGAAAAGTATTTTATCCTCTTATGAGCATAGTTCTCGCTTTTTTGTCCGTTGCATATCTTCTTACAATGAACCTTCGTACCTCTCCCGTCACAAAGAGAATGTGGGAAGGTCATGACAATTATCTTGCCAGCATAAGTGAGGCAAAAACCGATGCTCCGAATGTTCTTATCGTTTTAATGGACGACTTGGGTTACGGAGATGTTTCAATGAACGGGGCGATCTATGATACTCCGAGCATTGATTCTATCGGTGAAAACGGTCTTTCTTTTGAAAATTTCTATTCAAGTTATTCTGTATGCTCTCCCGCCCGTTTTGCTTGTCTGACCGGTCGATATCCCTATCGCGGATATGCCGACAATGTTCTTTTCCCGACAATTTCCACATTCAAACCTTTTGCTGCTACACGTTTGTTTAATTCATTTGAAATGGGTAATAATGTTGACGGTATGCTCGGCGATGAAATAACATTGGCTGAAACTTTAAGAAAAGCAGGCTATAATACGGGAGCTTTCGGCAAGTGGCATTTGGGAGACTACGGCGAATATTTGCCGACGAATCAGGGCTTTGATTATTTCTACGGCTCACATCATGTAAACGACATGACACCCTATTATTTTGTCAGAGAAACCGGCGGGGAATATGAGATTGTTCACGGAGCCGATGAGCTTAAAGACCAGTCAAAGTTAACCGAATATATCCATAACGAGCTTGAAAATTGGCTTGTTGAGACCACAACAAACAGCGATAATCCTTTCTTTATTTATTACGCATCTCCGTGGCCTCATGCTCCTTTAGCTGTCGGTGAAGAGTTTGACGGTAAAACGGGGATGGGTACTTATGTTGATTGCGTAACCGAGTTTGACGCTTATCTCGGCAAACTGTTTAATAAGCTCGAAGAATTGGGAGAGCTTGAGAACACAATTATTATATTCTCCAGCGATAACGGACCTGCTCTTGAAGGTTCTGTCGGCGAACTTCGAGGCGGGAAATATCTTGCCTATGAAGGCGGACAAAAAGTTCCGTTTATGATTCGTTGGGACAAAAACAATGGTTTATTTAAAGCAGGTGAAACTCGTGAGTCTGCGGCAACACTCGTTGATTTATATCCGACAATTCTTGACTTATGCGGAATAAAAACTACAAGTGAGGAGAATTCAAATCTTCCGACTGACCGTGAAATTGACGGCGTTTCGATGATGAAATTGCTTAAAGATGACAGCGTAATTCATACGGAAGAAGTTCCTATATTGTATATGAAACGTGAGAAATTAAAGTCAATTCAGTATGCAAAACCGTCAAGTGAGGTTAAAAAACCATCTCCTGACTGTGATTATGAAGTTCTGAATAAGGAATATTTAAACCTCAAATATTTCAAAAATATTCAAAACGATAATTCGGCATTTTTTGATAAATATCGCAAAAACTGGTTGCATATCTTGAATGATGATGTAGGAGAAAACTATAATCGTGCGAAAGTTTATCCGGAACTTGCAGCTGAGATGAATGAAAAAATGAACGAGATTACCGCAAAATTTAAGAATAACAGACGCGGAATTATCGAATAATTCTCGAGAGAGGAAAAGCGATGTCACAGATATTTGTAATTTGTTCCGGTAAGGGCGGAGTGGGGAAATCCACCGTTGCAGCAATGCTTGGTCAAATCCTTGCCGACCGGGACAAAAAAGTGCTTTTAACAGATTCCGATTCAGGATTAAGCGGACTTGATGTTATGCTTAATGTCGGCGAATCGGTAGTGTTTTCATGGGCGGATGTAATAAAAGAAGTATGCAGTTTAGACGAGGCGATATTTTCTGTTAATGATAATTTAGATTTGCTGCCCGCCCCGTCATATTTTGCAGATGATATTTCCTCAGAGGAATTTGGAGAATTATTTGAGGCTTCCGGCTTTGAGAAATATGATTATATATTTATTGATGCTCCTGCAGGAATAGGCGCAGAACTTGAAAGAGCCTGTACTCCGGCTGATTATGCGTTGATTGTCACTACTCCCGATAATATTTCGGCAAAAGCCGCACGAGCAGTCCGCGATAAAATAGATTCTCTCGGAGTAAAACAAGCATTGCTTATAATCAACAGATTCAGAAAAAAGCCGACTCTTAAATGTGATTATCTGAATATTGATGACACGATAAACATAGCTCAGACGGGTTTGATAGGCGTTATTCCCGAGGATTATAAAATCCAGATAATTGCACTTGACGAGCGGGAACCCAAGGTGGATAAGAGAACAATTTCAGCATTTGAAAGAATTGCAGGAAGAGTACTTGGAGAAAATATTCCGCTTGGGGTTAAAAAATTAAAATAATTCTTGCATTTTTTTGGGTAATATGTTATAATTTGTTAAATTATAGTGAGAAAGGGTGTATATAAATGACAATCGCACTGATTGCACACGATACTAAAAAAGAACTTATGTGCCAATTTTGCAGCGCATACCAGGATGTACTGAAAGCTCACAAACTCTATGCTACATCTGCAACTGCCCGTCAGATTCAGAACAGAACTGATCTTAAAATAAAGGAATTGATGCTCGGTTCAATGGGTGGAATTGAACAAATCACATCAATGGCTTGCTACGGTGAAATTGATGTTGTAATTATGTTCCGTGATGTAGACAAGATGGAAGATGACCATAATGAAACTGCCTTATTAAAGACCTGTGATCGTTTTGCTATTCCTTATGCTACGAATATGATAACCGGAGAGATTATTGTAAGAAGTATTGCACAAGGCGATCTTGACTGGCTTGAATATGAACATAAAAAGAACGTAAATTTAGGTTAAGCCATGGCATTACTTACAAAGGCACCTCGAGGTACGCAAGACATCTTGCCTTCGGGCATTGATACGGTACGCTTCATTGAAGATATAGCAAAAAATGTTGCCGAGTCTTTCGGATATTCTGAAATTCGTACTCCCGTTTTTGAACATACGGAATTATTCCAGAGGTCGGTGGGGGAAACTACCGATGTTGTTCAGAAAGAGATGTATACTTTCACTGACAACGGCAATCGTTCAATTACATTAAGACCGGAAGGAACTGCCGGAGTTATCCGTGCATACCTTGAACACGGTCTTTTTAATGAGCCTGCTCCGCAAAGGCTTTATTACGTAACGAGTTGTTATCGTTATGAAAAACCTCAGGCGGGCAGACTTCGTGAATTTCATCAATTCGGAATTGAATGCGTCGGTGCCGGCACTCCTGCCGCCGACGCTGAAATTATCTGTGTAGCAAAAACAATATTGGATGACCTTGAACTTAAAAACATTCGTCTTGAATTAAACTCTATCGGTTGTCCCGATTGCCGAAAAAATTATCAGGCGGCTATTCGTGAGTATTTCGGAAGTTATACCGATACTCTTTGCGAAACCTGTAACGGCAGACTCGAGAAAAACCCGATGCGTATTCTGGATTGCAAAAGCCCCGTTTGTTCAAAAATCGCAGAGAATGCTCCGAAAGTCACGGATTTTTTATGCGATGATTGCCGTGAGCATTTTGAAGACTTACAAGCACTGCTTAAAGCAAATAATATTGAATTTAGCGTAAATCCGAATATTGTCCGGGGACTGGACTATTATACCCGCACCGTATTTGAATTTGTGTCTGATGAGATAGGAGCACAGGGTACGGTTTGCGGCGGCGGTCGTTATGACGGATTGGTTTGTGAACTTGGTGGCAATCCCACTCCCGCAGCTGGTTTCGGTATGGGCATAGAGCGAATAAAGCTCCTTTTGGACGAACAGCATCCCAACCTTGTTCCCGCTATTGTTCCCGATATTTATATCGGAAGCACGAAGGGAAAACCCGAAGAACTTGCATTTCTTACAGCGATGAAACTACGGGCAGAAGGCTTGGTTGTTATTACCGATACTGTAGGCAGAAGTATTAAGGCACAGATGAAATATGCTAACAAAATCGGGGCAAAACTTGTGTCAATTTTCGGCGATTCCGAGATTGAAAATAATAAATTTAATGTGAAAAATATGGAAACCGGCGAAGAAAAGTCGGTAAACTATGAAAAATTTGCTGATTTGGTGCTAAAAATAACTGATGATATGGTTATGGAAAGCATTTCTGCAACCGATTTATTTTGATAGAAATTATTGATTTGACAAGAAATTAGGTATAATATGGACTATTTACAGGGATTTAAGAGAACCGGATATTGCGGAAATTTGACCGTGGCGGATATCGGGAAAACAGTAGGCGTTTGCGGATGGGTGCAACGTCGTCGTAATTTAGGTTCGCTTTTGTTTATTGATCTTCGTGACCGTACCGGTATTGTTCAACTTGCTTTGGATGATACGACGGCAAGCGATGTTTTTGAAAAGGCAAATGCTGTTCGTTCCGAGTATGTTTTGGCAGTCGGCGGCATTGTGCGTGAAAGAAGCTCTAAAAATGCGGAGCTTAAAACCGGTGATATTGAGATTGAAGTTACCGAAGTTCGCATTTTAGGCAAGAGCGAAACTCCGCCTTTTGAGATTATCGAAAATTGTCCGACGGGAGAAACTCAGCGTCTTAAACATCGTTATTTGGATTTAAGACGACCTGATTTGCAGTCTAACATACTCCTTCGTAATAAAGTCATGAAAATTACGCGTGACTATTTCTATGACGAGGGCTTTATTGAGCTTGATACTCCCATTCTCATTCGCTCTACTCCCGAAGGTGCTCGTGACTTTTTAGTCCCTTCAAGATTACATAAGGGAACATTCTATGCTTTGCCTCAGTCCCCTCAGCTTTATAAACAACTTTCCATGGTTGCGGGTTTTGATAAATATATTCAACTTGCAAGGTGTTTCAGAGATGAAGACTCTCGTGCAGACAGACAGCCCGAATTTACTCAGATTGACATGGAAATGTCATTTGTTGAGGTTGAGGACGTTATAAGAGTCGGCGAAGGGTATGTGAAGGAAGTTTTCAAGAAGGCTATTGATGTAGATATTCAGTTGCCGCTTCCTCGTCTTACTTTCAAAGAGGCTATGGACAATTACGGCACGGACAAGCCTGACACCCGTTTTGAAATGAAACTTTATGACCTTTCCGACATTGTGAAAGATTGCGGATTTTCGGTATTTTCGGGTTGTGTTGCCGACGGCGGTACCGTTCGCGGGATTACGGCAAAAAATGCCGTGTCAGCGCTTACAAGAAAAGAGATTGATAAACTTACCGAACTTGCAAAGGGCAGCGGTGCAAAGGGACTTGCATGGATTCGCTTGACTGATGACGGTATAGCATCATCTTTTGCAAAATTTATGACAGAAGATGAGATGTCTGCCATTTTGGAAAAGGCAGGAGCAGAAACCGGCGATGTTGTTTTAATTATTGCCGATGCTAAGAACAAGGCATTGTCCGTTCTCGGTCAACTTCGTTGCGAAGTAGCAAGGAAACTTGATATTATCCCGAAAGACAAGTTTAATTTATTGTGGATTACCGAATTTCCTTTCTTTGACTGGGACGAGGAACTTGGTCAATTCGTAGCAATGCATCATCCCTTTACTTCTCCGATGGATGAGTGTCTTGAATATCTTGAAACCGATAAGGAAAAAGTCCGTGCAAAGTGTTATGATTTGGTGCTTAACGGCATTGAACTTTCCTCCGGCTCCATTCGTATTACCAATCCCGATTTGCAGTCGAGAATATTTGATTTGCTGGGAATTTCAAAGGAAGATGCATATTCAAAATTCGGTTATCTCCTTGATGCATTTAAGTACGGAGCACCACCGCACGGTGGTATGGGTATCGGTTTGGATCGTCTTATTATGCAGATGGTTCATGCGGAATCTTTGCGTGATGTTATTCCTTATCCGAAACTTAAGGATGCAACTGAAGCTATGACAAATTGTCCGGCAGAGGTTGATAAGGCACAACTTGATGAACTTGGTATTGCAATAATCGGCAATAACGAGTAATGTAATTTTAATGAAGGTGGGAATACAAAGTCTGTGATTTCCACCTTCACCTTATTAAGCAACAATATTTCATACTCAGGAATTGGAGATATTTTATGATTCGTCACGGTTTTGATAACGATTTATACATTCAGAAACAATCGGAACAAATAGTTCGCCGTATCACTGATTTTGGCGGCAAACTCTATCTGGAATTTGGCGGAAAGTTGTTTGATGATTTTCATGCAGCACGCGTATTGCCCGGCTTTATGCCCGACAGTAAATTGCAAATGCTCAAAAAATTGGCTGATCGGGTAGAGATTGTTATAGTAATCAATTCTTCCGACATAGAAAAGAATAAAATCCGTCGTGATTTGGGTATTACATACGACTCGGATGTTTTAAGGCTTATTGACGAATTTCGTGGTATTGGTCTTTTTGTCGGTTCGGTTGTTATTTCCCGATATGACGACAAACCGCAGGCTCTCGCGTTTAAGCAAAAGCTTGAAAAACTGGGTGTAAAAGTATATTTGCATTACAGCATTGACGGCTACCCTTATGATGTTGATAAAATAGTTTGTGAAGAAGGTTTGGGCGGTAATGATTATATTGAAACTTCTCGTCCGCTTGTTGTCGTTACGGCACCCGGTCCGGGAAGCGGCAAGATGGCAGTTTGTCTTTCTCAGCTTTTCCATGAACATAAGCGTGGAATTAAAGCCGGATATGCTAAATTTGAAACATTTCCGATATGGAATTTGCCCTTAAATCATTCGGTAAATCTTGCTTATGAAGCTGCTACTGCTGATTTGAAAGATGTTAATATGATAGACCCATGGCATCTTGAAGCATACGGAAAAACTACTGTTAATTATAATCGAGATGTTGAGATTTTTCCCGTTCTAAACGCAATGTTTAAGGATATTTGGGGAGAAAGTCCGTATAAGTCGCCTACCGATATGGGCGTAAATATGGCTGGATTTTGTATTGTTGACGATGCAGCTGTCCGCAAAGCTGCAGAGGATGAGATAATTCGCCGTTATTATAACGCATTATGTGATGTTCGCAAGGACAGAGAGACGGAAGAAACAGCAAAGAAAATTGAATTGTTGATGAAAAAATGCGGAATAACCTCTAATTCACGCAAGGTAGTTGTCGCTGCACTTGAAAAGAGTGAGGCTACAGATGACCAACCCGCCGTTGCACTCGAACTTGAAGACGGCAGAATAATCACCGGAAAGACAAGCAAACTTTTAGGTGCATCTTCCGCAATGCTCTTAAATGCAATAAAAACCCTTGCCGGAATACCTGATGAGGTAGATTTAATTTCCCCAGAAATTATTCAGCCAGTCCAGAGGTTAAAGACGGAAATACTCGGAAACAACAACCCTCGTTTGCATTTAGATGAACTTTTGGTTGCCTTGACTGTCTGTGCAAACAGCGATGAAAACGCAAAATCAGCTCTTGCACAAATTCCGAAACTGAAATGTTGTGAGGCACATTCCACCGTAATTTTAGCACAGGTTGACGAAGATGTATTCAGAAAACTCGGTATCAATTTAACCTGCGAGCCGGTATATCAGACAAAGAAGTTTTATCACGGCTGATAACTTCTTTACTATTCAGCGATTTAATATAAGGAGAGAACGATGAAAAATAAACTATCCACAAACAAGCTGTCCAAAAGAGTATGGTTCAATATTATTATGTTCGGACTTATCGGTCAAATAGCTTGGAATGTTGAAAATATGTATTTCAACACATTTTTGTATAATTCCGTCTATAAAGGAATGTCGCAAACGGCTATTGACGGCTCAATGAGTGTAACAACCGCCATTTCAAAGATGGTTGCATATTCGGCAATTACTGCAGTTCTTACCACGTTTATAATGGGCAATCTCTCTGATAATATGCGTAAGCGTAAGATTTTCATCAGTGCGGGTTATATTGCCTGGGGTATAACTACCGCTGCTTTTGGTTTTATCTCTTGCGACAATATTGCACTTTTATTTAATCTGACCGATGAAATAAAAATACTTACCGCCACAGTTATAACCGTTATTGTAATGGACTGCGTTATGACTTTTATGGGAAGTACGGCAAATGACTCGGCGTTTAACGCTTATGTAACGGAAAGTTGCGACAGTTCAAACCGTGCCACCGTTGAGAGTGTATTGGCTCTAATGCCTTTCGGTGCAATGGGTGTTGTTCTGGGACTTGGTGCCTTGGTTGAGACGATAGGCTATTCAAAATTCTTCCTGATTTTAGGTTTTTCCGTTGTTGTATGCGGAATAATAGGATTGTTTACCCTCAATGAAACCGTACATGGCGAGAAAGAGCCTGCAAAGGATTATTTCAAAAATCTTATCTATGGTTTTCGTCCTTCCGTTATCAAAGAAAACTCAATATTATACACTAACCTTGCGGCGATTTGTATTTATTCAATCGCCATTCAGGTGTTTTTCCCTTATCTCCTCATATATTTAGAACATCAACTCGGTCTTTCGCTTGATGCTTTGGCATCTCTCAGACCTTGGCACTTCATTGTTGCCGCTGTCGCTCTGGTTGTTGTCGTTGTCGGACTTATCACAATAGGCAAACTCATTGACAAGTTCGGCAAAAAAATATTTATGATTGTTTCCCTTGCTTGCTTTATTATTGGTTTGTTTGTGGCAGGCAAAGCCACAAGTATGGGAACTTTTGTCCTCGGTATAGCTCCGCTGTTTTTAGGCTACGGGCTTTTGGGAATTATTTTTAACGCAAGTATTCGTGATCATACTCCCGCCGATAAAGTCGGACTTTTCCAAGGTGTCAGAATGATATTCTTTGTTCTTATCCCGATGTTTGTCGGTCCGAAGATTGGCGACTTTTCAATTCGTGCATCAAATACGACCTATATTAACGAATTCGGTGTCAAACAGATAGTCCCCACAGCCTCAATGTTTACCGCAGCGGGTATTGTCGCATTATTTACGATTATCCCCGTCGCCATCCTCCTTATAAAAGGAGTAGATAAGAAAGAGAAAGTTAATTAGTGTTTTAAAATAATAGGTGAAAGTTGACGATTTATATAGGAGAAATAAAAAACACGGCGAAAAGCATATTAATGTAAAAAGTAGATGATAAATGATGAGTGATTATAGGAAAGTGAAACCATTTTTGAAATGGGCAGGCGGAAAAGGACAACTTCTGTCCGAGATTGAAAAGTATTATCCTTTTGAAAATGGGAAAATAACAAAGTACGCAGAGCCTTTTGTGGGCGGTGGTGCTGTACTTTTTGATATTCTGAGCAAGTACAGTTTGGAAGAAGTATACATCAGCGACATTAACGCAGAGCTTATCAATGCTTATCGTATTATCAGAGATGATATTGATGAATTGATTGAAATGCTTAGCATAATGCAGAATGAGTATGTGCCAATGGACACAAAACATCGTAAGACATATTATTTGACAAAGCGTGAGCTTTTCAATGATTTGAAAATCAACGGCAATGAGAATATAAACATTGAAAAAGCAGCTCTCATGATATTCCTCAATAAGACCTGTTTTAACGGATTGTATCGTGTTAATAGAAAAGGACTATTTAATGTACCTATGGGGGCTTATAAAAACCCGATGATTTGCGATGAGGAAAACCTCCGAGCTGTTTCAGAAAAACTTCAAAATGTTAAGATTGTTTGTGATGATTACAGAAAGTCAGAGGGTTTTATCGATGCAAAAACCTTTGTATATTTAGATCCCCCGTACCGTCCGATTACTGAAACTGCAAGTTTTACGGCATATACCGAAAACTTGTTTAACGATGAAGAGCAGATAGAGCTTGCAAGATTTGTTGATGCTATGCACAGGAAAGGTGCGAAGGTTGTAGTCAGCAATTCAGATCCAAAGAACTCAAATACGGAAGATGACTTTTTTGATAAAATTTATTCTGCTCATAGAATTAAGAGAGTTGAGGCAACACGAATGATCAACTGCAACAGCGAAGCAAGGGGAAAAATAAAAGAATTGCTTGTATCAAACTTTTAAGGGGATTTAATAGTATGGAAATCAGAAAAGGCACACAACTTATTGAAAAAAGAACTAAGAAGGCAATAATAGAATTCGTATTTGACAACTATATCATTTATGTTTTTCAGGGAAGATTGTCTCAATTTGATATTTTAATAAAATATAAGAAAGACGGAAAGCGGATTCGTACTCCTAAACACATACATTGGGCAGTAGATATTTTGATGAAAATGCAAGGAAACGAAGAACTTACCAAGAAATATTTGACTGCTATACAAAACTGTTGGAATACATGTGTACCGCTTGTCAACAATGATTTTGATACATTGAAAGCTTTAATTGAGAACGGCGAAAAAGACATAAAAATTGAACAGTATTTTGCTCTCAACGCATTTGGTGAATATGATGTTGAGTTTTTGTATGTTCTGATGGAATTGTTGGCGGTACAAGAAAAGACAAACCGCGAAGATGCGTATATGTTTGGCAGTATTATCGAAGAATTGCTTGAAGCAGACCGAGATATTTTTAAAATTTTATCAACTGCTGGCTTTGGCGGAAGAAGGAGTTAATATGGCAAGCAGAGATTTTGATATTTGGCTATCGGGTTTTCGTGATAGTATTGCTGACTACGGCTATTATATAGATTTTGAAAAAGTCCATAGAAATGTAGATAATATCAAAGTTGAACTTAATATCTTAAATTCACTTATTGGCTCAAAGAATATTGAGGCAGATTTTGAGGGTTTATTAAGAAAATATCCTGAAGTCTTGAATTGTATTCCTTTGTTATTGGCAGTCAGAGTGAATGAAATATACTGTCAAGATGAAAAGGGCGGTTATTTGTATCATTTTGATTTTGGAAAAAGTATGCCAAAAAGCAATGCTGACTACGAGAGATATAAGTATTTTATGAGAGAAACCGGATTATTTGATTTGCTTCAAAATCATATTGTAAACAATTTGGTTGACTATGCAACAGGAGTTGAAACCGGACTTGATTCAAACGGTCGCAAAAATCGTGGCGGACATCTTATGGAGAATTTAGTTGAGAGTTTTATTGCAAAAGCGGGTTTTATCAAGGATGAAACATATTTTAAGGAAATGAGAATCAAGGAGATTGAAAAGAAATTCCATCTTGATTTGTCTGCAATTTCTAATAAAGGAAAAACCGTCAAGCGTTTTGATTTTGTAATTAAGACAGAAAACACCATTTTCGGCATAGAAACAAATTTTTATGCAAGCAGCGGTTCAAAGTTAAACGAAACAGCACGCAGTTATAAACAAATTTCTCAAGAAGCACAGGGAATTAACAACTTCACTTTTGTATGGTTTACCGATGGAAAAGGTTGGTTGGATGCTCGAAACAATCTTGAAGAAACTTTTGACGCAATGGAACATGTTTATAATATTCAGGATTTGGAAGATGGAATTATCTCAGAGGTTTTCAAGTAATGCAAAAGAAAATCATTAAATGGGAACCGGAAGATTTTGAATTGGAAATGACTACGCATTGGACATTTCCAAAACGTGGCGATTGGGCAACGCATGATGCTAAATGGCGTGGTAATTGGTCGCCATACATTCCCCGTAACATTCTGCTTCGTTATTCGGAAGAAAATGATTTAGTTCTTGACCAATTTGTCGGAGGCGGTACTACTCTTGTGGAAGCAAAGTTACTTAACCGAAATGTTATTGGTGTTGATGTAAATGACATTGCTCTTGCTCGTTGCAAAGAGAAAACAGCATTTGAACACGAGGGTGCAAATGGAAAAGTATACATTCGTAAAGGTGATGCAAGAAATCTTGACTTTGTGTCGGATAACAGTATTGATTTAATTTGTACTCATCCTCCGTATGCTGATATTATTAAATATAGCGAGGATATTCCGGAAGATTTATCTTTATTAAAAGTTAAAGATTTTCTTGAGGAAATGAAAAAGGTTGCGGCTGAAAGCTATCGGGTGCTGAAAAAGGATAAATTCTGTGCTGTTCTTATGGGTGATACTCGTCAAAAAGGCTGTATGATACCAATGTCTTTTGATGTTATGCGTGTTTTTGAAGATGCCGGATTTAAGCTGAAAGAAATAATAATTAAAGAACAGCATAATTGCAAAGCAACGGGATATTGGAAAACAAACAGTATAAAATATAATTTCTTGTTAATTGCACACGAATATCTGTTTGTGTTCAGAAAATAAGGTAATAAATCTGTTTTATTTCATTTTGTATATTTTGAAAAGGAAGTGTAGTATAAATGAAAAAGGCTATATGTATTGTACTTTCAATTGTTTTGGCGTTCTCCGTATGTGTCGTAACAGTCGGAGCAGCCGGAGAAAATGAATATGACGGAACTCCTGTTATTATGGTTGCAGGCTATTCGTCATCCCCTCTTTTCATGTTTAACGAAGACGGTACATCCGAGAAGGTTTGGGGACTTGATTTTAATGAAGTCGGTGGTGCTGTTTCCGATAATGCAGGACCTCTGCTTTGCGGTCTCGGTGAATGGATTGTAAAAGATCCTGAGCGTCTTGCAGGTATTGTCGGTACATATATTTCCGAAAATATTGGAATTATTGCGTGCAATCCCGATGGCACTTCCGTTAATAATGTAAGAACACCCTATTGCTCGCCCGAATATTGCGATATTGATAAATGTTATGCTCCCTATCTTATGGATAACGAAAACGGCGACACCATGCCCGAAGCCGTTATTGCCGGCGAACTTGCGGAAATTTGCGGTTGGGAAAATATTTGGGCTTCAAATGTTGATTTTCGGAAAGGTGCGGAATATTGTGCCGATACTCTTAATTGCTTTATTGAAACTGTTTGCGAAAAGACCGGCAAAGAACAGGTCAATATTTGTGCTGTCTCCCACGGCGGTCAGGTCGTATCTGTATATCTTAACTTATACGGCGATAAGGGCAGGGTTAAGAACGCAAACTTAATTGTTCCCGCCATTTGCGGTGCGTCGCTCGCTGCCGATGCTTTTGCAAAAAGAATTGAACTTGACGAACTTACTCTTATTTATTTCCTCGAACACGGCTTTATATGGGAAGAAGACTATCATTGGCTTGTCAAGGCTGAGAAATTAGGTTTTCTTGATGATTTTATTGCCGCTCTTATACCTTATATATATGACGTAATTCTCTATTGGACTTCAATGTGGGATTTTGTTCCCGTTGAACTTTATGAAGAATATAAGGCTCGCTTGCTCGATCCGGTTGAAAGTGCCGAACTTATCGCAGTATCCGACAGAATGCACTATGAAATTATGCCGACAATGACCGAGAGGTTTAATGAACTTAAGGCAAACGGGACAAATATCACAATTATTGCGGGATATAACATTCATTCGGTTGCGGGTTATGATATGAGTGGCGATGCCATTATCACCGCAAATTGTTCAACCGGTGCGAAGGTTGCCGATTGGGGATATAGATTTAGCGACGGTTACGAACAGGTCGGTACTGTCTGCAATGAGCATTATCACGTTTCCCCCGATATGTGCATTGACCTTTCCTGCGGTTATCTTCCCGACGCAACTTGGGCGGTTGACGGACTTTATCACGGTATGGTATTAAATGATGCTTTCACCCATTCGCTTTTCAAAAAATGTGTATTTGGTAAAATTTCAACCGTTTTCGATGATAAATCGTTCCCGCAGTTTCACGCAACTACTAACCGTTCCAAAGCGGTATTTGCACAGTTTAATAATTCCGTCGAAGGTTTCTTAAACAGCGATGATACAAAACTTATAATCAGGAATTTAAGCCAAAATTACGATATGAGAATACTTTCCGTTGATGTCAGAGGAGCAGATTTTGTATTTTCAAGAATTCCTTGTGCGAAATATCTCAAAACGAATGAAACGATTGAGCTTGATATTCTCGGTGAAATTCCGCAAGTAAGCAGAAAAAATATTGAAATCACGGTTAATTATACAATGGTCGGTAGTCCGACACCGCTTGGTACTCGCACTTTTGATTTTATGATTATGAACGGTGTGAATGTGGAATTTGATGAGGAAAATCCGCTTACTCCCACCCATTTCCCGTCATATTTTGAGGCGGAATATAACGAAAATCTTGCAAACCTACTTGATATTCTCGGCATCAAACAACTTATCGCCATGATATTTAATATGTTCAAAACCATAATTTACAACTTTCAAAAATTAGCCGTTTTCTATAAAGCTGTGTAATGAAAAATTTAGGGAAAAACATAAACATATTTATAAATTGTGAATTATTAAAATAAAATTAAGTAATAAATACTCTTACCATTAACTAAGCAACCCATTAAAACATTACTGATGTAATTAGTTTTCTAAAACTTAGCAAGACAGATAGTGATAATTATAAAACTTTTGTGTGTTATTAGGAGAAATTGATGAAAAGTTATGCGATACTAAAAATTGAGATTTTATCTATCATAGAAAGCATGGCACTGTTATGGAAAGAACCAAGTATTAATGTTATAATTGAAAAACTAAAAGATAATTTTAATAAAGATTGCTTATCTTTTGATGTTTTTGAGTATTGTTGTAAAGAAATACATAATTGGTACAATCGTAATATTAGCTCACTTATCAACTCCCATTTTTATGAGGAATTAACATATAATATGAAAAAGATGGATAATATTCTTGAAGATATAAGTGCCAACAGGGAGAAATATGAGAAGGTTTTTTCTTTACCGGTAATTGAACAGAAGAATTCATTAATTGATGATAGCAATATTTTTATTGTTCATGGTCGTGATGACGGCATAAAAAATGAAGTTGCAAGATTTATTGAGAAACTAAAATTAAACCCAATTATTTTACATGAGCAGTCAAGCGGTGGGGATACTATTATAGAAAAAATAGAACGGTATTCAAATGTTGGTTTTGGCATTGTGTTATACACTCCATGTGACAAAGGTGGATTGGCAAACGAGCATTTTGAAGCTAAATTTAGAGCAAGACAAAATGTTGTATTTGAACATGGCTATTTAATCGGCAAATTAGGTAGGAAAAAAGTAGTTGCACTTGTTAAAGATAATGTTGAAAAACCAAATGATATTTCAGGAATTGTTTATGTAAATTATGACCTTAATGGTGCTTGGAAAACTGAAATTGCAAAAGAATTACACTCATCGGGCTATCCCATAGATTTTAATGACTTACTTAAGTAGCATTTTGCAAAATGGAGAAAAAATGTATAGCATAAGAATATGAGATAAGGAGAAGAATATGATACTTTCATCACTTTCAAAGGTGCTGTTGCACGAAGAACCGACGGCACAGATAAACAAATTTACATCAATATTGAATGAACCGGTTTCATTTCAATTTGCATATTTTTGCGATGCGGGGAAGTCAAATCTGAAAATTGTCGCTCCCGAAGAACTGAAAATTACAGTTTACGCAGTAGAACACGTACCGATTGAGACAAAGCAGGGGGACGATGATTTTATCATTAACGGCGGGAAGCCGGGACTTTATCCTGACCCGCTTATTCCGATAAGCGACGGAGACTATCACGTTAAAAACAGCGGTTGGAATACGCTTTGGTTTGAGGTTCAGAGCGATGTTGCGGGTGAATATAATATTGAAATTACGGTAAACGGCAAGACAGAAAAGACGAGTGTAACAATTTATGACTGCGAAAAACCGGAACGCACTTTCATTTATACAAGCTGGTTTCACTCCGATTGTCTTGCAACGCATTATGATGTTCCCGTGTTTTCGGAGGAACATTGGGGTATAATTGAAAACTTTATTGAATGTGCCGCAAAACACGGTCAGACAATGATTTTAACTCCGCTTTTTACTCCTCCGCTTGACACTGAGCCGGGAAGCGAGCGTCCTACCGTTCAGCTGGTTGATGTCGAAAAGGTGAATAAGAAGTATCATTTTAATTTTGACAAACTTGACCGCTGGATTGCTCTTTGCGACAAATACGGGATAAAATATTTTGAGTTCTCTCATTTGTTCAGTCAATGGGGTGCAAAGTTTGCTCCGAAGATTATGGGCAAAAAAGACGGTGAATATGTTCGGCTTTTCGGATGGGAGACAAAGGCATCGGGAATTGCATACAGAAGTTTCCTTCTTCAGTTTATTCCCGCGATGCATGAGTATATTAAAAAACGCAATTTAGCCGACAGAGCATATTTCCATGTGTCCGACGAGCCGGGTTTTAAGGATTTGACTTCATATACGCGGGCTCACAGAAGTCTTCGTCCGCTTATAAGTAAATATAAGCACATTGATGCACTTTCTGAGCGAGCCTTTTTTGCTAAAAAATTGGTTCAGATACCGATTCCCGGAGAAGAAGCATTCCACAAATTTGACGGAATAAATATTGAACGCTGGATTTATTATTGTTGTGGTCCCAATCACGGCAATTATTCAAACAGATTTATTTTTCATCCGTCGTTACGCACAAGATTTTTCGGCACTTGCATGTACAAATATAACTGTGTCGGTTTCTTGCATTGGGGATATAATTTTTGGTATACTCAGCTGTCTAAAGAAGAAATTAACCCTTATGAAAATACTACCGCAGGCGGAAAATTTCCGGCAGGAGACGGTTTTGTCGTATATCCCGGAGAAAACGGGAAGGCATATCCGTCAATTCGTTTAAAGCAAGTTCGGGATATGCTTGATGACTACGAGGCATTGAAGCTTCTTGAAAAGCGGATGACAAAATATGAAATAGATGAACTTTTGCCTCGCGGTTTGGATTTTAATAAATACCCGCACGATGATATGTGGTTGCTTAATTTACGGAATAAAGTTAATTTTTTGCTCAAAAGATAAGTTATCTCGAAATTTTCTATTGACAATATGTAAAATTTAATATATAATGGCTATGTATAAAGTTAGGAAAGTATCCGATAATTTAGGAGGAACTACAATGAAAAAGAAAACAGGACTGAGATTGCTCTCTGCTATCTTGGCAATAGTTATGGTTATGAGCATTGGTTTTATAACCGCTTTTGCCGATGGCGGAAGAGTAACCGTTGACGGTGTTACCTATGCAAACGTCGGCGGAAATCTGGCAAGAGTTGAAGCTGCCAATATTTACGGCGAATGTCAGATTCTTGATAAAGTAAATATCGACGGTGTTGAATGTAATGTTATTGCTATCGGAGTAAAGGCGTTTGCCAATAGCTCAGCGATGACATTGGTCAGCATTCCCGCGAGTGTTACCGAAATCAATGCCTATGCCTTTGAAGGCTGCACAGCTCTTCAGACAGTTATCTTTAACGGCGAAATAAAATATGTCGGTGCAAGGGTTTTTGATGATACAAAATGGTTTGCGGATTATCCGTCAGATTTCGTCTTTGCATCAACTCCCAAGGGACTTAACTATCTCGTCGGTTATAAGGGCAATGCTGAAGAAATCATCATCCCGATGACTGTTGACGTTATTGCAGAAGGCGTATTTGAAGGTCATAAAGAGATTAAATCCGTTGTTATTCCCAAGAGAACAACAAAGATTTACAACAAGGCTTTCAATAATTGCACAAACCTTGCAGAAGTCATAATTAAGGCTCCTCTTGAGTATGTAGGTCGTGATGCATTTGCAAATACCGCATGGCTTAACAATTACGGTGGCGAATTTGTTATTGTCGGTACATACCTTATAAAGTATTTGGGTGATGATGAATTTGTTTATGTTCCTAATACCGTAAAGTCAATCGGTGCATATTGCTTCGAGGGTGCAAGAAAGATTAATTCCGTACGTGTTCCTATCAGTGTTACCAATATCGGTGAAAAAGCGTTCTTCCTGTTTAATGACAATAATAACGATAAATATGCGGAAATCTACACTTGGGACGATTCTTATGCTCTTGAATATGCAGAAAAGAACGGTCTTACCTTGCATAAGCTTGCTCTTCCCGGTGACGTTGACTTAAACGGTGAAGTCAAGGTTACTGACGCAAGAAAGGCTCTTCGTTATGCTCTTAAACTTGATGACCCCGAATCCGAAGAAAACTTTGTTGCTGCCGACTTAAACAGCAGTGCAAAGGTTGAAGTAACTGATGCCCGTCACGTTCTCCGCATTGCTTTGTGTCTTGATTCTTTTACAAGCGAAGATCTCCTTCTGATGCCCACTACTGATTTTGAAATTCTTATGGCTTATGCCGAAGCAGTTCGTTTTACGATAAGGAAACAGGGCGGTTATCACCTTAAAGAGTATCAGAAAATTGACGATGTAAACATTGCTCCCGCATGGTTCAGATCATTCTTGAATAATCCTTTCAAGACAAAACTCACCAAAGAATCAAAAGCTCCGACTTTTGATCTTAAACAGGATACGGAAGAAGCTATTGATAAGATTTATGAGTGTGACCTTGTAAACAGTGCTATTATCAAGGATGCAAAGTGCGTTCTTTCTGATGACCATAAATTCTATCACATTACTATTGAGTTTAATGATGAACTTGATGTAGTTGACAATCAGTCTTTTACAGGTCTGGTATTCCCCGTACTTGCAAAAGAAGATTTCATTGAAATCCTTCATAAGGAAGAATCCGTCTGGTATGATTCATCCTGCACGGAATTTGACTTTAACGTAAATTACTCCGGCTGTAAGATTGACTGTAATCTTCTCATCGCCAACGGCGGCTTTGTTGACCTTACTATGATTTCCGGTTATCTCTTTGAAGTATTCGGTAAAGTAAACAATATTAAGGTTCATTCCAAGAAAGACAGTGATAAGCCCGGCACAGCCAAGAGAATTGATACAGCTATTTATACAAACTTCGATTATTATCCAGAAGGTGTGGAATTCCCGCCTGTATCTGTTCCCGCACAGAAACCCGCTGAAGAAACAACTCAGCCCGAAGAAAAGCCTTCAGAAGAAGGTGGCGGACTTGATTTAGCCGGTATTGGTGACAAGTTGGGAGGAGTAGCTGATACAATAGGCGGCTTAGTCGGCGGAATGGATTTAGGCGGTATCATGGATACGGTCGGCGGAATGCTCGGCGGATTTGATATGGGCGGTATCATGGATACAGTCGGCGGAATGCTCGGCGGACTCATGGGTTAATTGCAACAGTTATTTTAACGGACTTTGTATGAATTAACCAAAATTATATTTGTTAATACTTGTAACTTTTATTTCTCAAATATTGAATTGGGTATTGACAAAACCTCTTTGATGTGCTATAATCACAAAGTAAGTAATGATTAAAGTGCATTGCTTTGCGGATATAATGAACCCGGCGGTTCACTATATAACATTTTATTAAAGGAAGGTTCTAAAAATGAAACTTGCTAAAACTGTTCTTACTTTCGTAGTAGCTCTTGCTCTTGTTGCTACCATGGCTCTTTCTGCTTTCGCAGCAGGTGCTGCAACAATCACATCTGATAAGGCTAATGTTGCTGTTGGTGATACTTTCACAATTACAGTTGCTGTTTCCAACTTCAATGCTGAACAGATCGCTGCATTCCAGCATGACGTTAAGTATGATGCAACTCTTGTAAAGATGGTTGGCGATATCACTAAGGTATCCGCAAGAGATGGCGGTCTTGAAGGAACAATCGAAGGTGCAAAGAGTGAAGAAGGCTATATCATTTTTGGTGGTATGAGTGCCAATGCTTTTGAATTAGATTCTTATGCATGCTTCACAGCTACTTTCGAAGCAATTGCTGAAGGCGAAGCTAAGTTTGACTTCGTTGGCGGCGAAAAGTTCGAATTCTTTGACGTTGATGAAGCTAAGAAGGATTTTGCTGCTACAGGTTGCGTTGTAACAATTGGCGAAAAGGCTACTGATGCTCCTACTGCTGCTCCCACCGCTGCTCCTACTGCTGCTCCCACCGCTGCTCCTGAAAAGGGCACAGGCAAAGTTGACAAGACTCCTGCTACAGGTACAAATGCTTCTATGGCTATTGTTGCCGGTCTCGTAGTTCTTGCTGGTGCTGCATTCGTAGCTTCTAAGAAGAGCAAATAAGATAAACTATTTTAACAGATAGTGAATCGCTAAAAAAGCTGACTTTTGAGTCGGCTTTTTTACATTCTCATGTAAAAAAACATTGATTTTTTTTGTTGCATGTAGTATAATATAGAAAGATAACATTCAGAGGTGATGTGTATGGTAAAAATAAATGATATGCTCTGTAAGGGGTGCAGTTACTGTATTAAGTTCTGTCCTAAGCATATTCTCGAAATGGGAACCGAACGAAGCAAGAAAGGACATTTTTATCCCATATTGACAGATGAAAGTGCCTGTATATCTTGTGGTATTTGTGCTTTAATGTGTCCCGACGCAGCAATAGAAATAACTAAGGAGTGATAAAATGGCAAAGATACTTATGCAAGGATGCGAAGCAATAGCTGAAGCGGCTGTTCGTGGCGGCTGTCGATTTTTCGCCGGTTATCCGATTACTCCTCAAAATGAAATTCCTGAATACTTGTCCTCCCGACTTCTCGAAGTCGGCGGTGCATATGTTCAAGGAGAATCCGAAGTTGCCTCTGTAAACATGGTTTACGGTGCGTCAGCTGGCGGAGCAAGAGCAATGACATCGTCATCAGGTCCAGGTATTAGCTTAAAAGCTGAGGGTATTTCATATTTAGTTTCTGCGAGTTTACCCGCTTTTATTGTTAATGTAAGCCGTGGCGGTCCCGGTCTTGGCTCAATCCAGCCTGCACAACAGGATTATTTACAAGCGACAAAGGCTTTAGGTCATGGCGGATTTAAGTTGATGGTATTTGCTCCTGCTACAATTCAGGAAGCGGTTGATCTCGCATATGATGCTTTTGAATATGCAGAACGAGACAAAAGACCGGTATTTATGCTTATTGACGGCTGTCTTGGTGCAATTATGGAGCAGGTCGAACTTCCTCCGATGAAAGAAGTTACCGGCAAGGAAACGATGAAAATCAATCTTCGCCGCTATGAAGACGAAACAAGGGGACCACGCACTATTACGCCGATTTATCCGGAAATTATTCTTGAAAACCTTAACAAACAGGATGTCAAACTATATGATTCCTGGGCAGAGAATGATGTAAAGGTCGAAGAGTTTATGCTTGAGGATGCGGAATATGTCGTATGTGCTTACGGTATTGCCGCTCGTGTAGCAAAAGAAGCTATAATTAATCTTCGTCAGGAAGGTTATAAGATTGGTATGATTCGCCCAATTACGTTAAATCCCTTCCCGAAAAAGAGTTTTGAAAAACTTAACTATGAACAGGTAAAAGGGATTGTTGATATTGAACTTGCAATTCCTGCTCAGATGCGTGATGATATTGCATTGGGAGTAAAGGAACGTGCACCGATTTATGAATACGGAAGATGTGGCGGAATTTTACTTGACGACAGCGATACATATAATGCTATTAAGAAAATTATAGATGGGGGTAATGCATAATGGAATATAAGAAACCCGCTAATTTATTACCCATTCAGAGTGGATATTGTTCCGGTTGTCTTCATGGGTTGGCAACTCGCCTTATTGCTGATGTAATAGGTGAAATTGATCAAGTTGACAATGTTTTTCATGTTTTGCCTGTCGGATGTTCAACGCTTAACCTTAAATATTGGAGAGGCGACATGATAGCATCTGCACACGGGCGTGCACCCGCGGTTGCTACCGGCTATAAAAGAGTAAATCCCGAAAGACTGGTTTTTGCTTATCAGGGTGACGGTGATTTAGCTGCGATAGGTCTTGCTGAAATTATGTCTGCTGCCAATCGTGGAGAGAATTTTACAGTATTTTTCCTCAATAACCAGACTTACGGCATGACGGGCGGTCAGATGGCTCCGACCACATTGATTGGTCAGAAAACCACAACCACAAAGCAGGGAAGAGATCCTGCAACAACCGGTTATCCGCTGAAAATGTGCGAACTTATCTCAACTTTAGAAGCACCCTACTATGTTGCTCGTTTTGCATTGAACAGCCCGAAGGGTGTAACGGATGCAAAGAAGGCAATTAAAAAGGCATTTAATTATCAGCTTGAAGGCAAGGGTTTTTGCTTTATTGAGCTTCTTTCCAATTGCCCGACAAACTGGAAGCTTTCACCGCTCGATTCATTGGAATATATGAACACAAATACAATTCCGTATTTCGTACCCGGCGTATACAAAGACAAGGGGGTAGATGCATAATGAAAAAAGCAATAGTTATATCCGGCTCCGGCGGACAAGGTGTTATGAGTATGGGTATTATGCTTGCACAGACCGCTGTTGCTCAGGATAAATGTGCAACCTATCTTCCCGAATACGGTCCCGAACAGCGTGGCGGCTCAGCAAAATGTACCGTCGTAATTGATGATGTCGATATTATCTCACCGCTTGTTAAAAATTGCGATATTTTCCTTGCTCTTAATGAACAGGGCTACAAGAGTTTTATTAACAACATGGCAGCCGGCGGAGTTTTGATTTATAATTCCTCCCGGGTAACAAGTAAGATTGCCCGTACCGATATTACCGCCGTTGCAGTTCCTGCCGATGAGATTGCAAACAGTATCGAAAGTCCGAAAGCTGCGAATATTGTTATGCTTGGTGCTTTGATTGAAAAGACCGGTATTGTTTCTTTAGAGGCATTTTCGGCACATTTAGAGCAGAAGTTTGCATCTAAAAAGCCGATTGTTATGGAGAAAAATCGTCTTGCACTCCAAAAAGGTATAGAATGTGCAAAAAAATAATCTATTTTTCCAAAAAGTACTTGAAAAATTAGCACATATATGTTATAATCCCAGTGTGTGAATAATTCTTGGAGGTTAAATATGAAAAAAATTATCAGTATCGCTCTTGCGATGGTTATGCTATGCTCTTTTGTAAGCATTATAGGCTCTGCCGAAAATTTCGATTGGAACGAGATGACCTTTGATGGCAACGAGCAGTATTGTCGTGTATCTTTCAGTCCGTTGGATAATATTGACTATGCTTTTGAAGATCCGCCCCGTTACCTTGAGGGAGTTGGTGTTGTATATATAGTTGGTGAAACTTGCAAATTTACTGCAAAAGTTCGTCCCGGATATGAAGAAACTACTGTATTTATGATGAAAATCGGTGGTGTATATGCAAGACCTGACAGTATTGATCGTGACGGCACAAGACATTATTCTTTCGTTGTTGAACGCGATACAGTCATCAAAGTTGAAGATGGTTCAGTTCTTGAGCATGTACAGTTAGGTGCGATCGAGTGGCTCATATTCTGGTTCCAGATGATTCTTGAATTCTTCCGCAACCTGTTTGGTGGTTAAAAATTTGCCGGTGATTTTCTCACCGGCTTTTGTTATCAAAAAAGACCGACATATTGTCGGTCTAAATTTTTATTTGAAGTGATAAACGCGAACTTCGTAGGGTTTTGCCTTGAATGCGTTGTCCTTGATTGTTGCACCGTCGTAGTTTGTGATAATCAATTCACCTTTTTCAAGATTATATCCGGCGGGAGCTTTGATTGTCATCGGGCGGGATGCGAAGGAACACATAACAAGCAATCTTTCATTCTTGTATGTACGCTCGTAAATATATGCTCTTCTGTTATTTTTATCGTATTCTTTATATCTGCCGTAGATAACTAAGTCGTTACCCTTGCGGAAGTTTATGAGTTTACGATAGAAATGAAGGATGGAATTGGGGTCTTTTTCAGCCTGTTCAACGTTAATTGATTCGTAGTTTTCGTTGATTTTAAACCACGGCTCACCGGTTGTAAATCCTGCATTCTTTTCGGCAGACCAGTGTACCGGCGTTCTTGCATTCTCGCGTGAAGCTCTGTTTGCAAGTTTTAAGAATCTCTCGTCAGAAAACTTAAGCAAATTCTTGAATAAGCGGTAGTTGTTGAATGTTGAAACATCTTTGAAGTCATCAATATTATCAATGATTATATTGGTCATACCGATCTCTTGTCCCTGATAAATAAAGGGAGTACCGCATTGCAAAATGTACATGGCGGCAAGCATCTTACCGCTTTCGACACGGAATTTTTCACTGCCGTAACGGGAGATAACACGAGGATGGTCGTGGTTTTCAAGATAAAGACAGTTCCAACCCTTGTCGTACATTGCTTCCTGCCATTTACTCATATTTGATTTAAGACTCTTCAATGAGAAAGGACGGGGAATCCACTCAACAAGAAGACCGTCGGCATTCATATGGTCGAAAGAAATCATCATATCGAGTTTCTTATTAGGACCTTCGCTACAGAACTCAACAGCATCTTTAAGTGAGAGCATGGGACCTTCGCCGACAGCGAAACAGTCATATTCGTTTAACACTTCTCTGAATTCATCCAGATATTCGCCGAGATGCGGACCGTGTAGGTAGTGTTCAATACCGCAGGCAACCGGAATCGGAATTCCGTCGGGTAGACCTTCCGCTTTGGAGATAAATGTGATAACATCCTCTCTGAAACCGTCAACACCCATATCAAGCCAGAAACGCATAATATCTTTAACTTCTTCTCTGACTTTCGGGTTGTCCATATTCAAGTCGGGCTGCTTTTTGGCAAATAAGTGAAGATAGTATTTGTTAATTTCAGGAACGTATTCCCAAGCACCGCCTTCAAAAATGGATTTCCAGTTATTCGGAGGCTTGTCTCCCTTACCCTCACGCCAGATGTAATAGTCGTGATAGGGGTTATCGGGACCTTTGCAGCTTTCCTTAAACCACCAATGTTCGTCGGAAGTGTGGTTGACAACCAAGTCCATAAAGACTTTCATGTCACGCTTGTGGGCTTCATCGAGTAATTTCTTGAAGTCGTCAAGAGTACCGAATTCAGGGTTAATGTCACGATAATCGGCAACATCGTAACCGTAGTCAGCGTTGGGTGTCGGATAAATCGGGCTAAACCAAATGCCGTCAACGCCTAAACTCTTGATGTAGTCGAGCTTTGACATGACACCGCCCAAATCGCCGATACCGTCGCCGTTTGAGTCACAGAAACTGCGTGTCCAAATATGGTAAACGCTCATTTCTTTGTACCATTTTCTGTTCATTTGCCTCTCCTTTTATGATTTTATTTATACAATTTTAATTATTTGCCAAAATATGTCTTGCCACATAAACACCGCTTGCACTTGCATGAGCGAGAGAATGTGTAACTCCGGAACCATCTCCGATAACATAAAGTCCCTTTTCTTTAGTTTGGAGATTTTCGTCAAGCTGAACTTCCATATTATAAAACTTAACTTCAACACCGTAAAGCAAGGTGTCGGCATTTGCAGTGCCGGGAGCAATCTTATCAAGAGCATAAATCATTTCTATAATGCCGTCTAATATTCTTTTGGGGATAACCAATGATAAGTCGCCGGGAGTTGCGTTAAGAGTGGGAGTTAAGAAACAACCTTGAATACGATGTTCGTTTGAGCGTCTGCCTTTAATCAAGTCGCCGAAACGTTGAACGATGACGCCACCGCCAAGCATATTTGAAAGACGGGCAATGCTTTCTCCATAACCGTTTGAATCTCTGAAAGGCTCACTGAAACGCTTGCTTACAAGCAGGGCGAAGTTGGTATTTTCGGTATGAAATTCGGGATTTTCGTAACTGTGTCCGTTTACGGTTACAATACCGTTAGTGTTTTCGTTTACAACAACACCATTCGGGTTCATACAGAAAGTACGAACCAAATCTTCAAAACCGGTAGTTCTGTAAACGATTTTGCTTTCGTAAAGTTCGTCTGTAATATGTGAGAAAACAACGGCAGGAAGCTCAACCCTAACACCAATATCAACACGATTAGATTTTGTCGGGATATTCATATCCTCGCAAACTGTTTCCATCCATTTTGAGCCGCTTCGACCAACGGAAATTATACATTTTTCACAAGTATAAGCATTGTCTTTTGAACAAACTTCAAAGCCGCCGTCAATCTTGTTGATTTTTGTAATTTCGGTACGAAAATGGAAAGCAACCTTGTCCTTTAGTATTTCATACATATTTCCAAGAACGACATAGTTTCTATCGGTACCAAGATGACGAACTTTTGCTTCAAGAAGATGAAGGTCATTTTCAAAACATTTCTTTTTAAGTCCGGTATTGGCAGTGGAATAGAGCTTTGCACCTTCGCCACCATGAGAAAGGTTGATTTCATCTACATATTCCATCAACTCGATAGCTTCTTTTTTCCCGATATATTCGTATAAAGTACCGCCAAATTCGTTGGTGATATTATATTTTCCGTCAGAGAATGCACCTGCACCGCCAAAACCGCTCATAACTGAACAAATGGGGCAGTGAATACAAGATTTGATATTCTTACCGTCGATCGGACATTTACGTTTATTAAGGGGGTTACCGAGTTCAAACACTCCTATCTTCAAGTCAGAGTTTTCTTTGGAGAGTTCATATGCGGTGAAAATACCGCCGGGACCTGCACCGACAATAATTATATCGTATGTCATTTTAGGATATTCCTTTCAAACAACTCAAAAATAAGTATAATAATGTAAGTACAACATTACAAATTATTATAGCACAAAGGATATAAATTTTCAAGTTATATTTTTATTATTGCAATTAGTGTGTGTTTGTGGTATAATAAACTCAAAGAAATAATCTGACAAGGAGAGCAAATATGGCAAAAATCAAATATGGTATTGTCGGTGTCGGTAACATGGGAAGCGGACATTTGAGAGATTACAAAGAAGGCAGAATTCCCGAAATGGAGCTTGTCGCAGTCTGTGATATTAAACCCGACAGACTTGAATGGTCTCGTGAACAGCTGCCGGCACTTCATTGCTTTGAAAATTCAAGTGATTTATTTAAAAGCGGACTTATTGATGCGGTAATTATCGCAACTCCTCACTACGACCATCCTCCGATGGTTATTGAGGCTCTAAACTGTGGTATTCATGTCCTATGTGAAAAGCCCGCAGGTGTTTACACAAAGGCAGTTCGTGAAATGAATGAGGTTGCCGAAAAGAGCGATAAGACTTTTGCGATAATGTATAATCAGCGTACAAACTGCCTTTATCGCAAGATGCGTGAGATTGTAAAAAGCGGAGAGTATGGTGATATTCGCAGAGTGAACTGGATTATTACTGATTGGTTTAGAACTCAAAGTTATTATAATTCAGGCGGTTGGCGTGCAACCTGGGCAGGCGAAGGTGGCGGCGTATTATTGAACCAATGTCCCCATCAACTTGACTTGTGGCAGTGGATTTGCGGCATGCCTGCAAAAGTCCGCAGTGTCTGTCGTCAGGGTAAATGGCACGACATTGAAGTTGAAGATGATGTTATTATCTATGTTGAATATCCGAACGGTGCGACGGGTACTTTTATTACGACTACCGGTGATTATCCCGGCACAAATCGTCTTGAAGTAACATTAGATCGTGCAAAATTGGTTTGCGAGGACGGAAAACTCAGGATGTTTGAGCTTGACCGCAATATCGATGATGTTATCACCGGTGCACAGGGCGGTTTTGATAAGCCCAAGGGAGAGTGGAAAGAACCTGAACTTGACGGATTAAACGAACAGCATGTTGGAGTTACCAATGCTTTTGCTGCTCATATTCTTCGTGGAGAACCCCTTGTTGCCGAAGGAGTTGAGGGAATCAACGGGCTTACCATTTCCAATGCCGCCTTCCTTTCTTCTTGGTATGACGGAAAAGAGATTGTTCTTCCGATTGATGAAGACCTTTATTACGAAGAACTTAAAAAGCGTATTGCAACCTCCCGTGCAAAAGATAATGTTGTAGAGCAGGTTCAGGCTGATATGAAATCAACTTTTTGAGTTTAATTGTTGAGATATTTTATACAAAATTTTAATATTTATTCAAATTTTGAAAAATGCTTGACTAATGAAAAAAAATAGTGTATAATTAGTTGCAAAATGTCGAAAGGAGAACTAATATGGATTTTGATTTCGAAGGCTTAGCAAGCAATCCCATCATCGCTTGGATAATAGAAGTTATCCAGTTCATCATGCAGGTTTTTAAAGACCAGGGTTAATTAAATAATGAATCCCGTAACCTTTTGGTTGCGGGACTATTTTTTATTTTTCGATGATTATTGTCTTTTCGCCCGGCTCATTGTCAAAAGATATGAGAACGGTTTTTGAAAGCTCATCATAGAGACAAGGAATGTTCTTCCCGTCAATGTTTGCACTATTAAGCTTTTTCGGAACGCGGATACGAATATTGGCTTTTGTTTTCGCACCGTTAATTTTAAGCACGAGCTTATTGTTTGTTTCTTCGAGTGAAAGAATACGAACGGAAGTGCCGACAATATCAAGGTCATTTAACTTTTCGATATTTGCAAGCATAGTGTTTTCGCCGGGTTTAAGCTTTTTGCCGTTTACTATTGCAAAATCGGCGGTATACATATCTGCAAAAATTCCGTCAATAATCAGCGGTTCATCAGAAACGGATTCATCCATAACCGCAGCGATAACATATCTGTCTCTTTCAATATAGAGGTGGTTTTTATACTCTACCTTGCCGACAACTTTTTCGAAAATATCACGAAGAATATCAGCATTCTCTTTTGAATAGCAAAATATGGCAGGATTTTCGTTATAAACCGCGACACTGCCCTTGCCGATATTCTTAATAGTGAGTTTTTCGGAAAGCTCAATGTCGAGCAATTTATAGAGGTGTTCTGCGGGATTTTTATAAATACCCGTCCACCAACTTTTAATATTGTTATACGGGTCAAAACCGTCATCGACAAAAATCAACTTGCCGCCGCTTTGTACCCATTCGCATAAGGTTGCGTTAATATCGGGATAATCGGGTTTTAAATAGGAATAACTTGCAAGCAGAATATCGTAGTCGTCAAGATAATTTGCATATCTTCTTGCGTTGTCAACAAGGACGGGGCGTACCGGAATACCGTATTTAAGAAGCGGTAATGCAAGACCGTAAAAACAGGGGAAGGCGTTGCTTTGCATAAAGGAGAGTAAAAGTTCACGGTCTCCCTTGTTCTTAAAGAGTTTGTTTTTAAAATTGTCAATCAATTCTGCCGTGTCGCTTAAAACAGTTCCGACCGCCTGAGTTCTTTCGGCAGAAAATTCGCTGTCGGGATATTCCCTTTGATAAAGTTGAGCGTCAGCCATCAAAACACCGACACGAAGTCCTTCTTGCTTTACATTTTCAATCGTCCCTAAGGTGTTGAACATATTATTCAGAACGGTCTGATAATCACTTGAAATATATTCCGCATTCGGGTCATCGGATGGGTATTTTCTTGTAAAAACACGATTTGGCCAAGGGCAAACCTCAAATTGATTTATAAGCGGGTGCAGGAGTGAGGCTGTAACCGTTGCAAGATAATTCTTGCGATAATCGTCCCAGTCATATACGGGGTTATCTTCAATCGGGTCGTGCAAAAACCACATTCTTCTTCCCGTTCCCTTGACAAGTTCCTGCATAACGCCGTATTCAAAATATGCCGTTTCGAAAGTGCGTTCTGCTATCTTGCCGTTAAATGCGTTTCGTTCACGGGAAGTGCCTGTCCAAACCTGAGCGATACAACCGTCAATCGCGGGAATATCGGCAAGTTTGCCTTCGGGAGAAACTATACTCCACTGCGTATAATTCAATAAACTATGTGTCGGGATATAAAATCGTATATCTTTGCTCTGACGGGAGGCATAGTTTTTAAGGCGGTATGAAAGAAAATCAATGCAACGGGAATATAGATATTGCTTGAGTTTTGCACATTTATATCTTGCATCAACACTTTCATGGGGAGCAGCCCAGTCCTCACGGTAGTACATTTTGTACTCACGCTTAAAACTTTCTGAATAGCCTGCTCTGTCCCAATATTCCGGCTCTTCAAAATGAATAGCCTCAACACCGAAATCAATAACCGACTTGAATTTTTCGACAAGATAATCAACAAAATCGAGTGTTGGGCACATGTATGGAGTGTCATGTCCGTGCATTATTCGATTGCCGTTTCGGTCGGTCTGTGCGTCATCCCAATGGTCAACGCCATCCCATTCTCCGTATAAATAATCGGTGAAAGCTCCCCATGCAATACCGGTCATAAAATGAACGATATAGCCCTTGTTCTTAAAAACTTGAAGGCGGTCAAAAATGGTTTCGTCCATACGATAGACAAGAACATAATCCACCGCATTGTCGTGGTCGGGTGTCAGCGAGCTTCCGCTTTGATAACCTGTTCGCTCTTCGTTTCGGTTGCGAATAAAAGCCATTGCATTCTCCTTTTGTCAAAATCAGTCTATACCCATGGCATCAACCAGATAATCATGAATAACATCAAGTTTGGGAACTAAAACCATCATACCGTTAATTGTAGCATCGTATGAGCCGTTATCCGGTGGGACACGATAAGTGCCAATCTGAATGCTCGGCAACATTGTTAATGCCCTTGCAGCAAGCAACTGAATTTGTATATTGGACATGTCTGTTGTAAGATACGGTAAAGCTGTATTCAACAGGTCAAGAAGTTCGGTTGCTTTTTGAGTTTTGAGCTTTTTATATACGGCAACAAGGAATTTTCTTTGTCTGCCGGTTCTTTCAAAGTCACTGTCAATCGCACGAATTGATACATAGGTCAAAGCTTGTTTGCCGTTCAAGTGATTTTCTCCGATTTTTAAATATCCGTCACAGCGTTTGTTGATATATTGAGCCTCTGCATCCGTCAATGTAATATCCACACCGTCTATCATATCAACAATAGTCTCAAATGCAGTGAAATCAACCTCAAAACAACCGTCAATATGGATGCCGAAATTCTTTGTAAATGTCTCTTTTACAAGTTCAAAACCGCCGAAAACATAGGCGGCGTTGAGCCTGTTATCGTTATATTCGGGGATTTGAACATAAAGGTCACGCATAAATGAAATCAATACTACTTTCCCCGTCTGCGGGTTTAATGAACACAATATCATAACATCGGAACGTTGACGGGTTTGACCACTTCGCTTGTCCTGACCAAGCAAAATAATATTCAACAGATCATCATCCTCAAGCATATATGCAGCATCTCCCCAGTCAACATAATCAATTTTCTCCCGATTCGGGTCGATATTGGCATCTGTTTCAAAATCTTCGGGTTGCAACACGCTTTGTGTGACCTTGTTAATTTTTGAAGTATAATAAGTGATCGTGCCGATTACTATCGCAAAAAACAGGAACAGCAAAACGAGCATTACGATAATTATTTTCTTCTTTTTTCCCATTTGTTTTGCACCTCAAAAAGTCTCAGTTTTCGATATATATTTCGTCTTTCTTGTGCTTTTGAAAATGTTTGGGCAAAATTTATTTTTGGTCTTTTTCCTCTGAGAACATCAAAAATAAACCGAAATGCGACAAATAGCATTGCAAGCGGAAGTAATAACTTGAATTTCGCAAATTTATATTCGGATTTTGCTTTTTTAGAAAAATGACGACAAAGACGGGTAAAATAGTTTACATCTTCCACGTTGGCTGTTGTGTCGTCAGTGATAAGTTTCGCTGCGTGAAGGCGTGAACGGTCTTTGATTCCGAATGTTCCCGATTCAAATATATCAATCAGCAGCAATTCAAGATAGGCATCATCTGGTTTTTCCGTAAATGAAAAATGTTTCAGGTTTAAGTATTTTTCACATAAAGCGGTCAATGTGACACACCAAGTCCACAAACCGATTTTTACAAGTTTTTCCTTGAAAATATTTATAAACTCTTCTTCCGTAAAATGATTTATAAATACAGCCCAATCGCAGACATGTTTAAGTCCGATTCCGGAATTTATCAGATGTCGGGCAGTGTGAATAAGTATTATTAGTCCGTGGTCAAAATCCGACGGTATATAAAAATCACCGCTTACACAAGAAAAAAGTTGCCGATTTTCTACTATTTTTGAAACCATATCCCGAACATCATCACCGACAGCCCCGTCGGGAATGCCCGCAATGGTAAAGTGCATTTCATAGGTAATATCGTTGTTTATGTACGAAATATGATGTGAGTTCTTTCCTGTTTTTGAAAAGCCTTCTTCTGTTAAGACATGTTTTGCTTTTTTTAGATTTTCAGGTTCAACCAAAAAGTCAATATCGCAAGACACTCTAAGCAGGGGATCATTATAAAATCTCGCGGCAGCATAGCCTTTGATTATGCAATAGGGAATATTGTTACGTGTAAATATCTCATGAAGATGGACATTTGCAAGTTCTAATTTAATATTTTCTTTAATACAAGCAAGATAATGTTGCTCAAATTTTTTTTCATTAAAACAAGGATAAATTATTGAAAAAACACTTTGAAGCATTGCTTCGTTAGCCATTTGGTCACTTAAGGAAATATCGGTTTCATAATTAGAAAACAAGGCTGATGAAAGGCAATCCATCAGCCCGATTTGTGATTCGTTTAACTTTTTCTTCGCCATTTTTGTGTTACAATAAAGGGAATAGTTCCAAGAGCGGCACCAAAAGTATTCAGCATCAAGTCGTCAAATTCACTTACTCCGAGATTGAAAACATATTGAGCGATTTCAACCGTTAAACTGATTAAAAACGCCGTTGAAACAGTGATAATAATAACTTTTATCGGGGAATATTTTTTCTCTATAAGTTCGGGTATGCAGAGACCGAAGGGTATAAATACGAGAGTGTTCAAAAGAGCCAATCTCAGATATTCGAGACTGTATTTCATATCAATCAGGAATTGAAACGGTCTTAATCGTAATATACGTTCTTGTGGTTTATCAATCCGATAAATCAATGCAGCAAAAAAAACGAATATGATGACAAGAATAAGAACGGCTGTATTGAAGAATTTCCATGCTTTTTCATATTTTTTTGAAAACCCCGATACTCTGCATAGAAACCAAAACATCAAGCCACCTAATCCGATCAATACGAAAACATATTTCGGCAGGGCGTATAAATAATGATACATGTATCCAACCATCAGAGATTATTTTTATACCAGTCGATAGCATTTTTAAGACCGGTGGCAAAGTCATATGACGGATCATAGCCTAAAAATTCACGTGCTTTGGATATATCCGCATTACTGTGTTTAATGTCTCCCGCTCTGTCGGGACCGAAATTTGGTTCAATTTGCACATCAAGAGCTTTTGTTATTTCGTAATAAATATCAATTAAGTACTCTCTGCCGCCGTAAGCGATATTAAATGCTTTGCCGTTTGCCCTATCGTCAGCCAGACAGGCCTTAAAATTTGCTTCGATTACATTTTCAATATAAGTGAAATCGCGACTCTGTTTGCCGTCGCCGTTTATTGTCGGTGCAATTCCGTTTAAGAGCAATTTTATAAATTTCGGGATGACTGCGGCATAAGCACCGTCGGGATCTTGCCGTCTGCCGAATACATTAAAATATCTGAGACCAACGGTCGGGAGATTATAGTGCATGGAATACTGTTTTGCCCATTCCTCGTTACAGAGTTTGGTTAGAGCGTAAGGAGAGAGGAGATTGCCTTCAACTCCCTCTTTTTTCGGCAGTGCAGGCTCATCGCCGTAAACGGAAGAAGATGATGCATAAACAAATTTTTTGACTTTATTCTGACGAGCAGCCTCAAGCATATTCAAAGTGCCGTCAATATTATTTTTGCAGTAGAACAACGGCATTTCGATACTTCTCGGAACACTGCCCCAAGCGGCTTGATGCAAGACATAATCCACACCTTCGCAGGCTTTCATGCAGATGTCAAAATCTTTTATATCGCCCTTGATAAACTCATATCTTTCGTTGTCCGCAAACATATCAACATTAGATTGTTTACCGGTCGAAAGGTCATCAAGACAGCGTACTTTACAGCCTAAATTAAGTATAGCCTCGCATAAGTTTGAACCTATAAAACCCGCTCCTCCCGTTACCAGAAAGAGAGAGTTTTCGGGGAAATTTATATTACTATATGACATCAGAGTCTCCAATAAATGAATCCGGCTTTTTCATATTCGGAACGATTTAATATTCCCTTAACATCAATAAGCACAAAAGGTTTTTTGCCGTAAAGTGCTGAAATGTCGGAAATATTAAGTTTCTTAAATTCTTCGTGAGCAACGGCAATAATAACCGCATCCATATTTTCAAGTTCGGAATATTCAACGAAATCAACGCCGTATATTTGTTTTGCTTCCTTTTTATCTGCAACGGGGTCGTAAATAAGCGGGTCAACTCCATATTCATGCAGTTCCGTTACAATATCATATACTTTGCTGTTTCTTGTATCGGGACAATTTTCTTTGAATGTAAAACCGAGCAATGCAATGCGTGCGGTTTTTGCGTTAATATCGGCTTTAATAAGATTCTTAATGCAGTTTTCAGCGACATATTTACCCATACCGTCATTGATTCTTCTGCCGGATAAAATAACCTGACTGTGATAGCCGAGCATTTCAGCTTTGTATGTAAGATAATACGGGTCAACACCGATGCAGTGTCCGCCGACCAGTCCGGGATAGAATTTGAGGAAGTTCCACTTTGTGCCGGCAGCCTCCAAGACTGATTTAGTATCAATTCCCATCTTGTTAAAGATAATCGACAGTTCATTCATAAACGCAATATTTATATCACGCTGGCTGTTTTCAATAACCTTAGCCGCTTCGGCAACTTTGATTGTGGGCGCACGATGAACACCGACTTCTACTACAAGTTCGTATGTTTTTGCAATTTCATCAAGAGTGTTTTCATCCTGACCGGATACGATTTTGATAATATTTTCAAGTCTGTGAACTTTATCGCCGGGATTGATTCTTTCGGGAGAATAGCCTACAAAAAAATCTTTTCCGCAAACAAGACCAGATTCTTTTTCAAGAATTGGGACGCAAAATTCCTCTGTAACGCCGGGATATACCGTTGATTCGAAAACGATAATACTGCCTTTTGTAAGATTTTTGCCGACTGTTCTGCTTGCACTTTCAACGGGGAAGAGGTTGGGTGTGCGGTCAGCATTAACCGGTGTCGGAACTGCGACAATGTGAAATTTCGCCTTTTTTAAGTCGGTTTCATTAGCTGTGAAAAATATGCTTGTTTCTTTTACTGCATCGTCGCCGACTTCATTTGTCGGGTCTTTGCCGTTTTTGTATAATTCAATTTTACTTTCGTTAATGTCAAAACCGATAACATCAACTTTCTTTGCGAAAGCAACTGCCAAGGGAAGACCGACATAGCCTAAACCTACTATAGAAAGTTTTTCTTCACGGCTTAAGAGATTTGCATATAAGCTCATATGTTGTTTTCTCCGTATCTATTCGTTAATTTCCTTTAATCCTGCGGCGAGACCTGCGAGGGACTGAATTTCTGACGGGATGATAATTTTTGTGGATTTTCCGTCCGCGACTTTTTCCATCGCCTCAAAGCTCTTTAATGTTAAGACAGCTTTATTCGGGTCGGCTTCTTTTAATGCACGAATACCGTCGGCAATAGCTTGTTGAACTTTGACAATCGCTGCGGCTTCACCTTCAGCCTCACGGATTTTAGCTTCTTTTACGGCTTCAGCACGCAAAATAGCAGCCTGCTTTTCAGCCTCTGCATCAAGAATCATTGCATCTTTTTCACCTTCAGCGATAAGGACTTTGCTTGCTTTTTCACCTTCGGCACGCAAAATGGATTCTCGTCTTTCACGCTCCGCTTTCATCTGTTTTTCCATCGCGGATTGAATTTCGTGCGGAGGTAAAATATTCTTAAGCTCAACACGATTAACTTTAATTCCCCACGGGTCGGTTGCTTCGTCCAAAATAACACGAATATTGGAATTTATCGTGTCTCGTGAAGTGAGAGTATGGTCTAAATCAAGTTCACCGATGATATTTCTTAACGTGGTAGCCGTTAAGTTTTCGATAGCGGCAATCGGATTTTCAACACCATAAGTGTAGAGTTTCGGGTCAGTTATAAGATAATACACAACGGTATCAATCTGCATTGTAACATTATCCCTTGTGATAACAGGTTGCGGTGGGAAATCTGCGACTTTTTCTTTGAGAGAAACTTTTTTCGCAATGCGTTCAATAAAGGGAATTTTTATATGAAGACCGGTTTCCCAAGTGGTTGAATATGCACCGAGACGCTCGATAACATATGCCTTTGATTGCGGAACAATTTGAATGTTTGCAATGACGATAACTAAAATTAAGAATACAAGTATTCCTAAAATTACAAGTAAAGGCTCCATAATATATCCTCCGTTAATTATAATATTTCAATTCCTGCGTTAAAACAGTAATCTCCTTAAGTAAGTTCTCCGTTTGTTTTTCGTTTGTTTCTGTAAGGTTGGATATTTCAAGTGCCAAGGTGTCAAGTTTTAAGATAAGATTTTCGTTCATGGCGATTGAATTTTTGATATATTCAATATTATTGTTATATAACTCAATTTGTTTTTCCTGAATATCATCGGGGATATTGTCGTTTTTATAGTTGCTTAATCTTGAATATTCGTCATCGTCAAACATCTGTATCCGAGATGCTATATTTTTCATATTTTCAAAAGCCGTCTGCGAGGCGGCATTGAGGATTTCCTGATACCTATTGTTTGACATGCTGCCCTGTGAGAATTTTGAATTGACCGCAAGCAAGGCTCTGTCGGTGCTTTTCTCAATTCGTCCTATCTGATCGCAGGTAGTTTTTGACATTTCGGCAAAATATTTTGAGCGAAAATATTCTTTTAATACATTTTCAACCTGATTTTTGTCAAGAAGTTGAGCATGCAGAACTTTTTTCGGTTCTTTGAGTAAAGCATAATTTCCGCCCAACAAACCTCCCGCAAGCCCTAAACCGATAAGAATTGAAAAACCTGCACGAAGAATACTGTCATCAGTCGGACGAAGTCCTAAAAAACCGTTGCTGTATGTAAGAATCGCAGCGATTATTATTCCGATATTAAGCAAAAGTATCTTCAAAAAATTTTTCATTTTCGCTCTCATTTGTGTAATGATTTATTACTTTTATTATAACACACAGCACCCTGATTGTCAATAAATTTTAATATAAATCCCACAATAAACAAAACCGAGAACAGCAATGTTCTCGGGTGAGTTTTATTTGGTTTTTTTAGGATTATCCGAAAAGGATAATATCAAGAATATGAGAGCAGCTATTGCCAATAGCCAATATTCCAAAGTAATCGCAAAGAGAATGTACTGGGTTGTCAAAACCAATGCACAGACAATCTTGTCAGTCACTTTTTTGCTTTTGCTTGATAATACATTGACGATGATGTATAAAATTGAAAGCACTGCTCCGCCGAGCAAATAAAATATCATTTGTGCAATATCAAAAAAACCGAATTCTTTAATCCCGACGGGAATAACCGTAAGCACAGCCGTTATAACAAGTGCGATAATTTCCAGAATTTTGATAACTCCGACTTTTTTATACTTTAGTGCCTTAGCAAAAAATATAAAATATACAATTAAGTTTATTGCGGAAAAAACCGCACCGAAAATATTTATCCATCCGAAATTCATCGTTTTCACTCCAAAAGTTTAAGTTTTAGTTCAAACGATGAACATAAGAACTTGTTTGAACTTAAAATTTCTGTTTTTTTGTGTTTGATATTATGCTTTAATAACATACTCGCCGGCTTTTAATGTAAATACATATTTCCCGTCAATGAGTTCTGCATCCTTTTTTCTGCCGTTTAACGTACATTTGTCTAAAACGGCGGGGACAGAAACTTTTGTTTCAACGGGAGTGGTGAGTTTATATTCAAAGCCGTTTTCAAGAGCATTCCACTCGGATTTTATCAAGCCTTCACGGGATTTGTATTCTGCTTTGGCGTAAGTTATCTTTTCACGACCTTCGGGAATTTCTTCTCTCATATCGGGACGGGGATCGAAAATCAAGGTCTTGAAGCCCGGATTTTCAATGTCGGGACTAATTCCGCACATATATGAGAACATCCATTCCGCAATACAGCCGTAAGCATAGTGGTTAAAGGAGTTCATGCCGACATCGCCGAAACCCTTTTCGATAGTGTAGGAATTCCAGCGTTCCCATATTGTCGTCGCACCTTGATCCACTGAATAAAGCCACGACGGATCATTTCTGCAAAGAAGAAGATTATAAGCGACATCGTCACGATTGTGTTTTGACAATGCGGTGTTGAGCATGCTTGTACCGATAAAGCCCGACGATAAAGTATAGTCATTATCGGCAAGTTTTTGAATAAGAAAATCAAGAGCAATTTTGGTTTGTTTTTCATCAAGCAAGCCAAAACCCAATGCTAAAGCATTTGCCGTCTGTGTCTTTTGAGTTATTTTATCTTCCTCGATATATTTGTCCGCAAAATTCTTGCGAACACGAGCATATTCGTTTTCATAATATTTTGCACGCTCGGTCTTCCCTAAAACCTCACTCATAAACTTAATGAGTTTCAAGTCATAGAGATAATAGCAGAAAGTCAGATAATCTTTTTCGGTCTGTTCATAAGCAAGCCAATCGCCGTAATTATTGTGTTGTCCTTCGGGTTTTCTTGCCTTGATTGTCGCCATATATTCTTCCATTGAAGCATAATGTTCTTCGAGAATTTCAACGGAATTATACATTTTGTAAAGGACATAGGGCACGATTATTCCCGCATCTCCCCAACCGGTATTGTTGACATTATCAGGATTTTTGAACACATTGGGAATGACATCGCCGTAACCGCCGTCAAGTTCCTGACTGTCGCGAGCATCGTGAAGCCACTTACGCATAAAGTCTTCAATATCGCAAAGATATGCACCGGTACAGGCAAAAACCTGAGTGTCGCCCGACCAGCCCAAGCGTTCATCTCTCTGCGGACAGTCGGTGGGAACGGATAAATAATTGCCTCTTGCACCCCAGAGAATATTAGAAAACAACTTGTTGACGGACTCGTTACTGCATTCAAATGTACCTATCTCTTCGTTTTTATTGCCGATAACTTCCGCCTCGACACAGTTTATCTCGACATCGTTATCGCATTCGATTTCCACATATCTGAAACCGAAAAAGGTGTGATAGGGAGCAAAGTCGAGGGTTTCGCCATCGGAAATAATTTCCACACGAGCAGCGGCGGAACGATAGTTTTCGATATATGCGGAGCCTTTTGCGTAATCGTTTCCGCGACTTTTTTCTCCGCTGTCGTTAAGCATTTCGGCATGACGGATTATGAGTTTTGCACCAACGGGAGCCTTGAAATTGATATGAATTCTGCCGACCAAATTTTGCTCAAAATCGAGAAGCATAACATTGTTTTTCTTTAATTCAAGTCTTTCACAGTTCTTGCCCGATTTTTCATATACCGTGTTAATTTCACCGAAAGTGGTTTCGTTTTCGGTTATACCGTCATATACAACGACTTTTTTTGCCGGCAATACCATTTTAACGGCGATATACGGCAAAGCGGCAGGTAAGACTTTGCAGTCAACGGAAGTATTTTTCGGTTTGTCCCATTTTACGTCATCAAAGTTTTTACGTGCATCGTAAAGCACACCGTCATAGATTGAGGCGTTGCGATATGCTCCGCCAAGTCCCGCTTCCCAAAATTCGTCGGTTACGTACAAATCGTCGTTAATTTTTATCTCGGCGACAAAAGCATTCGGTAAAAATCCGAATTTACCAAATGAAATACGACCGGAATACCAGCCGAGAGAGACTTCGGCAATGATTGTATTTTTACCGACTTTCAGGTAGTCCTTAATGTCGTAATCAAAGCCGTAAACGGTTTTGCGATAGTCGGTAAAGCCGGGTTTTAGTTCGTCCGCACCGACTCGCTGACCGTTGACATAAATCTCGAATATACCGAGAGCAGTACAGGAAATAACGGCTGTTTCAATATCTTCTTCGATATTGATTATCTTGCGGAAACAGGGTATTCCACCCTTGTCGGCTAAAGTCCACGAACGGGAATTGAATTTGCTTGTTCTCCACGGAACTTCGGTTTCTGTCTTTTGTTCCGGACAAATAATGAAATTGGCTCTTTCTAACATGATTTCCTCCATACAAATTTAATTTTCGGAATTTAAAAATACTTCTTCTAAACTTTCATCTCCCTTTACTTCTTCCATTGTACCGCTTTTTATAAGTTTTCCTTCGCGGATAATTGCCACTTTGTCGCAGAGTTTTTCTGCCACTTCCAAAATATGGGTGGAAAAGAATATTGCTCCGCCTTTGTCACACGTTTCACGCATCAATTGCTTTAATATATGTGCCGCTTTCGGGTCAAGACCGACAAGCGGTTCGTCCATTATTATCAGTTTCGGCTCGTGAATCCAAGCGGAAATAATTGCAAGTTTTTGTTTCATGCCATGTGAATAAGACGAAATAATATCACCTAAATTGCCGTATATTTCAAATTTTTCAGCGTAATTTTTTATTCTTTCGCTGCGTGTTTTACTGTCAATCTTAAACACATCGGCAATGAAATTCAGATATTGCATGCCTGTCAGAAATTCATATAAATCGGGATTGTCGGGGATATATGCAAGAATTTCTTTGCACTTAATCGGTTCGTCTTTTATTGAAATACCATTGATGAAAATCTCGCCGGAATCAAAATTCAAGATACCGACACTTGCTTTTAACGTGGTGGTTTTTCCCGCACCGTTATGCCCGATAAAACCGTAAATTTCGCCTTTTTGAATATGCAAAGACAAGTTATCTACGGCAAGTTTTTCGCCGTAAGTTTTTGTTAAATTCTCAATTTTTAACATTTATTTTCTTGTTCTGAATCTTATGATTCGCCTTTCTTTTAGCCGTTATTTTCCGTCTGTTCGGTAATTTGTGTTTCCTGCTTGATAAAATGTAAATTCAGGTCAACGACCGTGGATATTCCCGCAACGTCCCCTTCAAATGAATATTGCCACATGTTAAGTGCATAGTGGAGTTTCGGATATGCTCCCGGCTCGCCGTGCCAGATAAAATATTGCTTGAGCATACTTAAGTCATAGACATCATAGGCAAGCGATTGATAAAAATACACGCCGGGAGTTTGGTCATATTGTTTTATCCTTTCGCAAAATGCAACGGCACAGTTATTAACCGTTTCTTTGGAAATATTGTTTGTCCGAGCCTCCTCGTTTGCTACGTGTTCCCAGTCGAAAAATATCGGCATTTGCAGAGTATAGCCATTAAGTTCGTGAATGCAATAGTCGGCTTCATATATTGCTTCGGTGATATTTATCGCCTGCGAGAAGAAATATACACCGACATCCAGCCCGTTTGCCTGAGCCTCTTGAATATTTTCGTGGAATTTTGAATCGGTTTTTATTGTTCCCGCTTCTCCCAAACCCCGAAATCCGAGACGAAGAATTACAAACTCAATTCCGTCTGACTTTACGGCAGTCCAGTCAACGTCCCCCTGAAATTCGGAGACATCAATACCGCGTCTTGCGATATAATTCTCATCTCCCGAATATGACAAAAATTTGCCGTCACTTACAAAGAGTTCGGGTTTATAGGGATTTTTATCAACGTCATCATAGACGGGAGCAAGCACGGTTCCGTGTGCTCCGTCAACCATTGTATAATCCATCTTCGTTGTGGTTTCATTTGTTTCGGGCTCTGTGTTGTTTGTACACGAGCATAGAACTATAATTAAAACGAGAAGTAAAGCAGTTAATTTTTTCATAATCACTCCGAATTATCTATTTTATTATATGTCAGTATACCACATATTTTTCATTATTTCAATATTATATCTTGAATTTTCACAAAAATATGATATAATAACGGTATGAATATAAAGAATGTTATTATAGGGGATTATGCGGTACTTGCTCCGATGGCGGGAGTTGCCGACCGAGCATTTCGTGAACTTTGTATGAGTTACGGTGCAGGCTACTGTGTCGGCGAAATGGTTTCGGCAAAAGGCGTTACTATGGGAGACCGAAAATCAAGCGATTTGATGCGGTTAAGTGTTCATGAGCGACCTGCCGCAATTCAAATATTCGGAGCAAATCCCGATGTGATGAAAGAGGCTTGCCTTGAAGCACTCAAGTTTGAACCGGATATTATCGACATCAATATGGGTTGTCCCGCCCCGAAAATCATCAAAGGCGGTGCGGGTGCGGCTTTGGCGAAAAACCCCAACCTTGCCGGTGAAATTGTCAAAGCTGTCGTCGAGGTGTCAACGGTTCCGGTTACGGTCAAGATAAGAAAAGGCTGGGACAATGACAGTATAAATGCCGTCCGGATGGCTCAGATTGCCGAATATAACGGTGCGGCAGCCGTTACTGTTCACGGAAGAACGCGAGAGCAGATGTATGCTCCGCCGGTGGACTATGACATTATCGCAAAGGTGAAAAAAGCCGTAAACATTCCCGTTATCGGAAACGGTGATGTTATTGACGGTAAGTCGGCAAAACTACTCTATGAAACAACCGGTTGTGATATGATAATGGTCGGCAGAGGTGCTTTGGGCAGACCTTGGGTATTTTCGCATATAAACGAATATCTTAAAAACGGTATTGTTCTTGATGAACCCGAAATTGAAGAAAAAATGGCGGTAATGCTTAAACATATTGAACGAATTTGCGAATATAAGGGCGAAAGTATCGGAATAAAAGAAGCACGAAAACACGCCGTCTGGTACACAAAAGGTATTCCGAATTCCGCAATGTTGAGAAATAAAATGTCGCTTGTTTCAAGCATGGAAGAATTAAAACTTCTTGCCGAAACGGTGATATTGCTAAATAAATCGAAAGAGAGAACAGAATGAAAGTTACTATTGCTTACAGAATTTTAGCACTGCTTTTAAGCCTTTGGGCGACATGGGGGATAGGTGTAACCACCCCGCCGTCAACCGAAGATCCGATTGTTCTTGACAAGACCTCGGAACTTAATTTTATTCTTTGGGCTGATCCGCAGATTGCAAATTATAAACTTGCACGCGCTCAGAATACCGACCTTGCCTGTCAGGATGTTGTCAATTCCGGAAATTATTACGATGCGGTTGTTGTTGCGGGAGATATTACCGAAAACGGTCTGCAAGCCGAATATACCTGTGTCGGTACCTATCTTCAAAACATAGATACGGGTGTTTATCTAATGGCGACGGGCAATCACGACATTCGTCTTAGAGCTTATTCTCAGGCATCAAAGCGTTTTATTCGTTTCTCAAATGACTTAAATGAAGCGGGAAAAGCAGGTCTTGTTATTGAACAATTCAATTATTCTTATGAGATAAACGGCTACAAGTTCATTGTTATGGGCAGCGATAAAAGAAGGTTTGAAGAGGCTTGGTTCAGCGATGAAACGCTTGCTTGGCTTGACAAAGAAATCGCCTCGGTTGACGGCAAGCCCGTATTTGTAATCAATCATCAGTCTCTTAAGGATACACACGGACTTCCTGATACTTGGGGAAGCAGTGATAATGTAAGAGGCAGTGTCGGAGATCAGTCCGATATTCTCTTTGACATTATGAATAAATACGAAAATGTAATGTTTGTAACCGGTCATCTTCACACCGCTTTCGGCGATAATCTTTATGAAAAGAAAGAAAATGTCCACCTTGTAAATGTTCCTTCTTTGGGTATTGTATGTAAGGACGGTTTTTATAATGAAGCGGGAACGGGCTTTGTGGTGAGTGTATTTGATGATAAGGTTATTTTTAAGGCTCGTGATTTTGCCAAGGGTGTATATGTTCCCGACGGCGATATTGTAATTAAATTCTGATTTGATGATAAAACTCGCTTTATTTGATTTTGACGGAACGATAATTGATTCGGCAGAGGGCATTGTTGACAGCGTTTTATATGCTCTTTCCAAGATAGGAATTGTCGAAACCGACAGAGAAAAATTGCTGTCTTTTATCGGTCCGCCGCTTTTTAAGTCGTTCAAAAAACACTACAATGCAGACGACGATACGGCTCATCGTTTGGTCGCTTTATATCGTGAATTTTATGCTCCGACGGGATACAAGCGTTGTTCGGTTTATGACGGCATTCCCGAACTTCTTGCAAAATATAAAGACAAGGGGATTATCAACGCCGTTGCATCTGCAAAGCCTGAAATATATGTCAAAGAAATTATCAAAGAAAAAGGGCTTGACCGTCTTTTTGATATTGCAAAAGGTATATCTCTTAAATATACAAGTTCAGATAAAATTCCTGTTTTACAAGCGGCGATTGATGAGTCGGGAATAACTGATAAAGACGAAATTATAATGATAGGCGACAGAAAATTTGATATTGAAGCCGCACGAAAACTCGGAATAAAATCAATCGGAGTTACCTATGGTTTCGGAACAAGAGATGAACTTGAAGAAGCAAAAGCGGATATAATAGTTGACACGGTTGAAGAATTGAGTGGATTGAAATTATGTTGATTAAAAATGCAAGAATAGTTACTTACGACAAGGTTATAAGCGGTGATATTCTTATTAAAAACAAAAAAATCGCCGAGATTGGCGAAGATTTAACGGCAGACTGCGAAACGATTGACGCCTGCCAAAACTATGTCATTCCCGGTTTTGTTGACATCCATGTTCACGGCGGCGGCGGATATTCGGCAATGGGACCTACTCCCGAAGATATTGTTAATATGGCAAATGCTCACGCAAAACACGGCACACTTGCAATTATGCCGACAACCTTAACTGCCCCCACCGAACAACTTTTAACGGCAATAAACGCTGTTTCGCAGGCTAAAAACCTTGATTGTGATGCTGAGATTTTGGGAATACACTTGGAAGGTCCTTTCATCTCTCCCGAAAAAAAAGGAGCACAGAGCGAGGATGATATAAAACTTCCAACAAAAGAGAATGTTGAGGTTTTGCTAAATGCGTCCGCTGACATTTGCATTATGGGTATTGCTCCCGAAATTGAGGGTGCTTTTGAACTTGCAAAACTTCTTAAGGGAAAGAATATCGTTGCAAGCATGGCTCATACTGACGCAACTTATGAAACCGCAACAGAAGCCTTAAATCACGGCTTTTCGGATATTACTCATATTTATAACGGAATGACAAGCCTTCACAAAGAGGGAATGTTTCGTGTTGCGGGAGTTGCTGAGGCGGGAATAGTCGGCGATTGTACGGCTCAGATGATTGGCGACCTTCGTCATCTTCCTGAGGGAATTGTAAAAATAATCTATCGTGCCAAGGGTGCGGATATGTGTTATTGCATTACCGACGGACTTGAATTTTCCGCGATGGACTTGTCTGAAAACACCGAGGTTATGCAGAAAAACGGTCAGGCAGCGAAGATTTATAACGGAGTAATGGTTTTGGCTGATATGTCTTGTCTTGCCGGCTCCGTTGTAACAATGCACGATTGTTTTAAGAATATGCTTAAGATTGGTATTACGATTGTTGATGCGGTGAAAATGTGTTCAACCACGCCCGCAAGAGTTGCGGGTTTCGGCGACAGGCTCGGACAAATAAAGCCCGACTTTGACGCCGGACTTTTGATTTTGGACAACGATTATAATATTTCAAAAATAATCATCTGATGCCTTCGGGCATCTTATTTTTTTAACCTCTTCCCGTCAGAGAAAGCATTGCCGACAACGGTACCCAAGCCGATATATTTGTTGTTTACGGGATCAAAAGTGATGGGCTTTAATTTTGACGGATCGATTTTCCCGTCGGTCAGAACTTCCTCATCGGCGGCAACATTGACTATCTCGCCGACCATATAGCCGCTGTTCTCGTCATAACTTAAAAGTTTACATTCTAAAACCATCGGAAATTCATCAATAACGGGAGCATTGACAAACTCAGATTTTGTTGTGTGTAAGCCTGCAACTTCAAGTTTATTCGGCACTTTATTGCCCGATTCAACGCCGAGATAATCCGCCTCAACGACATGTTTTTCATCGGCAATAGATACGCAAAAAGCACCGCTTTGTCTTATATTTTTCGTGGTTTTATGACCTGCACTTATACAAATTCCGACTTCGTTTTCGTCGTGCATTCCGCCCCAAGCCGCGTTCATGGCACAAGGAACACCATTTTCATCGTAAGCGGACACGATAAGCACCGGCATCGGATATAAAGTTGACTGTTTTCCGAAATTCTTTTTCATATTATACCATCCTTTCCGGAACAACTATATTATCAAATTCTTCGGGAGAAATGAGTTTGAGTTTATTTGCGGCTGTCTTTAACGATAAGCCGTTTTCATGTGCATATTTCGCAATTTTTGCAGCGTTTTCATATCCTATAATGGGAGAAAGTGCGGTAACTGTCATCAATGAATTTTCAAGATATTCGGCAATTTTTTCACGATTCGGGCTAATCCCGACAACACAGTTATCGGCAAATGAAATAACCGCTTCGCTTAAAAGACGTACTGACTGCAGAAAATTATAGATTATAACGGGGCAATAGACATTTAGTTCAAAATTCCCCTGCGATGCCGCGACGGTTATTGCGGTATCATTTCCCATAACCTGCACCGCCACCATTGTCAGGGCTTCGCTCTGTGTCGGGTTGACTTTTCCGGGCATTATTGATGAACCCGGCTCGTTTTCGGGGATGTTAAGTTCCCCTAAACCTGCACGAGGACCGGACGCAAGGAAACGAATATCATTTGCAATTTTCATCAAATCGCAAGCCGTTGCTTTTATCGCCGCGTGAGTATTCACAAGTTCGGATTTTGATGTCAAGGCGTGATATTTGTTTTGCGATGTCCGAAATTCCGTGTTTGTTATTTCGGATATTTTTTCGGCAACTAAAACATCAAAGTCTTGCGGAGCATTTAAGCCCGTGCCCACCGCCGTTCCGCCTAAGGCAAGTTCGGACAATGGCTGTAATGCGGAATTTAACAGTTCGACATCTCGCTCTAAACTATATCTCCAACCGCTTATTTCCTGCGACAATTTTATCGGAACGGCATCCTGCAAATGTGTTCGCCCGACTTTTATTATATCGGAATATTTTTCTTCAAGAATCATAAATTGTTTTATCAAATATTCAAGTGCGGGAATTAACTTGTTTTTGACGGATAAAACGGCGGCAATTGAGGAGGCGGCAGGGAAGGTGTCGTTTGAACTTTGGCTCATGTTCACATCATCATTCGGATGTAGAATTTTCTCCCCGAAAATCTCGTTTCCACGATTTGCAATAACCTCATTTGCATTCATGTTCGTCTGTGTGCCGCTGCCCGTTTGCCAGACGACAAGCGGAAAATGCTCGTTTAGTTTCCCTGAAACTATCTCATCGCAGACATCAGAGATTACTTTTGTCTTTTCGTCGGTCATCTTGTTTGGCTTTAACTGATTATTTGCCAACGCAGCCGCTTTTTTGAGTATTCCGAAAGATAAAATCACATCAATCGGCATAGTTTCAATACCTACACCGATTTTGAAATTGGTTATGCTTCTTTGAGTTTGGGCACCCCAATATTTATCAGAGGGGACTTTTACCTCCCCCATGGTGTCGTGTTCGATTCTGAAAGCCATTCTATGCAACATCCAATTCTACTGTCGTGTCATATTTAGAACACCACGTTCCCGACGAGAAATGTCTGGCACGAAGAAGGACTTCGTTTTCATATACTTCAACCACGAAACCGCAGGTGTTTGTGCTGACACCTCTTCCTGCACCGATATACTGATAGCAGGGGATATTTACAAGCGTGATTTTGTTCCCCGCATTGTTCTCAAGGTATTCAACGGAAGTATATTTTGCCCTTTCCTTTTCTGCATCAACGGAAAAACCTGCATGAAGGTGTCCGCTGAAATAGAAAACGTTATTATAATTCTTAATTATTTCAAGCACGGCATCACTCTGTTCACCGATACCTCCCGTTTCAATGGGATCTTCTTTATTAAAGCCCCATATGTAAGGTAAACCGTGAGTTTCGTTTATCGGCTGATGTAAGAATATGAATATCGGCTTACCCTCAACATAAAGTTCTTCCATCTTGGCACTAAACCAATTTAACTGGGTGTCGCTGATATAAGCGTCAACGCCGTCATCTTCGCTGCCTAAAATAATTGCGGGATATTCGCCGATAGTCGTGCTGTAATACATTTCGGTAATTTCCATACCGGTAACATCCTTGACATATTTGATAAATGTCGGCTTTACTCCGTCAACGGGATTTTCAAAATCATCACGATTTGGTCCCCAAGTGTCGTGATTTCCCGCTGTTAATATAACCTTGTCGGCAGGGTCATATCCGTCAAAGGCAAGCACCAAATTGTCCCAATGTTCATAATATCCGAGCTCGGTAATGTCGCCGTTAATGACAAGAGCATCAAGGCGGGAGGCGGCTTCCTGCATATCAATAAGCCCTAACTGGAGCATGCCCACACGTGAAGATGATTCGGTAAGATGAGTGTCGGCAATTGCGGCGAAACTTGCAAGACAGTTTTCATTTTTGTCTCCAATTACTCCCTGTTTATCGCCTGTCAGCGGAGAGAAAATAACGGACATTGACATAATGGCGACGAGGAAAAACCTCATTATTTTCACAAAAAAACTAAGCATATTTAACTCCTATTCTTGATTGTACCATATTGTAGTATCGTGAAGTTTAAGCCAGACTTCTTCATTTTCCGTATAGTAATTTAATGTTCCGACAATGGTTATGAAAGTGCCGATTGCGGGATAGTCCTCGGGATATGAATATTCGTCCCCCAAATCAAATTCCAGACCTACGGGACAACAAATTGCAGCATCGTTTACCAGACAAAGAAAATATCGGTTTCCCATATCTTCAAAGACATAAAATATCCCCGACATTCTTACCGTCTGACCTGAAAGACTGTCGTATTCATATTGCATATTCGCAAGCGATGAATAAGTCATCGTCAAGTTCATTGCCGATAAATCAATATCAACGGGAATATCGTAAATACTTGTCGTTGTTTCAACAGTGGTATTTTCAGTTGACTTTGCAACTTCGGAAACTGTTGTCGTTTCGTGTTCTTGATTGTTTTCACAAGAAGTGAATATTAAAATCAGAAAAATTACGACCAGCGTTTTTGATATATTCCTATGCATCGGTTACGGATTTAATCCAGTCAAGAGTATCTGCAAAAACTTTTTTATAGTTAATCTCATTAAGTATTTCGTGACGACAATCGGGGTAAATTTTTGAATCTACTTGATGACCGGTTGCTTTTAATTCGTCAACAACGGTCATTACGCCTTTGCCGTATGCACCGACGGGATCTTCTTCTCCTGCGATAAGGAACAAGGGCAGGTTAGCGGGAATTTTAGCATACCAATCTTTTGCGGAAACTTCCTGAAGCAGTCGGAACATATCGCGATAGCCCTTTGCGGTAAACAAAAATCCGCAGTACGGGTCGGCGATGTACTCATCAACGATGGTTGCATCACGGGTAAGCCAATCATATGTTGTTTTCGGATTTTGAATTTTCTTGCAATATGTGCCGAAAGCCATTTTGTCAATGAATTTTGAGCGATAAAATGAGCCCTTGGCTTTTGCAATTGCGGAGGCGATAAGTTCACCTATTTTCGCTGCGGGGTTTGGTCCTGCCGTTCCGCAGAATATAGCGGCGGAAATTGTGTCGGGATATTTCGTGCAATAACTTCTTGCGACAAACGAACCCATGCTGTGACCGAACAAAACGACGGGAAGGTCGGGGAATTCTGCATGTGCAATCTTGTTTAACTCATGAATGTCATCGACAAAAACTTTTTGTCCGTTCTCCTCGCCGAAATATCCGAGTTTTTCATCATTTTCAACGCTTGCCCCGTGTCCGATATGGTCGTGAAGATAGACAGCGTAGCCGTTGTCCGACAAATATTTTGCGAATTTGTCATATCTTTCAATATGTTCCGCCATGCCGTGTGTTATTTGAACAATTCCGACGGGATTTTCGGGAGCATAGCATTTTGCGTTAATATCCCAAAGACCGCTTGTGGATTTGAAGTTGAGAGTTTTAATTTCTGCTGACATAATACCACATCCTTTTGTATATTTTTCTAATTATACTATAACACAATTTGTGTATTTCGTCAAGAATAAATATTGTATTTTTCTCAAAATAAGACTTGACAAACGGGGAAGAATATGATATAGTAATTAGGCTATTTACGGTGACATAGCCAAGTGGTAAGGCAGAGGTCTGCAAAACCTCTATTCCCCGGTTCAAATCCGGGTGTCACCTCCATGCGGATGTAGCTCATCTGGTAGAGCGCGACCTTGCCAAGGTCGAGGTAGCGGGTTCGAGCCCCGTCATCCGCTCCAAAACAAATAAAGGGAAGCAATTGAAGTTCCCTTTTTTGTTTTTTGTCAATATAGCACAAGGGAGTCGAAAAGGACGGTTGCGAAAGAAGCGAGCAAAGCCGACAGTCCTGTGGACTGTCGGGTAGTCCGTGGGCGTGTCGCAAGCGGCAGCGAAGCGAGCGAGCCCCGTCATCCGTTCCAAAGAGAAAAAGGGACGCAACTGAAGCTCCCTTTTTGTTTTTTTGCAGAAGAAAGGTATTTATGCTAATTAAAAACTATTTTAGGAGGAAAACTTAAAATCAGATAGAGTGTGACTTTGACCATAATGCAAATGCCTATTCTGGAATTCAAAAATTAATAGATTGTTGGGTTGAAGATGATATTTGTACTTTCTATAAAGGAATCAAAGTTATTAAGTGAAGATATTAATATTTCTATTTAAGATATAGGTTTCAAAAAAATGTATTTTACCAAAAATTGAAAATCAGATTAATTCATTAAAAATTGTACAAGTTTTTGAAAAAAACTTGACACTAAAGCGACTTGATTTTACCTTTATATTTGTTTATATATTCTTTGTTAATTGCATCACCGTCGTCAATGTTGCTGCTTGAAAAAACTTCGGGAACAAAGCCGTCGGTGAGCATTTTTTCTATACACCCTGCGACAGCGGCATTCAGAATTGCGGCTCCTGCACTCGTTGAAGTCGGAGCAACTTTTCTTTCGATTTCTTCAAAATATACACTTGCATCTCCGACACAGCCCATATTGTCAAGCACAATATCCGCAAATTCGTAAAGTTTTTTCCCGCTTGGATGACGGGAGTCTATAGATTTTGAATGATTAAGGTTTGTAAGTGTTATTACTTTTAGACCTTTTTCTTTTGCAATCTGAGCCATATCGACACAGACGCCGTTTCTGCCTGAATTGGAGATTATTACTATTGCGTCTCCCGACTTCATGGAATAACTGTCAAAAAGTATCTGAGCATAGCCTTCAAGCCTTTCCATCTGAGTACTTTGTGCAGCAGATTCGTGAAGCATAAGTGCGGTTTCAAGTACGGGATGAATATTAACAAGTCCGCCTGCACGGTAAAATAGTTCTTCTGCAAGCATATGAGAATGTCCCGTTCCGAAAAGAAAAATATTGTTACCGTTTTCAAGTGTTGAGGCAAATGTTTCTGCACACTCCTCGATAGCACCAAGTTGATTTATTTTTATTTCTTCAATAATCTTGCTGAGATTGTTGAGATATTCGAGAGGTTTTTTCATGGCTACCCTCCGTTTTGGTTTGATTTATAGGTTTTGATTGCGGCAAAAACAGCTCCGTATTCAGGCGGATGTTCAAGCAGACCGATTTGTGTTTTCGGAAATTTGTTTTTTATATGTGATGTAAATTCTTCTCTGAATTCAATACTGTTTTGCATAATTCCTCCCCACAGACCGAGTGGTGTGCCTTTGGGCATTTGATTCAGAAGAGCAGTTACGGTATCTGCAAGTTTTTTGGCATGATATTTCAAAATATTGATTGCGACATCATCACCCGATTTGACCTGTTCAAGGAAAATCGGAGCAAACTTTGCAATTTCGCTTCGGGGAAGGGGGGGATTATAGAAAATATCAATAATATCTTGCATATCCGTGATTTTATAATAATCCAAAACGGCTTGGGTAAGTGCTGTCTTCTGTCCGCTGCCTTCATGTGAACATATCGCCGCCTTGATTGCATCGAGAGCCATTGCATAACCCGAACCCTCATCACCGAGGAGATAACCCCATCCTCCGGTATGTATTATTGAACCGTCAGGAAGTCTTCCGCAAGCCATCGAGCCCGTACCGCTTATGACCATTGCCGCAGATCCGTTGCAATTCATCGCTTCAAGTGCAATGAAAACATCGCTGTCCATAGTAATGTCGGGACAGTTTATGATACCATCACACAGTTCTTGCGTAAGTTTTTTATCGGCACGATTCGATATTGCCGACATTCCGATAAATACAGCGTTGAGAGTAATATTTTTATCTGCAAGAACGCCGTCAATAACATATTTGAGGTTTTTTCGTGCAACATCCATTCCGACGGAATTGAAATTTATGCTTTCCCCTGTAAAGGACGATATTTTGTTGTACTTTTCATCACAAATGATGGCGGTTGTTTTTGTGCCTCCGCCGTCAATACCGAGAAAATAAGCCATAAAATCACCACAGAATAATATTTAAAAGGCTTTTCAAATGCAGTTTACCTTTGAAAAACCCTTTTTTTATAGTTTTATGCCGTATGCAACATTTCCTTTGTTTTTTTCGAGAAATGTGAAGCCGTATTTTTTATAAAATCCCTGCCCTTTTTTGTTGTTTTCCCATACTGTGAGCATAACGCCTTTGACGCCTTTCGATTTAAGATGTTCGCAAAGTGTGTCTACTAATTTATGTCCGAGTCCCTTACGCTGATATTCGGGTAGCACGTCGATATGAAGATGTGCGGGATAGTCGTCTTTATATTTTGACTGAAGGTCTGTTGATTCTTTTGCTGCACGCCGACGACCGTATTCATATTTTTTGAATCGTGAAAGATATTCAGAAAGAAAACACTTGATAAAGCGGTCATAATTTTCGGCACAAATGATATAGCCCACCGCTTTGTCGTTTTCATCAACGGCAACAAAACAATTCTGACTTTCTTTTTCGATAAAATAGTCACAATAAGTTGTTAAGATATAGTTTTTGTCCCTTTCCGAAAGTTTGCAGGGACCTTCGCTGTTAAGGCATATAAAACGGACATCCTCTTTGTCCTTTGATTCATACGGTCTTATATTCATTGCTTTATCCCCTATTTTGCACTTAATACGTATCCGACGCTTCTTATTGTGTTGATTTTAACCTGTGAGTTCAGTTTTTTCAGTTTTTTTCTCAAAAAAGATATGTAAACCTCTGTGTTGTTATATTCGGTAGAAGAATTGATTCCCCAGACTTTATCAGAAAGATTATCCTTGGAAACAACATTTTTACCCGACGAAATAAGGAGCTTCATAATCTGAAATTCTTTAATGCTTAGAGGAATACTTTGTTCGTTGCAAATCAATTCATTGGCGTTAAGATCAAGAATAATATCGCCGAATGACATGGTTCCGAATTGAAGTTGCATCGGCTTTCTTCTGGCAAGAGCACGGACTCTTGCCAGAAATTCAGCGATTGCAAAGGGCTTGCAAAGGCAGTCATCTGCTCCGAAGTCAAGAGCTGAAACTCTTTCGTCAATTTCACGGCTTTGAGCAAAATATAAAATCGGGGTTGCAACTTTGTTCATTCTCAGATTTTTAACCAATTCAAGTCCGCCGCTTTTTGGTGTTTGAGAATCAATAATTATTACATCATAAATATCAAATTCTGCAAAAGCAATACAATCAGTATCATTGAATGCCTGTTCAACAATACAGCCGTTTTTTTCCATAACTGACGATAATCTGTCTAAAAAACCGATATCCGGTTCCGAAAGTAAAATATGCATACTTCTCACCTTACAAAAATTTTATCATTAAAGAGCACAAAAATCAACACTATGCTAAAAACAATTCAGCCATTTTCAAGCAAAATTCAAGGTTTATGGTGTATTATTTACTTATGATGGTTTATTAATATTATATCGGAGGTAATGATTATGGTCAAGGAAGGTTCTGTATCTCATGTTTTCGAAGAACTTTTCGGGAATGTCCTTTGCGGAGACGAAATCGAAATAACCGTATCGATACAAGATACAAGACGGGTGTGTTACTGCGAAAAATCGCATAGGCTTACTGATGAGAAATACATACTAAATATAACACAGTCTGATGGCAAAAAATATGTTTCGGTTGATTGTTCGGGAGAAAAAAGCAAGTTTTATGCACTTTGCGATATTGCACATTGTATAGAGGAAAACAGCCTTAACGACGGCGAATATATATCCTCTCCTTCGTTTGCGGTAAGAGGATATATTGAGGGTTTTTATGGTACTCCTTGGAGTCACGAAAGTCGAAAATCCGTTATGGCACTCATGGCAAAAAACAGAATGAATACCGTTTATTATGCCCCCAAGGATGACGATTATCACAGAGAACTGTGGCGTGAAAAATATCCGAAAGCCGAGTTGACACGACTAAAAGAGCTTGTTGACAAAGCCGCACGTTACTATATGGATTTTTATTGGTGCATTGCCCCCGGGCTTTCAATAAAATATTCGGATGAGGCTGAGTTTGATTCTTTGATTGAAAAAACAAAGCAACTTTATTCAATCGGCATTCGTTGTTTCGGCTTGCTGCTTGATGATATAAACGAAGAACTTGAATTTGAAGAGGATAAAGCCGTTTACGGTGAAACGGTGAATGCTCATATAGAACTTGTTCAAAAGTATTACGCGGCTCTACTTTCAATCGACAGTTCAATAAAACTGACTGTTTGTCCCACCCTTTATAACGGCAGGGGCGATGAATACTATATCTCAAAATTAGGTCAAAATATTTCTCCGCAAATATCGTTATTCTGGACGGGCAGAGATATTTGCTCCCGTGATCTGACGAGTTTTGAAGCACTTAAATTTATTGAAGGCACACACCACAAGCCGCTTTATTGGGATAATTACCCCGTCAACGACTGTGCAATGTATAATGAAATGCACCTCTCTCCAATTATAAATCGGGACAGTGATTTATGGAAATATTCAGAAGGTATTATTTCAAACTGTATGGAATATGCTGAGTGCTCCAAAATCCCTCTTATCACAATTGCCGATTATCTTTGGGACAGCGAGAATTATAATCCCGACGCATCGTTTGAAAATGCGATAAGGCAGGTTGTCGGTAAAGAAAACGCCGACGTGTTTATCACTTTTGCCGACCATCTTTATACCTCATGTCTTAAAGATGAAAACTCAAAGCGGATGTACAAAATCTTTAACGACATAAAAAAAGCATTTGCATCCGGCGACATCGGCTTTGCTTTTGAACTTGCAGACAATTATATTAAAAAGATGAATGCTTGTCGGGAATATCTTGAACAAGATATACCTATTTGTATTGAACTTTCCAAATGGTCCGAAAAATTTTATGTTGCCTGCGACATAATTACAAAATTGTTTGAATTTATGCGAGATAAAGATGAATCTCGTCTGGCAGAAATATATGAACTGGCAGACAAATATAATTCAATGCCTGCAAGACTTACGGAGGATATAGACATAAAAGAGGAACTTGATAATCTTTTGAAATTAAACTGATTTTAAGAAATACGTGGATAATGGGTAAACTTATTGCGGACATTCAGACATGCAAACCTGTCAATTGCTTTACATGATGGTTAAGATTGTGTTGTTTCAGGTTTATATCTGGTGTTTTAAGGTTATTAATAAACAAACTGTTATAAAAACATTTGTTGTTTTGGATGAATAGTGCGGAAACCAAAGATATGCATGTTTCATTTTTTTGGGGGGGATCACAAGAGTTATTTTTCAGTTTTTCAAAAACGTTTCGCAATTAATCAAGAATTGAAAAAACGAATTAAAGACATTTTTCTGATATTAATTCGGGAATTATTGGAGGAAGGGAATAATATGTCAGGATTACTGTATCCAGCGTATCAAAAATTTTATAGTGCAATGAGAAATTTAGAACGATTCAAAAAGGAATCTAACTTTTTTGATAATATCTCAGCCATAGATAATTTTTTCAACGAATATAGAAACATAACATTTGTTATGGAAGCTTCCTTGAGTCACACCGAATTTCTTGAAACTTATAAAAAACATGTAAAAGATCTTGAACATTGGTTTGTTGAAAAGCGTAATGAAACTACAAAGCAGAAACCTTTTCAATTGGTAAAGGAAATAGATATTACTATTTATTTACCGTTTGGCGGTTTTAATGTATATAAAAAGAAATTTTCGGTTGAGAACGATGAGCCTATAGAAGCAATTTTTTCTGAAATTAAGCAAGAATTTAAAAAGATTGACAATTATGAAGTTTGGTTTTCAGTTGCTTTTTCTTTTCACGAGGCGGACAGTGATATCAATTTATTAGCAAAATTGTTTCAAGGTATAGCAACAATGAAAAGTTTCATGGAAATTATGGAGAATGCTATTGGAGAAAAATGCTCGCTTTGTGAACAATTAAAACAAAAAATTAATAATATGTATATGACAGATGTTCCCTTAGATTTTTTACTCATAAACGACTATACATATTATCCTGATAAAGATTATTTTGAAAGAGCAGAATTAGTTAGTTTTATATTAATTTCTAACAACAAAAAAAGAGCTAATAGTCTTCCTTTATCTACAATTACACAATCTAGGTATATCAATTATGATGGAACAGCTTTTAAGAACTTCACACTAATGAATGCGATGTTTACAGCAATGTATCCTGGTAAGGATATCCTGCCGTCAATAATGGTTATTTATGATGATGAAACATATGATTTAGATACTTTTGCCACCAATATGAAAACTACGATGTATAGAAAGATTATGGAAGTTGCTAATTTAATTAAAGAGCAAAATATAACAGAAGTTTGCTATACGAGTTTATATTCAGTTATTTCAACGGAATGCAATCTTTCAAGAACATCTCGGGAACGAAAAAATCAAGCCATATCAGATATTTTAGTGTGTGCAAGTATAGATAAGCAGCTTAACGAAAAAGAATATGTTTTTGAGGGAAAATATATGAAAGATATCAAATATGTAGCTTATGTAATGAAAAATGGACTTAAAAAACAATTAGGTGCTAGTGCAACGAATTTATTTCCAATAAAGCAAGCATTTGAAAATAAAAGAAATAGCGACAAGGAGTAATAATTTCTAAAAGGTTGGAATATCTAAATGATATGAGAGAAGAGTATGGCAAAAACACAAGAAATTAACGGTAAATTCTGCGAGTTGGGGCTTGAATATTCTTAAATATTATTTGAAAATTAGGGGTGGCAATATCTTACTGATGTTCTATCAGACAAATATGAAAGAACTAATCACCACCAAAGATTCATGAAAAACTCTGTCGTATGAAAAGAAGCAATAAGGGAAATGACTCAATGTAATGCAGTATAGATTGACATTTCTTTTATCAATTGTCTGTTGCCGCTTGAAGAATTGCCAAACATTTTCTGATCGCAGTTTCTTTGGAATAAGTGATGAATATACGGTCTTTAAAAAGTCAAGAAGCCATTCCTTCTTCCGTGTGAAGATAACTTTATGAATAGTGTATGTTGTTCTTTTTTACCAGAATGTTTAATGGTTCAGTCGTAGCTGAATATCGATAAATATCGTTGTCTTTTACTGAACCTGATTTTGTAAATGACTAAGGTTAAACCATTCATAGGATTTTGTATATTTAACAAACAGTTTGAATTTAAGTCACAAATTTTTTACAGGTGCGATAATTGACAATGTTCGTTTATTATGATATAATATATCTTTAAATAATAGCTGCTGTTTTTGGGCTAAGCTACATATATCCACAATATCTTGGAAGGGTGAAACAAATGCGAAGAGAACGATTAAGAAAGGGAGTACTGATTAGGCTGTTATCAACAGCCCTTGCACTTTTAATGATTGTAACTTCAGCTCCGGTGACGAAGATTTCATTACCTGCTTTA
>DUNU01000001.1 GCA_012839185.1 Clostridiales bacterium | reverse complement strand
CATACGGCTATTTCTACCGCCCCTCTCAACACGAAAAACGTTCTGCACCTCAGGCACTTGATCTTGCCGTTAACTCCGATACCGATGTTCAGTCAAAGAGTCTTCTTATGATGCGTGGTGCAAATCTCGACATCGATGATGAAGACGTTACCGTTGAGAATCCCGTTGTTGCTCCCGGTGAGCAGACTGTTATCAATATAACAACTTCTTCGGATGTCAATGATATTCGCATCACTGATCAAAACGGTAATATCATAACTGCTGATGAGCTTGATTATATAATTATTGAACTTGACGGCAGAGAGTATAAGGAATGGACGGTTTCGATAACACAGAATGAAACAGGCACATTCACTTACGATATTGTCGGAGTATATGAAAACGGTTATTACGACACAGAATACGCTGTAACAGTTACAGTAACCGTTGAAAATGTTGAAACTACAGTTATTGATGAAGAAACCGGCGAAGAAGAAAGCATACAAACCCTTCTTCAAAGGATTATTGGAGTATTCGCAAAGATTCGTGATTTCTTTACTAAACTATTTGAAACACTCCGAAATGTTTTTTAACTAAAAAAGCTCCCTTCGGGGAGCATTTTAAATATATAAAAAAACAGTAAAAACGCGAATATAAATTAAAACCGTCCGGGAAACCCGGACGGTTGCAATATATAACCTTAAAGATTATTCATCAGCGTATGTTTCGGAATCCTTATTTCTGTAGTTTCTGAAAAGGAAATTCTTAATAGCTGTGAAGATAGCCTGAATAATATCGAATAAAGCTTTGAAATCTATACTACCTTTATTCAAAACACCATTTTCAAATTTCATTAAATGTACACCTCTTTTCGTTTTAAAATAGAGCATTAATCAAAAATTAATTACCAATAGACTTGAACCAATTGATGAGAGCCTGGAAAGCTTCAATAATCTTGAAGAAGAAGTTTGCGAAACCTGCCCAATCAAAAGCTTCAAGAAGGATGATTTCACGACCGACTGTATAGCCGACACCTTCAACCTGTTCGAAGAAACCGTTAACCATTAATTGCACCTCTTTTCATTTTTCATCGTAAAAGGAACCTCAGCTCCCTATTTACAGCAGTATTATATCATATATATTGCAAAATTGCAAGTATTTTTCATCAAATTTAAGTAGTTTTACAAAAATAACAACTTCTTGCAATAATTCATAATTTAGACACAATCCGCAAGATTAATGTTGAACAATATTTGAACTTCTGTACGACAAAAAAGAACAATTGTTGCATTTATATGTTGAATTGTTGCGAAGTTGTTACGTAAATATAAATGTGTTCATACAAATGTACATAAATATTTAACTCTGAATTTTCATATCAAACACTACAGTTGGTAATAACGAACTTTTAGATGTTTTATTTTAACTTTATAAAAAGCTATTTACAAAACTATGAAAATGGTTTATAGTATATACATTAAACTATGAGGTGGATTATGGAAAAATACTATCGAAGTGCAACAGATACTCATATAAACTGCGAAAAACCCAGAGCATATTTTATACCATTTTCGACTGCATCGATTGGCGAGCGTCGTCGGGAGATGAGCCCTGCATATATCAGTCTTAACGGCAAATGGGATTTTGCTTATATTGAAAACACGGATGCATTCTTGCCCTTGGATGATTCTTGTCCTAAAGTTTCATACACGGGAAAGATACCCGTTCCATCCAACTGGCAATATTTTCCGGAGCTTACTCCGGATGTCCCGCAATATATAAATCAGGACTATCCCTTCCCTGTCGATCCTCCGCATCTTCCTGATGTTATACCGTCGGGTTTTTATCATCGTACTTTCAGGTTAACTCTTAATAATCGCAGGTATTTTATAAATTTTGAAGGTGTTGCTCCCTGTTTCTACCTTTGGATAAACCAACAATTTGTCGGTTTCGGCTCTGTTTCGCACTGTACAAATGAATTTGAGATTACTGACTATGTTCAAGACGGCGATAATGATATTCATGTTCTATGCGTTAAATATTGTGTCGGTTCTTATTGCGAAGACCAGGACTTTTTCAGATTAAACGGTATTTTCAGAGATGTATATATTTTAGAAAGAGAAAATAATTGCATTCGGGATATTTTTGTTCGACGTACAGTAAGTGAAGATTTGAAAACTGCAGATGTCAGCGTTGAACTCAAAAGCGATTCGGGAATTGCGGTAAACTGGGTATTAAATGATTATAAATTTAAGAAAATAACTTCCGGAAGTACGGACGGAAGTTTTGAATTTACAATTGAAAATCCGGACTTGTGGAATCCGGAAGAACCTTATGTCTATAATCTTAGCATACAAGCCGGCAATGAATTTATTGATATTCCCTTATCAATTCGTCGTTTTGAAATAAAAAATCGCACTTGCCTGCTTAATGGTGTGAAATTTAAGTGTCGAGGCGTAAATCGTCATGATATGCATCCCGAAAAAGGTTATGCGGTTGATTACGAACACATGAGGCGTGATTTGCTTATACTAAAAAGAGCTAATGTCAATATGATCCGGACATCTCACTACCCAAACGACCCGCGTTTTCTTGAAATGTGCGACAGAATAGGTTTTGCTTTAGTTAATGAGGCTGACTTGGAAACTCATGGTATGGGTTATAATTTCGGTGACTGGTATTGGGACTATTGGTCACATATTTGCGATGACGAACTTTATAAAAACATGTGCGTTGACAGAGCAGTTCGTCTTTACGAAAGGGACAAGAATTACGGTTGCGTTCTTCTTTGGTCGCTTGGTAACGAAAGCGGTTGCGGTGAAAATCACAGAGCAATGGCAAAGTATATCCGCTCACGTGATCCGCAAAATCTTATCCATTATGAAAATGCTCATCTTGAATATTCAAAAAGGGTTAATCGTGATTTTAGCGATATTTCGGATGTTGAATCAAGAATGTATGCTCCCATTGATTATCTTCGTGAATATTTAGCCGACAAAAAACAGACAAAACCGTTTTTCTACTGCGAATATGTCGATTCGATGAGTACGGGAGATGTATATAAATATTGGGATGAATTTAACGATATTGACGGATATTTCGGCGGATGTATCTGGGAATATGCCGATCACGCTGTAAACATTGGCACCGAAGATGCTCCGCTTTACCGTTACGGCGGAGATTGGGGTGAATATCCCAACGATGGCTATTCCTGTATAGACGGCGTTGTACATCCCGACAGAACTCCTCGTCCCGGTTATTTTGATATGAAAAAAGTCTATGAACCGTATTCATGTGAATATAGCAAGGGTTATATCAATGTAAAAAATCGAAAATTTTATACTGACAGCAAAGATATTTATATCGAATGGTCAGTTGAAACCGACGGAAAAGTTGTTCAAAAGGGAACGATTGACTCCCCCAATATTGCTCCCGGCAACACCAGAACTTACGGATTATTCGAAGACAAGAAGTTTTCAGGCAACACTGTATTGAATGTGGCATTTTGTGAAAGAACAGCTAAACCTTGGGCAAAACAAGGCTATGAGATTACATTTAGTCAATTTATCCTGTCTGAAGAAAAAATCGACCTGCACGGTGAAAAAAAGCCAATTGAAGCAATTGAAAGCAAAACCGAAATAATTGTTACTGCTATGAACACAAGATACGTCTTTGACAAAATCAAAGGAACATTAAAATCCGTGATGCGTAACAATATGGAACTGCTTGATAGACCCGTACAATGGAATATTATGCGTGGCACCACATATAACACCAAAGATAAGATGAACGATTGGCTTCGAGCAAGATATGATAAAGTCAAGCAAAAAACATATTCGGTTGACTTTGATATTAATGATGAATATGCGATTGTTACAATGAATATTGCTCTGTCAGCTGCCGCAATGCCACCTGCTGTTAAAGGAAAAGTTATATATAAGATTTGCGGAGACGGAGTTATGACTATATCATTCAGAGGGGATGTTACACATAACGCTCCGCCACTTCCCGAATTTTCCTGCATATTATATCTCAATTCCGATTATGAGAGCCTTCGCTATTACGGTTACGGTCCGTTTGAGAGTTACAAAGAACGTCATCGTGCGGCTCGTTTGGGATATTATAGGACAAGTATCAGCGACAATCTGGAGAAATACATCAAGCCACAGGAAAGTTCGGCTCATTTCGGAACTCGTCTCGCTGTAATATCGGGAATGTATAATACTCTTGCAATTTCCGCTACACGTCCTGCTTCTTTCTCATTTAACGCACTTCACTATACTTGGGATATGCTTTACAATACAAAGCATTATGATGAGCTAAAACCCCTTAAAACAGGAGTTATTAAAATAACATACGATTTGGATTCTTATGCTTATTCCTTTGATGACAAGCATATTGATTTTGAATTTGACATAAAGATATGACAAAAATTCTTGTTATTTCCGATTCACACGGCTCGGTTAAAAAGATTGAAAAAGCACTCGCCGACAATTTCAGTTGTAAATATCTGATATTCTTAGGTGACGGAACCGATGATATTAAAAATGCAGAAGACCTTAATCAAAACAGAATTAAATATGTAGTGAGAGGAAACTGCGACAGGCTTGACTATTTTAATCCTTTACTTTTGACTGCAAATATTGATGGGGTTAAATTCTATATTACACACGGACACCAAGAAAAAATTAAAGAAGTCGGAACAGACATTATTGAATCGAGAGCCATGTCAGAGGATTGTGATATTGCACTTTTCGGACATACACACAGTTATGCGAACATAGATTTTTGCAATTTAAAACTATTAAATCCCGGCAGCATAAGAGATAATAACTGTTATCTCGTCCTGACTGTCGATAACGGAAAATTAGTGGATATTGAAAGGAAAACCCTATGAACTTAAACGAAAGAATTAAATTTTATGCCAAACTTGTTGCACGATTAGGTGTAAATGTTACCGATGATAAATATGTGCTTATTACCTGCCCCGTCCATGTATCCGATTTCGGATGTATGGTTGCCAAGGAGGCTTACAAACTCGGAGCAAAAGATGTTATTATGAACTACTACGATGAAAAATTTGCTCGTATTCGCTATGATTTGGCAAACCCGGAAGTATTCAAATTTGTTCCCGAGTGGAAAGCTGAGAGCAGAAACTACTATGCACGTGAGGGTTGTTGTAATATTGCTATTATATCCGATGATCCGGATATTTTTACCGGCGTGGAAAGTTCAAGATTGCTTGACCAAACCATCGCAAGCAAAAAAGCATTCAAGGAATATTATGATATTATGGATGCCTGCAAACTTCGCTGGACGGTTGTAGCCGTTCCGTCTGAAAAGTGGGCTAAAAAAGTATATCCCGATGCAGATAATGCTATGGAACTTCTTTGGACTGCGATTTTGGACAGTGCAAGAATTACCGAAAATGCCGTTGAAAATTGGATAGAACACGATAAAACCCTCAAATCACGTGCAAACACTCTCAATGAAAACACCTTTAAGTCCTTACATTTTACGAACTCTTTGGGAACCGATTTTACTGTCGGTTTGGTTGATAAGCATATTTGGAAAGGTGGCAGCGATAAGGATTTCTATGGAGTAAGTCATTTCGCCAATATGCCCACCGAAGAAATTTTCACAATGCCCGACAGCCGAAAAGCAGACGGTCGTGTTTATTCCGCTATGCCTCTTGTGTATCAAGGCAATACTATTGATAAATTTTGGCTTGAATTTAAGGATGGTGCGGTTATTGATTTTGATGCAAAATTCGGAAAAGAAACTCTCAAAATGCTACTTAATACCGACGAAAATTCACGCCGATTGGGAGAAGTCGCTCTTATTCCATACAACAGTCCGATCTCAAAACTCAACACCCTTTTCTATGAAACTCTTTTCGATGAAAACGCATCCTGCCACTTGGCTTTGGGAGAATGTTATCCCGATACAATGGAAGGCGGAGAAAAATTAAGTGAGGATGAATTAAAGGCTCTCGGTGGCAATAAATCCGTTGTTCATGTTGATTTTATGATTGGCACAAGCGATATGAATATTGACGGAATTAAAAAAGACGGTACTGTTGTACCGGTATTCCGAAACGGGAATTTCGTCATATAAAAGAAACAAGCGTATGCACGAGGCATACGCTTAATTTTATTAATACATTCCGCCACCTTGAGCCATTGCGGCAGCTGCTGCGGCTTCGGCTTTCGGATCCGGAATATCAGCGACAAGAGATTCCGTTGTGAGAACCATGGATGCAACGGATGCTGCATTCTCGAGAGCTGAACGAGTAACCAATGTAGGATCAAGAATACCCGCTTTAAGCATATCGGTATATTCTTCCTTTGCAAAATCAAAGCCGTAATCCTTCTTCTTGGAGCGAACAATGGCATCGATAATTACGCTACCTTCTAAACCGCCATTGTATGCAATCTGACGAATGGGCTCTTCCAATGCACGAAGAACGATATTGATACCGGTCTTTTCATCGGGATCGGTTGCCTTAATAGCACGAACTGCGGGGATAGCATTAAGAAGTGCAACACCGCCGCCGGCTACATAACCTTCAAGCACGCCAGCCTTTGTCGCTGCCAAAGCGTCTTCAATATGAAGTTTCTTTTCCTTCATTTCGGTTTCTGTTGCAGCACCGACATGAATAACAGCGACACCGCCGGAAAGTTTTGCAAGACGTTCCTGTAATTTTTCTCTGTCGAAATCAGAAGTGGACACTTCAATCTGATTCTTAATCTGATTGATTCTGTCCTTGATTGCAGAGGATTCACCTGCACCGTCAACGATAACTGTATTTTCCTTAGTTGACTTAATCTGTTTTGCTCGACCGAGGTGATTTATAGTAGCATCCTTAAGTTCTAAACCGAGTTCACTTGTGATAACTTCGCCACCTGTAAGGATAGCAATATCACGGAGCATTTCCTTACGTCTGTCACCAAAACCGGGAGCCTTTACGCATAAACAAGTGAATGTTCCGCGAAGACGATTTACAAGAATAGTAGCAAGTGCCTCACCTTCAACATCTTCAGCAATGATAACAAGTTTTCTTCCGCCCTGAACTACTGATTCAAGAAGGGGTAAGATTTCCTGAATATTGGAAATTTTCTTATCGGTAATGAGAACATAAGCATCATCAATAACGGCTTCCATCTTCTCTGTATCTGTTACCATATAGGGAGAGATATAACCGCGATCAAACTGCATACCTTCAACAACTTCACTGTATGTTTCGGCAGTTTTGGATTCTTCAACTGTAATTACACCATCTGCGGTAACCTTTTCCATAGCTTCTGCAATAAGGCGACCGACATCTTCGTCTCCTGAAGAAATAGCACCTATACGAGCAATATCATCGTTGCTTGTAACAGGCTTAGCAGCAGCCTTAAGAGCTTCAACCGTGGCATCAACAGCCTTCTTAATACCTTTTCTGACAATCATCGGGTTTGCACCGGCGGCGACATTCTTCATACCCTCGCGAACCAATGCTTGTGCCAATAATGTTGCGGTAGTTGTACCGTCACCGGCTAAATCGTTTGTCTTGTTTGCAACTTCTTTAACGAGTTGGGCACCCATATTTTCAAATACATCTTCAAGTTCAATATCTTTTGCGATTGTAACACCGTCATTTGTAATTAAAGGAGAGCCGTATTTCTTATCAAGAACAACGTTTCTGCCCTTGGGACCCAATGTGATTTTAACGGTATCAGCAACTTTGTCAATACCGGTAGCAAGAGCTTTTCTTGCTTCTTCACCGTAAATAATCTGTTTTGCCATATCTTATTCCTCCACTATTGCCAAAATATCATTCTGGCGAACTATAATAAATTCAGTACCGTCAAGTTTGACTTCTGTACCTGCGTACTTATTGAGAATAACTTTCTGACCGACCTTGACTTCCATCTTAACTTCTTTACCGTCAACGATACCGCCTTTGCCCACTGCAATAATTTCAGCAATCTGGGGCTTCTCTTGTGCGGAAGATGTCAAAATGATTCCGCCGGCTGTCTTTTCTTCAGCCTCTACGAGTTTGACGACGACTTTGTCGCCTAATGGATTTAACTTCATATACATTCTCCTTTTGATTAATTTATAAAGCGTTAGCACTCTTTCTTTTTGAGTGCTAAATCTATTTTACACCATTTTCAAAAAAAATCAAGTCTTTTTGCAAAAATATTCAAAAATTCATAATATGTTAACAATTGACATTGCATTTCGTATGTGTTATAATGAAAAAAATATATTTAAGAAGGTATAAATTATGAATATAATCAATGGAAAAGAAATAGCAGCCGAACTTCGAATGCAACTTAAAGAAAAGGTTGAAAAACTTAAAGAAAAAAACATCCATATCGGTCTCGCTGTTATTATTGTAGGAGACAATCCTGCTTCAAGAATATATGTAAACAATAAAAAGAAGGCTTGTGCAGAAGTCGGCATTGAGAGTTTTGAATATGCACTCCCCGCCGAAACAACACAAGAGGAACTTATCAATTTAATTGAAAAACTTAACAATGATAAAAAGGTAAACGGAATTTTGGTGCAACTTCCCGTTCCGAAACATATTGATGATAAAGCCGTTATCAACGCAATTTCCGTTAAAAAAGATGTGGACGGTTTTTCACACAACAATATGGGTAAACTCGCAACCGGAGATTACGGTCTTCTTCCCTGCACTCCTGCTGGTATAATATATATGCTCAAACACGAGGGAATACAAATAGCAGGAAAGCATTGTGTCGTTATCGGCAGAAGCAATATTGTCGGGAAACCCGTTTCTCTTTTAATGCTTGATGAAAACGCAACCGTTACAATTTGTCATTCAAAAACTCCCAATCTTAAATATCATACACTACAAGCAGATATAATTATAAGTGCCGTCGGTCATGCAAAATTGGTTACCGCAGATATGGTAAAAAAGGGTGCAGTTATCGTTGATGTCGGAATGAATAAAGACGAAAACGGAAAATTATGCGGTGATGTTGATTTTGAAAATGTTGCCCCAAAATGCTCATACATAACTCCCGTACCCGGTGGTGTCGGTCCGATGACAATCGCAATGCTTCTTAACAATACGGTAAAAACCTGCGAACAGGAAAATTGAGAATAATATGAAAACTAAGACATTAACTCCCGAAAAACTGCAAAAACAAGCAGCACGCCGAGAAAAAGAATTAAGATATTGGCAAAAACAGAAAAATCGCCCTAAACGCAATATGTATTTTGCATATCTGGTATTGATTATAGCAATCGTTTACGGTATAGATGAAGTGGCATCCCAGATTGGCATGCTTATGAAAACCGAAATTGCCGCAGATTTATTCCAAAGCGAAAATTCGGTAACGATATTAAACCTGCTTCAAATATTAAATGTTCCGTTCTTACTTGTAGGTTTCCTTTACAGACCTCTTGCAGATAAATGGGGCAGAAAAACTTTCTTGGTTATTAACACTTTCGGCATGAGTTTGTCTTTATTTATAATATTTGTATCAAACAATGTTTTTCTGTATTTCATCGGTGCGGCTTTAATTCAATTCTTTGTCCCTCACGACATGCATGTCGTTTATATAATGGAATCATCACCGCAAAAACACAGGGCAAAAACTTATTCAATAATCAAATTTTTTGCCAATATGACGGTTATGCTTATCCCTATTCTAAGACGCACACTTATGACTTCAGCGAGCGAATGGCGTAAAGTCTATATGATACCCGCAGTCGTAGGTTTAATTGTATCATTTCTTGCCCTTCTTTTTGCTCGTGAAACAGATGCATTTTTGGATTCCAGAATAAAATATTTGTCCATGACAGACGAAGAAAGAGCAGAAATAGAAGCAAGGAAGGCTGCCGAAAATGCTCAAGGCGGTCTTATTCCTGCACTAAAATTTGCATTTAAGCATAAGCAACTTCGTTGGCTATATATAACAACTGCATTAACCGGTATAGGCTTTATCGGCAGTATTGATTATCAAACGATTATGTCTTACGGTTTTGCTGGCTCTATGGGCGGATATACAGACGAAATATTAAATTCCGTCAGCATAAATCAAGTTACGGAAGCCTTGATGCTCTTTCCGATAGGCAGTGCCGTTGCTCAGGTCATAATGGGATTTATATCCGACGCAAAAGGAAGAAAAGCAGCCGCAATTACTACTGCGGCAAACTGTGTTATTTCTTTTGTTATCTTTACTGTCGGTGCTTCAATGGATTTAAGCCCTGCAATAGTCGGTTTCTTCTGCGGAGCATTTGTCGGAAGTTACTATTCAACAAATGACGTTCTTATCATGATGGTCGGCGAATCTTCACCGACAAACTTACGTTCATCCGCAATGTCCGCTCAATTTATTGTCGGGGCAATAGGATATGTCATTTGTTATGCTGTTTATACCCCAATAACCATGAAATTCGGAAACGTCGCAATCGCTCCGGTCGCTTTCGGTCTTTTGGTTCCCGCCTTTATTGCCGCACTCGTCGCCTTAATAAAGCAAACATCAGACACCCGAAATGTTGATATGGATACCGTAACCGGCACAGAGTGGGATTAAAAGAAAAGAGAATAATGCCAAGCCCCATTATTCTCTTTTTCTAATTATTCTACATTGATTACTCCCCAAAGATTATCTGTATATTGAATATCACAAACTCTTTGAACAGCCTAATACTTTCTTCTCCTCTGTAATGCTCCTTCCCTAATCGGAAGTTCTGAAATATCAATCTGATTTATTTCACAGAAATATTCAAGGAACTCCTGAGCAAGTTCTTCATCTTGCTTTCCTTTTTTCACAGTAACAATATCTTTCAAAATACTTGCTGCTTGTATATCTGTTATGTATCTAAACAAACCAGTAACCCAACCTATTTTTTCAGGAGAGTTTTTGTTATAATAGTAATTCCAAAACAAAACTTTTTTTGCTTCATCTCTCGTAAGACTCAATTTATACTTTGATGAAGTTGTAACATAGCCTTCTTTACTAATGCCATCTCCTTGATCGACTTTATCAACAAGGAAAACACCAAATATAATTCTATCTTTTTCTAAAATATTTTTTTCAGAAGCAGATGGTAATATTGTTGTAAGAATTGCTAATTTGTCAACCTTAGCTTTCATAATTCGCTTAGGTTTAGGTTGCCCGTAATTTGCTTTTTTCCATCCTGCCCCAGCAACCCACCATTTAAGCATTTGACTTTCATAACAAATGGCTTCAAAATTTTCCTTATAAATCTCATCTAATTCTTTTCGTGAAATTTCTCCTTCATAATATTGCCTACACGGTGCTTCGTAGCTAATACACTGGTTGTGTTGCTTCTGCTCTATGTTATAACATATCATTTCATCAGTACATACACTCAAATATCCAATTCCATTTTCAGTAATTCCACCATCACAATAGTTGCACTTGAAAGCAACGTTAGATTCCGAATTTTCCAGAATTTTTAAGGATGGCTTTTTAACAGTCTGTTCTCTTATTGAGTGTGCTTGCTCTTCTTGTTCTTGCTCTTGTTTTTTCCCATTAAGCTCTGCTTTTCTTCTCTTTTGGGGAGTTAACATTTCAAGCACTTTGCTTTGTGTATTTTTATCTTCACATTGCCAAAACTCTTCAAATGCATCCGGGAAAGCAAACATTTTTGTTCCTACCGGAAACTCAATCTTAATCTTTGTATCTGTAAGGTCAACAACCTTCCCGACACCAAAACTTGTATGCTTTATATATGCTCCTAATAAATCAACCATTTTGTCCTCCTCGTTTTTCGTAATATTACCTTGTATAACACACTCTTAAATATAAAAACCGTTTTTTATCTCCTCCTAATCTTTACCGTTTGCAATATGAATTCAAGCCTTTTATCTTGCTTGTCTCTAAGTCAAACAATACTAAAGAATACACCTTTATAGTTCGCTAAACTATTAACCAAAATGAAATTAATTCATAGCATTTAGGATTTAATTAGCATAAGTAGCATGGTATATTAACTATACATCCTCTTTCTTTTCCTTATTTCTGTAATAAAAATACAATACGAGGTCAATTGATACCATTGTAAAATTGAGAATATAGAAGAAAAGGACATACCAAGCGAAATTTCCGGAAATAATTTTTCCGACTATACCGCAAATATAACCAAAATCAATAAGCACCAAGAATGCCAAACTCTTGCCTTTGGTTGACTTGTTTTTCAATGTTGTGATGATATTATTCGGCCAAGAAAAGCCGAACGCAAAAATCATCATTATTTCCAATACTTCTGCCATTAAATCTCCTCTATACCGCAAACGGTATATTTTTTTATTATTAACAATTATACTCACTCAGCCACATTTTTACCTTGTTTTCATCGTATTCTTCCGGAATGCTCAAGGCGATTTTTGAAAGTTTTTCCCCTTCGTTGAGCGTCTTCATAACTTTCAACAACAACGGAATATCAGAAATACCTTTGGTTGCTTTTTCAATCAGGTCTTTTATGCCCAATTTGATACCGCCTTCTTTTATGGCTGCGGTGATATCCTCACCTTTTACCACGCCCTTATTAAGCAAAAAATTGAGATTATCAGTTCCCAAAGTGCATAACATTTCACGCAACTTGTCCAAACTGCATATATCTGCATTTATCTCTTTGAAATATCTGACATTATATTTCCAAAGCGTTTTTACATCAGTTTTTCCGTTATTTTCGATAACAACATCTGCAAGCATTTTGCCGGCAATCATTGAATTTGCAATTCCCGAACCAATAAGAGCAACCGTCATTGCAGCACTGTCACCTACTGCGGCATATCCGTCTGCAACCATTTTGCCGACAGCACGACGCACGGGAATGAATGCAAATTGCCCGCCTCGAATTATTTTGTCGGTAAGTTCGGGATGTTCGTTCTTAAAATCATCAATAACTTGTTTTATGTCTTGTTCACCGAATTTATTAAAACGACCTATAAGAACGTCGCAATATTCTTCACGACATTCATACCATGAAATTCCGGGCTTGTCCAAATGGAAAAAATACACATTCCAATCCGTATCAGGTGGAGTAACGGTCATATCACGCTCGTAAAATGCTCGAAAAGTCTCGAAAACCTGAGTATTGTCAAACTCATTTTCTATCATCAAGTTTGACGGTAAGAGTGAACGAACGGGAGAAAATGCACCAGCAGCATCAATTATCAAATCTGCTTTACGGGTTTCTTTTTTGCCGTTTTTCTCAACAAATATTCCCGTAACTCTATTGTTTTCGACTATCGGCGAAATGATTTTCGTTTCATATTCAAACTTTACTCCCTTTTCGAGAGCAAAGCCGATTAACGAATCATATATCGCAGAACGATCCATATTTACATTGGTAATGGGGGATAAAACTTCCGTTTTAATTTTGGTTTTCTTATTCGGAGACACAAATACACTTTCCGGCACTTTGACGTAGTTTGCGTTTTTCGGTAACTCAATACCGCAAAAATCAAAACAATCTTTCTCGAACATGTCGGTCCAATCATAACCGAGCGTTCCTTGGGCAAAACGCTCAATTACCGTTACATCAAAACCGTTTGCCGAAAGATGTGCAGCCGCAACCAGTCCGCCGTGACCGGCACCAGCGATAATTACTTTTTTATTATCCATTTTCACTCTCTTGATAAATTCTTACATAGTCAACTATATATTCGGTATAATATTTGTCTTTGTCAAGTTTGTCAAGAATCTCAGCATCGGGAATGCAAATAGAGAGAATAACTTCTTCTTCAACAGTTGAAACACCGTTCCCGAATGTTGACCTTGTTGTTTCCACGCCGTTTACATAGAATATGTACTCCTCGTCAGTCCATTTAAGACCGTAGGTATTGTATTCCTTATTGATATTCTTACCTTTGTAGAAACCGAGTATTCTTGACTGGAAGCCTTCTTGTACACCGTCAACGCCTGCACAATGTATCGTCTGAAAAATAAAGGAGTTTCGTCTGTTCTCATAAATCGACTCGAAAATATCAAGTTCGGCTCCACCTACGCCACCTTGGGAATATTCTGCCTCATAAGGATGTCTCGCCTGAATCCAGAAAGCACTCCAAAAACCCGTTCCCGTATTACAGATACAACGACATTCAAAATAGCCTTCCTTATACTTTTCAATCAGTGCCAAGTCTCCGCCATACCATCCTGCACCAAATTTTCCGTTCTCATCATATTGACCGGACATAATAAGATTGCCATCTTTAACTTTAATCTGATCGCCGGACTTATAGCCACCACGGCTTTTGCCTTCTCCTCGAATATACCAAGAATCTAAATCTATGCTTTCGCCGTCAAAATCATCTTCAAATACAAGTTCATAACCGCTAAGATCAAGTTTATCTCCCAAGGGGGTTAAAGGAACATCGATGAGCACACTTAATATTGCTTCAAACAATGCACGAAAAGCATCAGGAAATTTAGAAATATCACCTTTGCAGACCTTTTCAATTAAAACTTTCGCCCTGTCAACTGCACTTTGTTGACGAAATGCTAGGTTCAATGGATTGTCCGCTGACCTTGCCGAAACCGGAGCAATACTGAATATTCCGAATAACATAACGGATACCAGTATTATCGAAATAAGTTTACGTGTTTTCATAATTACCTCCAAAAATAGTTATAAAATTATATAACTGACGACAGAAAACCGCCGTCAGTTTTTATATCAGAATGTATCTTCAACAATAACAGATTGAAGAATTGCGGGAAGCATTGACATAAAATTGCCAAGCCATTCGGTAAGTGTATAGGTTGCAAAGTGGATAAAGTCAATAACTTTGTTTTCAAGATATGCTTGTTTCGGAACGGTGTTGTCTCCCGTGAAAGTAATCTCGTTTTCGCCTGCAGCCTTAGTTCTTGTGTAAGTATCGGTATTTGTTATAATATTATCCTCTTCACCTTCAGCTAAATCCTTGACGATATAACTATTTAAGGTCAAAGTCGTCCCGACAATAGACACTGTATTAAAGCAACCGCCGACATTGTTAAGATTAACTTCATCCCAACTATTGTTTTCATCATCCCAGCAGTTTGCATAGCCGTCCTTCTGAACAACAAGATTAGCAATTAAATCTTTCTTCATAAAGGTGTCGCCTAAAAATTTGCGTATTTCATAACGCTTGTCTCCGGCTGTACCGGCAAGCACATAAGTTGTGCCGTCTTCGTCAATAGCCTGATTTTTCAGAGCCTTGGTGCGAAGATACATATGGTCATGACCGGACATAACGAGGTCAACATTGGTTTCGTCGCATACTGCGGTTAAATATTTCTGAATATACCACATATCGGGCCATTTTGCATCTTTGCCCAATGAATAAGGTGCTTTGTGAAGGAAAACAATTTTCCAATCCTTATCGGTGGAATTCATATCATTTTTAAGCCAAGTAAGTTGTGTTTTAGATATGGCAATATTGTCATTTGTATTAAGAACCGCAAAATGACAGTTGCCGACATCAAATGAATAGTTTACACCGTTCTTTGTTGTTACAGATTCGCTTGTGTCAAGTGTAAAGAGATTGTTAAACCAATTTGCGTTACTGTCATGGTTGCCAGCTACGGGAACAAGCGAATAGGTTAAATTCATATCTCCGAAACACTGATCATAAAGATCCCATTCTTCGTTTGTTGAGTCGTTTGTAAAGTCGCCGAGGTTTACAACGAAATCTGTACCAATCTGATGGTCAAGAGCCTTGTCAAGAACATTTGCACCCTTTTCCATACGATCCAAAACACTTGCCTGAACATCCGCAACAGCGATGAAATTAACAATATCATCACCGTTATCGGTTGTGAAATAACCGTAATCACTCCACACATTGCCGTCACCAACTCTGTATCCGTATGTGATACCGGCAGTAAGACCGGAAACAACGGCTTTGTGATAGTAATTGCCTTCAAATTTTTCAGAGCCGACTACTTCAACCTTGGCGGAGTTTACCGGTACACCGAGAATTGAAATTTCAACTTTGGTATCGGTTTCTGATTTTGTATACCAGCAAAAACCTCTTTGAGTGCCGGTATCTCCGTTAATTGTGCAGTTAATTCTGAAGGGAGCATTTTCTCCCGCCGCATAAGACGAAACGACAGAAATGCTCAAAAGTAACATCACCGAAAGAATAAGACTGATAATTTTGGAAAACTTCTTCATTTTAGTTCACCTTTTTTAATATTTTAAGAAGTTCACCCGCATCATCAAGAACAAATGTCGGTTTGTCCTCAGATGCCTCAAGAACCTCTTTCGTTGTCTCTCCGCTCAACACGAGCATTGAGTAAACACCTGCATTGATTGCACTTTTTACATCGGTATAAATCCTATCTCCGATAACCAGCGTTTCTTCTGGAGAATATCCCCATTTATCCATAGCAAGTTGCGGCATCAGGGGAGAAGGTTTTCCGATAAAAAGCGGACGTTTTTTCGTAGCATTAAAAAGCATTTCAGCAACAGAGCCGCAATCAGGTACGTAGCCGTATTCCGTCGGGCATACCAAATCCGGATTTGTTGCAATATAATTTACATCACGAAGTAAAATCTGACTTAAATCATCCAATTTCTTAAAGGTCAATTCCGTATCAAAACCGGACACAACCGTGTCAATATCTTCTGCATACTCGTCGGTTACATTAAGTCCTGCCGACTTAAACTCTTCCTTTAACGAGTTTGTGCCCTGGACATACATCTTGTCATCTTTATGGTGCATTAATAAATAGTAAGATGTTGCCTGAGAGGATGTGATAAAATCATCATATTCAGCCTCTATTCCGAGTTTTTCAAGTTTTTTTACATAGTCAAGCACACTTCTGGATGAGTTGTTTGTCATAAACAAGTATTTCTTACCTTGTTCTTTTATTGTTTTCAGAAGTTCCTTTGTAAACGGAAACAAATTGTTCCCAAGATACAAAGTCCCGTCCATATCCATTAAGAAGAATTTAATATTCTTAATTTGTTCAAATGATTGCATTGTCAGTCAAAAAGTCCTCTCCTGCAAGCATCCTCATACCAAACCTCAAGATTTCGTTTTGTCTGAGGAGACAAAGGTCTGCGATTTGCTCTTGCATATTCTTCAAAGGGTACACCCATCAGGCTGACCATATATTTTGCGGTCGGATTGAAACAGCCGTCAAGCACATCAGAAAGAGAACAGACTGCTGCGTGATAAATCTTAGCTGTTTCTTTATCATCTTCGCAATATACATCCCACATTTTACGAAGAAGTTTTGTACCGCAAGTTGAGGGAGTAGCAATTACACCACGTGCTCCCATCTCATAAGAATCATAAAGAAAAGGAATATTTGCGTTCATAACACAAGAATTGCCCTGAACGGAAAGTTTCTGAGAAATACTAAACTCACCGCCACGCATAAGACAAGTTGTGTCTTTAATTCCCTTAATAATACCTTCTTTTGCTAATGCACCATAGGCGGGACCGGATATTTTATTATTCGGAAAGCCGGGAAACTCATAGAGAATAATCGGCAATTTTGTATGGGCGGCAAGGTCGGTAATATATTTTACCATACGTTCATCGTCATTGCCGTAGCTCTTAGTGACGAAAACAAGACCGTCAACACCCGTGCTTTCAATCCTGTCAATTTCATCAAGTTGACCCTCCCAAGAAGGTTCAAGGTTTGCAGTTGACCATACCGTAATATCACCGGACTTGTTTTCAACACACAAAGTAGCCAAGCGAACACGCTCTGCCAAAGTAAGTTCCATCATTTCGGAACTGCCGGAGTTTACGAAAAAATGGTGAGCACCCTGCTGAGCCATCCACTGACAATATTGCGGATAGATATCATAATTAATGGAACGGTCTTCATTAAACGGTGTAAGCATCAATGAGAAAATTCCGCCGAAATCTTTTGCATAATCATTTAATGTCATTGTTTTTCTCTCAATCTTTATTTCTTAAACTGCGGTAAAAATGCACCGTGAGCAAATTTCATTTCTTCATAGCAAGCCTTTGCTTTATTGAAGTCTCCTACAAGCGGATGTATCATCAAAGCATTCAGTGCGGCGGCATCATCGCCGTTCATTGCCGCTTGTACCGTTAATTTTTCATATTTCTTAACGACTGTTGTAAGACCGATGATATGATCATTATCAAGTTTGTCTACTTTTACGGGTTTAGCTCCGTCTTTGCCGACCAATGCGGCAATTTCCACTACATCATCGTCATCAAGCCAATAAAGTGTACCGTTATTTTTAATATTCACAACCTGCAAAGTGTTAAGGTCATTTGCTATTGCGTTAATTAAATTGACAGCAACAAGGGAATATTTATGACCGCCACGCTTATCTAAAAGTGCAGGTTTTACATATAAACCGGGATCGTTATACATTTCAAGGAGTTGTTCTTCGATCTCGTTACATACATGAGCACGTGATTTTTTATCAGATTTAAGATGTTCCAATTTTGTATCACGGGAATAAAAATACTGGAGATAAGATGAAGGAATTGCATGCACCGCCTTTAAGCATTCCATGTCAAAGCCGTCATCTTTGATGTTTTCCATAACTTTCGGTGCAAAACCTTCATCAAAAAGCTTGTCAAGAAGCTCTACGCCGTCTTTTTTAACGGAAGTTACCCAACTTAAATGATTCAAACCAACATAAGTAATATCAACATCCTCTCCTGCGGCTTCTTTGATACTGTCATACATATCAATCGGAACATTACAAAGACCGATAGACTTAACATTAGTATAATTCTGAACAAATTCGGATACAATTCCGGAAGGATTGGTGAAGTTTATAAGCCAAGCATCGGGACAGATTTTTTCAATTTTATCGCAAATATTCTTAATGACGGGAATTGTACGAAGTGCCTTGAAAAACCCGCCGATACCAGTAGTTTCCTGACCGATTAAGTCATAGCGAAGCGGTATTGTTTCATCCAAATGACGACAAGGAAGTTTGCCGACACGAATTTGAGTAACAACAAAATCCGCATCGACAAGTGCCTCGTCAAGGTTGCTTGTCATAACAACTTCACAATCAAGCCCTTCCGCTTTGATCATTCTTTCGCAAAGACCGCCGACGATAGTACGTTTTCTGTCGTCAATATCCATAAGAACAAGCCTTTTAAGTTTAAGGTCGTCTTTTGCCTTTAAGAATCCGTCAACAAGTTCGGGGCAATATGTACTTCCCGAACCGATAACAGTTACATTGATTTCTTTCATTTTCTACCTTCTTTGCTATCACTCTCTTCAAGCATCCAGTTGATACAACCCATTACAGGCCAATCTTTCAGGATGATAAAGTTTAATATCTTGCCTTCGTCTCTTTTTCTGCATTCATTCTCAAGTCTTTCAAGATAACGTTCACAAGGGAGTTTTACGTGAATAGAGCCGGATAATACAACATCAACAATATCACTTTCGAATTTCTGTTTGCGAAGATGTGCAGTTATATATTCCGCACCACGCACAGCCATCATTTCACAAATGTTTTCCGCAGCTCTGTCTCCGGAATTAAGAGCGTCAAAGAAAACATCAATAAGCATACGAATCAGCTCTTCACCCTTTTCTTCATCATCACCCAAGTATTCAATGAGACTTAATACTGTTTCACGAGATGGTGTCATCCCGATTTTTTCAAATAATGCGGTAGTCATGCTTGTCTTGTTTGTCGCAAGACAAACATCGTCATAAATTGCACGATATGTCATCATAGCAAGCCAATGACCGTTGCCCATATCACCGGAAAGTTCGGCAAATCCGCCAATCTGAAGCATGTTTCCGTCATCATCAAACGAGTTGCAACAAGTACCCGTACCACAATTGTAACCGATGCCTGTACCGTTTTTAAGACCTGCTTTTGTTATAATAAAACCATCGTTATAAATACGTAGATTTTTAAGTCCAGCCTTTGTAAACAAGTCAAAAAGAATATCATGCTGGAACGGATGGTCTACACCTGCAAGCCCCATAAGATATTCTGTAATATCATCATATTTAAGGTTGTTCTTTTCAAGCACTTCATCAATAGCAGTCATTATGACACTTACTGCCTCTTCAAATGTACCAGAAAGAGTTTCATGATTGCTGCCGGTAGTCCTGACATAGTCTATCATTGTTTTGTTTTCATCAAACAGGGCGATTATACTTTTTGTTCCGCCTCCGTCAACACCAATATAATAAGCCATATATCTCTCCATTAAGCATAAATTTCTATAATGATTATACCTCATACTTTCAGTATTGTCAATAATAAGTCTTGACATTTCTTTATTTCTTTATTATCATATACATCAGTAATATAAATTCGGAGGACTTATGAATACAAGTTTTTATGTGCTTACCGATACCCATTATTTTGAAACATCTTTGGGGTGTTCGGGTGAAGCTTATGAGTATTATATGCAGACCGAACAGATGTGTCTTAAAGAAAATCAAGAGATATGTCGTGCTGTATTTGAAGAAATTGCAAAAGATAAAGAAACAAATATCGTAATTATGCCGGGAGACTTATCGAAAGACGGAGAATATGAAAGCCATGTCAGTTTAATAAAAGACCTACGAAAACTTAAAGAAGCGGGTAAAGAAATCTATGTTTTGACTGCCCGACACGATTTTAATGATACTCCTCATTGTTATCAAGGGGCTGAGAAACCGACAATCAAAGGTACAAAACGTGAAGAATTGCCCGAACTTTATGCAGAATTCGGTTATAATCAAGCCATTGCAGTTGATGAAATCAGTCTTTCATATGTCGCCGAAATCGCCCCCAAATTACGACTTCTTGCAATAAATTCCGACGGTACCGCAGAAAAAAAAGGATATATTGATGAGCGTCTTTATACTTGGTTAAAAGAGCAAATTGACAAAGCAAAAACTGATGGATGTAAAGTCATTGCAATGAATCACTATCCGATTATTCCACAGGCTCCGATTTTTGAACTTATCGGCGATGCAAAGATTAAAGAATATAAAAAAGTTGCCGCTTTTTTGGCGGACAACGGTGTTAAATATATATTCACGGGACACATGCACGGACAAAGCGTAAAGCCGTTTATAAGTGATACAGGAAACATGATGTATGATATCCAAACCTCCGCTTTGGTGGGTTTCCCTGCAAAATACAGAAAAGTTACTTTTAATGACGGTGCTTGCCATATCGAATCTTTCAGAATTAACGCATTTAGTGATGAATATATGAAAGCCCAGTTTAATCAGATGATTCCCAATCGCTTAAAGAAAATGCTCAAAGCGGAAGGTGATGATGCTAAATTTATCAATAAATTCTTATATAAAAAGTTAAATTCGCTTAATGTCGGCACTCTTTGTCGTCTTCTTTGGATAATTCCCGATAAGAGTATCAAAAAAATTAAAATAATGGATTTCGCTTGCAACTTGGTTATGCAAGTATTTGCCGGCACACAGGACTATAATCCGGATACAGCCGTTTACAAAACTGTTGTCAAGATATTCAAGCGACTTGGTTTTGTTATGAAAAAACTGAATAAAAAACTCTCAAAACCCGAAAATCCCGTTGATTTACCGAATTTAATATTAAACTCACTTTACAATACAACGGGTATTGATAACAATAATTGTATTTTGGAATAGGTGGAATATGACAGAAAAAGAAAAAATGCATGCAAAAACGCTCTATCTTCCCGGTGATGAGGAGATTATGAAAGAGCAACTTCTTCGTTTGGATAAACTCTATGAATTTAACCAAACTCGCCCGATTGAACAGGAAAAACGACAAGAAATGATGAAGGAGATGTTTGCGGAAATCGGCGAAAACTGCTATATTGAACCGCCTCTTCACTCAAATCACGGCTGTCATCATGTGCATTTCGGGAAAAATATTTATGCAAACTTCAATTTAACCTTGGTTGACGATACACATATTTATGTCGGGGATAATACAATGTTTGCTCCAAATGTTGTTGTTGCAACCGCAGGTCATCCGATAGATGCCGAACTTCGCTATAAAACTTATCAATATAATATGCCCGTAACCATCGGTAAAAATTGCTGGATTGGTGCCGGTGCCTTAATTATGCCGGGCGTTACAATCGGGGATAATACAGTTATCGGTGCAGGCAGTGTTGTAACAAAAGACATCCCTTCAAATGTAGTTGCCGTCGGAAACCCCTGCAAAGTTATGAGAGAAGTCGGCGAACATGACAAAAAATACTTTTTCAAAGATTTGGAAATCGACTACGACAATTTATAAAAACAAAGCCACTCATCAAAGAGTGGTTTTATTTATAATAACTTAAATTATGCATTAATATCCTTTTGCTTATCAATAATATGTTGCACAGCGTGCATTACTGCACCGTCATCATTTGACGGGACTTCCATATCAGCCGCGGACTTTGCCTCTTCTCCACCGTTTGCAGGAACAAATGAAAATGCTGCGGCTTTGAGCATATCAACATCATTATAACCGTCGCCGATTGAATATGTGTCGCTTTCGTTTATTCCTAAAATCTCGGCAAGTTTAAGCATTCCGCTACCCTTATTGACACCTTTTTTTAACACTTCGATCCATCTGCCTGTCGTCGACAAATAATCAATCTCGGGAAATCTTGTTTTTATAATTTCCTGAATTTCCGGACTTTCGCCGAATTCACAACCGAGCATAATTTTCACTATCGGAAGTTTTGTCTCACTCGGATCATTTATTTCCTCAAGCGGAGCGGAAAGAATGCGAAAATGATTGCGGGTGCTTTCATTGAGGTTTATGCAATATGATTCTTGGAAAGCATAAATTTCAATTGAAACTTTCGGGTAATTATCGCGAATAAAGCGAATAAAATCAAAACATTCTTCACCCAGACCGTCTAAAAACACAACCTCGTTTTTTTGATAATCAAATGCCATTGCACCGTTCCCCAAAAGAACCGGTGCATTTATATATTCCGAATCAAAAGCATGAAAACCTTGGTATGCTCTGCCCGTGCAAACGGCAAAAAATCCGCCCAAGTCATTATATTCTTTTATCTTTTCGATTACCCGACGTTCAACAACACCCTCGTCGTTATAAAGAGTTCCGTCATAGTCGCTGACCAAAAGGGATTTCCTCATATTTTCTTGCCTTTGAGGATCGGAGATAAGCGTTTATATATGATAAAACAAATAATTGAAACTATTAAACCTTTTACAAATGTAAACGGAACATTGAATATGCTGATTGCCGCCAATAAAGATTCAACAGAGGGCATGATTTTCTGGTACATACCCATCAATACTTCCTCGGGCATACCCAAAACCTGCATAAACATGGGATATATAAGAAAATAATTTGTAAACAGCCCGAAAACCGCACTACCGAAAGATGCAACCAATGATGCAATTAAAGCAACTTTTCTTGTCTTTTTAGCTTTGTAAATATAACCTGCCAATAATGCGAAAACAGCGCCTAATAAAAAGTTGGACAACTCACCTATTCCCGCTGTTTTGGTAACAAACAAGTGCAACAGATTCTTGATAAGACATACCAACACCCCGTACCAAGGACCGCAGGCAAAACTTGTCAACAATGCCGGAAGTTCGGAAATATCGAATTTGATAAATTCCGGCATAATAGGTACGGAAAACTCAATGAACATAAAAACCGCACCAAGTGCTCCCATAATGCTTGATACCACTATCGGACGAAGTTGAATTTTTTTCTTTTCCATTTTCTTACCTCTTTTTTTGACCGAAAAAGTCGCTTTCTATGTAATCGGGCTTACGCCACTGTGCTTTTCTTAATCTGAAAATATCGTTACAAGTCCAGAATCCAACTGTCTGTCCTCTTCTGTGAAAATCTTTGACTATCGAGCGTTTTGAAGCATTTATATTTGCATCAATATTAAAACCTAAGTTTAGTGCCTCGGTGTAAGGTCCTCTGTCCTGTCCCCAAGTCAACATTACACGAAGTTGAGGAAAAAGTTCACGAGCCATTTTAAGATTTTCAATTTCAAATGATTGCAACTCAACCATGGACAAATCATAAATCTCATCGGCAAGTTCGAACATTTCCTTGATTTTGTCTTTCGGAAATTCACCTTTTAATTCCACAAAACATATCATGTTGTTGTCCCGCATAATTTCAAGATACTCTGCAAACGTGCAAATATACGGCACTTCCCCGTTGTTATGTTCATTGAACAAGGGCTTTGCCTTGAGTTCTTCAAGACTATGTTCGGCAACCAAAAGTTCCGTGCCGTCATGAAATTTAACTTCAGCATTGTGATTACAGACAAACTGACCATCTTTTGTAATCCGCACATCCGTTTCGCAACCGCCGAAACCATGTTCGGCTGCCGCCGCAAAAGCCAGGGCTGTATTATCCTGATGAACACCCGAATAGCCCCTGTGCCCTATCATACAAATATCATTCTTCCAAGGAGGACCTAAGAAATAAATACCCAAACCTGCCAAGACGGCACCGGCAAATACAAACGGTAATTTTTTCATTTTAACACCTTATCAACAAAAACGCATCTTCAGTCGGATTTTCATAAAAATCTCTAATTCGCGTTACATTTTCAAATCCATGCTTTTCATACAAATTTTTTGCGGGAATATTTGACACCCGAACCTGCAACACATATTTATCGGCGGGGATTTTCAATATAAACTTCAGCAGTTCTTCTCCGAGCCCCTTGCGACGATATTCGGGGAAAATCGCTATGTTTACTATCTCAATCTCCCCCGCAACATCATAAATCACGCCGTAGCCCGATAAAACATCATCTGCAAATATTCCGAAGATTTTGCAGTATTCGGATTCAAATGAAGACAAGAATGCAGATTTTGACCACGCGTCCGCACCGAAAATTTCACATTCTTTTTGATGCAAAATATCTGCGTATTCCTCTGTTAATTCTCTGACTGTCTTCATATTTTCATATTCAGGTTAAACCTTCCAAGAAGTTGGTGTCAAGGACTCTGCTGTCCTTGCCGATTCGGAAAGTTTTATATTCATGTGCGTGGATATCGGTATAGAAACCGAAATCAAAAATATCCGACACAACCGCTACACGTGTGATATTCTTTCCTTTTGTTTCATACATACGAAGAATGAGATCACCGCTGTTATCTTCCGCATATTTTAATGCAGTAACACAAACATTGTCTTTGTCTATATTGATAACTCCCTGTTTTTGCGGCAGATTTCCCTTATGGAAACTCTCCAAAACCACGGTCGGACGAATATTGAATATCTGAGATTCATATTCGACATCGCTATTTTCACATTCACCTTCGTGAAGATAAATGCCAAATTCAAACCGCTGTAATCCTTCGTCGGTAAAATTAAAATTTGCGGGAGGTCTGTCGGAATAATGATCGGCAAAAATTACGTTTCTCAAACAAGTCAGACGAAGTTCGGTATCAATACAGTCATAACTGTATTTGGCATCATTGACTATCGCAAGACCGACACGTTTTCCGTCAACAGTTGCAGTAATATCACCGTATCTGCCTGCCGGTTCTTCCTCCCCGTTTGTTGGGCGTTTAATAAAACCGGCGGGAATTGCATAAGTATTTATAGCATCACTGCCACCGATATCAAACGGCATCTTGAGAATTGTAAAATCTTCATGCCAGATTGCCTTACATTTTGCACGTAAAGTTTTCTGACCGCTTGCAAGAATATAATCAATCACAAGTGTAGATTTATTATAGGCAAACTTGCAACGAATAACAGCACGTACCGGTCCTTGTTCAACAAGTTCCACGCTCTCACAATTCATGGTGTCTTTTATGTTATGGAAAGTGAAAACATTGTGAGCCCAAGTATCTGTCTCGTGGTCGTCGATAATGGTCGGCACGGCAAGAATTTTTCCCTTACAATATTCATGACCGCTTATTTTATCGATAAGTTCGGTTATACCGCCGGAATTCTTATCAAAACTTGCTTTAATGAAACTGTTTTCAATCGTCAGATTTTCAGTTTTAATCTCGCTTATGAACTCTTTTGCAGTCTCATCCGGCCCGTCAACCCAATATGTGTTATAGCCAAATGCAGGAATATCGGCAATGAAAAGTGTATCCTGATGAGAATCATTTGAACGAGATGAGCGGATATTTTGATGCAATATGAAATTACCCTCACTGTCCTTGACATTACGAGATTTCTGATAGACGCGAACAGGCACGGAAACATCATAAGAAAGGGGGTTAAATACTACAACAGGTTTTGCAAATTCGGGATGACCGCTGTTGTGACGCACTTCAGAATAAGGCTCACTAACCCCGTCAACCCAAGTGTCAATATTTCGAGCAATCTTAATAGTTGCCTTATTCATAACATTTTGTGCAACGGTTGATGCGTAACCGAAACTATCGCGAGCATCCTCATATGCTTCCATGATGGAACAACCGCACATAATATCATGGAACTGGTTAAAACTGACTTTCTCCCAAGCCTCTTTCAGTTGTTCTTTCTCTGTGTCCGAGCCGTAGAATTTTGATGCTATGGTATCAAAGACTTCCGCACCGTAAAGCAAGTTTTCAACTCGTCTGTTTTGCTGTTTTATCATTGAAGTGGCAGAATAACAGCCGGATGCGTGATGTTGCAAATCATCGCTCCATACAGGCAAATCCGCACCGTCAAGCAGTACTTCGCTAAAGAATTTTTCAGGATTGGAAAACTCAAGTTCCGGTTTACCCTCACGATGAAGAATGGAATTCAAGTATTCAATATCAGCACGAGTAGGGCCGCCGCCGTGGTTGCCGACACCATAGAAAAGCATCATGTCGTGATTAAGATTTTCTACATACTCATCATAAAATTTAATTGTTTTATCAAGATTTTCTTTGCCGTTGACCGCATAATTACAGTTAAGAATACGGTATGTAAGAATACGTGTACCGTCAATACCGTCCCACCAGAAAACATCTTTCGGCATTTCGCTGTTTTCATGAACGGAAGGACGCATCATAACATAATTTGTCATACCGCTTTTGCGGATAAGTTGCGGCAAATTTCCGTTATGACCGAAAGAATCGACATTATATGCGGTTTTGCAAATTTTACCGAATTTTTCGTAGTAATATGTCTGACTATAGAGTGCTTGACGAGCAAAACTTTCACCCGACGGGATATTGCAATCGGGCTGCACCCACCAGCCGTTTACAATAATCCAACGACCTTGTTTAACAGCATCCTGAATCTCGGCAAACATGACGGGATCATTTTCTTCTACCCATTTATAATAACGGGCGGAAGAGCAAGTAAACACGAAAAAGTCATATTCTTTAAGTCTGTCAAGTGCCGAACGGAATGTCTGCATTACTTCATTGCAACCGTCTTGCCAACGCCATAGCCAGACGGGATCCAAATGAGCATTTCCGATTAAATGTATCTTGTTCATATTCTTACTCCTCGTCATCAATTATACCGTAAAATTTGCCTATCCAATAACCCATTGTATAGACATAACTTCCCTCAACTTTTCTTGTATCACTCTCACCTTTTGTAAAGCGGAGGGGATCTCGGTCATATTTTGCAATAAATCTTTCTTCTTGATTTAATAGCCAACCGGTCAGTTTGTAGCCGTTGAGCATGGGCTGTATGGGAACATCAGCTCTGTCATATGTAACACCGCTTGCAAGACGGGAGGGATTAAAGCGGATAAACCAATCAATCGTTGCCTCCTTGTCAATTGGCATATCTTCATATACACTCTTTAACGGGAACAAATATCCGGGAGTTGTTTCACGTAGCAAGGTATGATCCCAAGTGCGAAGTCCTTTTATAAATTTCTCTCGACGTGCCTCATCTTTTTCAAGACGCAGAAGTCCCCAATATGACATAATGGCAAGCATATTGTCACCATACATCATTTCTTCGCAAGGATCACAGCCCAAAACATAGGATGCATGGTAAAAACGGTCTTTATGAAGAAGCATATAGTCATCGTAATGACGTTCATTGATCAAATAATCATATTCTTTGATCCAACGCTCATCACCGGTAATGTGTTCGGCAACCTTCAGATACATCAGAAGTTCAGCGGAATTAAGACAGGCATCAGCCCAACCGTCGGGAGTTGTGAAATATTCTTCGTGCCATTTTGCCCAAAGGGTTGCTTTGCCATCACATTCAATAAGACGATATTCATTATCAACGATATGCTCAGTCAGTTTTTGAGTTGTATCAACGATTATCTGACGAAGTTCGTCGTCATCATCGACAAGAAAATCATAAGCATTTAACATCATCATGTAATGCAAGGTAATCTCGTCGCTGCTGGTGTCGCCCTTGTAAATTATATCATCGTCGCAATATCCTTCATCACGATAATGACGGGCAAGTCTGTCGGGAACGGGGGTGGATGCGTCAATAACCATACCGGCAATTCCACGCCTTAATGTTGCGGGAGAGGCGATACAATAAGCCTTATCCCCCTGCTTTTTGAAGAAATAACCATCCGGCACCGGTTCATCACGGGTTAAGAAAGTACGAGCCGCAAAACCGTTTCCGCGACCGGTAATATTCATACAAAGAAGGGCTACTTCAACAGAATCCGTTGCAAGTTTTTTTGCTTTAACGGTACGCGGATCATTGTCTCCGTATTCACTTCTGTAATAGGCATATTTATAGATTTCGCCAATTGCATGACCCGCGGTAAATCCGCCGTCATTGTCGCATTCGCCGTAAGGAAGTTTTGAGTCGAGATTTCTTGCTTCCCTTAAATACTTATGGGAAATCATACCATGACGGGTAACATATTTTACTGTTTCCTCTGTCATATAATGAGCCTTTTCTTCAGCCGTCATAGGTATCATTTCTATGCAAACAACACCGGTTTCGGTCTTTACCCAGACCTTATCGCCGTCGACAAATATTGCCAGAACATTGTTGTCATATAAATATCTGTCGGCAGAGAAATACATAATTCTGTCGGCATCTCTTTTTGCATTCTTGTCATAACGTGTAAGGCCCGTTGTTGCTCCGTACCAGACAATATCACCTTGATTTGCAAAACAGGTGTATTCAGATTTCGCAGACGGAAGCGGATAGGGAAAACCCTTCAAATCCGGCTTTTGAGGAACAAAACTGCTTAACTCATTCGGAATCTCATCACCGTCTTTGCAGAATGTTACAAAACGGTTGAGATGTTTAGGAATTTTTATTGTTGACATATAACGCTCCTTTGCTATTAAAAATGATTTATTTCAATAAATTTTATTATCCTTTTGACTCATACCAAGTTTTGCCGATATTTACATCAACAACAAGATTAACTTTAAGTTTTGCTGCGTTTTCCATCTCCTGACGGAGAATATCTTTCACCTGTTCAACCTCATTTTCGGGAGATTCAACTATAAGTTCATCATGGACTTGCAATATAAGACGGGCTTCAAGATTTTCCGCTTTCAGACGATTATAGACATTTATCATTGCGATTTTGATAATGTCCGCCGCCGTGCCTTGAATCGGCATATTTTTTGCAACTCGTTCGCCGAATTTTCGCTGCATTGCATTTGAGTCATTAAGTTCCGGCAAATATCTGCGACGATTAAACAATGTTGTCACATAACCCTTTTCTTTTGCATTTTCAACACAATTATCGAGATAGTTTTTTATACCGGAATAGTGAGAAAGATAACTATTGATATATCTTCCTGCTTCTTTTACCGATACTTTTATGTCTTTCGATAAAGTAAATGCTCCCATACCGTAGACAATACCGAAATTTATCGCCTTTGCTCTTGAACGCATTTCATTTGTAACGAAGTCAAACGGCATATCAAAAACCTGGGAAGCGGTAACTTTATGAATATCAACACCTTCTTTGAAGGCGTTTATCATTTTTTCATCGTTTGCAATTGACGCAAGCACACGAAGTTCAATTTGCGAATAGTCGGCATCAACTAAAACACAGCCATCTGACGCAGTAAAGAACTTTCGCATCTGAGCACCCAATTTTGTACGAACGGGTATGTTCTGTAAATTCGGTTCGCTTGAGGAAATACGACCGGTACGGGTTTCGGTCTGATTAAAGGTGGAATAAATACGACCGTTTTTCCCAATTTTACTCAATAAGCCTTCACAATAAGTTGACTTGAGTTTTGCCAATGTACGATATTCCAAGATGTCCGCAACTATCGGATACATCACTGCCAAATCTTCCAGAACATCTGCATTTGTCGAATATCCGGTCTTCGTTTTTTTCTTTGCAGGCAAGCCGAGTTCCTCAAACAACACCTGACCGAGCTGTTTCGGGCTGTTGATGTTGAATTCTCTGCCCGCCTGTTCATATATCTTTTTAACGTGAATATCAATTTCTTCTTCAATCTGTGATTGAAAATCAACTATTCCCTGCTCATCTACGGAAAAACCTATATGTTCCATACTGCTTAATACTTTTGCAAGAGGAATTTCTATCTCATATAAAAGTTTTTCCTGCTCTCTTTCTTTGAGAATTTCCGTCAGTTTTTCAAACAATATAGGTAAATAAGTAACTTTTAATGCTTCACAATCATCGCAATTATGATAATTTATTGAATATTCATCCGCCAATATCTCAAGGTCATAAGATTTCTTATCCGGACTTATCAAATAAGCAGCAAGTTTTATGTCAAATATTTTCGCTTTTATGTCAATGTCATAAGCATGAGAATAGGCATAAAGAGCCTTTGAATCGTCTGTGATAATATTCTCCGCATTTTTCAAAACATCCAATATCGAATTTTCGGACAAAAAAGAATCATTCTCAAGCTTATAGACAAAATCATCTATAAGAGTATATGCCGTCACAATATTTTTATCGGAATATTCGGCATACAAATAGAGTGGATTTTGTTTTTCGGCAATATCGACAAATTCTTCAAAATCGCAAATTTTCAGTTCAAAATCTTTTTCTTTAACATCTGCCGATTTAATCTCAATTTTTTCAATATTAAACTTTGACAAAAGTTGATTTAATTCAAATTTAGATAAGAGTTCCTGCAATTTGGGCTTATCGGGTGCTTTGATTTTATATTCTGCAATATCAACGGAAATCGGAACATCATTGAAGATTGTGCCGAGAGTTTTTGAAAGATAAGCGTTCTCTTTATCCGCTTCCAGTTTTTTTGCTATTGTGGGTTTAATATCGTCAAGTGATTCATAAACAGTATCAACCGAATGATAGGTTTTAATCAGCTCAAGTGCTGTCTTTTCTCCGACACCCTTTACTCCGGGAATTTTATCGGATGAATCACCCATCAATGCTTTAAGTTCAATCATTTCGTTGGGAGTCAAGCCGTATTCTTCAAACAATGCAGCCTCATCATATACTAAAGTTGTCGGCTTTCTGTCTCTTGTAGTCTGCAATAAAACAGTTGCTTTATCGCTGATAAGTTGCAAGGTATCGCGGTCTCCCGAAACAATAAAACTCTTGTCGGCATTGGCGTTAGCAAGTGTACCTATAACATCGTCCGCCTCGTAGCCTTCAATCTCAACCGTTTTTATACCGAATGCATGCAAAATATCCTTGATATACGGGAACTGCTCCAAAAGTTCGGGAGGGGTTGCGTGACGACCCGCTTTATAACCTTCAAACATATCATGTCTGAAAGTCGGTGCATTCATGTCAAAAGCAACAGCAACTGCGTCGGGCTTATAGTCTTCAATATTCCGTATTAGAATATTCATAAAGCCGTAGACTGCATTGGTGTTAAGCCCCGTTTTTGTTGTAAGTGTGCGAATTCCGTAGAACGCACGGTTCATAATTGAGTTCCCGTCAACAAGCAATAATACCATAAATTACACCCCAAAGCATTATAACATAATAATTTCATAATGTCAATTAAAAAACTGGAGAAAAGAACAATAAAAACAATGTCAGTTACTACTTGACTTTTCATGGAATATAATATATAATTATTCTCAAATCACAAACCAAATGAGGCAAATTATGAAAGAAAAAGTAATTGAAATTCTCAAGGGTATTCGCAGCGACATTGATTTTGAAACGGAAGACCAATTAATTGACGGCAATATTATTGACTCCTTTGATGTTGTATCCCTTATCGGCGACCTTACCGATGAGTTTGATGTTGACATCACTGTTAACGATATGATCCCTGAAAACTTTAACAGTGCCGATGCTATCGTTGCTCTTATTCAAAGATTAGAGGACGAAATATGAGCTTTCCGACCGTTACATTTTTACTGTTTGTTGCGGCAACTGTTCTAATTTATTACATCGTTCCCAAACGATTTCAATGGGTAATACTGCTTATTGCCAGTTATATTTTTTATCTTTCAAACACCATACCTGGTGTAATTTTCATTCTTTTTACAACAATAATTACCTATTTGTTCGCATTAAGAATGGACAAAATTTCGGACAAATGTGCTACCTTCATTGCTGATAACAAAGAAGCTTTAAGCAAAGATGAACTTAAAGCGGCAAAGAAAAAATTTAACAACAAGAAAAAAACTTGGCTTGTCATACTGATCTTAATTAATTTAGGCATATTGGCGACTGTTAAATATGTTCCTGCAATAATTAACTCAACTTCTATCCGTGATATGCTTTATCCCGATGACAGCGAAAGAATGTTTAAAATTCTTGTTCCTTTGGGAATTTCTTTTTATACTTTCACCACAATTGGCTATGCTATAGATGTTTACCGCAATAAATATCGGGCAACTCGACATATCGGCAAATTCGCTCTTTTTGTATCTTTCTTCCCCTCAATTATTCAAGGTCCGATATCGAGATTTGACGATGTCGGTGTTCAATACAACCAACCGCATAAGTTTGATTATGATAATTTTGTCAAGGGTTTGGAGTTAATTCTTTGGGGTTTCTTCAAAAAGCTGGTCGTTGCCGACAGGCTTCATCCTTTTGTTGCAGAAATATTCAATGATTATGCAAACTATGACGGTATTATTCCGATTTTAGGTCTCTTAATGTACAGCCTTCAGATTTATTCCGATTTCTCAGGTTGCATTGATATTACTCGCGGTGTTGCTGCTTTATTCGGAATTGAACTTCCGCTTAACTTTGAGCGTCCCTATTTCGCAAGAAGTGTGGCTGAATATTGGAGAAGATGGCATATTACTCTCGGGAACTGGATGCGTGATTATGTATTCTTTTCCGTTATGTTCTCCCGCCCATACTCAAAATTCAGCAGATTTTCTCGCAAAAAATTTGGCAACACATACGGCAAAATCATTCCAAATTTTATCACCACTTATGCTGTATTCCTAAGCATCGGAATCTGGCATGGTGCATCATTAAATTATGTGTTATACGGATTTTACAACGCAACAATTATTGTAGGCGGTATGCTCCTGCAACCACTTAATGATAAGATTACTACAAAGTTAAAAATAAACAAAGAATCACCCAACTGGCAATTCTTTGAGATTGTTCGTACGTTCACCATACTGCTCGGAAGCAAATTGCTCGCACATTCAGCCTCTGTTGTTGATGCTTGGTATATGTTTACATCCATATTTGATTTGGAAAGAACGTTGAGCTATATCAAAAATCGCACGCTGTTTGAACTTGGAAGCATTGGGCAAGTCGGATTTAATATCGTTATGGTTGGTGCCGTTGTAATATTGGTTGTCAGCATCCTGCAAGAACACGGTATATCAATTCGCGATACACTCAATAAAAAAGTCCCTCTTATTCCACGTTGGGCATTGATTATTCTCTTTATTATATTCGTATTTATCTATGGGAAATATAATACCGGCACGGGAATCATCGATCCTATCTATCAAAGATATTAGGAGGTACTTATGAAAAAAGCTATTAAAGCAATCAGTTTCTCACTTGTTTTGTCTTTAGTGTTTGGACTTTTCACTTGGTACAGCGAAAACTACTCTTTCACAGAGCGTTATGCGGAATCAAATTCCAAATACAGAAATATCTATGATATGCCTGAAGACACCGTTGATATTATCTTCTTCAGTACCAGCATATATCGTGCCATTCTGCCGTCTTATCTCTATCTGCTGAACGGCAACACGAGTTTTAATCTTTTTGTTGACCAAATGCCGGTTTCGCTTATTAAGCCTATTCTTGAGCATTTCTTAGTTGAAAAACAATCACCTAAACTTATAGTTGTAGACTTATCATTCGCACAACGTGATCCTGACATCATAAATCAATTACATGTCCGATATACTATAGAAGGATTACCGTTTAATATTAGATATAAAATTCTTAAAGATATTCTTCCCTACTACGAAAACGCACCCAAAATACAATCAGTTGATGTGTTTTCATACCTGTTCCCCGCACTGTATGAGCATAATAACTATTCAAATGCCGTATTAGGCGGAAAATCTTATGATTCAAATACCGAAATAAATTTTATGGGGAATTACAAAGACTTATATTGGGGAGCAAAAAAATTTGCATCCGTTCCTGCGTTGAATGATTATTCTCCCTCTCCGATTTCAGATAACGCCCTTGAAATACTCGATGAGTTATTGGATTATGCAAAAACACAAGAGTTGGAATTATTGTTTACCATGCTTCCGAAGACAGGCATCAAGGGTAGTGGCGGTAAAATTGATAAAACAGAAATGCAGCAAAACAAATGGCTGTATGACTATGTAACCAATAAAGGTTTCACCGTGCTTAATCTCTTCGCAGACGGTTATTTGGATGAAACCGGTATTAATCCGGAAAAAGATTTTGCAGACGAGCGTCACCTGAATATGAAAGGCAGTGCAAAATTTACATATTGGCTTGCTACTTATCTTAATGAAAACTATGAAATAAAAGATCATCGGGATGATGATGAATATTTTGATTGGCTGGAGATGGGATTTGATTTTTACGAAGTCTGTGAATCTCACAATTTAATCTTAAATCTTGACTTAGACTAATTACGAAACAAGAAAACCGAGAGGCATTTTGCTCTCTCGGTTATTTTAATAAGACATGGTATACTAAACGTTATCAAGCGGTTGGACTATGGTGTCAAGACCCAACGCAGTACGAAGAATTTTTCTTGCATCAACGACTGTCAGTTTACCATCTTGATTTGCATCACAGAATCTGTATTTAGCACTTCCTTCAGGTACAATTTCAAGACCTAATGCTGCACGAAGGCAATATCTTGCATCAATAACACTAATGTCTAAATCTCCGTTTACGTCCCCGATAAGCCAGTTTTTCCACTTAAAGTTCTTGTAAATTATTTCGCTTTCATAAAGAACTGTATCGCTAAAGCCTAAATATTGACCTATATTGGCTGTATCAGCACTTTCATCAACATGGAGAACACATTTATAGTGAGTGGTATAGGATTGAACATCGCCCATCTTATTTACTTTAAGCTCCACATAGCAATCAACATACTTAAATTGAAGGAACGATAAATCCATATTCCCCGTATAAGACTTCAACATTGAGAAGAATTTTACATCATCAAGAAGATCAAATACCCTGCCTTGTGCCGATGCAGCATCGGGATTTATCTGATCCCACAAATAACCTTTCATAACATATCCGCCATAGCGTGATGCGGTATAGTCAATATCACAAAAATCATCCGCTGTAAGATTTGATACAAAATTCGTACCTTTAACAGAAATAAGATTATCACATACCTGACCCAGTTCAATTTCGCTTTCTCGTTTTTCAGAAAAGAGAGTATCAATACCCATAGCTGTTATTGCGTTGCTGATATTTATGACATTATCACTGCCGAAAAGCAATCCTGTTCCGATAGAAATAAGAGAGCCAATTAAATCAGTTTTGTCTCCTATCTGTGCCCCTACCGAAGCCTCAACAGGAAGCCCCGCCATTTCAATTCTGTCAAATGCAGGACATTTCTTTTTAATAAGATTGACATTTTTGTTGAAATCTTTTACATATTCCTGATATTCGGCAAGTTTTTGTGCGGTAATTTCTTTAGAACCTCGTGAACGGTCTATATATGCAGGTTTATCGTCTTCTTCAGTTGTAATCTTATTAATAGCCTGCAAGAAAAGACGAATAAAGTCAATGTTTCCTGCTGATGTATTTCCGCCGAAAAGACCTCCGATAATATCAAGCCAGTCGGCTGCCGAAGCACTTAACGTAACACTTGAAAATACAAGCATACACGAAAGCAACAACGCAATAATTTTCCGGATACTTTTTTTCATATTTCTACTCCGTTTCTAAACATTTTTCCAATGTTTCAAGCATAGTTTCACCGGGAACCAAACTTATTTCAATATGCGGTTTTTCTCCCGCTTTAACACGAACTCTGCGAGGAAGTCGTCTTGCTAAATTTTCGACAAAATTCTGATCAAATGCAGTAAAATACATACGAAGCTTATCAGTGCCTTTTACTTCATAAAAGCCTTTTTTTGCAGCTTTATTGCGAAGAACTGATACATCCATCAGACCTAAAACTGACTTTGGAATGTCAGCACCAAATCTGTCAATGAGCTCATCAACAAGATCCGAGGCATCTTCTTCTGTGCGAATAGCTGCGATCTTTCGATACATAGAAAGACGGAGACTTATATTTTTTATATAATCATCAGGTATGTAAGCATCAATTTTGATATCTATAAGACAATCCTTCTGTGCGGTGTCGTCAGCTTTTTTCTCACCATTATTTTGCATATCTTCAATAGCTTCGGTGAGTATCTTCATATAAAGCTCATATCCGACTGCCTCCATTGAGCCATGTTGATAACCACCCAGAAGCGAGCCGGCTCCACGAATCTCAAGGTCACGCATAGCTATCTTAAAACCCGAACCAAATTCCGTATATTCACGAATGGCGTTAAGTCGTCTTGATGCCGTTTCGCTGGGAATTTTATAGGCGGGGTATGTAAATAACGCGGTTGCTCTTCTTGTACTTCTGCCAACCCGACCACGAATCTGGTGAAGCTGAGCAAGTCCTAATTTATCAGCATTATTGACGATTAGAGTATTACAGTTTGGAACATCGACACCAATTTCAATAATTGTTGTACAGACCAATACATCAATTTCCCCATCAGTGAGCCTACGCCAAACGTCATTTGTTTGCTGTTCACTCATTTGTCCGTGAACAACTCCGACATGAGATTCGGGAATGTCTTCTTGCAATTTGCTCGCAACCTCATCAATAGATTCAACAAAATTGTGAAGATAATATACCTGACCGCCGCGTCGAAGTTCTTTTCTTATCGCTTCAATAACTACATCACGATCATATTCAAGCACAAAAGATTGAATCGGTAATCTGTCACGAGGAGACTGTTCTATGATACTCATATCCCGAATACCGCTTAATGCCATATTCAGTGTTCTCGGAATCGGAGTGGCTGAAAGCGTAAGAACATCAACATTTGGGAAACGTGCTTTGATTTTTTCTTTTTGAGCAACACCAAAACGTTGTTCCTCGTCAATTATCAATAAGCCTAAGTCCTTAAACTCAATTCTTGAACTTAATATAGAATGCGTGCCGACTAAAATATCAATTCTGCCGGATTTTACACGAGAAATAATATCTTTCTGCTCTTTTGGCGTTCTGAATCGACTAATCATTTCAGCTGAAATCGGGAAACCCTCAAAACGTTTTAATATCGTTTGATAATGCTGATTAGCAAGTATGGTGGTCGGAACAAGCATCGCACATTGTTTTCCGTCTGCCACACACTTAAATGCGGCACGAAGGGCAACTTCAGTTTTACCGAAACCTACATCTCCACACAAAAGCCTGTCCATCGGTCTGTCGTTTTCCATATCCCGCTTGATTTCCGCGATGGTACGAAGCTGGTCTTCCGTTTCTACAAACTCAAATCTCGACTCAAAATCAACCTGCAAATCTGTATCCTGAGAGAAGGCGAATCCTTCGGATGCAATTCTTTCGGAGTATAATTTAATAAGCTCCGCTGCCATCTCCTTGGATTTTTCGGCAACACGACGTTTTGTTCTCTCCCAAGCAACACTGTCAAGGCGATTAAGTTTTATGTTTTTCTCTTCAAGTCCTGCTCCGATATATTTAGACACAATATCAAGCTGGTTTACAGGAACATATAAAACATCCGTACCTGCATATTTAATTTTGATATAATCTTTCGTAACTCCTTCACGAGCTATTTCATGAATACCGTCAAATATGCCTATTCCGTAGTTTTCGTGAACAACATAATCTCCTACATTAAGGTCATCCACAGACGAAAAAGTTAACCCCTTTTTCTTAGTAGGAGCGGCACTGCCCTTCTTATATTTGGAACCACTTAAACCGGTAGACAGAGAGAAAATAATAACCTTTTCAAGCGGGTACTCAATACCTGCTGAAATACTGCCCGAAAGGACAGTAACCGTTTTATCAGGCAATTTTTCAGGCAGAACGGAATAAAATTCGCAAGGAACGTCCTGCTCAATTAAGTCTTTTGCTAAATTGGGAGCTGTCTTTTCACTTCCTGCAAATACAATTATCTTGAAATTTCTTGCAAACGGAACATAAATATCTTCCAAAAGCTGCGATAAATTTCCGTTCCATGAAGAAAGAGGGCGGGAATTGAATGTAATTAAATCTTTTACCGGTGTGTCAAAAGAGCCACGAGCAAAATTATCAATATACACAGCGTGCATTTCTTCATATTTTGCCAATACTTCAGAAAATGAAAGCGTAAACCTATCAAGTCCGGAACATAAAACACCGTCATTATAAAGACTTTTCAGTTCTTCAATATATATCTTTTCGGCAGCAGTTGCCGCATTTTTAACTCCCGAACTTTCGACAACAAACAAAGATGAATCCTTGCAATAGTCAAACAAACATTCAGGAGTATCGTAACAAAGGCTTAAATATTTATCAACGGAAGAAGGTTTAAGTCCATGTTCTAAATTTTCAATATCAGCATTAAGTTTTTCTCGTGCCTTTTTTGCACCCTTACCACTTAAATTGTCAGAAATATCCTGTATTTTTTCAATCAGAATGCTCTTATCGGGCAAGACTATTTCAGTTGATGGAGTAATTAAAATTTCATCAAGCGGAATGTCAAGTCGTCTTTGCGTAAGCACATCAAAATATGCCATACCATCAACGACATCGCCCCAAAGTTCAACTCTTACCGGATTGTCATGATCGGGAGGATAAAAATCAACTATTCCTCCGCGAACAGCAAATTGTCCGGCACCTTCAACTTCTTCATATCGACTGTATCCCGCGGCAACAAGGCTTTCTACAATTTTTTCAATAGTAACCTCTTTGCCTACTTTTAATTCAACGGACTTTTTCAGAAGCTCCTCTTCAGGAATAGTTAACTGAGCTGCGGCTTGTGCAGTTGCTACTACAACTTTAATGTTCTTATCTACAAATGATTTTAACACGCCAATTCTGGTATGTTCAAATTCTCTGCTTTTTGAATCGGTAAATCTGAAAGTATAGTCACGATATGGGTATACCTCAGCTCTGACCCCGAACATTGTCATATCAGCGGCAATTTGATGCCCGATTCTCTCATCGGGAACCAATACTAAAGCAGTTTTATTCGAATCATTAACCAATGAAGAAATAACATGTGCTTTAGGTGCATTTGAAAGCCCAAGCACTCCTACAGATCCACGAGATGCAGACACACAACCAAGCAGACTTTTATATTCGGGAGAATTCTTTAAGAGTTTTGAGAAATTTGTCATATTACTTGCTGTACTTATTCATCGCTTCGTCGATGTTATCGTTTACAATCAGTTCAAGTGCCTTGCCAACATCTTCAAATACTTTCTTTACAGCTTCAGCTTCAACTTTTGAAAAACCATCAAGGACATAATCTTTAAGGTCTTCCCCTTCACTATGCTTGCCTACACCTATCTTTATGCGAGGGAAATTGTCACTATTGAGATGATATATGATATTCTTTATTCCGTTATGACCACCGGCTGAGCCTTTTCTGCGAATTCTCATATTGCCGACAGGAATATTTATATCGTCAAATATTACGACTATTCTCTCTGTCGGTATCTTATAAAATTCTGCGGCATCACGAACTGCCTCACCGCTTAAATTCATATATGTCTGCGGTTTCAATACAATACACCGCTTTCCGCTAATCATAGTATCGGCATACAATGACTTAAACTTCAATTTCTTAACAGAAAAATTATTGTTCTCGCTGTAATAATCAATAAATAAATGTCCCGTATTATGTCGCGTATTCTCATATTTTGTTGTTGGATTGCCCAAACCGACTATCAAATATTCAATCGGACCGGTCGGGATAATTTCAGGCTCTTTTTTTCTCTTACGGAAAAATGACATCTTGCTATACACAATCTCCCATATTACTATGATATATAATAACAAAAATGTTCTTAATTGTCAATCAAAAACATAAAAATTCAAAAATTATTCAGAAATAAAAAAAGCGAAGCATAAGCTCCGCAACGAAATGGTTATTTTGTGCCGAAAATACGGTCTCCGGCATCACCCAAGCCGGGAACAATATATGCTTGCTCATTAAGATAATCATCAACCGCACCACAATAAATATCAACATCCGGATGGACTTCCCTGACTGCCTTTAAGCCTTCCGGAGCTGCAATAATACACATAAACTTAATTGATTTTGCTTTATGTTGCTTAATCTTTGAAATAGCATCAATTGCTGAACCACCTGTCGCAAGCATAGGATCAAGCAAGACTACTTCACGCTCATTTGTATCAGCAGGAAGTTTACAATAGTACGACATAGGCTGATGTGTTTCCGGATCTCGATAAAGTCCGATATGACCGACACGAGCAGAAGGTAAAAGAGCTAAAACACCGTCAACCATTCCTAAACCGGCACGAAGAATCGGGACGAATGCAAGTTTTTTGCCTGCAATAACCTTCGTCTTTGCAATAGCAAGCGGAGTTTCAACTTCAACTTCCTTAAGCGGTATATCACGAGTGGCTTCATAGCACATAAGTGTTGCGATTTCGCTTACTAAAGCACGAAATTGATTAGAGCTGGTGTTCTTGTTACGAAGAATGCTCAGTTTATGCTGTATAAGCGGATGATCCAAAATTACTGTTTTACCCATTAAATTATCCTCCGGAATTATTATTCATTATAACATTCTTCCCGACCTATTGTCAAGTAGTTTTTATAAATTTTCGGTAAAAAATAAACAACCGATATGACAAATGCAATCGGTTGTTTATATAGCAGAGAAAGAAGGATTTAACTCGCACGATCTCGACAGTCGTTTCAGCAAATTTAAGGATACAAGTTTTTGTGATGTTGTAGTCAAAAGATGGAATCAAAGAAAAGATATCCACTGAAACAATAAAACAAAGCTAATCTCACTTAAATTAAAGTTATAAGTGAGACAGCTCTATCTAAAAATAGCTATGCTTATATAAAGATTATATCGCATTAGCCGGATACAGACATGCCATTATCAACAGGCAGGAACGCTCCGTTAATGTGATTTGATTCATCACTGCACAGGAACAAGGCAGCCCTTGCAATATCGATAGTATCTGCGTAACCACCGATGTTTGCCGGCCATTTTCCGGTAATGTCTATAAGCATCTGCATACCTTTTTCGCTATATTTTCCACCTGAATGGGTTTCAATGTCTGTCTTTACTCCACCCGGATGGATACAGTTTGTTCTTATACCTTGTTGAATAAGACCGACCGCCATAGACATCGTCAGACCTACCAAGCCGTGCTTCGCCGCAGAATAGCTGGGTCCATGATTACCGGCATAGGCAGCCAAAGAACCTATGTTCAGAATCGCACCTTTCTTATTGCCGGAATTTTTTACCATCTCAGCAACTATACGCTTTGAAAGCATAAAGGGAGCTTTTAAGTCCAAATTGATAACCCTGTCCCATACCTCTTCCGTTGTTTCATCCATTGTTCTGCAAAGATCATTGATACCTGCTATATTACACAAAACATCAATGCGACCGAACTTCTCCATAGCCTTGACAGCAATGTCTTCAATGCCGGAGTTTGTTGTTATGTCAGCATAAACAGCAAGACCGTCTGCGTTTTCATTAAGATAATCCAGCGTTCCCTTTGCAATGTCAACACCGACTACTTTTGCACCTTCTTCTAAGAACAATTCAGCAGTTGCTTTACCCATACCGTTTCCGGCACCAGTGATAACAGCAACCTTTCCTTCCATTCTTTTCATAAGCTTACCTCCTAAAAATTATTATTAGGCTTTTCTGTCGTTTTCTGTTTCAGATCAGAACAGTCTACCTGTCCAAACATATCTTCCAAGAAATATCGACAATATAATTATATCACAAAAGCTTAAAATTGTAAAGCAAATATTGTAAAATATATGTAAAATATCATAAAAAATGGCATTAACAAGATTTTAGTTCAAAAAATTTGTTAATTGTTGTTCCATAAACGTAAAACTCCTAACAATAAACAGAGTAGCAAGAACGCCTTGTGTCGCCGGCGTTAGTAGAATAAAGAAAAGCTTTAAAGTCAAAATAACATTTGCAAAAAATAAACAACCGATATAACTCAACTATCAGTTGCTTATATGGCGGAGAAGGAGGGATTTGACTCGTACGACCTCGACGGTCGCTTGGTCGCTCGCGGTCACAACAGTCCACCGGACTGTTGCTCTGTTCCGCTCGTTCTTCAAATCCCTCACAGTATGAGTAAAAAAACATAACCGATAAACTAAACTATCGGTTATATTTGTTGGCGGAGAAGGAGGGATTTGAACCCTCGCTACGGTTTCCCATACTACTCCCTTAGCAGGGGAGCCCCTTCGGCCTCTTGGGTACTTCTCCAAAAATACGAATTAATTGTAAAATGGCGGAGAGAGTGGGATTCGAACCCACGGTACCCTAAGGTACGACGGTTTTCAAGACCGTTCCGTTATAACCACTTCGGTATCTCTCCATTTAGTTAGTAATTGTGCTTTTCACCATTACTGCCTTGGTATTTTATCATGTATTTGAGCTTTTGTCAATACTTTTTTCGTTTTGTTTGGAAAATAATTCGCAAAAAGTACTTGACATTTTACTATTTTTGTAATATAATCGAAAGGCTAACGCTTGGAGTAGGTTTTAAGCATTGCACCTACAACAGCGAATACTTGTAAAGGTAGGAAATATTATGTACGCAATTATCGAAACCGGCGGAAAGCAGTACAAAGTATCTAACGGCGATGTTATTTACATTGAAAAGCTCGATGCTGAAAACGACAGCGAATACACCTTTGATAAGGTTGTTGCAGTCGGAACTGAAGACGGCATCAAAGTCGGTGCTCCCTATGTAGCAGGTGCTACTGTTACAGCAAATGTTGTCAAGACAGGCAAAGCTAAGAAAATCACTGTTATGACTTATAAGCCCAAGAAGAACGCTAAGCGTAAACTCGGCCACCGCCAGCTTTATACAAAGGTCGAAATCACGGCTATTAACGCTTAATGATTCACGCTTTATTCCGTTACAATGACGGTAAAATTAATGCATTTACTATAAAAGGTCATGCAAATGCAGGAGAATACGGAAAAGATATTGTTTGCTCCGCAGTTTCCTCCGCAGCTATTTGCACTGCAAACACTTTGACCGATATAATGAATATCGATTGTAAAGTGATTGTAAAAGATGGGCTTTTAACGGTATCCATTGACTCACCGTCAAAAAGTGCTACGGATGTTTTAGAAGGTCTCAGATTACATTTAACTGAACTTTCTAAAGATTATTCTCAATTTTTAACTGTTACTACGGAGGTATAGATTATGATCAGAATCAATATTCAGCTTTTTGCTCACAAAAAAGGTATGGGTTCAACCCGTAACGGACGTGACTCCGAATCCAAGAGGCTTGGTCCGAAGCGTGCCGACGGTCAGACAGTCAACGCAGGCACCATTCTTGTTCGTCAGCGTGGTACACGCATTCATCCGGGTTCAAATGTCGGCAAGGGTAAAGATGATACACTCTTTGCTCTCAAGACCGGTGTTGTCCGCTTTGAACGTTTAGGCAAAGATCGTAAAAAGGTTTCTATTTACGAAGCTTAATCAATCTGCTTTTTAATCAGGATCTCTATTGAGTTTCTGATTTTTCTATGGAGAGTTGTCCGAGCTGGCCGAAGGAGCACGATTGGAAATCGTGTAAACCGTAACAGGTTTCGTGGGTTCAAATCCCATGCTCTCCGCCAACAAATATAACCGATAGTTTAGTTATCGGTTATGTTTTTTTACTCATACTGTGAGGGATTTGAAGAACGAGCGGAACAGAGCAATAGTCCGGTGGACTGTTGTGACCGCGAGCGACCAAACGACCGTCGAGGTCGTGCGAGTCAAATCCCATGCTCTCCGCCAACAAATATAACCGATAGTTTAGTTATCGGTTATGTTTTTTTACTCATACTGTTAGGGATTTGAAGAACGAGCGGAACAGAGCAACAGTCAGTATGTATTTATTTTTTCTTGCATTGCGTTGTATTTCGCTTTTACAGTTTTAGCAAAATGGAATAAAGCTCATCGGGAATTTCAATCACTCCGCCGTGTCGTTTTTTGAGTTCTCCGAAGTCATATTCATCGGGATTTAATACCCTGAAATCACCGCTGCCTAAATCATCCGTAACCATCGGCAAATAACCCTTATTCCCCCAATACTGATCTGCAATCAAACACCATTTCTTCTGTTCTCTCAAGTAATAAACTTCGGGACCTTCCAGACCTAAAAAATTATTCGGAACTTCTGCCTCAACAACTTCCCAATCATCAATATTTTCGGGAATAAGCACGGGACTTCTCTCAATCATAATCGCCTTGATGGTTTCGTCCTTGGAAATTCGATAATAGTAGCCGTTGCTCCAAACAATGTTGGTGTCAATCACATCAACTTCTTTGTCGATAAACTTAAATGTCGGAGAAAATGTTATGAAATCATCAGTAAAAGCACCGTAAATTCTTTGTTTGGGATTTTCGTCGTCTTCTTCTTTGACACAAGATGCCCAGAAAACAAACCAACTGTCTTTCTCTTTGCAAAATACCGCTTCGGGAGCCCATGCACAACCCGCATTTTCAACTGCAACTTCGACTAATCTTTCATCGCTCCAATTGATTAAATCCTCCGAATCCCAAATGCGAATCGAACGGCTTCCGGTTTTAACATACTCACCCCAATTACCCTCTGATGTTTCCAAATCGGTGGCAAGCATATAATATTTCTTCGTCTTATCGTCGTAAACAATGAAGGGATCACGAATACCCTTTGTTCCGAGAGTTGACTCAATTATTGGTTCTTTGTTGTTAATGTCCTGCCAATGAAGCCCGTCACGACTGACCGCAAACCAAATTTTCTCCAAGTCTCCGCTTTCAGCCGATGAAAAATAACTAAACAAATATGCCATAGTATTCTCCTGTTAAATTAAATTCCGTATTTTTCCAAATCAATTTTGCCGTCCGAATTGAAGACAACGCCTTCCTTTTCAAGCAGTTCCACTTGCATATTTGCACCGCCGAATACAAATGCTTTTGACACTTCGCCTTTTCGGTTTACAACGCGATGACAGGGTATATTTTCCGGATCGGGATTATTATGAAGAGCATAACCGACAACTCTTGCCCAGCGGGGATTTCCCGCTAAAAATGCGACTTGCCCATAAGTTGCAACCTTGCCTTTCGGAATCTTCTTCACAATTTCATATATCATTTCAAATACCGATTTCTCTTTTGCCAAATTATATCACCCTCCTTACAAACATTCCGGTTTCGGAAGGCTTCTGCGTTTTAAGAATTCTTCATATAATTTCTGCTTATATTCGGTCGTATAATCATATTTCCACAATTCATATATCGCATAAAAATCCTCAAAAGTTTCATCGGGGAATATTTTTGTCTGACCGGATTTGTAGGGTAATGGAATTTGTGCCGTTCCGTTTGACGCAATATGATATTCTTCGGCTAATTCTATTGCAAGCCGATTGGGCTTTTGCTTCGGCAATTCTTCGTCAAATTTTATTTGAGTTATCGGAAATAAAGCACACTTTGCAGCCGCCAAACGATAAAATTCACATGAAGTACCCTGATGTCCGTGATGAGAAATCTGAACAATGTCAGTTTTAAGATAATCACCATATCTGCCAACCAAAATTTTATCACTCTCGTCGGAACAATCTCCGGGAAACAGCACTTTACTTCTGTTTGCCGTCATCATCAAAGCGGTTGATGAATTATTATAATCTTCAAGACTATTCGGAAAAACATCCTCGTGCGTACATAAGACAACAAACTCAAGATTGCGGACAAAAAATCGCTGTCCGGTATGCAAAATAACCTTTTTAATATCGGGATGTTTAATTACGGTTTCCTCAAATCTTGTTGTCATTCTTCGGGTGTTTTCACCCCAACAGTCATTGTCCCTGTGCGTTACTGGCGGGAAGTTATAGTAAATACATTCTATATCAATCTCATCCCTGTTATAATCAAGAATATCAAGAAATTTTGCGACATGGTCGTCATGGCTGTGGGAAAAATACCAGCCTGATACAAGAGGTTTTTCACCGTTATTGAGTTGTCTTAAAAATTTGATTATTCTTATATTATCAAAGGAAGATAACATATGTGCACTGTCAATCACAAAAAAACTGCCGTCACAGCAACGGATAATATAACACATACCGCAATCAATCAATGAATGGTCAACTTCATATTGCCATAAAACAGAGTGATAAATATTTTCACAATCCTCCTGAGAGGTTGCATATTTCTCACTAACTTTGTCAACAACAATTCGCAATGTTTTTTCAGTTTCGACAAAATATATATGCAGAAAGAACTCTTTGATATATGTGCGATGATGGTTGTCTTTGATTATATTTTCGTCATAAAGAATGAAACCTTGATTTTCAATAGCTTTGCATTGGGCTAAATAATCATCATAAGACAAATTATCATAACGCCGCATTGCTATATCTTTTTTAATTTCATATTCCGAATATTCTCGGTTTATCACATCGGGAATACTTGAAAATATATCAGTCATCTAATCACCTCCGAAACGAAAAATCAGTTTATAGCATTATAAAACAATTTTCTCAAATTGTCAAATAAAATTCCCCCCAAAGCAATGCTTCAGAGGGAAATATTTGCACCTATCAGTAAGTCAGTTTTCTGTTGACTTCCTTAACCGCTTTTTCATCGAGCTTAACAATCTTTCTGTCATAGGTTACAATTCCGTTTACCTCCCACTCAACATCGGAAATTTGAGTGTAAACCGTTGCACTCAATCCCTTCTTGATAAGTGGGAAAATCTGTTTTTCATGAAGTCTGACAAAAGCATTTGTAAGCGACTTTTCCGAGCGGAACATCATATAGCCGAAACTCTTTTTCTTATCCCAAACATTTCCGTCAATGATTCTTGAATATCCGCCGTATTCAGACAGAACAAAAGGTCTGCGTTCATCCTTTTTCGGAAGGAATACAGGCAAGATATAACGATGGATACTTACAAAATCGGGACCACCTTGATCGTGCCAACCTGATGCATGGTCAACAAAACGAGAAGCATCATAACATTTAACTGCACAACCAATACGCTTTGCATCAAATTGTCCCCAAGCCTCATTAAACGGCACCCAACAGCATATAGAGGTTGAGCTATAAAGCCCGTCAATCATTTCATAAAGTTGTTGCTTAAACTCATTTCTTGCGTCAATATCGGTTCTCTTAAAACGAGCGAAGTTTTTCTCAGTGTCATCTACTTTGCGAATATTTATTGTCGGCAAAACACCGCACCAAAAAACATTCACATAATCACTGCCGGAAATCATATCCTGCCACACGAGCATACCGAGACGATCGCAGTGGTAATACCAACGATTACACTCACGTTTAATATGTTTGCGAAGCATATTAAATCCGAGATCTTTCATTTTCTGAACGTCATAAATAAGAGCTTCATCAGTCGGTGCAGTCATACCGCCGTCCGGCCAATAGCCTTGATCAAGAAGACCTTTTTGGAAATATGGCTTATTGTTAAGGCAAAGTCGCATATATCCGTCGCTGTCTTTTTCAAGACTGTATTTTCTCATTCCGAAATATGATTTAATTGTATCAACAAGTTTGTCGTCCTTGTATGCCTCAATTTTCAAATCATAGAGATAGGGATTTTCCGGACTCCAAAGAATCGGGTTGGGAACAGATATAGTACCATCTAATTCTATTTTCTTTTCGGAAATTACTTCATCGTCTTTGATAACACTGACATTTACATAATCAACATTCAAACCGGTAAAATAGAAATATAATTCTTCCTTATCAATATCTGGAACGAATTTGAAATAAGTAACATGAGATTTTTCAACCGGCTCAAGCCAGACCGTCTGCCAAATACCACTTGTTGCGGTATAATAAAAACCGTGAGTTGCGTGTGTTTGCTTGCCTCTTGTCTGAAGTCCGCTGTCGGTGGGGTCATAAACTTTTACGGTTAAAACATTCTCACCGTCCTGCAAATATTCGGTGATATTAAACTCAAAAGGATTATATCCGCCTATATGCTTGCCGACTTCCTTGTCGTTGATATAAACGGTGGTTTGCCAATCAACGGCCTCAAAATGAAGTAAAATATCTTTACCTGACCATTTGGAAGGAATGGTAAAAGCACGACGATACCACATTTCCTGATTCTCATCAGGATGCTTTTCCACACCGGACAATTTACATTCGGGGGCAAACGGAACTAATATCTTGCAGTCATACTTAGGAGGCTCAGGACTGCCCTTTTTGACTATCGCAAAGTCATATTCCCCGTTAAGACACAGCCAATCAGAGCGAACAAATTGCGGACGTGGATAATCATTCAGAGGACAATTACGGTCAACCTGATCGAAAAATTTAGATTTAATACGGCTCATAATAACTACCTTTCTGTAAAATACAATTAACATGCTTATTATACAATGAAACGGTTGCTTTGTCAATCAATAATCTTAATTGCTTTTTTCAAAAAGTTCTTGACATTTCAAGTTACTTATAGTATAATAACAAGGCTGTTCGGATCATTAGCTCAGTTGGTTAGAGCAACCGGCTCATAACCGGTCGGTCCGGGGTTCGAGTCCCTGATGATCCACCAGATATTATAGGGGTATAGCTCAGTTGGTAGAGCAGCGGTCTCCAAAACCGCGTGCCGAGGGTTCAAGTCCTTCTGCCCCTGCCAAAACACACAAATACCAACTCAATTAGTTTGGTGCAAAAATGTGTTCTCTATTAAAATGCCGCTGTGAAGAAATACTCTCAGCGGTGTTTTTATTTCACTTCTTCCTAAATAAAAAGAACTCCAAAAGTAAACTGTAACATATTCACACTACTGCTTCCCCCGTTAATCCCATATTGTTTTTTTAATTTAGATAATTATGTTGACAAATTGCGTCGGATATTATATAATATGGCTATAAACGCAAAAAAATGCTAACCGGTTTGGTAGTATAAGAAATAGAAATGTCACGTTAAATCGGCTTTTGATTCTGAAACCGATATGTTTTTGTGTTTGTCGGGGTCTTTACAAGAATGTAACGGATATAATCAGGTAATTAAGCATAGGAGAAAAGAACTATGGAGATTATAAATAATGTAAACAAAACGTTGCGTGACGATCTGTCCGTAGAAATAAAAAAGGGAAGCAAACTGTCTATCGCAGCAGCTTGCTTTTCTATTTATGCTTTTCAAGAATTAAAAGAAGAATTAGAAAATATAGATGAACTGCGTTTTATATTTACTTCCCCGACATTTATTACTGAAAAAGCCAAGAAAGAAAAAAGAGAATTTTATATCCCACGTCTTAATCGTGAAAAAAGTCTTTATGGTACAGAGTTCGAATTAAAACTGAGAAATGAATTGACTCAAAAAGCAATTGCAAGAGAATGCGCGGAATGGATTAAAGAAAAGGTTACATTCAAGTCCAATGTTAGCGATAAATCAATTCAAGGGCAAATGGTCGTTGACGACATGGGCTATACACCAATCAACAATTTTACTACAATTGAACTTGGTTGCGAAAAAGGCAATGTGATCAGCTCTACCATTGTTAAGGACACTTCTTTGGCAAAGTCTTTAATCCAAGATTTCAATGAAATATGGAATGACAAAAAAGTCGTTCAGGAAGTAACAGATGAGGTTATTGAAAACATCACAACTGCATATAACGAAAATTCGCCGGATTTCATTTATTTTGTTACTCTATACAACATTTTTAACGAATTTCTTGAAGATATTTCCGAAGATGTTTTGCCAAATGAGGCTACGGGATTCAAGGATAGCAAAATCTGGAATATGCTATATAACTTCCAAAAGGACGCCGCTCTTGCAATAATAAATAAACTTGAAAAATACAATGGTTGCATTTTAGCGGACAGCGTAGGTCTTGGTAAAACTTTTACTGCTCTTGCCGTTATCAAATATTATGAAAACAGAAATAAATCTGCACTTGTTCTGTGTCCCAAAAAGCTCAGCAACAACTGGAACACATTCAAAGATAATTATGTAAATAACCCCATTGCGTCAGACCGGTTGCGTTATGATGTTCTGTATCATACAGACCTGAGCCGAACTCGCGGCAAATCAAACGGGCTTGATTTAGACAGATTGAATTGGGGAAACTACGACCTTGTGGTTATTGATGAATCGCATAACTTCCGCAATGGAGGAAAACTAACATCCAAAGATGATGAAGAGAAAGAAAACAGATACTTAAAACTTCTTAACAAAGTTATCCGTCAGGGCGTAAAAACCAAAGTTCTGATGTTATCTGCAACGCCGGTTAATAACAGATTCCTTGACCTTAAAAACCAACTGGCACTGGCTTATGAAGGTCATACTGATTATATTGACAATAAACTTAACACCTCTCATTCCATTGATGATATATTTAAATTTGCCCAAAGAGCATTCAATACGTGGAGTGAATTTGAGCTTTGCGACAGAACAACTGAAAACCTTTTGAAGATGTTAGATTTTGATTTCTTTGAGGTATTAGATGCTGTTACAATTGCTCGTTCAAGAAAGCATATTCAAAAGTATTACGACACAACAGACATCGGCACTTTCCCGAAGAGACTAAAACCGATTTCATTAAGACCGCCGCTTACAAACTTGAAGGAAGCAATCAACTATAACGAAATTTTCGAACAGTTGATGCTTTTGAATCTTACAATCTATACGCCGTCACACTTTATTTTGCCAAGCAAAATGGAAAAGTATGCCAAGATATATGATGATAACATGATAAACATCGGTTTCACTCAGGCAAACCGTGAACGCGGAATAAGGCGACTTATGGCAATCAATCTGATGAAACGTATGGAAAGTTCTGTATTCTCATTTAATCTTACATTGAACAGAATTAAAAACTTGATTGAAGACACCATCAATGTGATTGATTCTTACGACAGAAGTTCATCCGTGAGGCTTGAATTGACAGACATTACGAATGTTGATGATTTTGATGAAGATGATCAAAACGATGATGATCTCTTTTCTTTCGGCAAGAAAGTTAAGATAGACATTGCGGATATGGATTATATATCCTGGCGAAACAGTCTTGTCAAAGACGCTGAAATACTTGAGCTTTTATCCCTTATGGTCGGTGATATTACACCTGAATATGACTCTAAATTACAAGAACTTTTCCGTGTTATCAAAGATAAAACAGAAAACCCGATAAATGACGGGAACAAAAAAATCATCATTTTTACGGCATTCACTGATACGGCTGATTACTTGTACGATAATGTCAGCAAGTATGTAAAATCCAATTTCGGACTTGATACCGCAATGGTTACCGGTTCGGTTGAAGGTCGCTCCACAGTTTCCAAACTTCCCAATGATTTGAATGCGGTGTTGACATGTTTTTCGCCCTTATCAAAAGACAAGCACTTGTTAATGCCAAACGATAACACAAACATTGATTTGTTAATTGCTACCGACTGTATTTCCGAAGGTCAGAACTTGCAGGACTGTGATTATCTTATCAATTATGACATTCATTGGAATCCCGTACGTATCATACAGAGATTTGGTCGTATAGATCGTATCGGCAGTAAAAATGCGGTTATCCAACTTGTAAACTTCTGGCCCGATGTAACGCTTGATGAATATATCAACTTGAAAGCAAGAGTGGAGACGCGAATGAAGATAGTTGATTTGACGGCTACCGGTGATGACAACATTCTCAATGACGAAGAAAAGACAGATCTTGAATATCGTAAATCTCAACTTATGCGGTTACAAGAAGAAGTTGTTGATATTGAAGAAATGACTACCGGTATTTCCATTATGGATCTGGGACTTAATGAATTTCGGCTTGATTTGCTTGAATATGTCAAGAACAATCCGGATATTGACAAAACGCCGTATGGACTTCATTCTGTTGCTCCCGCCTCAGAAGATACTCCCGTAGGTGTCATCTATGTTTTGAAAAACCGTTTTAACAGTGTGAATATTGATAATCAAAACAGGTTACATCCATTCTATATGGTCTATATCACAAAAGACAGAGAGGTTATCTGCGATCATCTTTCACCGAAACAAATGCTTGATAAAATGCGTTTTCTTTGTAAAGGCAAGACCGAAGCGATACCCGAACTTTATCGTGAATTTAACAAAGCAACCCAAGACGGCAAAAATATGAGCGTGTATTCATCACTGCTCGGAGATGCTATTGCGTCAATTATCAAGGTCAAAAACGAAAGTGATATTGACAATTTTTTAGGTGGCGGACATGTCAGTTTCATAGATAACGCAATTAAAGGCTTAGACGACTTTGAGCTTATTTGTTTCTTAGTAGTGAGATGAGGTGAGATAATGCTCGGACTGCCAAAATCCACTGAATTGAACAAACTGCTACCGAAAAATGCGATATATTCAAAATTCCGGATGAATACGGCTGCCAAAGAGCGAGTTGACAGAGATATTTCCCGTATCTATATCGTCAATGAAGTATCGGCAACAAAAGCCAATTTGCTTGAAGGCACAAAGGTCAAGTCTTTCTTTGTGATGTCGGTACTCCTCAAACGCAAAGATTTTGATGAGAAGAATATTATCAATCTTTCAAAACTGATACCACAGAATATGGTAATGGTTTTGGAATATGAGAACGAGGCGAAACTTGCGACCTATCGCAATAAACTTTTACAAACAGAATGGTATCCGAAAGATGCTTTAACCCTTGAACTTAAAGGCTTAAATCTTGATGTCGTCTGGGAAAATATTATTGTTCAGATAGGCGGTTTTAATATTGAACAAGGCAACTCCCTTGATGAACAAATCATTCTTAACGAACGGCGAAAGAAACTACAAAGAGAAATTGACAGACTTGAAAAACTTGCACGAGCGGAGAAACAGCCGAAAAAGAAATTTTCACTTGCTCAGGAAGTAAAGAAACTTGAAAAGGAATTGGAGGAAACTTATAATGGATAAACTGAAAATGCAAACGGCGAATAAGGCTGATGAGAACTTTCTGAAATTGGCGGCTATGTTCCCCAATGCCGTTACAGAGACGATTGATGAAAACGGCGAGTTAGTCCGTGCCATTGATAAAGATATACTTATGCAGGAGATTTCCTGCAAAGTTGTTGACGGTAATGAAGAGCGTTATCAATTTACCTGGCCCGACAAGAAAAAGTCGGTACTTCTTGCCAATGCACCGATAAGCAAAACGCTTCGTCCTTGCAGAGAAGAAAGCGTTGATTTTGACAATACCGAAAACCTCTATATTGAGGGGGATAATCTTGAGGTATTGAAGTTATTGCAGGAAACATATCTCGGCAAAATCAAAATGATTTATATTGACCCGCCTTACAATACGGGAAATGATTTTGTATATGAAGATAACTTTGCTCAAAGCACGGATGAATATCTTGAAAACAGCGGACAGTTTGACGATGAGGGCAACCGACTTGTAAAAAATCTTGACAGCAACGGTCGTTTTCATACCGATTGGCTGAATATGATATATCCGAGATTAAAGTTAGCAAAAGATTTGTTAAGTGATAATGGAGTTATCTTTATAAGTATTGGAAAAGCAGAGAATCACAATTTAATTAAATGTTGTGATGATATATTTAGCGAAGCAAATAGGGTGGGTATAATTTCGAGAATGATGAAAAGCGGTGGCAATAAAGGAATGTATTTCTCTCCTAATATGGAATACATTTTGGTTTACGCTAAGAACATCAACTCCTTGGGCTACTTTAGAGAACCTATATCAGCTGAGCTTATTGCTAAAGTATATAACCAAGTTGAGACTTCTGGAGAAAGAGCTGGTCAAAAATACAGGACAATGGGTTTGTATCAAGCAGGATTGGATGCAAGACCAAATCAAAGATATTGGATTCAATGTCCCGATGGAAGCTTCGCTATTCCCCAAGGCAAAACATTCCCTTCTGAAAAATTTACTGGTTCTCGTGTTCTTCCGCAAGATGGAGACGGTGTATGGAGATGGTCAGCAGATAGACTTCTTCAAGAACTAAAGAACAACAACATCTTATTTAAGCAAACAAATACTTCATCTTTGGTTGACGAGAATGGAAATCAGTCCAAGTGGAATATTTATACCAAAATTTGGCTGTCTGACAGACTTGACGAAGGCAGAGTTCCGGTTGATTTAATTACGAAATGGGAAAATAGAATTAGCTCGCAGGAATTAAAGGATTTAGATATTCCGTTCGACTTTGCAAAACCCACAGAACTTATTAAATATCTCGTTTCACTTGTTGACAAGAATGAAGATTCCTATGTGCTCGACTTCTTCTCCGGTTCTGCCACCACCGCCCATGCAGTAATGCAACTTAATGCGGAAGACGGCGGAAATCGTAAATTTATTATGGTGCAGTTACCCGAACAGACGGACGAAAAATCTGAAGCATATAAAGCGGGATATAAAAATATATGCGAAATTGGAAAAGAGCGTATTCGCAGAGCGGCAAAGAAAATTGCAGAAGATAATCCGGAGGCAAAGTTTGACGGCGGGTTCCGTGTATTAAAATGTGATACTTCCAATATGAAAGATGTTTATTATACTCCCGATGATTATCCGGACAGCCTTTTTGATTTAGATCCTGATAATATCAAAGAGGACAGAACGCCGGAAGATTTGTTGTTCCAGGTTATGCTTGATTTGGGTGTGCTGCTTTCAAGCAAAATTGAGGAAACAAACATTGCAGGTAAAAAGGTGTTCAGTGTTGAGGACAATTATCTGATTGCTTGTTTTGACAATGATGTAACGGATGAGGTTGTTAAGGAAATTGCCAAGAAAAAACCTTATTATTTCGTTATGCGTGACAGTTCAATGGCAAGCGACAGCGTTGCAACCAACTTTGAGCAGATTTTTGCGACCTTTAGCCCGAGTACTGTAAGAAAGGTGATGTGAGCTTTAATGCATAATTCATAATTCATAATGCATAATTGCTTATAATGCATAATTTATAATGCATAATGCATAATTGAATAGAAAAATAAATAAGTTGCTTGAACAAAATGAAAAGGAGGGAGAGTAATTCATAGTTATTAATGCATAATGGTTAATGCATAATGGTTAATTCATAATGCATAATTGCTTATAATGCATAATTTATAATGCATGATGCATAATTCATAATTGAAGAGAAAAATAGATAATTTCCTTGAATAAAATGGAAAGAGCGTAACTATCATTAATTATGAATTATGAATTGTGAATTGTGAATTGTGAATTATTAACTGTGAATTATGAATTGAATTGAAGTTTAATTTTAAGATTCATCAATATCAAACAGACGCAGTTGATGCAGTTGTAAAGGTATTTAACGGACAACGCTTTCAAGATAAAATCAGTTATATCCGTGACATCGGTAAAACAAAAGCGGGAGTCTCATTTGAAGAAACAAGTTTTTCTGATCAAGACGTCGATATAGATAACCTTTTCGCTGATACCGGATATAAGAATGAACTTGTTGAGCTTTCCGATGAACAACTATTAAAAAATATTCATGCTTTGCAAGACCGAAATAATATAAAACGTTCATCTTCTCTTGTAAAAGATTTGGGAAGATGTAGTCTTGATATTGAAATGGAAACCGGTACGGGAAAAACATATGTATATATCAAGACAATGTTTGAACTTAACAAAAGTTATGGTTGGAGTAAGTTTATCGTTGTTGTGCCGAGTATTGCCATCCGTGAAGGTGTAAAAAAATCTTTTGAGATGACGCAAGAACATTTTATGGAACATTACGGGAAAAAGGCACGTTTCTTTATATATAACAGTTCCAACTTAACTCAACTTGATAATTTCTCATCAAGTTCCGGTATAAATGTAATGATTATCAATACGCAGGCTTTTGCTTCTTCCCTTAAAGAGGATGGACGAAGCAAGAAAGCCCTTATCATTAACTCAAAGCGTGATGAATTTGGTTCCCGCAGACCGATTGATGTTATTAAAGCGAACAGACCGATTATAATTCTTGATGAACCGCAAAAAATGGGCGGTGCGGTTACACAAACAGCTTTACAAAACCTTAATCCGCTTTTCACTCTGAACTATTCCGCCACTCACGCAAAACAAAATAACCTTGTTTATGTTCTGGATGCTCTCGACGCATATAACAAAAAATTAGTCAAAAAGATTGAGGTTAAGGGATTTGAAGTAAAGAATTTCAGGGGTACGGACAGTTATCTTTACCTTGAGGAGATTATACTTTCAAGCAAGAAACCTCCTATGGCTCGCATTGAATTGGAAATCGGATATAAAAAATCAATCAACCGAGAAACCCGTATTCTCGGTGTTGGTGATGATTTATATTATATTTCTCAGGAAATGGGACAGTACAGAGGATATACTATATCTGAGATTGACCCGATTAACGGGACGGTAACTTTTACAAATGGTGAAGTAATAAAATCCGGAGATGTTGTGGGCGATATATCCGAAAAGGATATGCGTAGAATTCAGATAAGAGAAACCATCCTGTCTCACTTTGAAAAGGAAGAAGAACTTTACAATAAGGGTATTAAATGCCTTTCCCTGTTTTTCATTGATGAAGTCGCTAAATATCGTCAATATGATGAAAACGGCGATGAATTGTTGGGCGAGTACGGTGTAATGTTCGAGCAGGAATATTTGAATATTCTTAACGACTATACTAAAATCTTTGATACGCCGTATCAGAAGTATCTGAAATCTACTTGCAGTGATATAGGTGCGGTGCATAAGGGATATTTCAGTATTGATAAGAAAACCGGCAGAAGTATTGACAGCAGCACAAAGCGTGGCAGTGAATTTTCTGATGATATTTCAGCGTATGAACTTATTTTGAAAAATAAGGAACGCTTGCTTTCTTTCAACGAGCCGACAAGATTTATTTTCTCTCACTCTGCACTTCGTGAAGGTTGGGATAATCCAAATGTGTTCCAAATTTGTACTTTGAAACACTCCAACAGTCAAACTACAAAACGCCAAGAAGTCGGTCGCGGGCTTCGTTTGTGCGTAAATCAAGCCGGTAATCGTATGGATGTCGAAACCTGCGGAGATACAATTCATGATATAAATATGCTTACTGTTATCGCAAGTGAAAGTTATAAAGGCTTTGTTTCTGATTTGCAGGCGGATATCAAAACGGCTCTCTATGACAGACCGACTGTTGCAACAAAAGAATATTTCCAAGGGAAGTATGTTAAGGTTAATGATATACCTACGCCTATTGATGAAGATACTGCCGGTGCAATTGAGTTTTATCTCATTCAAAACGGTTATGTGGATTTTAAACGTAAAGTAACAGATAAATATCGAACTGATGTAGCTATGGGGACGGTTGCAAAACTTCCGGAAGAATTAGAGCCTATGGCTGAAGGAATTCACACCCTTGTTCAGGCAATATATGACGATAAAGTTCTTGATGATATGTTCATTAACGGACACGAAACAAAGGTAAAAGATAACCCGCTTAATGACAATTGGGCTAAAAAAGAATTCCAAGAACTGTGGAAGCAAATCAATCATAAATATGCTTATACGGTTGAATTTGACAGCGAGGAATTGATTAAAAAGTCAATTGAGCATATCAACGAAAAATTATTTGTTTCGGAATTGCAATATACGGCTACTGTTGGCCGTCAGAAAGCTGAGATGGATGAATATGAGGTTGAGCGTGGAGCATCTTTTGGTGAAGAAAAAACAAGAACTAAATCATTAAAACATGCACAGACAAGTCAAATTAAATATGATCTTATCGGAAAAGTCGCAGATGGAACTGTTTTAACACGCAAGACGGTTGCAGCAATTCTTAAAGGATTGCGACAAGATACGCTTTATATGTTTAAGAACAATCCTGAAGAATTTATTTCCAAAGTTACAAAATTGATTAACGAACAAAAAGCAACCATGATGGTAGAGCATATTACTTATAACCGTATTGAAGGTGAATATGACAGCTCAATCTTTACTGTTGAAAAGAGTTCTCAAAGCTTTGATAAAGCGTTTAAGGCTGAAAAAGCGATTCAGGACTATGTCTTTACAGACGGTACAGCCGAAGAAAGCATTGAAAGGAAATTTGCACAGGATTTGGATGCCGCCAGTGAAGTTTGTGTATATGCAAAACTTCCAAGAGGATTTCATATTCCTACCCCTGTCGGTAATTATTCTCCCGACTGGGCAATTGCTTTCCATGAAGGAACTGTAAAACACATTTTCTTTGTTGCAGAAACAAAAGGCACAATGGATAGTTTAAACATCAGACCTATCGAACAGAATAAAATTGATTTTGCTAAAAAACTCTTTAATGATGTTTCAACCAGCAAAGTAAAATACAGTGCTGTGGACAGTTATCAACGCTTGCTTGCTATTATGAATACATTATGAGAATGTAATATTCCCTGCTTAAATGGTTTATAATAACATTTGTCATCAAACAATTAAAATGATAAGCACCCCAAAAGTCAGATCCTTTAGGGGTGCAAATTTATATGAGAAATCGGGAATAAAAATATAGTACGGAATACAAAATATCTGGTACATTGGATACGAGATAACATAAATGGGGATACAAAGAGACAAGCGAAAATCTTTAAAACTAAACTCTATCTTGCTAAACAAATTTTCTTTTACTGCAAAATGATGCTTGTTCAAAATCTGCATTTAGTGATTTCATAAAGTACCCCTTGATTTTCATTGCAAAAAGCTGTAATATTAACAGAGAAGGCGGATTAACGCAAAAACTGCTCAAAATTCAAAAAAATATTCATTTATGTACAAAAGCAACTTAAAAAACTAATAATTTAATTAACAGAATCTTAACAAAATCTTAGTAATACCTTTGCCTCATTTTAATTTTACAGTTTTATACTTAATACACTCAATCAAACATTTACGGAGAACAATATGAACATTTTAATTTGTGATGATGATGTCGCTATCTTAAATTCCATTGAGATTTATCTCAAAATGGACGGATATAACACATTAAAAGCACAAAACGGAAAAGAAGCATTAGACCTTATTGAGAATAACGAAGTTCATCTTGTTATTCTTGATGTTATGATGCCGGTGCTTGACGGAATTGAAACGATCAGACGTATAAGAGAAAAGTATAATATACCGGTTATTATGCTTTCTGCTAAATCGGAAGATACTGACAAGATACTCGGGCTGGGGCTTGGTGCTGATGACTATGTTACAAAACCGTTTTCTCCTCTTGAACTTATGGCAAGAGTAAAATCGCAGGTTCGTCGATACACTTCTTTAGGTGCTGCTCCAATTAGTGATAAGAATATTATTGTTATTGACGGCTTAGTTATTGACAAAAATGCAAAGAAGGTTACTGTTGACGGTGATGAAGTTTATCTTACGGCAACTGAGTATAAAATACTTGAATATTTAGCTGATAATGCCGGTATGGTTTTAACAACTGGACAAATTTATGAAGCTGTATGGAATGAACCTTCGTACTATACTGAGAAGACCGTAACTGTTCATATTGCTCGTATCCGTGAAAAGATTGAGATTGACACAAAAAACCCAAAATATTTAAAGGTGGTATGGGGACTTGGATACAAAATCGAAAAAAATTAAGGAAACAATCTTATCAATAACAATTGTTGTTTTAACTTTCGTATGGCTTATTGGTGGTGTATTAGGATTTTTAGGTGAGGCGATATTTAACTCTGACGGAGATTATCACAATAGTCATATCTTTGAAAAATCAATCTATCTTCTGATAAATGATGGATACACCAATACCTTTGATTATTCTACAATTATCGACGATTATGTAATTAAAGATGAATTTGAACACATACTTAAACAGACTGAGAAATTGCAAAATCTTTATGACAACTGCCCTGCTGAGTTAGTCCCGTATTTAGAAACTTGTTTGTCAATCGCTGACGAAAATTCGCATTATCATGCTAATGCCTTGATTGATTTAATGTATGAGCATTATTGTTTAAACGCTGAAATCACAGAAGTATTTACTGAACAAGTGTTTCAAGAATCTGAAGAAGGTGTTACGGCAGCATCTTCCGGCTCTAATAGTGTAAAAGCGTACTTAACTTCTATTTCTGAGTTAATCACGGAAATATACTCTAAAACTTCACTTTCTGCTTTTTCTCAAACTGTAGATGCTGTTAGAAGTTACTATAATAACTACGAACAAATCAATTATTATCAATATATGCATAGTCCTTTTGCTCGCGATAACGGTATTTGTATGATATTCATTAACGGTGCTACTAACACTTTTTGCTCAAATATTCAAGCGGATTTTTTAGATGACGGAGAAATTAAGCACTCAAATGATTATGTAGTAAGTAATGTTAATGAAGATGTTTTGAAACAGTTTGATGCAATTAAGAAAATTGTCGCAAAAGACGAAAAGTACTATTTCGAATATTCTGAAGGAGAACAAAAAGGAAAAATAATTGATTTTTCTTCTGACAATCCGTTCGAGGACTTATTCAAGAATTCTTTTGAAGATTCTTTCGTTGGTACTCTTGACAACTTAAAGAACTCACATTCAAAGCTTATCATTGTTCAAATTCATGATAATGGAACAGCTGTAGGAAATATCAAAGTAATTCATTCAATAATTCCAAATAATTCAATGCTTATGTTAAGGCTGTCTGTAGTGGTGTTAGCAATATCTTTTATCCTTGTAATAATACTCTTCACAAGTTATGGAAAAAATATTGATAAAATTCCTCTTTTTGAAAAGATACCGAATGACATTAAATTCATCTTTATAGCCGTTCTTGTAATTGCTCTTCCGTTGTTTTTGTTTTTTGCAATTGATGAGATTAACTATTTACCGGACAGCTTCATTATTACAATCTCCTTAATAATTGGTACCGTCTTGATTTTCGGCATATCTATTCTTCTGCTTCTTTCTTATGTCTTATCGCTGATATTCCAAATCAGAAATAAAACACTTATCAAAAATAATCTTTGGTATAAATTCTTTGCTTTTCTCAAGAGATTATTTAACATGAAACTTAATGTTCTTCGCAAAAGTGTTCTCGTTTTTGGTGCAATTTACATTATCATAAATCTCGTATTTACATTTTTAATCTCCGCAACAATTTATAGCAATAGTTCATGGATATACTTTTTAGGGGCTTTAGATCTTATTTTCAATGCAGTAGTATTATTGTATTTCTATCATATTGTCAAATCGGTTGACAAGATTTTTGATGCGTCCTACAAATTAGCAAATGGGCATATTGATACAAAAATCGATATTGATTCTATTCCTAAATGTCTACGTGACTCTGCTGTCTCAATAAATCGTATCGGAGACGGTATGCAAGTTGCAGTCGACAAAGCAATTCGCGAGGAAAGCACAAAATTAGAACTTATTACAAACGTTTCCCACGATTTGAAAACTCCGCTTACTTCTATCATTACATATACGGATTTACTCAAAATGTGCAATATTGAAAATCCGACAGAAAGAGAATATATTGATATTTTGAGTGAAAAATCTCAACGATTAAAAGTACTTATTGATGATTTGGTTGAAGCAAGCAAAGCCAGTACCGGAAATATAAAAGTTGAGCTCATGCAACTAAATCTTTATGAGTTGGTTATCCAAACGGCGGGAGAAAATGCAGACCGATTAAAGAGCAACGGTAATGAAATTATCACTAATGCTCCGAACGAGGAAATCAAAATTTATGCAGATGGAAGGCATACTGCAAGAATACTGCAAAATCTTTTGTCTAATGCTGCGAAATATTCTGAAACAAATACCAGAGTATACATTGATATTTGCAAAGATGATGAATATGGAATTATAACCATTAAAAATATTTCAAAAGCACCCCTTAATCTCACTTCTGAGCAACTAATGCAACGTTTTGTCAGAGGTGATACTGCAAGAACAACAGAAGGCAGCGGTCTTGGCTTATCAATAGTACAAAGTCTTGCTGAAATTCAAGGAGGAAAATTCAGCATTGAAATTGATGGTGATTTATTCAAGGCAACAGTTAAACTACCATTAGCAAAATAAAATATACCTCGCTGAGCAATCGGCGAGGTTTTCTGTTAAAAATCATAAACGGATCATTGAAATTAACTGTTACATACCTTTGAAAACCTTTTTATTTATCAAAAGAGTAGTAAAATTTCTATGTTACTATTGACAAATTATAAAAAATATGGTATAAAATTATATGTAGAAGCAACATGAAATCAATGCAAACGATGTAAAGATAAGAATAATTATTTCTGCACTTAAAAGAATTCTGATATTTCTTTGTCCGTAGCAATGAATTTCATTTGTTATTCTGCTGATTCATTAATTTCACAATTGTTTTTGATACGATTTACTGTAAAACAAGATTAAAAATAAAAGAAATGAGGCGATTATTATGAAAATGAGGAAACTTGTCAGTACTGTTCTTGTCTGCGTGATGATTGTTACCATATTTACACCCGCTGTAATCGCAACACCGGTTCCAAATGTAAACCAGGCAGGACAGACCGAGGAATTCTATGATGACTTTTCCGGCGACTCTCTTGATACCAGCAAATGGCTGATTGCAGAGAAGATGTGGGGAGGCTGGAATGGTGGCGTTGTCCCTGAAAATGTTTCCGTTTCAGAGGGCACACTAAAGTTAGAAGGTCATGGCAACTTGTATACAGGTGATGTTCAAGGCTGCAACAAATACTTACCGGGCGGTATACGAACCGGTGCAGCTATTGCAACCCGCAATTACTATGCTTCCGGCAGCTACGAAGTAGTAGCAAAAATAGCACCAGAACTTGGTGCGTGCTCCGCTATTTGGACTTTCCAATATGAAGAATATCCAAAAGGTTCTGCTGGATACAATGCTTTTCCTGACCAAACCGGTGCATATGCAGTTGTAAATCACGAGATTGATATTGAACTGCCTACCGCAAATGCTGATTTTGACACACCGACTTTCCATGCAGCTCGTTTTAACACATATGTTATGGAGAACCGCAGCAATTCACATTTCCATACTCTGCCGAATGCTCTTGATGACGATCAGTGGCACACCTTCCGTTTTGATTGGCACACCGGTGATGAAACTGAACAGGCTCGTGTTGATTTCTATATAGATGGTGAACTGCTTTATACAAGTTATGAGTACATTCCCACTAATGCCAGTCGCTTATGGATTGGCATTTGGTTCCCGTCTTCTATAGACAGCGATAATGATACGTACGGAGATACTGGCTGGACCGGAACCGCAGATTTTGACACGACAGTGTTTGAAATTGATTCTGTCAGGATTACTCCTTATTGTGAGGCAGGAGATACCATCGGTAACGAAACCTATCCTAAAGATGGTTGGGCTGCTGATTCTTTCCCCGAGGACATTGAAGCTGAGAATTATGAGCATGTCATTAACGGTGATTTCTCCGCAGGCACGGAAGGTTGGATTATTGACGGTGAAGCTACTGTTGTTGACGGTCGTGGCAAGCTGAACACAGGCTCCGCAACACGTACACTCTCTCAAATAATAAATGTTCAGCCAAAAATGACTTATACTTTGAAGGCTGATATTGTTTCCGATGGTACTGAGGTAACTTTGGGAGCCCGTAAAACAAATGGCTCTGCTAATACTTGTGAAACCTTCAATAATTCCGGTGAGAAATATATTACTTTCACAACCGAAGAACACTGTAAAAATATGGTAGTTTATGTCCAAGTTGAACGATATCAAGAAGGAAATCCGGCATACGTTGATAACATATCCGTCATAAGCGGAAAACACGAAAATACATCTACAGTTGACCCCGTTGACCCGGGAACCATCCCGGATCCTCCGGAAATACCTGAAGATACCGTGGAATACATTATTAATGGAGATTTCGCCAATGCCGGCGATTACTGGAACATCTCCGGTGGCACAGAAATAACGACAGGTTCTGCAAAATTGGTCTCCGGCTCCAACACTGACCGTTTGACACAAACCGTACAATTAGAAAAAGGTAAAACCTACACACTATCCGCCGATGTTGAGTCCTGTGGAGCTGAACTCCAGATTGGTGTCAATGACTATGACGGACGGTACACCAATATTGAAACATCTACCAATTCGCACGGAAAAGTTCAACTGACATTTACAACTGCTTCTCACATAGACACTGTTGAGGTGTATTTACAAGTTTTGCGTTATCAAGCAAGCAGTGCACCTGTTATCATCAAAAATGTTTCACTGGTAGAAGGAGAAGGAACCGAGGAAGACATTGTGATACCCGAACCTGATCCGGATCCTCCCGAAGATACGTATGAAAACTTGATTTCAAACGGTGACTTTGCTAATGGTTCTGATGGTTGGAGTACTTCCGGCAGCACCGTTATTAATAACGGCTTTGCAACTCTTGCGTCCGGAAATGACACTGACAGACTAACTCGGGAAATAACTGTTGAAAAAGGCAAGACATATACCCTGATTGTTAATGTTGCGTCTTGTGGAGCTGAACTTCAATTCGGTGTCAACGACTACAATGGGCGTTATACTAACATTGAAGAAGTGGTAACGGCAAACGGTCAATTTGAATTAACTTTCACAACCGCTTCTCATATTGATAATATTGAAATTTACCTTCAGGTTCTACGTTATCAGGGCAATAACGATCCCGTCATCATCAATGCTGTCAAACTGATACCCGTATCATAGCGAAAATCAATATTCTTGCAGATTTTAATAAAATAAAAACCCTTTTTCGGCGTCAAAACCGTAAAAAGGCATAAAACAAGGGCTTTTGAGGTCAAATACTGACTTCTGAAGCCCTTTTTCTTTATTTGTTTTTTTCTCAATTAAACTTTTAAGGGTAAATTCATTGATGCAATTTTTCTGAATTGTTTAGAATCTGATTTACATAAAATATAAAGAAATAATACAAAAACCCCATAAAAACAGTTGACTTTTGATTGAAAGTGCTTTATAGTTAGAGTATGTTAATATCATTGGTTTTGGAGGTTGATATTATTGTAATTATGCCAGTCAGAGAAACTGACGATGACTGTTTGAAAATTTTTTTGCTTTTATAAATTTAATTATAAAGGAGACTGTAATGAAAAAATTGTTATCAGTTTTAATGGTGCTTGCAATGTTTATCACGGCTTTGCCGTTTGCTTTGACCGTAACTGCAGAAACAGAAGGTTATCTGACTTATGAAGTCACGGACGGTACAGTTACAATAACCGACTGTGATGAATCTGTCAGTGGCAAGATTGAAATTCCTAAAACATTGAGCGGTAATTTTGTAACGACGATCGGGGGAGGGGCGTTTGATAATTGTACCGATCTGATTGAAATCATTATTCCCGATTCGGTAACAACAATTTGTCAATTTGCATTTTTCGGCTGTTCGGAACTGACTGAAATAATAATTCCTGATTCTGTCACAATCATTGAGGACAGTGCGTTTGAAAGTTGTTCAAGGCTTGAAAAAATCACTATACCGGACTCCGTAACACGCATAGGTGCTTTCGTATTCTTTGCTACGCCTTATTATGAAAATGAATTAAACAGAACAGCAGATGGTTTATTGTATAACGGCAAGCATTTATTGGCGGCTGACAGCAATAAATTGCCGCATACATATACAATCAAAGACGGAACAAAAACAATTGCAGGCAGTGCATTCATCGAATGCACCGACCTGACCGGAATCACAATTCCGGACTCAGTTGTGAGCATAGGTCCCGAAGCGTTTGGCGATTGTAAAGGTCTGACCGATATTGAAATATCGGCTTCGGTTGCGTTCATCGGTTCAAGTGCATTCAGAAGTTGTCCGGCACTGGAATACATAAAGGTTGACAAAGACAATGAAAATTATTATTCTTCCGGAAATTGTCTGATTGAAAAAGGGACAAACAGATTGATAGCAGGATGTAAAAACAGTGTCATTCCGAATTCCGTAACAAAAATTGAGGAATTTGCATTTGCCGATTGTAGGGGTCTGACCGAAATCACAATTCCCAAGTCGGTAACGGAAATCGCCGAGTTTGCATTTATCGGTTGTTCAGGACTTGAATCCGTTACGGTTGACGAGAATAATACAAAGTATCATTCGTCCGGAAATTGTATAATAGAAAAAGGAACAGCTACACTGATACTCGGATGTAAAAACAGTATTATCCCGAATTTTACAAAAATCATCGACGTGCGTGCCTTTGAAGGTTGTACCGGTCTAACCGAAATTTCAATTCCGGAGTCGGTAACGGAAATTCGGACAGGCGCATTCGGCGGTTGTTCGGGGCTTGGCTCTATTGATGTTGACAAAAATAATGCAAAATATTATTCTTCCGGAAATTGTCTGATTGAAAAAGAAACAAATTTACTGATTTTAGGGTGCAAAAACAGTGCCATCCCGAATTCTGTAACAATGATTGCGGACGATGCTTTCAAAGGTTGTACGGGATTGACCGAAATCACCATACCAGATTCCGTAACGAAAATAGGGGTTGCTGCGTTTTATGATTGTACCGGTTTAACTGAGATTTCAATTCCTGATTCCGTGACGGTAATTGACATGCTTACTTTCTTGCGTTGTACCGGTCTGACCAAAATCACCATACCGGATTCCGTAACAGAAATCGGGCACAGGGCTTTCATGGATTGTACAGGACTGACCGAAATCACAATTCCGGATGCTGTTACCCATATCGGAGAAAGTGCGTTTTCCGGTTGCACGGGACTGACCGAAATTGTCATTCCGGCTTCCGTAACGATAATTTTTAATGAAGCATTTAACGGTTGTACGGGATTGACCGATGTTTATTATACCGGAACGGAAGATGAGTGGATACACAGAAATCTGTATGATTTCGGTTCAACCGTAACTATGCACTATAACTTCATTCCCGCCGAAAAACCAACAGAAATACCAACAGAAAAGCCCACAGAGGCACCGACTGAAAAACCTACGGAAAAGCCTACTGAGGCTCCCACCGAGAAACCAACGGAAGCAAAGATTTTAGATTATAACAAGCTTCCCGTTAAGGTTAAAATAATTGGTGAGTATCTTAATATTGCCAAGGAATTAACCGTCGGTCAGGTTAAAGAGGCTCTCAACGAATTTATCGTCAAAATAATTGATGCTGATAAAAATCAACTTGGTAATGAAAATGCAATCGGTACGGGTTGTTTGATTGAAATATATGATGGCGATAACTTTATCGAGAAAAAAACAGTTGTATTCAAAGGGGACATCAACGGCGACGGGAAAATCAAGACAACCGACGCACGAAATGCATTAAGAGGTGCTTTAGGGCTTGATAATTTAAGTGATGCTCAAATCCTCGCCGCTGACGTAAACAACGACGGCAAGCTCAAAGCCACCGACGCACGAGCAATATTAAGAGGTGCAATGGGACTTGACGAAACGGAAACTTGGCTCGGATAAAACATAACCCGACTCGCCTGCCAATAGGTATTTGTACTGAATCTTGCTTCTTGAATTATCCAATGAGGCTGAATTTTCAAAAATATACTCCTCGCTGTCATTGCTGCAGAGAGGAGTATTTATTACATGGTCAGAATTTCTTTGCTGTTTTTAGATATGTGTAAAATCTATTCCTTGCATAGTAATAGAATTAACACTTGAGTTTTAAAGAAGAAATTCAACACATTTACAACGGATTATACTATCGAGCGGAGCATGAGCCATCTCTAAGCCCTGTGCCGTTACAAACGCCTTGACCTGAACCTTTTCCGCCGGCTGTTCTGCCGGTGCCTGTTCCTTGTCCGCGATTAGCACTGCCCGTTCCTTGTCCCTGACCGTTACTGCCAAATCTTGCTCCCATTTTCTGACCGATTTTAGCACTACCTGTCTGGTCGCAGTTTGCACGATTTTCTTCAATAGCAGCGATGATTTCATCTGCTTTTTCCTGTGTCATGGAGCCTGCTTCAACCTGAGCGGTTAACCTTGCTTTTTTGTCATCAAGGCTGCGTCTCGGACCTACTGCAAATGATGTAAGTGCTGTTGCACTGATTGCCAATGTCATTGTGCCTAACATCAAAATTCTCTTGAACTTTTTCATTTCAGTTTCACCTCCTTTGTGTTTGATGATGTTATTATACGCAGACTTTATGGCAAAACTGTGTTTTTTGTATTCTGTTACTGTGGTATTTTGAAGACAAATTCCGTACCTTTTCCCACTTCGCTTTTTACTGTTAAAATTATGTCGTGTCGGTCTGCAATTTGCTTTGCAATGGCAAGACCAAGCCCTGTGCCTGTCTTATTTTGTTCCGAGCGGGACTTATAAAATCTCTCAAATATATTAGGCAGTTCTTCTTGCGGGATACCCACGCCATAATCTTTAATCGTAAGTATCTTATTTTTCATTTCAATTTCTATATTGCTGTTTTCGGGAGAAAATTTAATTGCATTGTCAATCACAATCATAAGCATTTGACGAAGTCGTCCGTAATCACCCTGCATCTTGCAGTTGCCGTCTGTTTTTGCGTTAATGGAAATTTTCTTTTTATCGGCAAGCGGAGTTACACTTCGGACAACATCGTCAAACAAATAACACATTGATAATTCCTGCTTTTCAATAGCAAAATCTGTGTTTTGCAATTTTGACAAATCGAGCAAATCTCCGACCAGTCTTTGTAAAAACAGGGTTTCGGATAGCATCTGTTTGTGATATTCTTTGACGGTTTCGGGATCGGATACAATTTCTTCAACCAATGCTTCAAGCGAACCTCTCATAACCGTTATCGGTGTTTTTAATTCATGTGATATGTTTGCCACAAAATCACGGCGGATTTTTTCAAGTCGTAAAGCATCTTCCGCTTCTTTGCTGATAATGGGCTGTGTGAATTTTTTGGACAGCCAGAGAGAGAGTAAAAATGCAAGAAACAGAGCAATTACGATACTTATAATAAGGGTTTTTCTCCCTTCAGTAACCGCCTCGTTAATTCCGTGTATGGAAGAATGTAAGAGTACAACTCCGATAATTTCGTCATTGCTTTTAATCGGTACTCCAACCGTCAAAGCGGGTTGTGTAAGCAGACTGCTGAAATCTTCGCTGAATACGGTTTTGTCCGTAAAAACTTCTTGCACAAGTTTGTCGGCATTTTCCGGCAAGTCGGCATAAACCGTCTGTTTTGTGCTCATACCTTGACCGGCGGTAATAAGATTTAAGTTTTCATCCACAATCCAGACATCCGCACCTGCAATATCTTGAATAAAACGAAAATATGCACCGTAACCGCTGCCTTGACTTCCGCTTTGTCCGTTACCATGACCGCTACCTTGACTATTATTTATATCCATATATTCCGACACGGTTGAGGCGATTTTTTCCGCCCGATCGGATAGTTCGGTTTTGTGAATTTCGACGGTATGATTTTTGAAAATAGCCATAAACACACTGCCGATAATAACTGAGAAAGCAAGCAGGGCAACGGCAAAATACAGGCTGAGTTTCAACGCTATTTTATTTTTCATCGGTCAACTCCTCGAATTTATAGCCGACACCCCATATTGTTTTTATATCCCAAGTCGGATGAGGATATTCGTCCAATTTTGCACGCAGTCGTTTGATATGACTGTCCACAGTCCTGTTGTCGCCGTAATAATCATAGCCCCATAGGGAATTAAGCAAATTATCTCTTGTGAAAACCTTGTTTTTATTGGTGGCGAGTGTCCATAAAATCTCAAGTTCTTTTTTTGTCAGATTTATTTGATTGCCGTCCGCAAAAACGGTATAATCATCAAGATTAACCGTCAGTTTATCAAAAACAATTTCCTGCTTTTCTGCATTTTTCAAGCGACGGAGAACTGCCCTCACTCTCGCCATTACTTCGCTTGGCGAAAAGGGTTTTACGATATAATCATCCGCCCCGATATCAAGTCCCATGATTTTTTCATAATCCTCACCGCGTGCCGTTACCATAATCACAGGCACATTTGAGGTTTTTCGGATTTCCCGACACACACTGAAACCGTCTTTGAGTGGCATCATTACATCAAGCAGAACAATATCGGGACTGTATTTTTCAAATTTATCTATGGCATCTTGTCCGTCTGTGGCTATGATTGTATCAAAACCTTCTTTTTTTGCATATTCACTTAAAATAGACGTTATCTGTTTGTTGTCATCTGCAATTAACATTTTTTGCATTATAACACCCCCTAATGTCAGAATACAATAAATTTATGTCTTTATTGTGTTTTTCTTATAATTTTACATATTTTTCTTCCTTTTGTCAGTAACAAAATTACAAAAGGTTCAAAATCTTTTGATGAACGTTAGATATAATATAGTTTTGTTGCTCTTAAATATTTAATAAACACAAATCCTCTTGACAAGTTTTTTGTCAAGAGGAAAAGCCATAGCAACTGTTTTATCTGTACAATATAATTTCTTTTGTTCCGCCTTCGGCAAAGGATAATGTCTGTTCTTCGCCGTTGTAAACACTGACTTTAATAGTCTGAGCCTTGTCGCTTGTAATAGTAATTTTTACGGTTTCGGCTGTCCATTCAAGGGAAACTTCTGCATTTGTTCTTGCACGTAGACCTTCGATTTTGCCTTCGTTCCATTCGTCAGGAATTGCAGGTAAAGCCTCAATAATGCCATCGTTGGAATAAAGCAACATTTCATTGATAATACCGATTGTACCGATAGTTGTATCTGTACAAAATACTCCCCAACTGTTATGAGTATAGTGATCAGCCATCAGCGAGGTGTAATAGATGTTATCAGCCATAAGTGCCATAAGTGAATTATAACATGAATCTGCATTCTTAAGCCTTGCTCCCACAAGAGCCTTGTGCACCCAACCGTGCGATGCGGTATCATCTTCGCCTTGATTTTCTCTGTTACGGTTCTCGATAGCCTGATTGCAAGCATCAATCAACTCCTGATTTCCCTGAGTTTCAAAGGCTGGCCATGCAGGATAAAGATGACTTATGTGACGGTGTTTGTTGTTTTCCTGATATTCTTTCATCGCCCATTCACAAAGAGCACCGCTATCATCATATTTGTATGCCGGGAGGAGGCTTGCAAGATTTTCCCATTTTGCAATTCTTTCCTCATAGCCGTCAGCCTTAACAACCTTTTCCATTTCAATGGTCATTCTCAGACCGTCTTTGGCTGCGGCAATATCCATAGTTGTGTTTGCCGTAATTGTTGAATCATAATCACCGAGGGGATAATTTTCGGGAGAGTATGAAGGAATGATAAGATATTTTTCGCCGGGGAGAAGTTCTGTTTTTCCTTCTTCGTATTTAGCATTACCGTCGGTATCTGTAAAATATTCCGGAGTGCAAAGTTGTTCCCAAAAGTTTGATTGCTTTGTTAGAAGTGGCAAGAGTATGTCTTTTTCAAGGTCAAGGTTTTCGCCGTTATATTCAATCGTTCTGTTGCCGTAACACTGCCAAAATTCGTAGATGGGAAGAAGCATCCAACTTGCACCCGCATTCCAATATTGGAAGGGATACCAGCGACTATATTCAACCATCATTGCTCTGTCGCCGTCAGTATTGACAGGAACCTGAATAGCATCGGTCATGCCATAGGTCTTGGCTGCGTTTTCCTCCCAATCCGGAATCTGTTTGAGGATAAATTTAATATAACTTTCGCCGGCATCATAGATATTGCCCGTATTCATACCCGATGATTGAAGATTTACATTAGCATCCATTGTGTATATACCTCTCCAACCGCTGTTCCACTCGCCCGTCCACATACCGCAAAGACGCGGGAAAGTTGTACCGGCACAGCAAATCTGAGCGTATCTGCCTTGATTGTATGCTCTTTCGACAAGTGTCGGCAAAAGAGTTTCGCTTTTTTGCTGGAACATAATAAGATGTTCGTTTGCTACTTCCTCATTGCCGTCAGTACCCAAATCAAATTTGACTGAATTAAAGAGTGCGGACTGTTTTTGGGTATGAGGTGCAAGGGCTTTATCATAATCGAACTTGCCGTCAATGGTATATTTCTCTGCAACGGCAGAGGTATAAACATTTAGTTCATCCAAAAGTGCATAATTTTCAGAAACTTTGAAATCCTCAAATTTTCCCATATCAAAAGTTCTGTCGGACTTTGTGATGAGATAAACCTCGCTTGCACCGGAAATTTTAATAGCAGCATTTTGCTCTGTTGCCACATTTTCGCTGTCGTTGGTACTGTCAAGAACCACTCGTTCTTTTGTGCCGTCAATTACAATGACTTTAGTAAATCCGCAGTAACCGCCGTCTTTCAGTTCGCTGTTTTCATAAGAAGGGTAGTGAGCAATTTGTGCGATGTAGTTTGCATCATCGTCAACCAATTTTTTATACTGCATATTTTTTTCATCGCCGTTGCCGAAGCCACGTAACGACCAGCAATCAGCAAGAGAAAGTGTCATATTGATTTTTGAACCGAGACTTGACTTTGAAATCTTGGTGATTGTAACATTATCCTCTCTTGACGAAAAGGTTGTTCTCTGCCATGTGCCGAGAATATCGGTGTACTTTACGCCAACCTCTGCCGTTTCATAATCCGTCCAGCGGATATAGTTGTAATAAGGCATCTTTGCACTATCAAGTCTTAAAACGTGAGCAGGATGATAGGCGTAAAAATATGTTGAATGTCTGCCGTTTACGTCCCAAGAAGCATCACCGTTGATAACTGCCTGTCTTGCTTCATGAAGTTCACCCGTAACTTCATCCGGAGTATAACGCGGGTCGTTTGATGGCATAATAAAGTGGATATTCTGATAAATATGGCTGTCGCTATATGGTGAACCGGCACAAACAACACCGTTTTCACCGTTACCGCTGACCATACCGTCAAACCAACTTATTGTATCTTCATGTTCCCTCGCATACGGCACCAATTCGGTATATTCCGTTGCAAAAATTTTTGTATGGTCATTTTTAATCATATCAACATTTCCTGCTCTTAAATAATTGAGTAATCCGGGAAAGAAATTTCCACCCATAATCAAGCATAACATAATGCAGATAAAATTTTTAACTTTTTGAAAAAACAGCATACTAACACCCTTCCTTGATGCTTTATTCTTGTTATTTCGTATAAGACATACTTAACCATCTTCTATTTTTGATTATAACATGTTTGCATTAAAAAGTCTATATGTTTTGTGGTATTCTTGCATCTTTTTCTGTTTTGCAAACGTTTATCAGAACATTGCTACTAACTTTAATTGGTATAGCACATTCTATTTTTTGCATCATACCTTTTTAATACTTAATTTTTGACCTTGTTTTTTAATGCGTTGTATGCTATACTTAATTTTAAACATTACGAAAAAGGAGCTTTGATATGAAAAATTCAGATATCAAAATCAAATTCAATAAATTCAACGGGAATTATGAGATTGTTCACAATGGTTTTTCGTGGGTTAGTGATGGGAGAAAACCATACATAATAATCCGCAAAAAAATCGGGAAAAAATATATAAGTACAATTCGTCCTTTGTGGTCAGCATTAAAAAAGCAAAGTGATATTACAGAAAAGAAAATCGTAACACGTTATTCCGACTTCTTTGCGTTTGGCAAGAAACTTCCCTTTACTCTTGTTTGTACTGTCGAAGTTGCCGATAAAAATACGGTCGATTTTTCTTTGAAGGCAGAAAATGAAACGGGATATGATATTCAGGCGGTATATTTTCCCGCACCCTTTAATTCAAAAACAAAAGGTAAAGACTCTTATCACGTTGACCCGATGCGTCAGGGATTTATTCTTCCGGATGGCTACAAAAAGAATCGGTTGGTAATATTTGGTTATAAACTCTTTCTTAAACGCCCGATAAATACAGGGGATTGCTATATGCCGATATGGGGCAGAGTGTGCGACGGTCATACTTTTACTGCCATTGTTGAAACTCCTTATGATGCCTCAATGTTTTCTTCAGCCGGAAAACATAATGCTTTTATAAACTCAGTTTATTGGCTTTCGTCATTAGGCAAGTTGTCATATGAAAGAAAAATTCGTTTTATTTTCCATGAAAATGGTGATTATAATACCGTTGCAAAAGACTATCGAAATTATTTGTTTCAACGAAATCAACTTGTAACCATTGATGAGAAGATTGAAAAGAATCCAAACATTAAAAATATAATCGGTGCACCTGTTTTACATCACAAAATTTTCGCTAAAATCAATAAAAAGTCAAAGTTTTATGATAAAAACGGCACAAACGAAATGCTTTATGCCACTTTCAACGAACGTGCCGAACAGATTAAAAAGCTAAAATCTCTCGGTCTTGAAAAACTCTATATTCACACCGACGGCTGGGGCAAGGATGGCTATGACAACAATCACCCGTATATACTTCCGCCCTGTGAACAAGCTGGCGGATGGGAAGGTTTCAAAGAATTTTCTCTTGTGAGCCGCGAGCTTGGCTATGTGTTTGCTTTACATGACCAATACAGAGATTATTACTATGACAGTCCCGTTTTCGATAAAAACAAGGCTATGACTAATATAGACGGTTCAAATCCCTATTGTTCAATATGGGATGGCGGTGAACACACTTATCTCTGTTCTTCGTTTGCACTTGATGCAGTTAAAAAAACTTACACGGAACTTGAAGAACACGGGGTGGATGTTCAGGGAGCATATCTTGATGTTTTCTCAATAGTTCCGGGAGATGAATGTTTCCACAAGGAGCATAGAATAACAAGAGAAGAAAGTATGAAACTCCGCGGGAAATGCTTTGATTATCTTAATGAAAAAGGTTTTGTTATGTCCTCGGAAGAGCCGGGAATGCAACTTCTCAACCATTTTGCTCTTGTCCATCACGGACCTCACGCACTTGTCCCGCTTGAAAACGGCGAAGCGATAGGAATTCCCATTCCTCTCGGAAACCTTGTTTATCATGATTGTGTAATACTTCCTTGGAATTGGTTTAATAATTGGGGGATTCCCAAAGGTGAAGACGGAGATTTATACGGTGCATTAAATGCAGGTATGCCCTATATTCATCCTTACGGCAACTCTCTTCGAAAAATAGGAACCGATAACCGCACAGCTGATATTGAAATGATGAACGATGAAGAATTGAAAAAAGAGCTTGAACGCATTGCTCCTCTTTGTGAATTACAAGCAAGGCTATACAATAAAGAGATGGTTAAACATGAATTTCTCGGCAGCTACCGCAAACAAAAATCAACTTACGCAGACGGAACAACTGTTACTATAGATCTGGACAAAAACACATATAAAATCGAAATATAATAATATGTTCTGAAATTTATGATATTTATCTCATATAAAACACTCCCCCATTTTTGTAATTTAAACACTTGTTACTGTACCTACATATAACTAAATGGCTCAACTAAACAACCTTCATCTGCTCTCTTTTACATTTTGAATTTTTAAGTCACAGAGTAAAATCTGTGATTTCTTTTTTGATGTTTCAGAAAAAGCAAAAGCTCTCCCAGTAAAAACTGAGAGAACTTTGATTTTTAAGCAAATTTCATTGATCGATTCAATAGCAAAAATCGAATGTGATTCTAAATTAGAGAGCTCTTATCAACCAAGCCAAGCGGCTGTATCGTCAAGCCCCATTGCACCTCGTAAAATTGCTCGTGCATCGGTGGCTTTGAGTTTACCGTCGTTGTTTACGTCGGCCGCGAGGATTTGAGCGTCACTTAAATTATCAAGTCCCAATGCACCTCTTAATGCGTTTCGTGCGTCGGTGGTTTTAACCTTTCCGTCGCCGTTAAGATCACCCTTTAATATAACCGTTTTTTTCGCGACAAGTGTTTCGCCGTCATATATTTGAATTTCCGCTCCCGTACCGATTGCCGCATCATCTTCAAGTTTGTTGCCGTTTACATCAAGAATATTGACGGTAAATTCCGAAAGTGTTTCTTTAACCTGTTTAGAGGTTAAACTATCCGAAATCAGCAACACTTCGTTATTTTCTTGCGTTTTAACGGGAAGTTTACTAAAGTCCGGCTTCTTTGCTTCATTCGATTTATCCGTCGGCTTTTCGGTGGGTTTCTCTGTGGGTTTCTCTGTGGGTTTTTCGGTGGGAGGTTCTGTGGGAGGCTCTGTGGGTGGCTCGGTGGGAAGAACTTTAATAAAGGAAATACGAATTTGGCAGGGCAGGTCATCAGCAATATAATAAACTTTACCTGCCTCAAAATATTCTTCGTTCTCAACAGAATCATAGACCGCACCCTTTTCGGCATCGTCGGGTGTCTCGTAACAAACTCGTAAGAAATTATTGAAATCTGAGTCAAAAACAGAGAACTCGCCGTAATAATCTATGTCTGATTTTATGTAGAAACGATAGTATCCGTCCTCTTTCGGCGTAAACTTGAATAGGTCGATGTTTTCATTTTCTCCGGTAGTGTCAAACCATTCATCAACAGAAACGTCTTTGTAAACGCCCTCACGAATACTTATGGCGGCTTTTGCAAATTCCGCTTTGATAATATTTCCTTTCTTATCTTTTATAACCGACTTAGCGTCTGCTTCAATTTCGGTTAAACCGGTTTTTTTTGCCCTAAATGTAACTTCAACAAGCGGTTCAAAATAATAGCTTGTTTCGAGACCGTAATCAAAATTAAAACTGATCGTTCCTTTGTCTTCGTCAACTTCAAATTCAATTTGCCGATTCTGCTCTTCATCTTCCCTGTAACTGTTGCAAAAATCGTAACCTTCCAAATGCAAAGATTCGGGATTATAGTTAAAATTCAAACTTCCTGAAACAACTGATTTTGTCTCATTTAAGCCCAAAACCGAAATACTGAAACTGATAAATTCGCCGGTTTTGCAGGAATCTCCTTCATAGAAATCGAAAATGACTTGCGGTTTTTCTACTAAAGGATAAAACCGTATCTCGTTATTTTCTGCATAATCCTGCACCTTACCGCCTTCGGGAGCAACAATCGTTTCAGTATTTAAAGATCCTTCGCCGTAAAACTCACAGTCGGGATTGAAGACAACAACGGACTCGGGCCAACAGTCAAAGAAAGCCATGTCGCCGACATATACAACGGACTCGGGAAGTGTAAGAGATTTCAATGTAAATACCGATATAAATGCCTCGTCCGCAACCGCAACCGTGTCGTCTCTGATTTTGTTCAATTCATAATTATCGGGCATCTCGCCTTTGTAACCTAAAAGCACTTTCCCGGCATAAATCAAACCGTCGGGTTGGTTTTCGTACCATGGAGTATCTGTAAAAACTTTGCTGCCTGCCCGCTTTAAGCCCGTCCCTAATTTAACGGTTGAAAGAGAAGTACAACCGGCAAAAGCATAGCCCCCGATACTCTGCACGCTGTCGGGTATGGTTACACTCTCAAGCAAATTCTTACCATCAAAACAACATGAGGCGATGCTGAGTGTGCCTTTTTTTATTTTGTCGACCGTCTTCGACTCATAATTATTAAACATGAGCAGATTTTTCCCTGCGTAAACATAATCGCCGGATTGATTTTCATACCATTTTGTCCCATAAAAAGCATTCGCACCGATTTCTATCAATCCGTCATGAAATTTAATTGTTTCAAGATCTCCGCAGAAATAAAAAGCACAGAAACCTATTCGATTTATGTTTTCGGGAATATCCATTTCCTTCAACCCTGAAATATTAGAAAATGAATACTCTCCGATCGAAGTAACAATATCGGGATCGGTCGGAATTGTACTGTTCGAAAAACCTAATACAATCTCTTTTTTTGTTTTGTTTATCAGACAGTTGCTCAAGGCTGTAAACTTAGGATTGTTTTTATCGACACTTATCTTTTCAAGGTAAGGCATTGAACTGAATGAATAAACGTCTGCCTCAACAACAGAAGCGGGAAGATGTAATGTTTTCAATCCCGCATTTCGAAACGCATAACCGCCTATACTTGTTATTGTATTCGGAATGATAAGATTTTCCAAATCGGAGCAATGATTAAAAGCCTCCTGCCCGATTCGGGTAATACTTCCGTCATCGGGAATAACTGAATTTTTGCAACCGAACAAAAGAGTATTTTCGTTACCTAAAAAGTAGCCTTCGTAACTTGATGTAATGTTGTAAAGACAATTCCCTTTTGCCTTGTAAACGGGATTTTTTTCATCGACGGTAATACTTTTTACATTGTTCAAAGCATTGTAAAAAGCCAGCGAGTATATGTACATAATATTCGCGGGAATATGAATTTTTTCAATTTGGGAATCTGCAAAAGCATAGCTAGCAATCAGCTTTGCCATTGAAGGAATAACAGAAGTTTTTATACCCCAAATAACCGAATCGATTTCATTGCTTTCATCAAAGCAGTCTGTTGACCAATCAAAGTAGTAACGTTGTACCAAGCAATTTCCCTCAGCGAAATAATACGGATTGTTTTTATCAACTGTGAGTTTTTCAAGTGCATAACACCCTACAAACGGGAAAGCACCGTAGATAAGTGCCGAACCGATATGAAAACTCTTAAGTTCCGAACAGGAATCAAAGGCTCTGTAATCTATTCGCTCAATATTGCCCGTATCAAATTCTGTAATTTTAGAGTTTCTGAATGCCTCTCCACCAATCTCCTTCAGATTTTCAGCCTTAATTACGATTTTCTTTATGCTGTCCATTATATAGGTGTATGTTCCCGATTTTTCGACTGTTTGCCAGCTTTGATTCCAGTTCCCGTTGCCTTCATAGAATCCAACTGCAGTTCCCGTTCCCGAAATCGTCAGAACTCCGTCTGCATCCAACGTGAATTTAAGATTTTCACCGCAATCACCGTTATAAAGAATTTCCGCGGCGGCAGCACGAAATGAGAAATCGGACAACGAAAGTCCGACAAATCCGCCAAGTTGTAGGGCGGTTATTACCATTATCATTGACAAAATCAATGACAAGGTTCTTAAAAATACCTTCTTCATAATATACCTCCTGAAAAAACAAACCACAGACTTCCCTGCGGTCGTGATTATAACTGATACAATGAAACCAGTCAAAAATCGCAATCGTATAGCCGTCTGTCGATAGATTATTTTTTATAAATCACCTTGTCTGTTCCCTATATTCTAACAAAACATCAATAATTTGTCAATAGGTACTTTTAATTTTCTGTTCATTTCCCACACCTTGACCCCTTAAACAAATGTTTAAAAAATAATTTTATGTTTGCACAAACAGTCATATATTCTTTTATTACATTTATATAATTCACAAGCATGCAAAAAGGTCGCCGTGCAACGACCTTTTTAAGTTGAATATTTATCGGAGTATTACCAATGAGCCGCTCCGCAACTGCAATATTGGTTGATTCCGAAGAGCTTGTTGAAGAAATTGATAATCCGCCAAATAAAGCCTAAAAATCCGCTGGCATGGCAGATATGCCCACAAGTTTCTTCCTCTGTCGGTGCTTGGGTTGTAGACGGAACTGTCGTTGTTTCCTGCTGTTCCGTTGTGGTTTCCTGTGGCGTTGTTGTGGTTTCGGTTGCAGGGACAGTCGTGGTTTCTTCCGGTGCTGCGGTTATTGTCATTGTTCCGATATAATTTGCCGCAAGCTCGGTATTGAAAATATCCTCATTTGCAAACGTGATTGCTCCGGTCTTATCCCCGTTTGCGGAAATTCTCAGATATACCCTGCATTCGCCCTGCGGGAAATCGGACGGGATATTTACGGAAATCCCTTTACTCATGGTATCCTGTGAAAGCAGTTCTCTTATATCAATATCCGTTTCATGAACATAAGTTTCGCCACCGCATTCGAAAATCAGCGATGTTACCTTTTCCTTGACAATATTACCAAAACCGCTGTTTTGTATCGAAAAAACAATGTCAGCGTTTCCTCCTGCATTCGCAGAGCCTAATGCGGAGTTTTTAAGCGTAAATCTGTAACCGAGATGATCGGAAATATACTTAAATGCGGTCTGTCCGTAATAAAGAGTATCGCTACCTTTATAGTATTCATTTCTCCAATAATCAATCAGCGTATTGTTCCATTCCACATTAAGATAAGAAGTGTGAGTTACAAACATTTCTTCTGATGCGAATTCTATACAGTTATAAGTTCTGTCATCACCAAGCAAGATAGCCTCGCCGCCGAAAAGGGTATGTGTTGCCCGTCTTGACAGCCACGAAGTTTCATTCGCTCTGTTTTCGTAAGTGCCGTAATCACTTTCCGAAGCAAGGTAGCCGTCGTTATAAATACCTACCCTATACGCTGTTTCACTCGACACGGGGTTGTCGTTTGCAAGATCGTCAAGGGAAATGCCCCTCCATCCCGCATAGTAAAGCGGTCGTCTTACCGTTATTCCGATGTCTGCGGGGGCAGCATCAAGTAAAGCATCCGTAATAGCCGAAAAATTGCTTTGTACCGCCATTGCGGATGAATGCATTTCGCCCCAAGGACCGATCATGCCCGCTTCAATCGAAGAAATAATATCGCTATATTCTGTAAATATGTCCGCAAGCTGTCCGATATGTGCAGTTATTGTCTCAATTGACGGTTCCATGTCCTGTGTACCTGCAAAATCATCGTAGGCAAAACGGATAACTACGGATCTGTCGCTCTCACGCAAAGTATTTAACACCGCAGTAAGATTTGCGAGCATATTTTCATTGAGCAAAGGCTCTGCTCCGCCGTTGTTGACCGGAGACAATGCCGCAAGTCCGACTAAAAGATGAACAAGATGCGTATCGGCGGCAATCCACGGACTTACCGTTTCCGTTAATGAAAGCGGAAGATAAACAGGTCTGTAAAAACCTCTGTCCGGATTTCTTAAATCAGCAAGTGAATCGGAATATGATATATCCTGAATCGGCAGACCGTCTGCCCAAGCCTTGAAAGCACTCTGAGCAGCCTTATAGTCATAAGCGGGATTGTCATCGGGAGAAAATTCCTCAGCATCCCCACAAAAATAGTAGAAATTCCATATACCCGCAGAATTTATATTTGCACCCAATGCGTTTGCTTCTTCAATTCCCTTTATGCAATTGACCGTATTTTCAATATCCGTCAGATGAATATAAACATAACCGTCTGCATTTTCCGGAAAAGACTCATTTCCGTCATAATAAGAGGAATCGGGATAACAAGGAACTGTGGGAGAAATCACGCAGTCAATGTTGTTTTGAGCAAAGACCTCACTGTACCAAAGACAGGTATCACGGACAAGAGTTATATATTCATCAGCAGTCTGTGTAACTCCACCGGCGACACCGCCCCATGACGAAAGACCGTTTGAGTCATAGAGCATGGGATTTATTCTGTCAAGATATGAGGCAACTTGGGCAAGATAAGCATTGCTCCAACTCGTATTTTTTGCCGGAGTAGCTGCAGAAAGAGTTTTGTCGTTGCCGATTGTTCCCCGAAGTGATGAGATTATTTCAAGATAAAGATTATGATAGACCTGTCTGAAAGGCTCGCCGTCAAAGTGAATACCAACAGGATAATATGCCGTGCCGTCATAAATGAAACCTTCGGCGAATACACTCTCCGCAATTTCCGTTATTGCTGCCTGAACGTCGGCTCCGTATAAAGTCCCGTCCCCTTTATCCTCATTGAAGCAAGAATTAAACGGGCAGTCAATTATCGGAATGACACTTATTTCCTGTGCGGAAGCATTTTTTATCCACTGACCTAAATTCTCCCAAAGTCCGCCATCCTTATTCGTTGCAATGTTGTTGACAAGCTGGATACCGCCATCGTCCTCCAGCGTTATCGTACCGAGTGAAAAATAGACGGTTTTAATTCCGTAGTCCGAAAGCAATCCCAATTTTTCATTAATAAAAGAATCGCTTCTGTCATGATAAACCCAGCCGAAAGGCAGGTAAGCATCGTTATTCCTGTGACCACCGTTTCCCGCTACGGATACATCCTCGGCAATAAGACCGGGAACAACCGCCGTAAGAAGCATAGCAATGCAGACTAAAACAGTAAAAACTCGTTGCGATTTTATTTTCATAATATCCACCTCCGTGGTTAATTTTTCTGATGCAAGTAATCCTGCTCAACACCCTACAGAAATACGGTCTGTAGTCAACACTGTATTTTGCAACCTTGCAAGTTAATTATAACACATTTATATCAAAAAGTCTACTATTTTTTGAATTTATTGTATTATTTTTTTGTTTTGCTCTTTTAGAAAAATATTTTGCAAAGATGGTTAAAAATGAAACAACAAGTATAAAAATTCAAAATAAAAAAACTCTCTCAGTTTTCACCGAGAGAGCTTTAATTTTAGAAGCGGAACTTGATTGATTCAACAAAATGAATTATCAAATGGAAAATCTTGGAGAGGAATCTTATAAAAGCATTTCCATCTCTCTGATACTTTTCATAAGTATCACAGTAAGAGCATCTCCATGCATTGGGTGCATACCCACATACTATGCATTCTCCGCTTTCATCAAACTGGTGTTCAAGTTTTGCAATCACACGAGTTTCCGTCTTATTGCAACGTACACACTTACGTGTTTCGACACCTTCGGATGTGCATGTCGGAACTGTTTTTACTGTCCATTCGCCGTAGTCATGACCAAGAGCATTAGTGTAAGTATCCTTAACCGACTTTCCGCAAGCACAGGCACGGATTGTATAACCCTTCTGTGTGCAAGTCGAAGGAACTACAGTGATATAGGTATAACTATGAGGCTTCAGCGTACCGTATGAAGCACCGCATGTAGCACAAATTGCTTTGGTTGTGCAAGTTGCAGGTGTGCCTTCGGTATGTCCCGTAGCGGGAATTACCGTTACATCCGTAAAGGCATCACAATCGGTACAATGTCTTGACATTGAGCCTGCTGTTGTGCAGGTTGCCGGAATGTCTACTGTGTAATCAGCAGAGTAGGTATGACCTGTTGCAGGAAGTTCTGCATAAGTTGTGTAGTCGCAGTTTGCACATGTCTGATATGCATTCCATCCTACTTCTGTACATGTAGGAGCCTTTCCTGCATGGTCTATGTATGTATGATCAAGTTTAGCAATATCTTCTCCAGTTGCAAGTTTCGCGCCACAGCCAAGACAATAGGTATCTCCTGTATATCCTACAGTTGTACAGGTTGCTGCTACTGCATCGCGGACTTCTGTGCCACCGTCATGGTTGTTAGGATCAATATTACTTACGCGAGTGTCTACTGCTCCGCAAGAACAGGTACGCTTATCTATTCCGGTTGATGCACAGGTTGCGGCAATATCTACTACCCACTCACCATATGTATGAGGAAGTTTTTCAATAGCTTCACCGGTTGCAATTATCGTATTACAGCCAAGACAATAGGTATCTCCTGTATATCCTTCGGTTGTACAGGTTGCTGCTACTGCATCACGGACTTCTGTGCCGCCGTCATGGTTGTTAGGATCAATATTACTTACGCGAGTGTCTACTGCTCCGCAAGAACAGGTACGCTTATCTATTCCGGTTGATGCACAGGTTGCGGCAATATCTACTACCCACTCACCATATGCGTGAGGAAGTTTGTCAATAGCTTCACCGGTTGCAATTATCGTATTACAGCCAAGACAATAGGTATCTCCTGTATATCCTTCGGTTGTACAGGTTGCTGCTACTGCATCGCGGACTTCTGTGCCGCCTGCATGGTTGTTTGGATCTGTTGTGCCGTATGCAGTATTACATACAGAACAAACTGCAAGTGTATGACATGTTGCTGTTCCGCCGGTATGTCCGGGGGCGTGAATAACTCTATCTGCAACGGTTGTTTCAGTTGTACCATCTACATCTGTAAATACTTTTCCGCAAGTACCACAAGTGAAATAACCTAATGTACCGTCTACAGTACAAGTAGCATCTACCGGCTCGGTTTCAGTCATTGAATGTCCGAGTTTGGTGAGTGTTTCATATTCAATCACATGACAACGACCACATTCATGTTTCCTTTGTCCGTCTGTAGTACATGTTGCTTCTGTTACTACTTCCCATTCACCAAAATTATGTCCGAGAGCGGAAGTTACCTGACCATATTCTACAATATTGGTACAATCGAAACAGTAGGTATCTCCGGTGTAACCTTCAGATGTACAGGTCGCCTCTACTGCATTTTGAATTGTAGTATTCAAATGCGGGCAATCAGAGAGTATCGGAAGAATATGACCTTCTTCAAGCATTGCACCACAGTCACTACAGTGAATATCACCGGAATAACCTGTTTCGGAATATGTAGGTGCTTTATAATTACGAAGTTCTGTGTTACCTGTATGGTTGTTAGAATTAATATTACTTACACGGGTTTCGAATTCTCCGCAAGAACAGGTACGCTTATCTATTCCGGTTGATACACAAGTTGCGGCAATATCTACTACCCACTCACCAAAATCATGTCCGAGAGGATCAAGATATCTGTCGTCAACGGTTGTTTCAGTATTACCATCTACATCTGTAAATACTTTGTTACAAGTTTCACAGGTG
>DUNU01000020.1 GCA_012839185.1 Clostridiales bacterium | reverse complement strand
CGCTTTTTTCGGGAGAGCCTATTGATTATATCACATCTCACAAACTTTGTCAAGAACTTTTTTTAGCTTCGATAAGCTTTTTTCAGCTCCTCTGAAATTCTAAGAGTTCCTTAATCCATTTCTGCTCCTTGAATTTCATTCGGTTTCGCTTCCTTACTTCGCTTCCTTGCTCTATTTTCTCCTGACATCTTCGCTTTCAACAGCCCGATTAATATACTACATACTCTTCACTTTTGTCAAGTTCTTTCTTCTCCTTCATTAAAACTATAGCCGGTGTTTGTAAAAATTAATTGTAAAGTCCTATAATGAGAACTATAAAAAGTTTTAATCTTTGCAAAACAAACACCTCAAAACAATAAAAAATTAGACACATCATCATGGTTTTTAACCGAAATAATGTGTCTAACTCTTAATTTGTTATTCAGATGGTTTTGTTTTGATAAAACACTATATATTGTTTACTTGCTTGCTACTTCTATTGCAACTGCACAAGCGACGGTAGCACCGACCATGGGGTTGTTGCCCATGCCGATTAAGCCCATCATTTCTACGTGTGCGGGAACGGATGAAGAGCCTGCAAACTGAGCATCAGAGTGCATTCTGCCCATAGTATCGGTCATGCCATAAGAGGACGGACCAGCAGCCATATTATCGGGATGCAAGGTTCTGCCTGTGCCGCCACCGGAAGCAACTGAGAAATAGTCAACGCCGTTCTCGTTACACCATTTCTTATATGTGCCTGCAACGGGATGCTGGAATCTTGTGGGATTAGTGGAGTTACCGGTAATGGAAACACCAACTTTTTCAAGTCGCATAACTGCAACACCCTCAGGAACATTATCAACACCGTAGCACTTAACATCAGCACGAGCACCTTTTGAATAAGGCTTTTCAAATACAACCTTTACTTCTTCGGTATAGGGATCAAATTCGGTTTCAACATGAGTAAAGCCGTTGATTCTGGAAATGATCATTGCAGCATCCTTGCCTAGACCGTTTAAGATAACACGAAGAGGCTTTGTGCGAACTTTGTTGGCGTTAAGAGCAATTTTGATAGCACCTTCAGCAGCTGCGAAAGATTCGTGACCTGCAAGAAAGGCAAAGCACTCTGTTTCTTCTGAGAGAAGCATTTTGCCGAGGTTGCCGTGACCTAAACCAACTTTACGATTTTCGGCAACAGAACCGGGGATACAGAAAGCCTGAAGACCTTCACCGATTGCAGCGGCTGCAGCGGCTGCTTTTGTGCAACCTTTCTTGATTGCAATAGCACAGCCAACAACATAAGCCCACTTAGCATTCTCAAAGCAGATAGGTTGAGTTTCCTGAACGATTTTATAGGGATCAATACCCTTTTCATCACAGATAGTTTTACATTCATCAATGGAGGAAATTCCATACTTCTTGAGAGTGTCTAAAATTTTACTTTCACGACGCTCGTAACCTTCAAATTTAGCCATTTAAATATCCTCCTTATTCTTTACGCGGGTCAATATACTTAACGGCGTCGGCAAAACGTCCGTATGTACCAATTGACTTTTCATAAGCTTCGTTGGCATCCATGCCCTTCTTCATGAGGTCAGTCATCATTCCGAGAGAAACGAATTCATAACCGATAACCTGATCATCCTCATCAAGAGCCATACGAGTGCAATAACCTTCTGTTGATTCAAGGTAGCGAACACCCTTTGCCTTTGTGCCGTACATAGTGCCAACCATTGAACGATAACCCTTGCCGAGGTCTTCCATACCTGAACCGATAACAAGACCGTCATCGGAGAAAGCGGACTGTGAACGACCATAAACAATCTGTAAGAATAATTCACGCATAGCGGTATTTATAGCATCGCATACAAGGTCAGTATTAAGAGCTTCAAGTATTGTCTTTCCGGGCAAGATTTCAGCTGCCATAGCTGCAGAGTGTGTCATACCGGAACAACCGATAGTTTCAACAAGTGCTTCTTCGATAATGCCGTTCTTAACATTAAGAGAAAGCTTGCAAGTACCCTGTTGAGGAGCACACCAGCCAACACCGTGAGTGTAACCGGAAATATCTTTTACTTCTTTTGCCTGGATCCATTTTCCTTCTTCGGGAATGGGAGCAGGACCATGTTTGGGACCTTTCTGAACAACGCACATATGTTCAACTTCTTTTGAAAAAATCAATGTATATAACCCCTTTCAGTTCATATCAATTAATTATAATATATTTGCCAACAAATATCAAGTAGAATTTATCTTGACCAACAATCACATTTTAATACAAAATGTATAATGAATGTTCTTACTCTTTATTGGCAATATGTTTCTTGAATACCTTGCCTGTTTCAAATATCAATCTCATCCAAGGCTCAAGCAAACTTGCATCAAAATCCATTGCAATATTTGTCTGGTTGAATGTTTCAAACGACAAATCTCCGTCATAGCCAATGGATTTTAACGCATAGCAAAAACCTTTCCAATTTACCGTTCCGCAAGAAAACGGTGCCAAATGACTGTCATTTATACCGTTATTGTCGTGAATATGCAAGCATTTTATTCTTTTGTTTAATATAGAAACGATATATCTGAAATCCCAGCGGGTGAGATTTGCATGACCGGTATCGAGACAGAAACCGAAAACTTCCTTTCCCGCTTTTTCATTCATTTTATCAATCAGTTGTGCTGCTTCGCGGGGATCACTTGAATGACCGTGGAAGCAAAAACCGCTTTGACCGGTGAACATATTTTCGGTACAAACTATTACATCGGTTTTAAGGAGTGTCGGAATAAGTGATTCATAGAGTTTATCATTTATCGCCTGCACTTCTTCATAAGAATTTTCATAATTTGTCGGAGACAAACTCATCGGATGGACAATCAAATGTTTACATCCGGCATAATCACAATACTCAATATTTCGCTTGAATATTTCTATCATATAGTCAAGCGTTTCAGGTTTGCCCAAGATACAAGCCGGAAAAGGTGCGTGTGCTTGTGTTATTACAAGATTGTTTTTCTTAATTATGTCAAGTTCTTTTTCATAATATGCAATAACCTCATCAAGTGGCTGTTCTAAAATTGATTTGCCTCTGTATGTTCCATCACGCAAAGAGCTTGCTTTTATTGCATGATCTAAATTCCAGTCGATTGCTTCAAAACCGCAGTCGGCTATCATTTTGTAACCGACTTCAAAACCAAGTCGGTCAACTATATCTCCGGTTTGTATTGAAATACGCATAATATCTCCTTTATCAAAAACTTTGAATGTCAATTACATAAAATAAACATTCTCAATCATAAACAGGGGCGATATAAATCACCCCTGCGTAAAATGAAGACAGAATTAAACGGAAATTCAATACCCCATTCTACGCTCCGTTTTATCAAAGAACGTCATCGGGGAATGTGATTTCTACTTCACGACCTATTTCTGCGGATTTTGCAATACCGTCAATAATTGCCTGATTGAAGATAATCTGACTTGAAGGAACGGGAGAAGGAAGATCATATTTTACAGCATCAACAAATGAACGAATCTTTTTGTCAAAATTGTCTCCACTGTTCTGTCTTTCGGGAATTACTGTTTCAACGGGCATTCCGGCACAGTTTGAGTAAATTACGAGTGGTCCGCCGATGGAACCGTTCCAACATTCAGTTGCGGGAATACGCATTCCTGCCTTTGTGCCTAAGATGATAGTATCGCCGGGGCTGTCCATATGCATTGCCCAAGAAATTCTGAAGTCAAGAATAATTCCGCCTTCAAGACGAACAAATGCAGCACCAAAATCATCAACACTGAACTTTTCGGCATATTCGGGCTTATCGAGATATTCGGGTTTCTTACCGAAAAAACCGGACTTATACCCGCTGACCGTCAAGGGTTTCGGATAACCGACAGCGTTAAGCACCATATCAAGAGAATAGCAACCGATATCACCCAAAGCACCAATTCCTGCTGTGTCTTCCTGAATAAAGCTGGTACCGAATGGTGTCGGGATACCCATTCTTCTGCCACCACCGGTCTGAATGTAGTATACATCACCAAGCTCGCCGGATTCGACGATTTTCTTGACCATCTTCATATTCTCATCAAAACGAGGCTGGAAACCGATGGAAAGAACTTTGCCGGACTTAAGTTCCGCACGACGAATTTCAATCGCTTCTTCAAGAGTAACGCACATTGGTTTTTCAAGAAGAACGTTAACACCGTGTTCGAGAGCATAAATTGTGCAGGGTGCGTGCTGGCGGTTGTAGGTACATACGGAAACTGCATCAATATCCGGCTCATTATCAATAAGCTCACGATCTGACTCATAGAAGTGAAGATTTTCAACGTCCATACCATATTTTACGGCAAAATCATATGCTTTACCGGGGATTAAATCGGCAAGTGCAACGATTTCAACATCAGGACAGTTGTTGTAAGCATTGAGATGAGCCTCAGCAATCCAGCCGGTACCGATAATACCGACCTTAATCTTTTGGGAAGCATCAACTTCTCGCTCGTTTGATGATTTTTCTTTATAGGCATCTAAGATTGACATATCATTTCTCCTTTTTAAGGTTAATCGATAAGATAAACACCGGATTCCAATACAACAAATTCTCTGCCGTTTACTTTGATAAACTTATGCACCGGCTCATCGAAATTAAGATAATCAGCGACAGTAAAATCTTTAAGATTAACGACATTGACTTTATTGGCATCCTTATTGCAGACATACAACTTATTATCATCTTCAGTGATGGAAACGGGAGTACAAAATGTATCGGATGACTCACTGCCGATACGCATAACAACTTTGTTTGCAGCAAGAGAATAGCGAATGATACAATTACGAGTGCTGACACAAGACCAGATATGATTGTTTTCAACTGCAACACCAAGTGCCGGAGCGTCGTGATACATCAAATCACCGGTCCACATCAAAGTGCCCTTATTGTTAAATACTCCGACTTCACCGCTTGAATAAATTACAAAAGTCCCGTTATCACCTAAAATGCCGGCTTCACAAGATGCATAGTCGCCAAGTTGCGAGGCAATTAAATCATAGCAGGAGCCGAATTTATTAAGAAGATATACATTTCGTGATACGGGAGAAATCGAGTCGGTGGCTAAATCATAGGAGAAAAATGTTACTTTAATGTTCTCGTCGTCAAGTGCTTCTTTACGTACAAACAGAATACCTTGACCATAAGGGATAATGTCAATTATATCGACACTTAAAATCTTTTTCATAAATCTTCCCTGCCTTATTTAATGTTCTCCATAACATATTTTGCATATTCCTCACATGTACAACCTGTGTCACGACCGGTTAAAGTGAGTTTCTTATCTTCAAACATACAAAAATCAAGTGCTTTTTCAAGCTTGTCGGCTTCCTCCTGTTTGCCGATATGAGAAAGAAGCATTACGGATGCACGAAGCATTGAACAAGGATCGGCATATTTTGCTCTGCCTTCCTGTACCATTCTCGGTGCCGAGCCGTGAATTGCCTCGAACATAGCATATTTTTTGCCGATATTGGCGGAACCTGCCGTTCCGACGCCGCCTTGCATTTCTGCCGCTTCGTCGGTTACTATATCACCGTAAAGATTTGGTAAAATAAGAACTTTGAAATCTTTTCTGCGTTTTTCGTCAAGGAGTTTTGCCGTTAAAATATCAATATACCACTCATCTGTGGTAATTTCGGGATAATCCTTTGCAACTTCCTTGCAGAGGTTTAAGAACTTGCCGTCGGTAGTCTTAATAACATTTGCCTTTGTAATAATCGAACAACGATCTAAATTGTTACGACGTGCATATTCATAGGCAAGTTTCGCAATACGGTTTGTGCCTTCGGTTGTTGTAACGACAAAATCTATTGCAAGGTCATCGGTAACATTAAAACCCTTAGAGCCGACCGCATAGGCACCTTCAGTATTTTCACGGAAGAATGTCCAGTTGATACCTTCTTCGGGGATTTTCACTGGACGAACATTTGCAAACAAATCGAGAGCCTTACGCATAGCGACATTGGCAGACTCAATATTCGGCATTCCGTCGCCTGCCTGAGGTGTAGTTGTCGGACCCTTTAAGATAACGTCGCAGGATTTTAATTCTTCAAGAACATCGTCCGGAATGGGCTTCATGTGGGCAATTCTGTTTTCTATCGTCAAGCCTTCGATTTCCTTAAATTCAATTTTTCCTGCTTTTACATCATCTGCCAATAAAAACTTAAGGACTTCCTCGCTCCGCTTTGTAATTTCGGGACCGATTCCGTCACCGCCGCAGATACCGATGACTATTTTATCAAGTTTTGAATAATCAACCGCATCTCCGATTTCCTTGATTTTATCAGATCTGGCACTCTGTTCGCGAATGAGTGCTTCAAACTTTTCAACTGCCTGTTTAACTTGTAATTCTGTCATTTATTTTCTCCAAAAAGTATTTATATTTTTTACAACCAAAAGATTTATTCTGCATTCTGCATTCTCAATGCACCGCCGCAAAGTAACATTTTTCTCTGTCTGTCCGAAAAATCGGTAGAAACGGCATAACGCTTGTTTTTTGTTACATTAACGACATAAGCGGTTGTTTCGTTTTCAACAGCGGCACGAATATTTTCTAAAGTAAGAACATCACCCTGCTCAATGTCGTTATAGTCATCTGCATTGACAAATTCAAGCGGTATAATTCCTGAATTTATAAGATTTGCCTTATGCATACGAGCAAAACTTACAGCGATAACAGCACGAACGCCCAAATATAACGGAACTAAAGCGGCATGTTCACGGGAAGAGCCCTGACCGTAGTTTGCTCCGCCGACAATAAATGAATTGCCGAGTTCCTTTGCACGTGCGGAATATGTTTCATCGACAACTTCAAAACAGAATTTTGAAAGATGAGGAACATTTGAACGATAGGGAAGAATCTTTGCACCTGCGGGCATAATGTGGTCGGTTGTTATATCATCTCCGACTTTAAGTCCGACAGTACAAGTTAAGGTTTCTTCAAGAGCATGTCCTATCGGAACTTCTTTGATATTCGGGCCGTAAACAACTTCTACTTTGTCATAGTCGGCAATATCACAAGGCTCAACAACCATATTGTCGTTAATCAAGAAACTCTTGGGATATGAGTATTTAACCGTTGTTTCTTCAAGAACATCGGCAAATTTCATCGGATTTGTAAGAACTCCGCATATTGCAGAGGCAGCAGCCGTTTCGGGACTTACCAAATATACGCTTGCATCTTTTGTACCGGAGCGACCTAAGAAATTACGGTTAAATGTGCGAAGGGATACGCCAGCCGAAACGGGAGACTGTCCCATACCGATACAAGGTCCGCAAGTGCTTTCGAGAATTCTTGCACCCGCATCAATCATATCGGCAAGTCCGCCGTTAAGTGCAATCATATTAAGAACCTGCTTTGAACCGGGGGAAATTGTAAGGCTGACATTCGGAGCAACGGTTTTATTTTTAAGAATTGCAGCCGTTTTCATCATGTCGTAAAGTGAAGAATTTGTGCAAGAACCGATACATACCTGATCAATCTTCAAGCCTTCGATTTCGGAAACTTTGACTACTCTGTCGGGCATGTGAGGCATTGCTATAAGCGGCTCAAGTTCGCTTAAATTTATGTCGATATATTCGTCATATTCAGCATCGTCATCAGCCTTAATCTCAGTCCAGTCTTCAGCCCTGCCCTGTGCCGTTAAGAACTCAAGTGTTCTTTCGTCGGACGGGAAAATTGAAGTGGTTGCACCAAGTTCGGCTCCCATGTTTGTAATGGTTGCACGTTCGGGAACAGATAATGTCGAAAGAGCCTCTCCGCCGTATTCGATAATCTTTCCGACACCGCCCTTGACGGTCATAATACGCAAGACTTCAAGAATTATATCTTTTGCGGAAACTCCTGCACGAAGTTTTCCTATTAAATTCACATTAACGATTTTCGGACAAGGAATATAGTAAGTTCCTCCGCCCATTGCAATAGCAACATCAAGACCGCCTGCACCCATGGCAAGCATACCGATACCGCCCGCAGTCGGCGTATGGCTGTCAGAGCCGATTAAAGTCTTTCCGGGAATGGCAAAACGCTCCAAGTTGACTTGATGACAAATACCGTTGCCGGGACGGGAAAAACGAATACCGTGCTTGTAGCAAGCTGTCTGAATAAAGCGATGGTCATCGGCGTTTTCAAAGCCGCTTTGGAGAGTATTATGGTCAATATATGCAATAGAAAACTCGGTTTTTACTCTCGGAACACCCATGGCAATATACTGAAGATATGCCATTGTTCCTGTTGCATCCTGAGTAAGAGTGCGGTCGATTTTCAAGCCGATTTCAGAGCCTTTTATCATCTCACCGCTGACTAAATGTTCTTTAATAATTTTTTGTGATATTGTCAGTCCCATATAATTATACCTTTTCAAAATAAGTCAATATATTTTACCACACCGAACATATATTGTCAATACCTTTATAAATATAAAATTTCGCCGTTAATTACGACGAAACAATCTCGGTATTTTACGTTTATCACTGTTTTTTGTTATGTTACAACATTGCATTTCCTTTATATGTCTTAGTGCTGCAAATAATAATATAAACATAAGAAACGAATACAAAAACACTCATTCAGACTGATGACAAAGTTTTCCTATAAAAGGCTGTTTGTTAAAATAAACAAACACATATTTCAAATACGGCAAGAAAAATGATTGAACTCTCTCGGGAGTTCTTTTTTCAAAAAATGTATTATTTGCATAAAAACAGTTGACTTTTCGGTAAAAAAGATTTATAGTTAGATTAGTAATTAAAATTAGAAAGGGAGATATTTATGAAAAGATTTTTTTCTGTGTTAATGGTATTTGCAATTCTTATAACTGCAATGTCGGTTGCAATAACCTCAAATGATGAAACCGATACACGCTTTGTGTTGCCGATTGCGTTATCAGTCCAAGCCGCATTCCCTCCATCCACCATGGTCGTTACTTGGACCGAAGGCTCAGATTTCTTCGTTCAAATCACCGAAAACGATGTTACCAGCACATACCTACTCGGCGACATCAATAATGATGGTAAAGTTGCTGTCAATGATGCTAGGTCTGCCCTCAGAGCTTCCCTCGAATTAGTCCGGCTTGAAAACTGGCAAGCCGTCCTCGCCGACGCCGACCGCGACGGCAGTCTCACCGTCTCTGACGCTCGCATCATCCTTCGTGTCGCCCTCAAACTGCACTATTTCGGCGAACCACCCACCACCACTCAACCGCCGACTCAACCTCCCACCCAACCTCCTACTCAGCCCACCAGCCCGAACCCCAACATACCCTTCGCTAAAGATTTCTATGATGAGCTTTTGTCTTACGCAGCACCGAAAGGGTTTGTCGGAACATGGCATGGACTCTCGTGGTTTTCTACTACTTTTGAAGGTGTTACGACTACCTTCGAGGCTTATAAGTCTGAGTTTAATGGGCTTGATTCTTACGGCGAAGAGACTAAAATTGTATTTATTCAAAAAGTTTCTACCGGTGAATTTATCACATCTATAAACTCATACACCATTAATGGCAGGCCATATAAAATTACTTTTCCGGTGGAAGATGATATTTCGAAAGCCAAAGAACATCTTGATTTTTAGTTCTTTACTTTTAATCCTTGCGTAAGACATAAGGTTTTTTCACCAAAACTCATTAGGCACGACTAACAAAATAAACAGCCCCTTTTTGCCTGCCCCACCGGTTTACCATAACACTACCCTCCGCAACAATGCGGAGGGTTATAGTTTGAAACGAGTACAAAACACTCGTTTTTTTCATTGAAATTAAAGATTGTAATATTTTTCAAATTCAGCGGGATGCGGGACTTGAGAAATCTGACGTGCTTCCTCTCTTGTAATTTTAATAAGATTATCAATCAGTTCTTTCGGGAAAACTCCGCCTGCTGTCAGATAATCGTTATCCTTTTCAAGTGCATCAAGAGCATCTTCAAGATTTGTCGGAAGTCCGGTAAGTTTCTTTTTTTCATCCTCCGGAAGATTATAGAGATTAAAGTCATAAGGTCCCCAGCCGTTTTCATGCGGATCGATTTTATTCTTTATTCCGTCAAGACCTGCCATTAAAATAGCGGCATAGCAGAAATAGGGATTGCAGGTAGCATCAGGGTTTCTGAGTTCAAAACGGCGTTCATTCGGCTGTTTTGCATAGGCAGGAATACGGATAACGGCACTTCTGTTTGATGTGGCGTAACCGACGGTTACGGGTGCTTCATAGCCGGGAACAAGACGCTTGAATGAGTTGGTTGAGGGATTGGTTATTGCACAGAGAGAGGCAATGTGTTTAAGCAAACCGCCGATAAAATAGTGAGCAGTTTTTGAAAGATGAGAGTAGCCGTTATCATCGGAGAACACACTCTCTCCGTCTTTCATCAGGATAATATGAACATGCATACCGCTGCCGGCTTCGCCGTAAACGGGTTTCGGCATAAGGGTTGCACTCTTTCCGAATTGTGCCGCTGTATTCTTGATAATATACTTAATCATCATTGTTGCATCAGCCATCTTTGTAACTTCGCCGAGCATCGGTTCGATTTCAAACTGACCGGAGGCGGCAACTTCGGGATGATGATATTTAACGGGAATACCCGCTTCTTCGATATACATGCACATTTTGCTTCTGCATTCATAAGAAGTGTCATAGGGTTTTGCTATATGATATGCCTTTTGTTTCGGTACAATATGACCTAAACCTTGAAAGGCACTATTCCAATATGACTGATTTGCATCCAAATCAAGTGCAATTCTGTTCGGATTTACTTCCCAACCCACATGGTCGAAAAGATAAAACTCAAACTCGGGAAGAATAAGCATCTCATCGGCAATACCCGTTGATTTCATATATTCGGTAGCGGCTTTGATAATATTTCTCGGATATTGTGCAAGCGGACGATGTTTCGGCGAATCAATAATCATTGCATCACCGCAGATTGTCAAAGTGGGAATATCACAAAACGGATCAATAAAAGCGGTGTCCAAATCGGGGATAAACACCATATCGCTCTTTTCAACTACCGCATAGCCATAGTTTGAGGCATCGAAACCTATACCCTGCTCTATCATCTCCTCATCAAAATGTTCGGCAGGAACGGTAACATGACGATATTGTCCCTTTATGTCAACCATCTTAAAATCAATCATCTTTATGCCGTTGTCGGCAATAATTTTCTGAATGTCGCTGAATGTTTTGCTCATCTGATAATTCCCTTCAGTCATATTATACACTTAAATATACAATGTTTAATTCACGATAAACGTCATTAAACAATTATTGTGGATAATTATACATCTTTTTTACCGCTATGTCAACAGCATTTTACATAGCAATACCGCTCCCCGAAGGAAGCGATATTTTCTACTTAAGATATTCGTTTATGTAATCCCACAACTTACTTGATGCAGTAACACTTGTTTCGGGATCATCGGAAAGACCGTGACCGGAATTTTCAAATATGAAAAATTCATGTTTTACTCCGTTGAGCGTAAGTAGTTCGTCAAGTGTTTCTGCATTGGAAAACGGCACTATATTATCTTGTTTACCGTGAAGAATAATCGTCGGCACGCTTGCAGGTGTGATATAAGAAATCGGAGAAATGGCAGCCAACTCTGCTTTTACTTCTGCACTATCCTTGTTTTCAGCTGTAACTTCAGTGCCGGTAAGTTCCGTCATGATAAACATAAGTTGTTCAAAAGTAAAGAGATTTTCACTGTCAAACCAATTTTCATCATTCATATCGGTGGGACCTGCATATGAGAATACGAATTCTACCGGAACGGGACATTCATCGGCACATTTGTAAGCATAATCAAGAGAAATATGCCCTCCGGCAGAGAATCCGCCGATACCTATCTTCGTGATATTTACGCCTTTTTGAGCAGATTTTTCTATTGCTTTTTCAATTCCCTTTTGAATGTCATCAAGTATAGCGTTACAGTCAACGCCTCCGCCCGGAGTTATTAACCTGTAACCGACACTAACGGCAACAATATCAAACTCCTTTGCAATGCTTTTTGCAGTTTCCCAGCAATCATCCTTATCACCGGCAGCCCAACCGCCACCATGAACAAGAACTATCATCCCGCAATCGCCTTTTGCCTCAAAGGGAATTGCAAGGTGAATTGCCTGCTTCCTGTCTTCGCCGTAAGAAACATTTTTGTACTGTCTGAGCGGTTTTATCCCGAATAACTGTGCGAAAAACATAATAATTGCCATAAAGAAAGCAATAATCTTTTCCATAATTGTCCTCCTGTTTGTTTATAAATCTGCTTAATCTTAATTTAATTCAAGACAAAGAATACCGCCGGAATTCATGTTATATTTCGGGGCAAATCAGTCTTTAAGAGCTTTAAATACAAAGTACTATTTTTACTTAAGATATGTGTTTACATAATTTTCCAGCTTTTGTGTGGCTGCATTACGTATTTCGGGGTCATTGGAAAGACCGTGATCGGATTTTTCAAGAATGAAGAACTCATGTTGTACTCCGTTAAATGTAAGTGCCTCGTCAAGACTTTCAGCATTGGAAAACGGTACTACATTATCTTTTTTTCCGTGAACTATAATTGTGGGCACGCTTGAAGGCGTAATATAAGAAATCGGCGAAACGGCTGCCAATGCTGCCTTAGATTCTTCACTATCCTTATTTTCGAGTGTAATGTTTGTATTAGTAAGTTCTGACACAACAGCCACAACATAGTCTTGCGAAAATACAATGTCGTCCCCAAGCCAATTTGGATCATTCATGTCGGTAGGTCCTGCATCGGTAAACACAAATTTTATCGGAACAGGGCATTCGTCAACACATTTATAAGCATAAGAAAGTGAAAGATGTCCTCCTGCGGAATATCCGCCTATACCGATTTTTGTGATATTAACACCCTCTTGGGCTGATTTTTCTATTGCCTTTTCAATTGCCTTTTGAATATCAGACATCATAGTGTTAAAATCAACGTCTCCGCCTTCGGTTAAGAGTCTGTAACCGATTGTTAAGCCAACAATACCGTAATCCTGAGCGGCAGCTTTTGTCATTCCCCAGTATTCTTCCTTATTACCGCCTGTCCAGCCACCGCCGTGAATGAACACCATCATACCGTAATCCCCCTTCGCGTTGTAAGGGATTGTGAGGCTGATAGATTGATTCTTGTCTGCACCATAGGAAATATTCTGGAACTTCTTAATCGGTTTAATACCGAATAATTGTGCGAAAAACATAATAATTGCCATAAAGAAAGCAATAATCTTTTGCATAATTGTCCTCCTGTTTGTTCATTAATTTTTTTAATCTTATTTTAAGTCAAGACCGTGTGTACCGCCGGATTTCATGTTATATTGCGGGGCAAATCAGTCTTTAAGAGCCTTGAATACAAAGTGATATTTTTTACTTAAGATATGTATTCATGTAATCATCAAACTTTGCTCCGGCAGCATCACTTGTTTCGGGGTCATCAGAAAAACCATGACCTGCATTTTCACTGATGAAAAAGTGATGCTCTACACCGTTTAACGTAAGTAATTCATCAAGAGTTTCAGAATTGGAAAACGGAACTACATTGTCCTTTTTCCCGTGAAGAATAATCGTCGGTGCACTTGCAGGCGTTATATAAGAAATCGGAGAAACGGCTGCCAATGCGGCTCTGGATTCTTCACTGTTCCTGTTTTCAGCGGTAATTTCAGTACCGGTAAGTTCTGTCAAAACAGACAGAGCATAATCTTCCGGAAAAACAATCTCACTCCCAAACCAATTTTCATCATTCATATCGGTTGGTCCGGCAAAAGAAATTACAAATTTTACCGGAACGGGACATTCATCGGCACATTTATAAGCATAAATAAGTGACAGATGTCCTCCGGCAGAATATCCGCCGATACCGATCTTGGTGATATTTACACCTTTTTGGGCTGCTTTTTCTATTGCCGCTTCAATCGCACTTTGAATGTCATCAAGCATTGCATTACAATCAACATCTCCGCCTTCGGTCAAAAACCTGTAACCAATGCTTGTAGCAACAAGGTCCTGCTCCTTTGCGATGTTTTTTGCCATTCCCCAGAAATCATCCTTATCTCCGCCTGTCCAGCCACCTCCGTGAATGAGCACCATCATCCCGTAATCCCCCTTAGCATTGTAAGGAATAGCAAGATGAATAGATTGATTTTTGCCTTCGTCGTAAGACACGTTTCTAAACTGTTGAATCGATTTTATGCCGAATAACTGCATAAAAAATGCAATAATCGCCATAAAGAAAGCAATAATCTTTTGCATAGTCGTCCTCCTATTTGTTCATAAATCTTTTTTCGTCTTCTTTTAAGTCAAGACCGAGTGTGCCACCGGGATTCATATTATATTTCGGGTCAAAGTAGTCTTTAAGAACTTTAAATACTCCGTATTCCTTATCTCCGATATAACCTTCAAGCCACGGGGCAAACATTTTTCCGATGCCGTGATGGTGAGAAATTGCCGCACCGGATTTTTGGATAGCATCAAGAATTGTCGTGTGATATGCCTTGAAATCATCAGCATCATTCATCCTTGTAATAAAGATGAAATAGAGGTTTGCTCCTTGCGGATAACAATGAGACATGTGGGTTGTAACAATAGTATTGGGCAGAGCATGACATACTTTTCTGACATCTCTGTGTACCTGTGCCATGTTTGACCAGTTTACCGTACATTCAAGCGTATCTGTCGTAACACCAAAGTCCATCATTGTATCACGAAGATAGGGATCGGTAAATCTGCCCTTTTCCCAACTTCTGCATACAAAAGAGGTCAGACTGAAACCTCCGAATTTTTTTGCAATTCGCTTGATATTCTTTGCTACATTCTCAGAATAACCCTTTTCGCCGTCGGTAAAGCCTAAGAATAAACTGCATTCCATATCTTTGAAGCCCAGTTTTTCAAGCAGGGGATGAAGCGGAGTTTCATCCACGTTATAAAGACGAAGCATAAGATTGGTTTCTTCGCCGTCGGAAATACGAAATACAGACGACAAACCGCATTCACATTGCATCATTTCACGACCTGCTGCCATGGCTGTTTCCCAATCCTTGAAGATATAGGAAAAGCGTTTTCTGTTTTCGGGCATATAGCGACGAAGTTTTAAGGTTACTTCGGTAAGAACGCCGAATGTTCCTTCCGAACCCATCATAATTTGATTAAGATCGGGACCGCAAGCCTCACGGGGGTAATGAGAAGTTTCAATCACACCAATCGGAGTGGCATATTTTTGAGATAAAACAATATCAGCAATTGTTCCGTAATATGTACTGTTCTGCCCTGCACCGCGAGTAACCACCCAACCGCCGACACTTGAATATTCAAATGACTGCGGGAAGTGACCGGTTGTATATGCTCTCGTTGCACCAAAACGGGTAACTGCATTATTGACGGCTTCTTCAAGTGCCGGACCTGACATACCGGCTTGAACGGTGATTGTCTGGTCAATATCGTTAAAATCGAGAACTTTGTTGAAGTTTTTTCTCATATCAAGAGAAATACCACCCTTGACAGGTTCAACGCCACGAGTAACCGAACTGCCGCCGCCATACACATAAAGCGGAATGTCATTAGCCGTGCAATAATCAACAAGTTGTTCAACTTCAAAAGAGGTTGACGGATAAACAACAGCATCGGGAAGACTGTCAAATTTTCTTTGACGGATACGAAGCAAATCATAGGCTGTGCTGCCGTAAGCAACCGCCAAACGAGGATAGTCCTCAGTGCTTACATTTTCTTCACCGACGATTTTTATCAAAGCATCAAGATGTTCTTTTGAAATATTCGATTTGTGGTCGGGAAGTGAAACCTTATCCGTACCGATGTCAAGTGCATAATTCTTGAAGTCCTCATCGGTCATCTTAAATTTCTCTTTCATCATCTTGAAAAGAGTTTCTTTCGGATATTTCACAAATTCGGGATCACCCCAACGGAATATCGACCTGTAACTGTCGGCAGGTGCCGGTGTCTTAATCCAATTAGGCTCAAAGCCCTTGTACGGTTTTACGCTCATATTTTTCCTCCTGAATTCTTCTTCATTCCCTTGAAAACCGGTAGCAGTCTGGGATAAATTTTCTCATAAACGTAGTAATAAGTGTTCATATATTTCTTATGAATTGACATATTCGGCTTAAACACATCCTTTACTCTTATCATGTTTTTTATTGCTTCTGATATATCCCGGTAAACACCCAAAGATACAAAAGCAATCATTGATGAACCTATCCCGCTTGCCTCGTGAGTATGAATGCGTTTTACGGGCAAGCCGAACATATCGGCTGTAATCTGACAAATTTCATCACTCTGAGAACCACCGCCGGCAACAAACAATTCTCTTATCTCATCGTTTGAACGTTTTTCAATGCCTTTCATCCCCTCATAAAGGGCAAAACCGATTCCTTCAATGATGCTTCGATAGACATGATATTTTGTATGTTTTGTCGTAAATCCGGTTAAAGTTCCTTTTGCATTCGGAATTGTTATTCCCGGCGTCCAGTACGGCTGCATAACCAGTCCCTCACAACAAGGCGGAATATCTTTAAGATGTTCGTTTAGTATTTCCTCTACACTTTTTCCGGTTTTATGTGATTCGATTATTTCTTTTTCGCAAAATTCACGAATAAACCAAGAGATGGTCCAATAACCGCTGTATATCTGAATTTCGGGATTATAATATCCCTTAATTGCAGCGGGATATGCAGGCATAAACTGTTGCGGTTCGATATATTTTTTTGTTGTCGTCTGTACCGTTGCGGTTGTGCCGAAGGACAATGCTGCCTTTCCTTTCCCCAAAACCGATAATCCGAGTGTTTCGCATCCCTTATCTGAGCCTGTTGTAATCAACGGCAAGCCTGCGGGAATTCCGGTTAAAAACTCAGCTTCCTCGGTTATCGTGCCAACCGTGTCGCCCGGAGCAATCAAATCGGGAAGTTTTTCCGGTGGAATATCGCAAAAGAGTCTTGTTAAAGCCGACATTGCTTGCCATGTGCATTTTTCGTAATCAAAAGGGACATGACCAATCATATTTGCATAACTGTCAACCAATCTTCCCGTCAACTTGTAATTCAAGTAGGTCGGAAGCATGACATATTTTGCCGTTTTGTCAATGATGTCCCGTTCGTTCTGATAAAGCCAATTATATGCCGTTGCTCGGTATTGCATATGGACGGTATCGGTCATTCCCGCCAATTGAAATATCACTTTTTTATGTGCAGGAATTTCAATATCATCTGCGGCTTCACGCTTATCAATCCAGACGATAAAATCACGAAGCGGCTCGTTATTCTCATCAAGACATAAAACGGTATCTCGGATTGTAGTTATCGTAACAGCTGCGATATTTGCAAAATCACTTGCATTGGTCTGTTTAAGTTTTGCACAACTTTCCGATATTTTATCCAGATAAAAATTCGGTGTCTGCTCGGCATATCCCGTCTCTTTTGAGAAAAACGGGACATCGTACTTTACTCGGGCAATACCCGCAAAATTGCCGTGTTTGTCAACCAACATCGCTCTGCAACTTTGTGTTCCGACATCAAAGGTCAGAATTAACGGAGAGTCCATATTTTCCTCCTATTTCATAGATTGCGTTGTTATAATATCAACAGAAAGTCCGCACACATTTTCAATTACAATTTCATTTTCATCAAGTCGTTTATCAAGCTCAACTTTGTTGATTTCACGCATAACATCAAATATTCTATCTTTTGGTATTTCGGCAGACACTCTGACGGGAATTACGGGATAATCGGGAAAAACAGTTGCAACGGTTGAACTGATTGTCCGCATCGGACAAGTAATTTCGGCTATTGCGAATTCGATTCCCTTTTTGCATTTATTACCTATTACGACAATATCCGAAGCCGCTTTCTCAACATTCATCACACAGCCATTCGGACAGACAATACATACAAGTTCCATTATTTTGCCCTCCTGACGGTAAGTTTTATCGTATCTCCATTTTGTATTTCATATTTTGAAAAATCAATGACAAGTCGTTCCATTTCGGGAGGCTTCAAATGTCTATATTTCTTTGAAAAACACACCTTATCTCCAAGATATATTTCAAATTCTGCATTTTCTAAAATTTCGCGACTTCTGAAATACATAGTTGTGTTTCCGAGATTATTTATATTCAATCGTTGCGGTACACAGTATAAAAGCGAAGAATCGGCTTCTATATTGACATATTCAGTACGCTCTGACGAATATTGTGCAGCCGCCTTGCCTGCAATTTCCGCACTTTCTGACACATAATCGACAAGGTCATTTACATGAGTTGCATTTCCGCAAGTAAAAATACCTCCGACGTTTGTCATGAAATTCTCATCGCAGACGGGACCTCTTGTCTTGGGATCAATTTTAATATTCAAACTCTCCGCAAGTTCATTTTCGGGAATAAGTCCGACTGAAAGGATAAGTGCATCACAAGAAATTTTTTGTTCTGTTCCCGCTATCGGTCTCATGTTTTCATCCACTTTTGCAATTTGCACTGCTTCAAGCCGATCTTTCCCATATACTCTTGTAACGGTATGTGAAAGATAAAGCGGAATATCATAGTCATCAAGGCATTGTTGAAGGTTTCGGGTAAGACCGGATGGGGTGGATTTTGCCTCATACACACCTAAAACTTTTGTGCCTTCCAAAGTCAGACGGCGAGCCATAATAAGTCCTATATCACCGCTGCCGAGAATTACGGCATTTTTTGCTGTCTTCTTTCCTAAAATATTGGTAAAATATTGAGCGTTGCCAGCCGTAAACACACCCGCAGGACGAGTACCGTGAATGGATATTTGTTTTGCGGTACGTTCACGACAACCAGTCGCCAAAACAATAGTTTTCGTGTCAATTTCGGCAATTCCCTTACGAGTAACCGCCTTAACATTATAACCGTTTTCGGTCTTTTTAATATCCGTTACAAAGGCAAGTATGAGTTTATCAATATTTCTCTTTTCAAATTCTTTAATAAATCTTCCGGCATATTCAGGGCCGGACAGTTTCTCACCAAAGCGAATAAGCCCAAATCCGTCATGAATACACTGTTTTAATATTCCGCCCAAACGTGCTTCTCGTTCAATAAGTAATACTTTTGCTCCGTTATCATGTGCAGATATTGCTGCGGCAAGCCCCGCAGGACCTCCTCCGATAACCAAAACATCAGTGCTTACATCATTTATCACATTAAGTATATTTTCTTCTTTAATATCAACCTGTTTCTCAATACGAGAGGGAGATTTTTTTATATCTCCAAACAAAATAACGGAATCATCATTTGATTTTCTGACTTCTTCAATGGATATTCCCTGATGTTCCGCGATAATTTTCATTACAATCGGAGAACAAAAGCCACCTTGACATCTTCCCATTCCGGGACGAACACGGCGTTTTACTCCGTCAACCGTCGGCACACAGATGGGAGAATTAAGAGCATCAATTATTTCCCCTTTACTGATTTGTTCGCAACGGCATACAATTTCACCGTAATCAGGATTTTCCGCTATAAGTTTTGCTCGTTCAGAATCACTTAATTCCCGAAGGCTGACAACTCCTTTTCTTATGGGATTAAAGCTTGCGTTTTTACTGACATCAACACCGATATGTTTAAGCATATCTACCGTCATTTTCTCAATATCAAGAGCAACAACGGGTGCACAAGTCAGCCCCGGAGACTGAATGCCCGCACAATGTATAAGATTTTTTGTGTTTCGACCTTGTTCAATTATGAAATCTTCTTCAAAAGTCGGTGCACGGACACCCGTAAAATAAGTTATAATATCTCTCTCAGAAAGCGTTGGAACTGCAACTTTTTGCTTGTCGAAAACCCTCTTTATGCTGTCCGGATTTGTTTCGGTATTCTCTTTTTCATAAGTTTCAACAGCATCCGGACCGACCAGAATATTGTCATGAATTGTATGTAATACTCCGCCGCCCTTTGTATGCGACTTTTGCAAAGTCAGGCGTTTTATTGAAGTGATGGAATTAACCAAACCTGCCGCTTTGCTGTCCAATATCGAATTTGTACCACGACGAGGATGTATTGAATAAAATCGGTCATCTGCCATTTTTGCAATATCTTCCGCAAACACACCCGCTGCATTGATAACAATTTTAGGTTTTATTATACCATTATTTGTATGAACTTCAAGAATGTTACCGTTCTCGACTTTCATTGATACGGCTTTCGTATTAAGCATTATTTTCGCACCGTTCCAAACGGCATTTTCGGCATAGGCAACAGTAAGACCGTATGGGCAAACACAACCCGCCGTCGGATTTACAAGTGCAAATTTACAATCGGGACATATATTCGGCTCAAAATCTTTGATGTGTTTTTTACCGACAATTTTCGTTTCGGGAACACCGAATTTGCGGTTATATGCGGCAAATATTTCAAGAACCGGTCTTAATATACCTTGCGTAAAACCGACAACCTGCCCCTTTCGCTCAAAAGAAACATTCAATTCTTCGCAAATTTTCGGATAAATTTCGTTGCCTTTAAGTACATAGCTCTTTTTAACTGACTTGCCGAAAAGATCAATACCGGGATGTACCTCTCCGTCATTTGCACCGGACGCATGCTTGGCAACATCGCTTTCTTTATCTATCAAAAGAATGTCAACATTCCATTTGGACAGTTCCCGTGCTATTGAAACACCGGAAATACCGCCACCGATAATCAAAACATCGGTTTCATAAATTGTATCAGGTACAAAAACATCTGTCGGTTGAGTTACGGGAGCTTTTGAATACACAATGTCATTTATAACATGAACATTTTTGTCTTTTGATACACATAAAGAGCATGCTTTGACAATATCATTCCAATCGTCAAGTTCGCCTTTTACATATATACAGTTATCACGAAACTCTGCGTAAACTCTGTCTCCGTAAAGTTTTCTTAATTTTTTGTTTGCTTTTCTTATATTCAACTCCACCACGCCTATATATAATTGCCATATTCATTATAACATAAATGAGAGAAATACGCAAGATAAAAATATTTCATTGATAAAAATAAGTACTTGATTTTTATGATCTAATATTGTATAATAAAGAGTAGTTTGTTTTTATCTGGAGGGAATTATGAACAGCAATACAATAAAATTCTCAATCAATGATTCCGGTTCAGGCAATCGTCTGCAACTTTCTTTAGTATACGAAGCTCTAAAAGAAAAAGGATATGATCCTGTTGATCAGATCGTCGGTTTTATTTTGACTGAGGATCCCGCTTATATAACAAGTCACAAAAACGCTCGCAATATTATGTGCTCCATTGATCGCTATGAGCTTCTGTGTTCTATGATCAAGGACTATCTAAAAATTCAATAGGAGGATACACATGGAAAACCAAGATTTTTTATATTATAAATCTCGTCCCATATTCCGTCAGGACGGCATGATATATTACGGCTTCCCCTACAATCAATATGTCGTCATAATCTCAGTAATGACAACCAAGGCTGTCGGAGAAAAAACTATCGCAGATAAGCTCTCTTTGCAGCTTTTCAATACAGATCCGTCAGTTCGTCCTCGTGAAAGAGTAAAACAAAATGCCGTTACTTTCGGTTTGACTTCTGCTCTTGATATTGCAGATGCCTGGCTTACACGAGAAGATTTTTAAATTTTCGGAACGCATAAAGCGTTCCTTTTTTATAGATTATTATTAACAAAATAAGACAAATTCCCAAGCAAAAAAAATTTTCGTGAAATTAAAAAAAGTGCTTGACAAAACGAATGTTCGTGTGTATAATGACCTAAACCGATGAGAAAGGGTAAGTAAGTTAAACTTAGTTTTTCAGAGAGTTGCGGGTTGGTGAAACGCAATAGGCGAAATTTAACTGAATGGACTTTTGAGGGCGAGCCGAACAAATTTTAAATTTAAGTAGGCAAGACGGTCTGACTAATCGTTAAAACAGTCGGCGTATGATAGTACGCAATGAGAGGGCGAAATTTTCGCCAAGTTGGGTGGCACCGCAGAGAGATCTGTCCCGACGCATTATTTGTAGGGTGCTGTTTTATTTTTGCACCCAAAAGGAGCTAATTATGAAAACTTACAAGGACTTCGACAACTACCAGAAAGAATTCCCCGATGCCAAAGGTTACTTCGGCAAATACGGCGGTGCCTATCTTGATGAAATGCTAGTTCCAGCATTCGAAGAGATCAGCCATTCCTACCAAGAAATCTGCCATTCCGCACAGTTCATTAACGACCTTCGTCGTATCCGTCGCGAATTTCAAGGCAGACCGACTCCCGTCTACCACTGCGAGAGATTATCCAAAAAATTTTCCGCCTGTCAGATTTACTTAAAGCGTGAGGACTTAAACCACACCGGAGCACATAAGCTCAATCACTGTATGGGTGAAGCTTTGCTTGCAAAATTTATCGGCAAGAAAAAGATTATCGCTGAAACCGGTGCAGGACAGCACGGTGTTGCTCTTGCTACAGCTGCTGCATATTTCGGACTTGAATGTGACATCTACATGGGTGAAGTTGACATTGCAAAACAGCATCCAAATGTCATTCGTATGAAAATGCTCGGTGCTAATGTTGTCCCCGTAACTCACGGATTAAAAACGCTTAAAGAGGCTGTTGACGCAGCATTTGAAGCCTATTGCCGCGAGTACGAAACAGCCATCTACTGCATAGGTTCAGTCGTCGGTCCCCATCCGTTCCCTCTTATGGTCCGTGATTTCCAGAATGTTGTCGGCGTTGAAGCAAAAGAACAGTTTGTTCAGATGACGGGAATTTTACCCGATGCCGTTTGTGCGGCTGTCGGTGGTGGCTCAAACTCTATCGGAATGTTCGGAGCATTCCTAAATGAACCTGTTGACATTATCGGTGTCGAACCCTTAGGCAGAGGCTCAAATATCGGAGATCATGCTGCTTCAATGACGTTTGGCACTGAAGGTCTTATCCACGGATTTAAGACCATCACATTACAGGATGAAAACGGCGAGCCTCTTCCCGTATATTCAATCGCATCCGGTCTCGATTATCCCGGTGTCGGTCCCGAACACGCTTATCTTCGCGAATGTGGCAGAGTTAATTATGAAGCTGTTACCGACGAGGAAGCTATGGTTGCATTTTTCCTTCTCTCCCGTCTTGAAGGCATTATTCCGGCACTTGAATCCTCTCACGCTGTCGCTTATGCAATCAAGTATGCAAAAGAACACCCCACCGGTTCAATTTTGGTTAACCTTTCAGGTCGTGGCGACAAGGATATTGACTTCGTTTATGAAAAATATGGTGATGGTACAGAGCTGCTCAAAAAACACGGGTACGAAGTATAACATAATTCCATAATACTTTTGCAACAAAAATGAAAATTTCCCTTGACAAAATTCTTATTTAATATTACAATAGTAAGGATAAATATACAAGGAGAAATTATATGAGTGGCTATGCAATAAGCAAATGGGATGATCCGAAGAAGATTTATTCTCAACTTGCTAATCTTACTTCCCAACCCATCTACAGCGTTTCCGATGAGGAACTTGACCGCATATTAAAGCACTTCGACGAAAAGTGTGCAAAATCCAAGGAAATCACTGCTGAGGCTAAGAAATTTATCCCCGGCGGTGTACAGCACAACCTTGCTTTCAACTACCCTTTCCCGATTTGTATGACTAAGGCTGATGGTGCCTACCTTTATGACATAGATGGTAACAAGTACATTGACTTCCTTCAGGCAGGTGGTCCCACAATCCTGGGTTCCAACTATAAGCCTGTTCGTGATAAGGTTATCGAACTTCTCAAAGAGTGCGGTCCTGTAACCGGTCTTTTTCACGAAGCTGAGCTTCTTCTTGCTGAAGAAATCAACAAGCATATGCCCAACGTTGAAATGTTCCGTATGCTTGGTTCAGGAACAGAATCCGTTATGGCTGCCATCCGTGTTGCCCGTAACGCAACTAAGGCAAAGAGAATCATCAAAGTCGGCGGTGCTTATCACGGCTGGTCAGATCAGATGGTTTACGGTCTTAAAATACCCGGTTCCCGTCAGTTCCTTGAATCTCACGGTATTCCTCGCAGCTGTTACGGAACAACAGACGAAGTGCGTCCAAATGACCTCAACATGCTTGAAAAGATGCTCAGACGCAATATGCTTCGTGGCGGAACAGCTGCTGTTATAGTTGAACCCGTTGGTCCCGAAAGCGGCACTCGTCCGATTTCAAAGGATTATAACAGTGAAGTCCGCAAGCTCTGCAACAAGTACGGTGCTCTCTTCATCTTTGACGAAGTTGTTACCGGTTTCCGCGTAGGTCTCGGCGGTGCTCAGGGTTACTTCAACGTTGTTCCCGATCTTACTATTTTCGGTAAAGTTATTGCCGGTGGTTATCCGTCAGCTGGCGGTGTCGGCGGCAAGAAGGAATTCGTTTCCGGTATGGCTGCAGGTGTCGGCACCATGATGAAGCGTGCTTATGTTGGCGGCACTCTCGCTGCTAATCCGCTTTCAAGCTATGCAGGTTACTGTGCAATTCAGGAAATCGAAAGAACAGATGCTTGTGTTAAGGCTGGTCAAGCCGGTGACAGACTTACTGCAGGTCTTCAGCAACTTGTTGAAAAGTATGCTCTTCCCTTCGTTGTATATAACCAAGGTTCGATTGTTCACCTTGAATGTTCCGGTGCAATGAGCTTCGACTTTAGCTCTATGAGTGTTCTCGGCTCCATTGTTCCGCTTCTTAAAGCCAAGGGTGAAATGCTTCGCCGTAAGGTTGCAATGGAAGAAATGGGTGCTGCGTACATGGCACACGGCATTGTTACTCTTGCCGGTTCCCGTCTTTACACTTCACTTGCCGATACAGATGAAGTTATTGATGAGGCACTTAACCGCTTTGAAGATGTATTCAAGACTGTTACGGTTTGCAAGAGAAATCTTGATAAGTAAATATCACAATTTAACGACTTGCTTTTGCAGGTCGTTTTTTCTTGACAAATCGTTCAACCTTCTGTATTATGTAAGAAGGATGTGATATAATGCAAAAAATACTCAGTCGGGTTCGCTGTGCTGTACAGGAATATGATATGATAAAATCCGGCGATAAAATTGCCGTGGGAGTGTCCGGCGGCAAAGATTCATTAATTTTACTTATCGCTCTTTGCGAATTGCAAAGATTTTATCCTGAAAAATACGAGCTTATAGCCGTAATAATCGACATGCAATTTGAAAATATGCCGACAAACTACGATGAAATTGAAAAGATTTGCAATAAATACAATATTAAATCAGTAATCAAACGCACCGGTTTATACAATGTAATATTCAATAACAGGAAAGAAAAAAATCCCTGTTCTCTATGTGCTAATATGCGACGAGGCATACTTCACAATATTGCGAAAGAACAAGGATGTAATAAAATCGCACTGGGACATCATCTTGACGATGCTGTTGAAACGATGCTGATGAATCTGTTTCGGTGTGGCAGAGCAGAGAGCTTCAGACCGGTTACATATCTGTCCCGAAAAGATTTATATATGATCCGACCTTTAATATTAACAGAAGAAAGTGATATTATTCGCATAACGGAAAAACAGAATCTTCCCGTTATAGAATCAAAATGCATTATGGACAAGACAAGCGAGAGAGAGAAAACAAAACAGTTGATTGAAAATCTTGAGAAAGAGTATCCCAATTTGAAAAATAATGTTATAAATGCATTAAAACACGGGAAAATAAGCGGATGGTAAACACCATCCGCTTTTAATTTATAACCATTTTTGACGCATCTGTGCAGCTTGTCCGCAAGACATTCTTCCTTCGGGGCAAGCAGAGAGACAACAGGAAGGACCGTAAAACTTAAATATTTCAGGATCGGTTTTCTTTAATATCCTAAGCATTTCCTGAGCATATTCACGGACTTCCCACTGTGCACGATTGCAGGTACGAAGACGGAAGAAAAGCAATAATTGACGAGCATTCATTGTGCTTACTATATCAAGAACATTTCCGCTCATCTGAACATAAACGAGATTTTCGTCACTTACACCCATTGCTTTTAGTTTATCATATGCAACCGCCATATCTGCAAACACAGATTTATATTTTTCAAGAATTTCGAGATTATTCTTAACGGTATCAGGAATAATATACTTTTTCCTGTCCGTAGTTACAAGTGACGGAACTAATAAACTCTGCATTCTGTGGCGAGTAAAATGTGTAATTGTAGACAAGCTTACACCGTTGATTCTGAATGTGTATACCGCATTCTCCAAAGCTCTCGGTCTGTCACTCTTTATAACCGCATTGATGCAATCCTCAATATTTTTCTTATCGGCAAGGATAGTATCGGCATCCAAATCGGAATATCCGTCACAAATAAGAGCAGTACGGGCTACAACAGAGGGGGCATTATCGGTTTTTGTCAGAAGAACAACCTTTTCGCTGTTTTGAACATTGCTTCTTGCAAAATCGAAATGCGGCATATCATAGATTTCATCGGGGGCGACAAAAGTATCGGCAATACCCGGTGTAAGCATTTTTATTTGACTCAAAAGCTGTTCACCGAGCATTTTAATTTCAGCAAAATTCTTACCTCTGCCATATACCATTGCACGAATCATACGAAGTGCCTCACGAGCATTAAGAGAACAAATGATATTACTGTGCAAGGAATAAGGGAGCAAAAATCTTGCATCCTCTTTGGGAATATCCGCATCACAAAGTTCACTGTAAACAGAATAGCATTTATCCATTATTTCAGTATATACCGCTCTCTGCTCTTCGGTTAATTCGGGGATATAATATCCCGAATCGCTGAAATCAACATATCGACGGGATTTTACTGTGAAAGATGCCAGACGAAATTCAATTATAAACTGTTCGGCAAAGACGGAAACATCTTCAAATGCAACATTGTAATAAGTATGTTCCAATGTTGAATTGTGTCCGGATGCATTTACTTTCTTTATTAAATTAGCGTTTTTTACCACATCAAATGATTTTGATAAAATCTCCGTTGCCGTTCCCTTGCCTGTAGAAATTCGACCTGCCGCAGCGGGAAGTCGCTCGCCGTGAGCAGACATTGATACGATTATTGCTTTGGAATTATTCTTCATTTCTTTCTCCTTTACATTACTACCTGACAAATATGATAACATATTTTAACAGAAAATTCAAGTGTAAAATAACTTGACATTATAAGAAGAATGTTATATAATATAAAGATGAGTAAATTGGGCAGACGCCGGTTAAACCCGGAGGAAAGTCCGGACTTCAAAGAGCAGGATAACGGCTAACAGCCGCCGAGGGCGACCTTAGGGAAAGTGCAACAGAAATTAAACCGCCATAATGGTAAGGATGAAACGGCGAGGTAAGAGCTCACCGGAATGCAGGAGACTGCATTGCCTTGTAAACCCTATCCGAAGCAACGCCGAACGAAGTGGTCTGCTCGACCTATACTTCAAAAGACGCGGCATACACTTTTGTGTTGAGCTTAATGGTAACATTAAGCAAAGACAGATGTCTGCCTTAAATGACAGAATCCGGCTTACAGATTTACTCAACTTATTTTGTTTTCGAAGGATGGTTTTCTAATGAAGAAAAAATCATTAGCACGAACTCTTATTGCTATAATTATCATTCTTGCAGTTATTTTTATCGGTATCGTTACAGTTTATTTAGTCCAATTAAAGACAGCAAGCAATCCTACTATTGATGCAAACGAGGATGGCTCGACCTCTTTGACTACTGTACTACCAACCATTGAAATTACAGTTAAACCGGAATCTGAAACAGAATCCGAAACTCTCTTGGATACAACAGCTACCGAAACTGAAACGGCAAGTGAAACTGCTACGATTACCAATACTGTTGTTGCAAGCGAAACAAATACTGCTACCGGCACTAATGTTACAAATGCCGTAACAGAATCTACAACGGTTACTGTATTAGGAACGAATAGTATCGAACCTTTACCTGAACCTAAAACTATTGTAATCAATGATATAAAATATGCTCTTGTAAACAGAGAGTTAAGAATGCCGCCTGATTACCAGTTCCCGAAGGCTTATGCCGTTGCAGGATATGATGTTGAACTTCACGCCGAGGCTGCGGTCAAATATCAGGAAATGTATAATGCCGCAAAAGCTGAAGGAATTTACCTCACTCCCTATTCGGGATACAGAAGATACAGCACTCAGGAAAGAAACTATAACAACAAAATCCAGCTATACTTAAATCAAGGATATAACGAAACTGATGCGAGAGCATTGGCAGCAAGAATCATTATGCCTCCCGGCTCAAGCGAACATAATTTAGGCTTAGCTATGGATATTTGCGGAACAGACTACAACTTCTATCAAACAAAAGAATATGCTTGGCTTGTTGCAAATGCTCATAATTATGGTTACATTCTTCGTTATTCTTACGAAAAACAGAGCATCACAAATGTTGTCTATGAACCTTGGCATTGGAGATATGTCGGGGTGGAGATGGCAACTGACATGAAATTTAACTATCCCAATCTTTGTCTTGAAGAATATTTCTCAATGAAGGGCTTAATGCCTCAGACTTATTGATATGTCAAAATCAAAAAAAATATTACAATTATTTATTACCTTTTTCAAGATCGGTGCATTTACATTCGGCGGCGGATATGCAATGATTCCCCTTATTCAACAGCAAATTGCTGAAAAGAAAAAATGGATTACCGATGACGATATTCTTGAAATTATCGCTATTGCAGAATCAACTCCCGGTCCGATTGCAATAAACTCTGCAACTTTTGTGGGTTACAAGGTTGCAGGTTTTTTTGGTTCATTCTTTGCAACATTAGGTGTTGTTTTGCCGTCATTTGTTATTATTATGCTCATATCCTTTGTGCTTAGAAATTTCACAGAATATCAAGCTGTAAAATATGCGTTTTACGGTATTCGTGCCGGCGTTTTAGCTCTTTTGGTAAAGGCTCTCTGGACGATGTACGCGAAAATAAAAAAGAATGCCATTGGCTATATTTTGATGGCTCTTGCCTTCATAGTTGTTACATTCTTAGATATCAATGTACTTTATGTAATTGCAGGTTGTGCGGTTGTAGGTATAATCTATTCAAGTATTGCAGCAAGGAGGATCAAAAAATGATTTTCCTGAAACTCTTTTTAACATTCTTTGAGATTGGACTTTTCACAATCGGCGGCGGTTATGCAATGCTGCCGCTCATTCAAGAAGAAGTTATCAAAAACGGATGGATTGCAGAAGCGGAACTTATTAATTTCATAGCCGTTTCAGAATCTACTCCGGGACCCTTTGCGATAAATATTGCCACTTATATCGGCTCAATTATGGGTTCGGAATTTGGTATATCAGGTGGTATTTTCGGTGCTTTTTGTGCAACTCTCGGTGTTGTTCTTCCATCATTCATCATAATTCTCATTGTTGCAAAAACCTACGAGAAATTCAAGAAAAACAAGATTATAGCCGGTGCAATGTCGGGACTTAAACCTGCAGTTATAGGACTTATTGCCGCAGCAATAATCAATGTCGCACATACTGTTTTCTTCCCATCCGGCTTCTCCGTTGCGACTTTCACAACTCCGACTTTTTGGGTCAGTGCCGTTATTTTTGCAATAATGACTGTTCTTGCATTAAAGAAAGTTAATCCGATTATCATAATTAGTATCTCTGCCGTGCTGGGAATAACTGTCGGGTATGCATTAAAATTGCCGATATAAACACAAATTAAAAAACGGAACGATTCGTCGCTCCGTTTTGTTTTTCGCCCGAATTATTCGATTTCGACTTCTGCTCCAACTTCTGTAAGCTTGGTCTTGATTTCTTCAGCTTCGTCCTTGGAAACAGCTTCCTTAAGAGTTTTGGGAGCTCCGTCAACAACATCCTTAGCCTCTTTAAGACCAAGACCTGTTATCTCACGAACAACCTTGATAACCTTAATCTTTTCTGCACCGGCAGCTTTAAGGATAACGTTGAATTCTGTCTTTTCTTCTGCGGCAGCAGCACCGGCAGCAGGAGCAGCAACTGCAACAGCAGCGGCAGCGGATACGCCAAATTCTTCTTCAATGGCGTGTACGAGCTCGGAAAGCTCAAGAACGCTTAATTCTTTAACAGCGTCAATAATAGCAATAATCTTTTCGGATGCCATATTATTTTCCTCCAAATTGTTTGTAAAAATTATTCTGCAGATTCTTCTGCGGGTGCAGCCTCTGCTGCGGGTTCTTCCTCTGCGGGAACCTCTGCTGCGGACTCTTCCTCTGCGGGAGCCTCTGCTGCGGGCTCTTCCTCTGCGGGAGCCGCTTCAGCTACGGAAGCTTCTTCAACTGCAGGAGCTTCCTCCTCAACTGCAGGAGCAGCTTCAGCTTCTTCTGTGGGAGTGCAATCTTCTACGCCACCCTTATCAACGATAGCCTGAATCGCACGTGCGAATGCAGCAATGGGAGCCTGGAAAGCATTGCAAACTGTTGCAAGAAGAATATCCTTTGAGGGAATCTTTGCAAGAGCGTCAAGCTTATCAAGCCCGATAACCTCATTATCAATGAAACCAATCTTCATCGTGAAGTTCTTATGTTTTTCCGCGTATTTACCAAGAATACGAGCAGCTGCAACATGGTCATCAGCAGAAAGTGCAAGAGCTGTTGAGCCGTCTAATACGGAGCCCATACTTTCAAGTTCTGTGTCCTTAATTGCGAGTTTCAAGAGCGTGTTCTTAACAACGGTATACTCAACACCTGCTTCACGAAGCTCTTTACGAAGAGCTGTATCATTAGCAACAGTGATACCCTTATAGTCAACAATAACACCTGCGACGGAATTTGCAATAGTTTCCTTCAAAGCAGCAACTCGAGCCTTCTTTGCCTCTAAAACCACCTGACTTGGCATTTATGTTTCACCTGCCTTATAAAAATATACCCGTACTCCAAAAGAGAACGGGCATAAAAATACACATCATATCTTTACGCATCCTCGGCAGGAAATTAAGCATTAAGCACCTGCTGTCTTTGGAGCAGCCTATGTATTATATCATCATTAAAATGTTTTGTCAAGTACTTTTTCTTAAATTTTCCAATTATTTTATGATTGATTTTCTATAAACAATATTGTTAAACTCATCAAAAATCAAGTAAAAATGACAGGTATGAACCTGTCACTTGAAAATTTATTCAGCAGAGCTTAATGTAACTTTATTGGGATTTATGCGAATGCCGGGACCCATTGTTGATGCAACAACACAGGAACGAATATACTGACCTTTTGCAGCAGCCGGCTTTGCCTTTACGATAGCATCAAGGAGAGCATAGAAGTTCTCAGAGAGCTTATCAGCACCAAAGCTTGCCTTGCCGATTGGGCAGTGGATAATATTTGTCTTATCAAGACGATACTCAATCTTACCTGCCTTGGCTTCTGCAACAGCCGTAGCAACGTCGGGAGTAACCGTGCCTGCCTTGGGAGAGGGCATAAGACCACGGGGACCTAAAACCTTACCTAAGCGTCCTACAAGACCCATCATATCGGGAGCTGCAATTGCTACGTCGAAATCCATGAAGCCTTCCTTCTGGATTCTTTCAACTAAATCTGCATCACCGACAATGTCTGCACCTGCTTCACGAGCGGCATCAGCAGCATTACCCTTTGCAAATACTGCAACACGAACATCTTTACCTGTACCGTTGGGAAGTACAACAGCACCACGAACCTGCTGGTCAGCGTGACGACCGTCAACACCTAAACGTACATGTACTTCTACTGTCTCGTCAAACTTTGCCTTTGCTATTGAGCAAGCAGTTTCAAGAGCTTCTTTAACATCAAGAAGAGAGCTTCTGTCTACAGAATCCATAGCTGCGGCATATCTTTTGCCGTATCTTCTTGCGATATGGAGTTTTTCTTTACTAATATCAGCCATTTTTTATTCCCCTCCTGATTAGTCAGTAACGACGATACCCATGCTGCGTGCTGTACCTGCGATCATGCTCATGGCAGTTTCGATGTTTGCAGCGTTAAGGTCGGGCATCTTCTGTTCTGCGATTTTTCTTACCTGTTCGGATGTGATTTTAGCAACCTTGTTCTTATTCGGAACGCCGGAAGCTTTTTCAATACCGCATGCCTTCTTTATAAGGACTGCAGCGGGGGGAGTCTTGGTGATAAAGGAGAATGTGTGATCAGCATAAACCGTAATAACAACAGGAATGATATATCCCATGTCATTCTTAGTTCTTTCATTAAATTCCTTTGTGAATGCCATGATGTTAACACCATGCTGACCGAGTGCGGGACCTACGGGCGGAGCGGGAGTCGCTTTACCTGCAGGAATCTGAAGTTTTATTAAACCTACTACTTTCTGTGCCATAATTGGACCTCCAAATAAATGTGGTAGTGGCGGGAAATAATCCCTCCCACGTCGTAATGTCTATGACGACATTACATTTTGTCGACCATATCAAGACCGACTTCGACAGGTGTTTCGCGTCCGAGCATTGAAACGGCAACGATAACCAGGTCATTTTCGATGTCAATCGATTTAACGGTTCCGCACATACCCATAAAGGATTCAGAGTTAATCTGTACGAAATCGCCAACCTCATAAGCGAGTTTGATAACACGTTTCTCGATACCCATATTTTCCACTTCCTCTTCTGTAAGCGGATAGGGTACACCTGCCGGTCCGACGAAACCTGTAACGCCTCTGGTATTACGAATAACATACCACGCACGTTCACTCATTTTCCACTGACCTGCTTCATTTTCGTACTCGCTACGAACATAGCTGACGGCAACTTTTACGAATATATAACCCGGCATAATTTTTCTCTCACGAGTTTTGCGGATTATATTGCCGTCCTCGTCGGTTTTTGAGGTTTTTGAGTCAACCTCTTCAACCGTTTCGGTAGGAATTTTAACCTCAAGAATCTCATCGTCAAGTCCCTGAGCGGGAGCAGCAGTCATGATGTAGTTTGCACATCTGTCCTCATAACCGGAAAAGGTATGCACAGCAAACCACTTTTCTTCTTTTCCCATTAAATTCCCTCCTTATTTTTGATTAGTTGTTTATTGATATACCGGTAAGGTCCTCTGTTTCGACTATGTAAGCTTCTGTTTCTTCAACAGGAACAGTTGTACCTTCTTCGGCATCATCGGAATCATCATCAGAATCATCAAGTACTTTTTCAGCAATAGCTGCAACACCACTTTCTGCAAGAGATACAGCACCTGAAAGAGCGTAGTCTACTATCCAGATTCCGACACCAACCAAGAGAACAACCACAATAACAACGCCTGTACTCTTAAGTATAGTCTGTCTGTCCGGCCAAACTACTTTCTTACAAGTTCCCCTGAAATCCTTGAAGAATCGAAGGATTGCTTTCCACATACGAACAAAAACGTTCGGAGCATTTCCATCCTTCTTGGGCTTGTTTCTTTTGATGCGTTCCTTTTTTTCTTTGGCAGCAGCCTTAGCAGCTTCTTTTGCGGCTTTTGCAGCAGCCTTAGCTTCTTTCTTATCAGCCATCAAAAATACCTCCCATCCTTACTTGGATTCTTTGTGAACCGTGTGTTTTCTGCAAAATCTGCAGTACTTGTTCATTTCTAAACGGTCGGGTGTGTTTTTCTTGTTCTTAACAGTGTCATAATTACGCTGTTTACACTCCGTGCATGCAAGAGTAATTTTAACTCTCATTTCTCGGCACCTCCATTAAAAATATGTAGCCTCCCTCAAAAAACGTGAATACAATAAAAAATACCCACAAAGAGGTGGATACACTATAACACATATCAATTATTTTGTCAAGTACTTTTTTAATAAAAATTTTCTATTAAATAACACTTGCAATTAAACGGTTAATGATGTAAAATGGTAGAGGATAATACCAAAAGGAGGATATATATGGCAAAGATTAAATCTTTATTCAAAATCGCTGCCGCTACAACTGCCGCTGTCGGAGGAATTGGTTATTTAGTGTTTCATGAGGTATTTGCAAGAAATGCTGTTGTTCCACAATTAGTCAGCGAAAAAGTACAGGCAGATATGCAAGATCCGAATGCTCCTGCCGAAGAGGATCCTCGTCTTACATGGTTTAATCAACAGGAGTTTGAAGAATTTAATATCACAAATCGCAGAGGTCAAAATCTTCGTGCTTATTTAATAAAAGCAGAACAACCTTCAAATGTTTATGTCTTTTGCAGTCACGGTTATCGCAATTGCGGCAAGGGCGAGTTTAATTACATAGCAAAATTCCACCACGATGCCGGCAGAAATGTTTTTATGGTAGACCATGTAGCAAGCGGAGAGAGTGACGGTAAATATGTCGGTTTCGGATATTTCGAGAGCAACGACTGCATGGAATGGCTTGATTTTATGCTCAAAAATTTCGGCGATGATATTCAGATTATTCTTCACGGTGTATCAATGGGCAGTGCAACCATCACTCTTATGTGCGGCGACGTGAAATTACCTGATAATGTCAAATTTGCAATAGCGGATTGCGGATATACAAGTGTTCAGGCTCAATTTGAATCGGTACTGAAAAATGCACATGTTCCTGCCTTCCCCATCATTCCCGTTGCTGAATTTTTCAACAAGAAACTCAACGTTTTTGCATTTGCCGATGTCTCCCCTCTTTCCGCTGTTCAAAAAGCAAAAATCCCGATGCTCTTTATTCACGGCAAAACCGATGATTTTGTACCGGCATATATGGGAGTTCAACTCTATCATGCCTGTTCATCAGAAGATAAAGAATTATTGCTTGTTGACGGTGCATGGCATGCTGAAAGTTATCGCAAAAATTCAGAAGAATACGAAAAGAAAGTCAATGCCTTTGCAGATAAGTACATAAAGTAATCGAAAAGCGGAGCAACTGCCCCGCTTTTTTTGTTTCGATTATAAATTTAAGACAGCATTATTATCGGGAACTCCCGCATTATACAGCATCGGCAATACAATTTCCGAGATGCTGTATCCCTTTAATTTTTTGTTTTTTATGTCATAAGGAATAGAACCGATAACTTTGTCAATATTTTCAGCAAATGCTGATAAGAACTTGTATTCGGCTGTTTCGGGAGTATATTTTCCGTCACCGGTTAACATATTCATAGCTACACTGAACAGCAGATCAAATACATTTATATTTTCAATAGATTTTATCTCTTCTTTTGAAAGATTAGCTCTCTTTTTACAAAGCGGTAAAAGGGATTTTACATTCAGGGTAGTCAGCTTATTAAGTGGTGTGGGGAGATTTTCGATTTTTGCTTTATATTCCTCATAAAACCCCTTGCGATAATGTGCGTGAAGGCTGCCTTCGGGGACAGTAAAACCGTCAGGTGTGTCCACTTCAACGCTTCTTAAATTCATAACACGAGAATCCACATCAAAATCAACAACTCTGAAACGAGGCGGATAGTGGTTTACTGACGGGGTATTTACATCGTACATTATGCTGCCGCAGTCCGATTCAACCGTTTTTATGCTCGCAAAATGGGTGTGTCCCGTGAAAATAAGTTTAAGTCCCATTTTCGCAAGAATTTTTCCCGTATATTCGGAACGCATATTCCTCTCGTTTGTACCTAATCTGTACGCAGGTGCAGGCGGAACAAAAGGATGATGTGTGCAAGCAAAAATCGGCTTATTTTCACTCTCGCATTTTTTAATCATTTTTGCAATAAAATCAAATGTTTCGGGAGAGAAAGTAGGGCTTTGCTCATGCATTGCTTCCATATTTCTGAAACAATCATTGAGCATCAATATCCCGCAGCCGCCAATTTCAATATAGTAAGAATATCCCTCATCGCAAACCTCAACAGCATCATCTCTGCCAAATTCCTTGTAGAGCTCCCAAAGTTTCGTCGGAGTTGCAGCCTTGACAAGGTCGGGTAAATTCTCATGCTTGTCAATATCAAAATACGGCATATCCCAAGGTCTTTCAGCAACATGCACACCGTCTGTTTTTTTAACATAGGCACGATGATGATGAAAGTCGTGGGTTGCGGTTAAAACATAAATCTTCTTACCCGCTTTTTTATATTTTCTTAATATTTCAATTAAACCATTATGGCTGACAATATCGCCGTCATTTGTCAGATCTCCGGTAATTAAAATTATATCCGCCTCTTTTGTCGCCATATCCAATGCATGACTGACAACAGCCGTTCTTAATATCGCTTCCGTATTTGTCTTGTCTGTAATCATTTCGGGGGAAACATAATGCAAATCGGATAATACTGCAAATTTCATAATCTCACCTACAAAATAGGGCTACAATAAGCCAAATATTGTAACCCAAGTTTTTATTTATTCATAGATTCAAGTTCATCAACAATTTGCTGACGAACAACTGCACTAAGTTCCTTAATTGCTTTGCGGTCAAGATTTTCGGTATAGATCGGCTCTAAAATATGAGCCTTTATTGTACCGGGAATAATCTTTCCGGGATCTTCCCATAATTTATATGAACCGCTGATTGCAATGGGAACAATGGGACAACCTGTCTTTTGAGCAATTTTGAATGCTCCGTTTTTAAATTCACCGACTGACGCATCTCTCGTGCGAGTGCCTTCAGGGAAAATACCCATTGAATAGCCTGATTTGATGATTTCAGCGGCTTGATTGATTGCATTGACTGCTTCACGAGGATTCTGTCTGTCAATAAATACACCGTTCATATTTGAAAGCCATTTTAATAAAAACGGCACTTTTTCAAACTCTTTTTTAAGAACGATACCTATACCGCCGGGCATTTTTGCCAAAACCGCAGCATCAATCATTCCGCTGTGATTTGCAACATATAAAACAGGACAATCGGGGACATTCTCATATCCCGAAACATCAATCGTAATATCAAAACGCTTACAGAAATTCTCAATTACATCATTATAAGTATGAGCAACCAACTTTTTAAGTTTTTCTTGATCGCCGGCTTCTTTAGCTGCCTTCATTGCCTTGCGGTCTTTGTCGTGTGTTATAAGATATTTAAACACAAATAACACAAATGCTAATTTTCCCATAGTTTATCCTATATCCAATATTAGTTCTACGGGGCAGTGATCCGAGCCGAAAATGTCCATATGAATTGCTGCTCCCGCTATTTTATCTTTGATTGTATCTGATACCAAAAAATAGTCTATTCTCCATCCCGCATTATTTTCACGTGCTTTATAACGATAACTCCACCATGAATATACGCCCTCTAAATCAGGATATAAATAACGGAAAGTATCGGTAAAACCGCTTTCGAGAAGTTCGGTAAATTTCCCTCTCTCCTCATCGGTAAATCCCGCATTCCCTCTGTTGGTCTTAAAATTCTTCAAGTCAATTTCCTGATGTGCGACATTCAGGTCGCCACATACAACAACCGGCTTATTAAGTGAATGGAGATATTTCCGAAACAAATCTTCCCAATCACAGCGATAATCAAGTCTTGATAAATCTTCTTTAGCGTTCGGGGTATAGACTGCAACTAAATAATAATCGGGATATTCCAATGTAATTACTCTACCCTCATCGTCATAATACGGCTCTCCAATGCCGTATTTAACTGAAATAGCCTCTTCTTTTGAAAATATTGCTGTTCCCGAATATCCTTTTCTTTCAGCATAATTCCAATACGAAAAATACCCTTCGGGAGCAAAATCCGTCTGTCCTTCCTGAAGTTTTATCTCCTGAAGACAAAACGCATCAGCATCAAAGTCATTGAAAATATCGTCAAATCCTTTATTGCGAATAGCACGAAGACCATTTACATTCCAAGAAATAAATCGTTTCATAAGTTTCTTTCTATGGCTTTTGCAAATTGATCGGGGCAGGATGTTGACCTAAATCCGCAACGAATACCCTTGATTCTGCGTATAACTTCGTTTGCATCCATCCCGTCGCAAAGTGCGGCAACGCCTTTTGTATTGCCGCTGCAACCGCCAAAAAATTTAATATTATAAACTTTGCCGTCCTCTATGTCAAAGCTGACCTGCCTTGCACAAGTACCGGACATTTTTTCTTTATATGTAATATTATTATCTATCACCGATATGAAAAGTGAAGTTGATTTTTCTGTTTTCAAATTTCACTTTAACATTTTATTGAGGAGTTCCTCCGCCCATAAGGCTTTGCATAAGTCCACCGGATTTTTTATTTTTCGGTTTATAGGGAGGCGGATTTTCAAGTCGGGCATTGGCACTCTTTGAAGTTGCAAGAATCTTGTTTACCTCAATAACCGGTTCGAGCATAGAGTCGCTCAAATAGGGTAGAATATTGGTAATCATAGTCGGATCATTCTTGATACTGCCCAAAATCGTTACAGCTATCAAATTCTGAACTGAATTTGTACCACTGTCATATATCTCGCAAAGAATATTGAAAAGTTTCTTCATTGAAGGAGCATGATTGGACTTGATTGTGGAAAGAATGGGAGCATTTGCGTGATTAACAAAGAAATCTTCCTGTAAAAATTCACCGTAACTCTCTACATTTTCGTTATAGGCATCCTTAAGTTCGGGATAAAGAGCCAAGAGTTTAACAGCCAAAGTGTTTCCGTCATAACTTAATGCACCGCTTTTTGCCTGATTGCGAGTAACAACCTGAGGTTTTTTCTGACCGTTGGTCTTTTTAAATATATCCTTGATACCAAAATTTTCTTCAAGCGTTTCGTTAAGTTCGTTGACGGTTGAACGAATATCGCGGCTGTCATATTCGTCAAGTATAAACAAGACGGTAGCGATTTTTGAATAATCGGTATCATCAACGGAATTCGCATCGGCTGCTGCGGCAAGAAGGTAAACCTTATTATCGGAATAGAGAAGACGCAATTTGCCCTTTTTACCGACATAATCAATATAGCAGGAATCATTGCTGCGTTTTGCCAAAGGAGGCTCATTCTGGCGAATACCTTCGGGAAATACCGGTGCAAAACCGTGTTCTGTCATTTTTTGGGCAAGCTCTGTATAGAGCGATTGCATAAGTTCTAATGATGTCATTTTATTTTATCCTTAAATTTATTGGGCAAGAATTATTCGTTGAGGTCAGCAAAATTCTTTTTATTGCTTGAATAAAGTCGCTTGTATACTTCAAACATCTTGTCATATACTTTCTTATTCTCCATATTCGGAGTAAATGTCTTTACCACAGGAATAAGTTTCTTTGCATCCTCAACTTTTTCGATAAGTCCTAAACCTACCGCCATCAATACTGCGGCACCGACGGCACCGACATTCTGCGGGGAGTCAACTGTTTCAACTTTTCTTCCCGTTACATCGGCAAGAATCTGGCAGGTCAAGGGAGAAAGAGCACCACCGCCGACAAAACGAAGAACGGAAGAAGTCTGGACTTTCTTGTCCTGTGTCTCAATAAACCAGCGAAGATGATAGCATACACCCTCCAAAACAGAACGAATCATATCTGATTTGCCTGTATTAAGACCGATATTAAAGAAAATACCGCGAGCATTGGGATCTTCAAAAGGACAACGGTTACCGTGAAGCCAAGGCGTGAAAATAACTCCGTTTGAGCCTGCCGGAACAGTAGCTACCACTTCGGTCATATAGTCGTAAAGGCTTCTGTATTTACTTTCGTATGATTCTGAAACATCCTTCTTTTCAAGGTAAATACCAATCTCGTCAAGAGCAAGATGATCCTTTACCCATTCAAGACATTTTCCTGCGGTTTCAAGTTCTGCGAAATATAAGAATTTGCCTGCATCGGCACTGACGATTGCTGCAATCATAGCAGTTGCGTCAACCACACTCTTGTCAACAACAGTACCAACCCAACCGGAAGTACCGGAATATACGTGAGTATCACCCATACCGACGGCACCTGCACCGATACCGATAAGAGAAGCGTCTCCGCCGCCACCGAATACTGCCGTGCCGGGTTTAAGACCTAAATCTTTTGCAGCCTGTTCAGTCAAACCACCAACCTTCTCGGTACACTGGACTATTTTAGGCATATGTTCGTGTTTTACACCAAGCATATCAAGCATTTCGGGAGAGAATTCGCCCTTCCTGATATCGTAAAGTTCCGTACCAAAAGCCGAGTCGGGAGTCATAACAAATTCACCGGTCATACGAGCAATAAGAGATTCCTTGACGTCAAGCCATTTGTGTACACGAGCAAATTCTTCCGGTCTGTTCGCTTCCAGCCATTTATATTTCCAAACGGGGTCTTTAACAGATGCTGCAACAGCACCTGTGATTTTAAGTGACTTTAAGAGTTTGAATACATTCGCACCGGCAATCTGAACACCATGAGCAATACCCTTTTTAAGTTCTTCCCTTGCACGTTGATCCATATAGCTGAATGCTCTGTGAACATGTCTGCCGTCTTTATCGACACCGACAAAACCCTGCATCTGTGAACAGAAAGAAATACCTTCAATTAAATCGGCTGAAATGTCTGCTGCACGGATAGCTTTATCGGTGGTAATTCTCATTGCCTCCCACCATTCATCCGGATCCTGTTCCGCAGAGCCGTCATCTTCAATATAGAGATTATAGCCTTCGGACGCATAGCCTAAAAGCTCGATCGAATCGGATACGGCAAAGACGCAGGTTTTTACACCGGTTGTGCCAACATCATAAGCAATTACATATTTTTTATCCATTGTTTATTTTCTCCTCACGGTTAATTATTCAAAGTGCCTTTTCCCACAAGTTGAGCAAAGGGGTCATAACCCAAAGCAGCATACTTAAAAATCCAGACAACCGGATTGAGTTTGAAGAAGAGCCAGTCAATAACAGTTACTAATTTTCGTAAAAAAACCGAAATATCATTGGTTTCGGGAACTTCTACGGGTTCGAAAGTCGTGCCGACCGGCTTAACAACAAAGGGATTGGCATAACAGATACCCTCCTCACCGGTAATATAAAATCTCAGATAAAGATTTATATCATCAAGCAAGTCATCACGATTAAGATCGAAAGTGAAAGTATTATCAACAATTTCATCACGAAGGACGACATTGCAATCGGAAACCCAGGTGATTTGATTTGCGTTTTCGGTTTCAACGGTTATTGTATCGCTTTCCTCATCAACAATTACATTTGTAACCATCGGTGTGTTAAACATGGTGTTAGTATCACGCATGGTGTCCGGTTCATAATCAGGAAGTTCTTTCATTCCGTTGAGCTCAACACCGTTTGAATAATGTGATACGCTGAAAAATTCACCGTTTACCATGCAGTTACGAAGTGCGTCTTGAGAAAGTTCGGGCATATAACTGTATGTATAGGCTCTGTTCAAAGATTCGATATTGTGGGAATCGGAAAATGTAAATCCCCAAGGTACTACGCCGTTAGGAATAGTCTTCTGAAGAATTTGGTCATATAAAATTCTGTCGCAACGGGTATGCTCATCCTGAGAACTGTTAATTCCCATACCGACGGCAGAGCCTTTATTATCAATAAAAAGTCGGGCAAATTTTGTGGGATAATAATCGTCAATCGGTTTTCCGACATAATCTTGCGAGTTTTTATCCGTATAAACATATTCGCCGACATGGGAAAGCATGGTTATACCACCGTCTTTTTTAACTTCGGCTGCGGGCGTTTCGTAATCGCCATACACTCCTGCAAGTCCCTGCCCGTAATTGCTCCAATAACCTGTCAGATGACAATCTGCAAAGGGAGTTGCCATATTAAGTTCAATTCCCTTCTCTACATCAAGCATACCGGTATCATGAGTGCGGACAAAACCGTTACTTGTTTGTGCCGTTCCGGTCGTAAATGCCTCGTATTCCTCACTCGTAAGCGGAATAATATCAGCCATCTGAGTGCGTTCATATTTTACCAGACGAACAAGCGGAATAAGCTGAGGAGCAACGTTCCAACCCTTATTTATTGTACCGTGGTCTGTAATTGCAACTATGTCATAATCTAAATCATAATGCCATTGTACAGACTCTTTGATGGTCAAGAAACCGTCCGATGCGTTTGTATGACAATGAAGTTGGGTTTTATAAGCATTCCATTCTTCAAAATCAACATTTGCATAGGGATTAAAGATTTCATAATCAATATCTTCCTGTGCCGTTGCCGTTAAAACAAAGATATTAAGGAGCATAAGCACTGACAAAACAAGCGAGATAATCTTTTTCATAACAATCTCCTTTATCTACGATTGACTAATACTTCCTGTTCGTATTTTCTGATTGTATCAAGCCAAACATCTCTTTCGGGAACATTCATACGTTTACAATACTCATCCCATACAATCGTAAAAGGATAAGATTTCATTTCTTCGGACAATGCGAGCATCGATGTAAAATCACCGTTATTCTGATAATCTTTGAGAATATTATTTGGCTGGAGAAGGGCAAATAACAATGCTTTCTCCATATTTCTCATACCGATAACCCATGCGGCAACACGGTTTATAGATGCGTCAAAGAAATCAAGCCCGATTAAAACCTTGTTAAGAGCATCACAACGGACAATCTCTTTCGCAATTTCTTTAAGTTCGTCATCAAATATCACAACATGGTCGCTGTCCCAACGTACCCCGCGTGTTACATGCAACGCAATTTTATCAGCAAATGCAAGCATTGACGGGATTTTATCGCTGACTACTTCCGTCGGATGGAAATGTCCGTTATCAAGAAGGCAGCAAACCCCAGACTTTGCGGCATAGTTCATATAAAACTCGTGTGAGCCGACTGTATAAGATTCAACACCGATTGCAAAAACTTTTGACTCAACGCTGTCAATGATATAACGGGAATCAAGTTTTTCGGAATAAATCTCATCAAGAGATTCTTTTAATCTCAAACGAGGACCTAAACGATCTGCGGGAGTTTCTTTATAGCCGTCGGGAATCCAGATATTGCAAAGCGAAGGCTGTCCTGTTTCACGACCGAAATACTCTGCAATTTTTCGGCAAGCCTTGCAATGTTCAATCCAAAAATCACGTATTTCCTTTTTAGGGTGAGATAACGTAAGACCGTCGGCAGCAAGTTTATGTCCGAACAACGTCGGGTTCATATCCAAGCCCAAACCACGTTTTTTTGCAAATTCAACCCATTTTTCAAAATGCTTGGGTTCTAATTTTTCACGGGATACATTCTCATCGGTAATAGCGTAAATTGCGTGCAGGTTAATCTTATGATTTCCGGGAATAAGTTTTAAGGCGACATCAATATCCGCCATAAGTTGTTCGGGATTGGTTGCCTTTCCGGGATAATTTCCGGTTACGGCAAGACCGCCGTCAACACCGCCCGCAACAGTCTCAAAACCGCCTATATCATCTCCCTGCCAACAATGCATGGAGATTTTTACTTTTGAGAGGGTATCAATAGCCTTTTCAGTATCAATACCCAATTTTGAGTATATATCTTTTGCGTAATTATACATAGTTTATTTCAAAGAAATTGCGGCTTTTGCCTTTTCGATTACACCCTTTGCGTTAAGTCCGAAAATATCAAGAAGTTCAAGTGCGGGACCGGATTTACCAAATTCATCATTGACACCCAGACGAACTACAGGTACGGGTTTAGTTTCGCAAACAACTTCAGCAACGGCAGAGCCTAAGCCACCGATAATGTTATGTTCTTCGGCGGTAACAATGCAGCCTGTCTTGTTTGCCGCATCAACGATAATATCACGATCAATCGGCTTAATTGTCGCCATATTGATAACAGCGGCAGAAATGCCTTCGTTATTAAGTGCTTCGGCGGCTTCAAGTGCGGGACCGACCAAAAGACCGGTAGCGATAATCGTAACATCGGTACCTTCTTTAAGATATACGCCTTTGCCAATCTCAAACTTGTAGTTTTCATCAAAAAGACGAGGAACGGCAAGACGACCGAAACGCATATAGCAAGGTCCATTCATTTCATATGCCGCAAAAACAGCAGCATGTGCTTCAATGTCATCTGCCGGGTTAATGATAGTCATATTCGGGATTGAACGCATAAGTGCAATATCTTCACAGCATTGGTGAGATGCACCGTCTTCACCCACACTTATACCTGCGTGAGTTGCACCGATTTTTACGTTAAGATGCGGGTAGCAGATTGTGTTTCTGACTTGTTCAAATGCACGACCTGCCGCAAACATTGCAAAAGAACTTGCAAATACAACAAATCCAGCAGTTGAAAGACCTGCGGCAATTCCCATCATGTTACTTTCAGCAATTCCACAGTCATAAAACTTGTCGGGATGTGCCTTTTTGAACATACCCGTTTTTGTTGCCGCTGCCAAATCGGCATCCAGCACGCGGATATTTGAATATTTATCTCCTAATTCCACGAGAGCCTTACCGTAGGCATCTCTTGTTGCGGTTTTAATAATATCAGCCATGATAAGTCCTCCTTATATGTTTGCAAGAAATTCATCAAGTTCTTTGATGGCTTGTTCATATTCCTCACCCTTGGGGGCGGTACCATGCCAACCAACCTGATTTTCCATAAACGATACACCCTTACCTTTTACGGTTTTTGCAATGATTGCCGTGGGCTTACCTTTTGTCTGTCTTGCTTTTTCAAATGCTGCTTCAATCTCGTCAAAATCGTGACCGTCAATGTTTATCACATTCCAACCGAATGCGGCAAATTTTTCATCAATCGGATAGGGGGAGTTTACTTCCTCAACGGTACCGTCAATCTGAAGATTGTTGTTGTCGACAACAGCAACCAAAGTGTCAAGTTTCTTAGCAGCGGCAAACATTGCAGCCTCCCATACCTGACCTTCCTGAAGTTCGCCGTCACCTAAAATGGTATATACACGAAACTTGTCGCCGTTGATTTTTGAGCCCAATGCCATACCGCAGGCAGCAGAAATACCCTGTCCCAATGAACCGGTTGACATATCAACGCCGGGGACAGAAGTCATGTTCGGATGACCTTGAAGATATGAATCGCTCTTTCTTAAAGTTGCAATATCTTCTTTCGGGAAGAAACCTTTTTCTGCCAATACACCGTAAAGTGCGGGAGCTGCATGACCTTTTGATAATACCAAACGATCTCTGTCCTCACATTTCGGGTTCTTGGCATCAACATTCATCTCTACGAAATAAAGGTATGCAAGAAGGTCGCTTATTGAAAGTGAGCCGCCCGGATGACCGGATTTTGCGTTGTATGTGCCGACAATTATACTTTTTCTGATATTTGTCGCCACAGTCATAAGTTCCTTTTTAAGCTTAATGTCCATATATCTCTCCTTTTAACAAATAATTATCAATTTATATCAGTTCAAGTTTTGAATCTTTCTCAAAAATTCAGCAAAATACTCAGGCAGGTCGGAAGAAAATTCAAGATATTCTTTCGTTACGGGATGAATAAAACCGATGGTATGTGCATGCAAAGCCTGACCGTTTAAGCCAAAATCATTCTTTGCTCCACCGTAAACCGTATCTCCCGCAACGGGATGACCGATTGATGCCATATGCACTCGGATCTGATGAGTACGACCGGTTTCAAGCACACATTTTACATACGAAAACTTGCCGTAATCTTCCAATACTTCATAATATGTTGTGGCATTTCTCGGATTTATTCCGTTAATTGCCTGTTTTTTTCTGTCTTTGGAACTTCTGCCTATGGGAGCATTTATTGTACCCTTATATTCTTTCGGACAACCGACCAATATCGCTCTGTATTCTCGTTTGAATGAGCGTTCTTTAAGTTGCCTTGCCAATCCCAGATGAGCAATATCATTTTTCGCAACAATCAGAAGTCCGCTTGTATCCTTATCAATTCTATGAACTATTCCGGGGCGGATAACTCCGTTAATCCCCGAAAGCGAGTCTTTGCAATGATATAAAAGAGCATTTACCATTGTACCGTTAAAATTTCCCGCGGCAGGATGAACAACCATTCCTCTCGGTTTGTTGACAACTAAAAGGTCGTTATCTTCATATACTATGTCAAGCGGTATATTTTCCGGCTTTGCTTCAAGTTCAACAGGATCAGGAATATATACCGTTATCTCATCTCCCGATTTTGTCTTGTAACTTTTAGCAACAGTATTATCATTAACTTTTACATCACCTTGTTCAATAAGTTTTTGAACCATTGAACGTGTCAATTCGCTGTTTTCAGCTATGATTTTGTCAAGTCTTTCGCCTGCTTTTTCACAAGAGAAATCAAGAATTTCCATCTTTTTTCTCCTTGATTAAGCTGTATATAAGATATATTATCAACACAAAACATCCGCAAGTGACTAACATATCGGCGAAATTAAATACCGCAAAATCAATGAACAGAAATTCAATATAATCGGTTACATAGCCTTGAATAATTCTGTCAATCAGATTGCCGGTACCTCCCGCCAATATACAGGGAATTGTAATTTTCATAATCAGCGGTGAGTTCTTTTCTAAAATAAGATAAACCAGACCTGCGATTATTACAACTCCGGTAAATATTGAAAGCAGGTTGGTATGCTCTGCGAACAGGCTGAATGCCGCACCTGTATTTTGTTTATATCTTAAACCCAGAACACCGTCAAGAATTGTAATCTGCTCAATCGGACGAAGACGATTCTCGACAATCATTTTAATTATTCTGTCAACAAAAACAAGCACGGCAATAAGGAAATATTGTAAAAAGATTTTCTTAATTCGTCTTTTTTTATCTTCTGCCACGTCTTCTCTTCTTTTTCCTGTCATTGTTGGTTGGCTCTGTCGGTTCTTCAGCAACTACAGTTTCCTCAAAGAGTGAAAAATCAATCACGAAATCATTCTGGGCTTCATCGACATATTCAACAGGTGCAATATCATCTTCTTCAGCAAGTTCATTTTCAAACAAATCGCCCAAAGTAGCAGCAATATCAGCACCGATTTCTTTTTCGTCGTAATTTACATCTTCAAATACGATATTTTCCGCTGGCTCATTTTCGCTGCTGAAATCATCAAATCCATCAAACTCATAGGTATGTTCTTCAGATGTTTGAATATCTTCTTCAACAGCAGTATTGATTTCCTCTATGGTATCAATATCTTCTTCAACAATATCGGGTTCCTCTGTAGAATCAACAGTTTCTTCGACTGAATCTATATCTGCTTCTTTGCGGACATAAAAATCGGGAGCATCATATAAGTCCTCATGGAATATTTCAATGTCGGCATACTTCGGGGGAGCAGGCTCGTCAACCGTTTCCGGAAATTCTTCAACAAAATCATCATCGAAGTCTTCGAAAGTTATTTCATCAAAATCTTCAGCAACAAAATCTTCAATGATTTCTGCATCGGTTGAATCCGCATCCGCTATGATTTCCTCTTCATCTTCAATTTCATCGAAAGCATCTTCGGAGGTATCCGACTCGACAATAACGTTGTCAAAAACATCGTCTATAAATTCTTCAACAGATTCTTTACTCTCAATAGTGATATTCTCAATCTCCGAAGTTTCTTCGATTTCTTCAATTTCAAAATCTTCAGTCAAATCAACAACATCAGATTCTACTTCGGTTGTTTCAGTATATGCATCAGATTGGTCAACAGCCTCGTCAACCGCAACAGATTCAACTTTGGTTATATCGGCGACTGCTGTGATCTGAGCAGCCTCTTCAATCGCAGCGGCTTTGATTTTATCAGCTTCGGCATAAGCAGCAGATATAATTTCCTCGGACTTGCTCTGAGCTTCTTTGATAATCTCTTCACTCTGAAGATTTGCATTTCCAATGATATTCAGACTGTTTGTTTCGGCTTCATTGATAAGTAAAGAAGCTGCCTCTGCAGCATCAACGGCAATCTGGGATTCTTTGCTGTTAGCCATTTCAATGATGGCAGCAGAATCAACCTGAGCCTCTTCAATCATTTGCTTAATCTTCGCCTGTGCATCGGCATTTGCCTCGTCGAGTATGGCTGCTTTCTGATTTTCAACATTCATCAAAATCGCTGCTGCTTGAGCCTCAGCATCGTTAATCATCGTGTCAACGGTTTCCTTAACCTCGTCAAGCTTGCCCTGGACATATTCCTCGGCATCTTTGATAGCTTTATCCGCTCGTGCTTTAGCCTCATCTTCAACAGTCTGAGCCTCGTCTTTGGCATAAGTCAAGATATCCATCGCTTCTCTGTTGATTTCATCAAGAATACGATCGGATTCCTTCTTTGCATCTTCAATGATTTTTGCTGCATTTGCATTTGCATCGAAATTAATCTCTTCAACTTTTTTATTTGCTTCGGCGATAATACTCTCAGCCTCTATACCGGCTTTTGTTTTGATATCTTCGGCATCTAAAGTTGCACGAGTAACAATACCGTCTTTTCCGCTGACAATTTCAGCCATATCGGTACGGGCATCTTCAATCATTCTTGCCGCTTTTTCCTTAGCCTCGGCAATAATATCACTCGCCGAACGCTGTGCGGTTAAAAGAGCTTCACGAATGTTTTCTTCATCCTCACGATATTCCTCAACCTTATTGGCAAGAATACGGATCTTTGAAATAAGATCACCGTTTTCCATAAACATACGGTTATATGAAGCAATAATTTCGCCCAAGAAGCGATTTACTTCTTCAGCGGAATACTTGCCGTCTTCGTAATAATCAAAGCGATGTTGTTTCAGATCTTCAGGTCTTAACATTACCTACACCTCAATTCTTGGGGATGTTGTACATGGAAGTATTAACTTCAAGAAAATCTTCGGGAAGTTCACTTGCATATCTCTTGCCTCTCGGAATGACGAAAAAGTCAAGCGTATTTTCATCAATACGGAAAACTTCCGCACCGGCAGCATAGGCACATCCGCTTGTTGCATAGAGAATTTTAAGGAATGTTGTATGGTTGTCCTGTGTTGAATTTATGTTACTAACGAGTTGATCGAACTTTACATGAACATATTTGCCTGCGATAATTGCATCACAAATACGATTTGCATCCGTTCCGGTCATGGGACAGAAAGTCATAATATCAGGGGAATCTGACTTTTCAGGGGATTCGTTGCTCGGTTTTTCAGGTTTCCTGCCGAAAAGTCTGCTTCTTATTGAATCAGTTTTCTTCGGAGGCTCGTTTTCATATTCTTCATCAATGAAGAATGACGACGAAACATCTGATGTCTTGGTGTCACTCCTATGGCTTGTAAAGTAGTCATCATAAGTTTCTGCGGTTTCATAGCTGTCAACAAATCCGTCATCCCATGCATCTGCATTGGCTTGATTTGCGGTTTTGTGAGCACCTGTATCATCTGTGCTTTCTGTAAGTTTTGACAAAAAATCTTGTAATCCCATCTTTTTCCTCCGATAGTTAATAATCTCTTTGTCCAAATATGCCCGAACCGATACGAATTAAAGTTGAACCCTCTTTAATTGCCGCTTCATAATCCGAGGTCATACCTATCGACAATACCGTCATACTCTTATTATGATATATTTTGTCCTTTTTGTCAATGAAAATTTTATTTAATTCAGAAAAATACTTTCGTATTTCGGATTCCGTTTCACAAATCGGGGGAATGGACATCAACCCTTCAATTGTGATATTGGGCATTTCAGCAATCTGAAATAACGCTTCCTCTGTTTCATCGACGGAAAAACCGGTTTTGGTTTCCTCGTCTCCGACATTTATCTGAATCAAAACATTGGTATTTTTTCCCAGCCGCTCGGATTGTTTTGAAATTTCACAAGCGAGTTTTATACTGTCAACCGACTGAATCATTGAGACATGTGGCAAAACCTGTTTTACCTTGTTTCTTTGAAGGTGACCGATAATATGTTTCTCAACATCTTTGGGACAGAGATATTCAAGCTTTGACATCAATTCCTGCACCTTGTTTTCGCCGATTAAATCAATGTTACATTCCAGTGCCAAATTGATAACTTCAGGAGGAAAGGTCTTTGTAACCACCATAAGCCGGACTTCATCCGGATTTCTGCCGACCGAGGCACAGGCTTTTTCAATACGTTCCCGAATATCAAGAATATTATCTCTAATTCGGTTTTTCAGCTGCTGTGGTGTTGAAGATATCATAAACATCATCCACCGTCCCTTCATAAATAACCTTTTCGTACGGACGAATATATGAGCGTAAATTATTAGGATTGGTTACAACAACATATTCTCCGTCATAATATTCAATCTGCACCCGTTTTTGTTTAGGATATTCCATTGAACCGGTTGCAGTCCATATCCAATCAATTCTTTTGGTGTTGCCGTCCTTATCTTTCTCATAAGTAACACGAATCGCTGTCTTTCTGATTTTGAAAGCATTTTTATATTCCTTGACCCGAATCTGTGCGGTTTCAAAGCGAAGATTTGCAACACCCGCGTTCATGGTTGTTATTTTAAACACAACCGCTGTCCGACCGTCAGGAGCATTGACCATGCTTTGAACTGAGGCGGTAACAGTGCCCGCAGTTGAATACGGAAAAACGATTTCATAAGTTGCGGGATAATATTTCCCCGCATAAGCGTCATAGGTATACTGTTTCATCTCAGCAAGGCTTTCGGTAGGAACATTACAAACAAAATAACATGCCATATCGGTAATGAGTTTTCCGCATATTCCCATTGATACATCCTGAGGTTCGGACTCTAAAAGCTTATCTATATCCTCAACATTCATTCCGACACAAGTATCAAAATGCTCGTCCAGGTACTCATATCCGTCACAATTTGCGACATAATATCCACCGGTATTTCCCGGAGTTGACAAAGTCTGCCCGAGATTAAACATCATGCTGTCACGACGATTCTGAAGTTCAAGTAATTTCGCATCACAGTTGACTTCTTCACCGACCATAAACTGCTTCATTGTAATACTCGTACGCAAACTCCTTATATTTTCCTGCAATTTAGACAGATCATTTGAATAGACAGTATCTAAAAGTTCGTAAATATCATTGTGAATCTGACGATTTATGCTGTCAAGATTTGCAGCACCCGAACCGGATGCATTGGACATTCCGAGGTAATAGTCAATTTCATCTTCAATTGCAAGCATTGCAATATATCTGTCAGCCTCAGCTTCGCCAATAAAGACCTTTGCATATGCCTGAGCACCTGCAATTTTTTCGCCGTCGGATACAAGCGGAACTATCGTTCCCGTACCGCCGAATTGCAAATATTCTTCACTCTTGATGATAACACCTTGTGTATTGACCGTCTTGAAAATATTTTCCTGTTGTGCAACTTCGTATTTGATATTTGTGTTGCCGTCGGCTCTTTTTTGAATCGCAGTCAGGACAATTATTACAAAAAAACAACAAAGTACGGCAATAAGAAGTTTGTCGGTTTTATTTCTCATTCTTATTCCCTGCCTTTATTATTTTTACTGCCTCATCTGCAAGTTCATCAATTGACTGATATTTCTCCGGACAAAGCCAATTGATTTCTTTGTTTTTTCTAAACCAAGTGAGTTGTCTTTTTGCATAGCGGCGGGTAGCTTGTTTTAATGAATCAAGAGCCATTTCAACGGACATCTTATCCAATATCGCCGGTGCAAGTTCTTTATAGCCTATTGCCTGTGCGGCAGTTGAATTGTCATAAAGATTTATATATTCCCGGGCTTCTTCAAAAAGCCCCTTCTCCATCATATCATCAACTCGCTTGTCAATTCGCTTATAAAGATAAGCCCTCTTTTCACAGTTAAGACCGATATAAGTCACATCATAGGGACTTTCTTTTAATTTTGAGCGTCTTACAGCTTCACTTTGAGTGATGCCGGTCAAGGTATACACCTCAATAGCACGAATGATTCTTCCGCGATTGTTCGGATGTAATTTATCTGCGGTTTCGGGATCAAACGAAGCGAGCATTTTAAGCAGCTCCTCACCCGTATAATCTTTACATACGCGTCTTATCTCATCACGCTTTTCAATGTCCTCATCATCCGAACCAAAGTCAATATTTTTAAGCAGGGAGTCGATATACAGTCCCGTTCCGCCGCAGACTATCGGTAATTTTCCTTTTCCTGCAATTTGTTCTATGCATTTATGAGCAGCCCTGACATATTCCGCAACGCTGTATCGCGTAGTAACATCAAGAAAATCAAGCATGTGATGCTCTATTCCCTGCATTTCTTCTTTTGTCGGTTTTGCAGTGGCAATATTCATTCCTTTGTAGATTTGCATTGAATCGGCTGAAACAATTTCTCCGTTCAATCTCTTCGCAAGTTCCACCGCCAATGTTGTTTTTCCGGAAGCAGTCGGACCCACAACCGCTATCACACGGGTTTTCATATGGAACCCTGCCTTCCGAACTGTTTTTCTATTTCACGCTGGGTCATCTCAATAACAACCGGTCTGCCATGAGGGCAATAACGTAAAGAATCATCACTTAAAAATCTTTCGACCAAAGCACGCATTTCCATATCATTAAGACTCTTTCCGGCTTTTATTGCTGCACGACAGGCTGTATTGTGATAAAGCCAATCCAATTTTTCAGGTTCGGGTTCTTTTATGTTTTTAAGCAAATAACCGGCAAGTTCAATTATAATATCTTCAACATCTTCCCCGTCCAACGACAAGGGTGCTTCACGAACTAAAACAGTACCGCTGCCAAAATCCTCAACACAAAATCCGGCACTGCTTAAAAAATCCAGATTTTCAAGCAATGCATCATATTCTTTCATTGACAAGGTAACGCTTAACGGGAACAACAGAACCTGAGAATAGTCCTCCCGTCTGTTATTTTTCAAATCATTGAACAATATGCGTTCATGCAATGCATGTTTATCAATAAGCAAAAGTTTTGAGCCGTATTCGCAGATAATATAGGTCTTAAATGCCTCACAAATAATCTTGATTGGCTCTTGTTTTTTCTCCTGCTCCACAACCAAAACAGGCTCGGTTTCAACCGTTTCATTTTCGTCTGCAACAAAATTATCAGTAACGATATTCGCAATTTCATTTTCTGATACCGTAGTTTTTTCATCCTCTTTTTCCGGAATAACAAAATTTGACTCTTCTTCTTTATCGTTATATGACGAAAAATCAACTTTCGGAGCAGAAACAGGACTGTAAACGGAGGGCTTGGGAGTATCAAATATCATCTGTTGCGGCTTGCTTTCATCGGTAATAATATGACCGGCTGCCTGAGAAACGGGTGCGGTATACAGAGGTTTGGATTTATCAAAAGTATATTCCGCACGGGTGTCGTTTGCCAATATTGTTGACTTTGCACCGTAATAAATCACATCAAATATCCGTTTTTCATCAGAAAAGCGGACTTCCGTTTTAGCAGGGTGAACATTCACATCAACTGTCTCGGGAGCAATATTCAATAAAAGCACACAGGAAGGAAAACGACCGACCATCGTTGAATGACGATATGCCTCGTCAAGAGCAACGCTTGCAACCGGTATTTTTACATATCGGGTATTGACATAAAAATGCTGCATATTCCGATTTGGTCTGCAATTAAGCGGTTTTGAGATATAACCCTTTACGGAAATACCGTTAAGCTCATAGTTGCACGGAATAAGTCCGTTGGCAAAATCCTTGCCGTATACTGCATAAATCGTGTTTTTCAGATCTCCGTCGCCACTTGTAAAAAGAGTCTGTTTTCCGTCTTTTATCAGTCGATAGGACACCTCAGGGTGCGATAATGCCGCACGTGCAACAGCGTCTGCAACATAGTTCCCTTCGGTATTATCACGTTTTAAGAATTTCATTCTTGCCGGTGTATTGTAAAACAAATCGGATACGATAATAGTAGTCCCATCAGGACAACCCGCATCATCAAGTATCTTTTCTTCACCGCCTTCAATACGATAACGGGTACCGATTTCTTCATCGGCGGTTTTTGTAAGCATTTCAACTTTTGCGACAGCAGCTATACTTGCAAGAGCCTCGCCGCGAAAGCCGAAAGTGAGGATGGAATCCAGGTCTTCAATTTTCTTTATCTTGCTCGTTGCGTGGCTGACAAATGCACTTTTAACATCAGCACGGTCAATTCCACTGCCGTCATCGGTAATGCGAATAAATGAGATTCCGCCTCGCATTATTTCCACGGTAATCTTCGTTGCACCTGCATCAACCGAATTTTCAATAAGTTCCTTTACAACAGACGAAGGGCGTTCCACAACCTCGCCCGCTGCGATAAGTTCAAATATTTCTCTGGGTAATACGTTTATCTTGGACAAGGTTTCCCCTCCTTCTATTTTGATTTGGATGATTTAATTTTAGTAAGAATTCTGTCTATCGATAATATCGACACACCACTAAATACGAAAATAAAAATAAGTGGGATTGTGAACTTAAATGAAAAGGGGTCATAAACATTTCGACCTGCGATTGCATAAGACAATATCCTAGGCAATACTCCGATAAGAGAGACTATAATAAATGTCGAGAACTTGTACTTCATTGAACCGTAAAGCTGACTTATTGAATTGATGCTGAATGACGGAACTAATCTAAAAACAAATAAAACAAAGGTTTTCCGTTTTGACTGTCCTCGTTCCATAGTATCGGCAAATTCGTCAATTTGGGACAATAGTTTTCTGAAAAAACCGCCGCCACGTTTTGTTCCGTACCAATACTTTAACGCCATAAGCATTGCCATACCGATAAGATTTATTATAATCGCCTGATAAAACGGAAATGCAATACCCGGTGCCATCAAAAGAACCCAAAACGGAATCGGAATTGTCGTCTTAAGAAAGAATAAAAAGAGTATTGCAAGCACTATCATCCATTTGTGGTCAAGATGCACTATGTAGTCTTGAATCTCGGTGAGTTTTGCAACTATCAGGTGATATGTGTCTTTGAAGAATGCTACTTTCGCAAGCAAACTCCATAAAATAAGCAACACCGCTATAACCAAGCAAGAAACACCTGAAAACATAGCAAGACGGTGATAGGTCTTTTTTGATAGTTTCATACCGTATTCTGCGGTTTTCCCGCAATAAATGCACGGATATTTTCGATAAAAATGTCCATAAGCCGCTGTCTTGTTTCAACCGGAGCCCAGGCAATATGCGGAGTTATCAGACAGGAACTTCCCAATAAAGGGTTGTTCGGATGGCAAGGTTCCTGCGACAGAACATCCACCGCTGCTCCTGCAATAATACCGTTATCAAGAGCATTTCTTAAATCCTGTTCGTTGACAACGGGACCGCGTGATGTGTTTATAAAATATGCGGTATTCTTCATTTTTGCAAAAAACTCGGCATTTGCCATGCCTGTCGTTTCAGGCGTCAAAGGTGTATGAATGCTGACAATATCACTATTTGCCAAAATAGTGTCAATATCGGCAAAGTCGGCATATTCATCATTCCCCGAAGTTCTGGACTTAGATGTCGCCAAAACTTTCATATCAAACGCAGAGGCTATTTTTGCAACCTGTTTGCCGATTGAGCCGTAACCGATTATACCGATTGTCTTATTCTGTAATTCAAATAATGGAGTAACCTGATAGCAGAAATCGGGGCAGGTTACCCAATCGCCGTCATGTACGGATTTCGAGTGAATTTCGACATTAAAGGCAAATTTCAAAATATATGCAAAAACAAGTTGAGCAACAGCTTTTGTGCTGTATGCGGGAATATTGGAAACAATAATGCCCTTCTCTCTTGCATATTCAGTGTCGATTGTATTATAGCCGGTAGCTAAAATACAAATAAGTTTCAAGTTCGGGAGATTGTCCATTATGTTCTTGTCAATAACAACCTTGTTTGTTACCAAAATATCCGCATCTTTCGCACGCTCTATGACCAGATTGGGAGCGGTACGATCATAAACTTTATATTCTCCGAATTGAGATAAAGCGTCCCAAGATAAATCTCCGGGATTTACACAGTTACCGTCTAAAACTACAATATTCATCACAATTCCTCGCTTATCAATTAAAGTGTTTTTACTCTTTCTTTAAGTTCATTAAGATATGAAAGTGCTTCAATCGGATTCATTGAATAAGGCTCAATCAATTTAAGCTCGTTGATAATATCCTCTTTTGCATTATCTTCAAGCGTTGTCTGTTCGTCAAAATCATCAATTTCTCCGACTCTTATTTCCCGTGTTCCAAAATCAATCTTTTCCAGATCACGTAATATCGTTCTGGCTCTTTTAAGCACTTCTTTCGGCAAATCTGCAAGTTTCGCGACATCAATACCGTAACTTCCGTCAGCCGGTCCTTCAATGATTTTTCGTAAAAATATAATTTCATCCTTGCGTTTTTTTACGGCAATGGTAAAATTCTTAAGTCCCGGAATCTGACCTTCCAAATCGGTAAGCTCATGATAATGAGTTGCAAACATCGTCTTTGCACCGATTTTCAATGCAATATATTCAATTACCGCCTGCGCAATACTCATACCGTCAAAAGTGGATGTTCCTCTGCCGACCTCGTCCAATATGATTAGACTGCGTTTTGTGGCGTGTTTAAGGATAGAACTTACCTCAAGCATTTCAGTCATAAAGGTACTTTTGCCTGCCATCAGATCATCACTCGCACCGACACGCGTGAAAATGTTGTCAACAATACCTATCTTAGCTGATTTTGCGGGAACAAAGGAACCGATTTGAGCTAAAATTACTATCAAAGCAACCTGACGCATATATGTCGATTTGCCCGCCATATTCGGTCCCGTAACAAGTGCAATCTTGCAATCTTTTGAGTTTAATCTTGTGTCATTGGGTACAAACGGGCTGCTAGGATCAAGTGCCTTTGCAACAACGGGATGAAAACCGTCTTCGATAATTATCTCATCAGACATATCAACATCCGGTCTTACAAAGCCGTTTTCAACTGCGGTTGCCGCAAGCGAACAAAATACGTCAAGATTAGCAATATTATGAGCAGTCTTTTCAATGCGGATTTTCTCGCCTGCCACTCTTTCTCGAATTGCAGTAAATATTTCAAACTCCAGCCTGTCAATGCGTTCTTTCGCACCCAAGACCTTGGATTCAATATCTTTAAGTTCACCGGTAATAAAACGCTCGGAATTAGTTAATGTCTGTTTTCTTGTATAATCTTCGGGCACCATATCTTTATACGAATTTGTAACTTCGATATAATAACCGAATACCCGATTATATCCGATTTTCAGTTTCGGTATTCCCGTTCTCTGGCGTTCTTCTTCTTCAATCTTTGCAAGATAGTCTTTTCCGCCGGTAACTATGCTCACCAACTCGTCAAGCTCGTCATTATATCCCGCACGGATCATTCCGCCGTCACGGACGGAAAGCGGAGGTTCGTCAACCAAAGCCGCATCAATAATATCCGCAACATCATTAAGCTCGTCAATGTTTTCATAAATATCCTTAAGAGCATTTGAGCTTGTTGAAGCGAGAAGTGATTTTATATGCGGTAAATAGCGGAATGCCTGAGACAAGGTTTTAAGTTCTTTTGCATTTGCAGTACCATATACCACACGCGTGAGAATACGCTCAAAATCGTTTATTCCCGAAAGCAGTTCTGTAATTTCAACACGAAGTCTTGTGTCCGAATACATCTCAGCAACAGCATTCTGGCGTGCGAGAATATCTTTTACGGACAACAAAGGCTGTTCAACAACTGCTCTTAACAATCTTTTTCCGGGTGCAGTTTTTGTCTTGTCAAGCACCCAGAGAAGCGTACCTTTTGTACCCTTTTGGAACAAAGCTTCGGTAAGTTCAAGATTTCTGCGTGCCGTCGGGTCAAGCGACATATTTTTTTCCGCACCCAAAACTTCAACGGATGAAACGTTTATCTTTTCCGTACGTTGTGTATTTTTAAGATACAATATCGTCGCACCCAAAGCTTCAATCGCAGTCGGCTTATCAATAAGGTCAAGTTCGGATATATCAAAATACTCTTTTGCAGAGTTTAACAAATCATCAACATTGGACGCATCTTCGTTTACGCTTAAATGAGAAGCAAGTTTTATGTATTCAACAATTTTTTTATCCGTCTTTGCTTCGATATTCAATATCATCTCGGAAGGTGAAAATTTGGAAATCTCGGCAATTACACGAGAAACCGAATCGGAAAACATTACATGAAACTGACCGGTGGACGCATCGGCAAAACATAATCCGTAAACACCGGAACGCTTGATAACCGTGCAAAGATAATTATTCTTTCCCTCATCAAGCATTGAAGAATCAATCGCCGTTCCGGGAGTGCAAATTCTGACTACTTCACGGCGTACCAGTCCTTTTGCCTCACTCGCTTCCTCCATTTGCTCACATATAGCGACTTTATAACCCTTTGCAACGAGTCGTGCAATATATGAGTCTGCACTGTGAAACGGAACACCGCACATCGGTGCTTTCTCCTCAAGTCCGCAATCTCGACCTGTCAACACAAGGTCAAGCTCCCGTGCCGCTGTTTTTGCATCATCGAAGAACATTTCATAGAAATCACCCAGACGGTAAAACAAAAGTGTACCGGGGTTTTCTTGCTTTGTCTTCATATATTGCTCCATCATCGGCGAGAGAGACATAGCAAACTCCTTTTGTTAATTAAAGTTCAGTGCGGTTAAGGGAAAATCATATCAATTTTCACCTTAACCATACACTATTTAGTTCTTGACTATAACTTAAATTACGGGCAGCCTGCACAAGATGAACAACTTCCGCCGCATTCGTGTGTTTCGGGAACAGGCTCGCAAGTAGCGGGATCTTCGCCCTGAATGCAGAGAGTAAGAATCTGCATAATGTAGTTCATAAGCTCGTCAAGTTCGGCACGAGCTGCATCAAACTTCTGCATTGTTTCATTAGAGGCAAGTTCGCCGTAAGTTGCCTGAAAATCAGCTTCCATTTTGCTGAGAGCTTCTTCATTGGGTTCATCATTACCCATTTCCTGCTGATAAGCCATCTGAGTGAAAGTAAGTTTGTCGTAAAGTTCTTTTACGGCAACATCGTCTTCAGCTGCTTTCTGTGCTTCTGCATACTTCAAGTATCTTTCATCTTTCTGCAAAGCAGCACCTAATTCTCTTGTAATTTTAATTACATCCATTGTTTTTCTCCTAAAATATATTCACTGCCTATTCGGCAATTTTACCTTTTACTATCCAGCTTAATGCTTCTATCACACAGACATTCCGGATGGTGCCGACAAGTTTTTCATCGCCCTCAAATCGGATTGTTATATTGTCATTTGTCCGACCGACCAACATCCCTTTGCCGTCGGTCTCCTCGACCAACACGCTGATTGTTTGCCCGACATAGCTTGCCGTTCTTTCCTGAGCAATGCTCTCCTGTAAATCAAGAAGTTCACGCATACGCTTAGCTTTTTCCTCGCGAGTATTCACATCAATCATCTTTGCCGCAGCGGTACCCGTTCTTTTGGAATAAATAAATGTGAATAAACTCGTAAACTTAACTTTTTCAATGAGTTTGAGCGTATCACAAAATTCTTCATATGTTTCATTGGGAAAACCGACAATGACATCCGAAGTGATTGCCAAATCCGGCATAATCTCTCTTGCATATCTGACAAGTTCAAGATATTGCTCAGCGGTGTAGTGACGGTTCATATCTTTTAATACACGATTGTTACCGCTCTGGAAAGGAAGATGAAGGTGTCGGGCAACCTTTTCACAATCCCGCATCGTATCAAGAAGTTCTTTTGAACAGTCTTTCGGATGCGAAGTCATAAAGCGTATAATAAAATCTCCGGGCAGAGCATTTATTTTTCGGAGCAGCTGAGAAAAGTTAATATCCTCATACAAACCCTTACCGTAGGAATTTACATTTTGACCGAGCAGAGTTATATCTTTTGCACCGTTTGCAATAAGCTCTTTTGCTTCTTTTATAATATCCTCGCTCTTTCTTGAACATTCACGACCACGGACATAAGGAACAATGCAATATGAGCAGAAATTATCACAACCGTACATAATAGGAAGCCAAGCCTTAAACGCTCTGTCACGAACCGTTGGCAAGCCTTCAACTATGTCTTTTTTCGGCTCACTTATATCGAAAGTCCGTTTGCCGTTTAACACTCTGTACAACATTTCGGGAAGTTTGTGTGCGTGATTTGTGCCGAAAACGAGATTGACATACGGATAGCTTTTTTTTATCTTATCGGCAATATGTTGCTGCTGCATCATACAACCGCAAAGAGCGATTATCATATCACGACGTTTTTCTTTTATATTTTTCAAAGCACCGACATTGCCGAATACTCTGTCCTCTGCATGTTCACGAACCGCACAGGTATTGAAAAGCACCAAATCCGCTTCCTCGGGACTGTCGACAAAATCATAACCACAGGCTTTCAGAATACCCTTTATTCTCTCACTGTCGGATACGTTTCCCTGACAACCGTATGTATGCACAAAAGCGTAAACAGGACGATTATATTTTGCCTCCAATATCATTTTAACCCGTTCGATATTGTCGCTTTGTGCATTGAAATCCGTCGTCAAGGAACATCCCTCCCATTTTCGCATAATTCATTTTATTATACAATATATAAGCAAGAATGTCAAGAGAAATTAAAGATAAAATCCATTGACAAAACACCTGCTTTCGGGGTATAATAAGTTAATGATGTATTTGGAGAAATAATATGATTCTTGAAAATAAACTGAATATTCAAGATGCGATTTTATTGGCAAAAGAAGAAGAACGTATAAGCAAACAAAAGGCTGTGCAACTTTTTGAAAGCGGGATGTTAGATTCGCTGGAAGCGGGTACAGTAGAAACTCTGAAAGCGATACATAAATACCTATTTGAAGATATTTACTTTTTCGCCGGAAAAATCAGAAACGTTGATATTTCAAAAAGAAATTTCAGATTTGCACCGGTAATGTATTTAACTCCAGCACTTGAAAATATAGAAAAAATGCCACAGTCAACTTTTGACGAAATCATTGAAAAGTATGTCGAGATGAATGTTGCTCACCCTTTTCGAGAGGGGAACGGCAGAGCTACTCGTATCTGGCTTGACCTAATTTTGAAAAAGAACATTAACGTTGTTATTGATTGGAGCAAAGTTGACAAAGAGGATTATTTGCTTGCAATGGAACGGAGTGTTGTCCGAGATATTGAAATCAAACATGTACTGAAAAAAGCATTAACAAATGATATAAACAGTCGAGAAGTATTTATGAAAGGTATAGACCACAGTTACTACTACGAAGGTTACTATACCCACATTTTAAGTGACGAAAATTTCGGAGGTCAGTTATGAAATATAATCAATGGCAGGGATTTAATAAGGGTATCTGGACTGAAAAAATTGATGTCCGTGATTTCATAGACAAGAATATCATGTCTTATACAGGTGACGAAAGTTTCTTATGCGGTGCAACCGAGAGAACAAAGCGTGCTCTTGCCCGGTTTGAAGAATTAAAGAAACAGGAGAGAGAAAACGGCGGTGTTTTGTCAATTGACACATCCACCGTTTCATCGCTTTGCAACTACCCTGCGGGATATTTGACCGATGAGGATATTATTGTCGGATTTCAAACCGACGAACCGCTTAAAAGAGGAGTAAATCCATTCGGCGGTATTCGTATGGCTCGCTCTGCTTGTGAGAGTTACGGTTATAAATTATCCGAAAAAATTGAAGAATATTTTAAGTATCGAACAACACATAATGACGGTGTATTCCGCATTTATACAGACGAGATGAAGGCGGCACGTCACTGCGGACTGTTAACGGGACTTCCCGACGCATACGGCAGAGGTCGCATTATCGGCGACTATCGTCGTGTTGCTCTTTACGGTGTTGATTATCTTATTGAATGCAAGATTGAAGACAAGAAAAAACTTGCCGACAATCTTATGGATGTGGACAATATCCGTTTAAGCGAGGAGCTTTATTCTCAGATTGATTTCCTTAAAAAACTCAAGGAAATGGCTCAGATTTACGGATATGACATAAGTCAACCCGCACAAAATGCTAAAGAAGCTGTTCAATGGACATATTTTGCCTATCTTGCGGCAAACAAGGAGCAAAACGGTGCGGCGATGAGTTTCGGAAGAACTGCGTCATTTTTCGACATTTATATCGAAAGGGATATAAAAAACGGCATATTGACTGAAGAAGAAGCTCAGGAATTGTTTGACGATTTAGTTATAAAACTTCGTGCTGCCCGTCATTTAAGAACACCCGAATACAATGAACTTTTCGGTGGAGATCCGATGTGGATAACGGAAAGTATCGGCGGAATGAGTCTGAATCACAAGACTTTGGTTACGAAATCTTCATACAGAATATTAAACACTCTCTACAATTTAGGATCTGCACCGGAACCGAATCTGACTGTTCTCTGGAGCCGTTCGCTGCCCGAAAAATTCAAATCATTCTGTGCGAAGGTGTCCATCGACACAGATGCAATTCAATATGAAAACGACGATTTGATGCGTCCGAGATACGGCGATGACTATGCCATTGCCTGCTGTGTATCGGCAATGAAAATCGGCAAGCAGATGCAATTTTTCGGAGCAAGAACAAATCTCCCGAAACTTCTTTTACTCTCTCTTAACGGCGGATATGACAATGTATTCGGCACAAAAATCGGGCCGCAAATGGATGTCATGGACGATGATGTTCTTGATTATAACACCGTTTTATCCCGTTTTAACGAATACCTCAGATGGCTGTGCAGACTCTACGTGAACACCATGAACTGTATTCACTTTATGCACGATAAATATGCATACGAAAAAACGCAAATGGCTCTTCACGACACCGATGTTGAACGACTTATGGCTTTCGGTATCGCAGGCTTGTCCGTAATTGCCGACAGTTTATCCGCCATTAAATATGCAAAAGTTACTCCGATTCGCGATGAAAACGGATATATTGTCGATTTTGATACCAAAGGGGATTTCCCGAAATTCGGCAATGACGATAATCGCGTTGACGAGATTGCAAGCAATATGATTATCAATTTCAGAAATGAGCTTCACAAAACTCCTACATACAGAAATGCAAAACATACTCTCTCCGTTCTGACGATTACAAGCAATGTCGTTTACGGCAAAAAGACCGGTGCAACTCCCGACAGAAGAAAGAAAGGGGAACCTTTTGCTCCGGGTGCAAATCCGATGCATAATCGTGAAACCAACGGTGCTCTTGCGTCACTTAATTCCGTTTCAAAACTGCCTTACTCTGCTGCTCTGGATGGTATTTCAAATACTTTTTCCATTGTTCCCGATGCTTTAGGTCATGACAAAAATGAACGGATTGTAAATCTCGTATCCCTTCTTGACGGATATTTTGCACATGATGCTCATCATCTTAACGTAAATGTCTTAAATCGTGAAACCCTGATGAAAGCGTATGAAAACCCTGCGGAATACCCCAATCTGACTATCCGAGTATCCGGTTATGCTGTCAATTTTATCGCTCTTTCCCGCGAACAGCAAAAGGAAGTTATTATGCGTACTTTCCATTTGACTGTCTGATATGAACGGAAAAATCAGTTCTTTCCAAAGTCTCGGCACGCTCGACGGTCCCGGTCTTCGCACGGTTGTTTTTATGCAAGGCTGTCCGCTTCGTTGCATATGCTGTCATAACCCCGAAACATGGGATTTTAATGTGGGAATGACAATATCTGCCGATGATTTGGTCGAGAAAATTCTCAGATACAAAGAATATATCAAGGACGGCGGTGCGACTTTCTCAGGCGGTGAACCGATTTATCAAGCGAAATTTGTTGCCGAAGTGTTCAGAAAACTGCATGACAATAATATTCACACCTGTCTGGACACATCGGGCTGTATATACAATGACGATATAGACGAACTATTAAATAATGCTGATTTGGTATTGCTTGATTACAAATATTCAACAGACGAGGCGTACAAAAAATATGTCGGATGTTCTGTTTCAGCACCGACTTATTTCCTTGAAAAACTTGAAGAAAAGAATATCAAAACTTGGATCAGAAGAGTCATTATTCCGAAAATCAATGACGATGATTTTTCGTATTCCGACATTGAAAATATGAAAAAAACGCACTCCTGCGTAGAAAAAATCGAATACCTGCCTCTCTCCCTGCTATGCAAGGAAAAGTACGAAAACATGGGGATTGACTTCCCCGTCGAGCATTTGTTTGAGTAAAAATCATTTATCGGATAAGAAAACCGGCAAATAAAGCCGGTTTTTTATTCTATATCAAATACCTTTATATATTCCTCCACATTTTTGCCTTTGGCAAAGAGGCGGGGGGTGATGGTTACGGTTTTTTCGTCAACTTCGATAATCAATCCTTGTGAGTTTTCTTTAAAAGGGCCGTGATTGCTTACGCCGACGGTGGGGGCGGAAATTGCTTTGAACGCACCGTAGTCTTCAATATTATATTCCGACATACCGTAATGCAGATGACCCGTTATGAAATAAACATTTTTGTACTTTTCAAATACGGGACGAAGTTTATCATTCTGACGACCGACCGAACCTCGCCAAGTACCGAAACCGCCCCAAGTAATCGGCAGACCGTTTGTGCCTTTCAAACACTGATGATTAAATACAAAAACCGGTTTCCCCTGTTCTTCGGCAATCTGTTTGTCAATCCATTCAATCTGCTTTTTGGAAATATGCATCGCCTCAAAACTTGCTCTGTCGCTACCCATGATGATAAACTTATAGCCGTTGACGCGGGTTGAAAAATAATAATGAGAACCCTCGCCGACAACACCCTTATCAAGAGAGGCTAAAAATGAATTAAACCGCATCATCTGCTTTTTGTACCTGCGAAGTCGGATGTCGTGATTTCCGGTAGTGCAAAAGATTTTCCCGCCGTTTTCGCCGATGGAATTAAGTATCTGAGCGACGGTCTGATATTCGTCAATTCTGCCGTATTCGGTAATATCGCCGACCAAAACGGTAGCGTCATATTTGGTGTCTCCAAGTCTTACATCCGCACAAGCGGCGGCAAAATTTTTGGCACGCGTTTCGTCTATTGCCGAAACCTGCGGGTCTCCCCAGACAATAAATTTAAGTTTACTCATTACATCACCTGTATTTCATTCGATAATGCAAGCGAAAGGGCGGCATAATCGCCGATATTTTCGCCAAGTTTTGCGGGTACGATTTTACATGACTTTGATAAAGCCTCTTTTTCTATAATCGGAATTATTATTGAGTTGAAAAACGCGGTATTTCTCGCATAAATCGAGCCTATCACAATCATTTCGGGATCTAAAATGTCAATCAAAATTGACAAGCCTGCTGCCAATTTCTCCGCAGATTTTTCATAAACCGAACGTGCAAATTCATCACCGTTTTGCATTGCGATACTTAAATCTTTTGCATTAACCGTTTCGATTTTTTCGAGCAAATCGGACTGAAAACCCGTATTTTTCGCCATAAGTTTTGCAAGATTGGCAATTCCGCCACCGGAACAATAGCCCTCAAACGAGCCTTTTTTGCCGTAACCTTCGGGGCCGTCATCGGTTAATCTTATATGACCGACTTCGCCAGCCAAATCATTTGTGCCGCTATATAGTTTCCCGTCCAAGATAAGACCTGCACCCATACCCGTACCGAATGTTAAAAATATTGCATTTTTTGTTCCCTTTGCAGCACCGTATTTCCACTCAGCAACCGCACAGGTGTTTGCGTCGTTCTGAAGAACTGTCGGAACACCGAAACGTTCTTTGCAAAGTTTGACTATCGGGACGTTATCCCAGTCGGGAAGGTTGGGGGGACTTTGAATTATCCCCTTTTTGCTGTCAAGCGGGCCGCCGCAGGAAATTCCGATACCGGAAATATTTTCGGTTGAAATTTTATGTTTCTCAAGGAGTTTGTCGGCGGTGTCAAACAATTCGGCAAGCACCAAACGCCAGCCGCGTTTAACATCTGTCGGGAAAGAGATTTTGTCAACAATCGGATTTTCAAAATCATTCTTTCCGAGTACAACGGCACATTTCGTACCGCCGATGTCAAAGCCGAGCAGGAACATAAACCTCTCCTTTTTTAATGAAAATAATCAGAAATCAATATATGCTTTTTCGGCATCGTAGTCAAAGTTGATAAGGTTGTTATATTCGTAATATTGATGGTGAACACCGAAAAGTTTTTCGCAGTCGGGGACGGAAATATAAAGTTGATTTTTGCTTCCGCGATATACTTCATGCTCCAATTTAACCTGACCGTCGGGAGTGTTCGCGATGTCCGTTCCTTCGATAAGTTCCGCTTTATGACCGTAAAAATCAATACTCATCTTTTTGCCGTCTTTAACCACGACACCGCCGTTTGCTCTTGCAAGCGAACCGAAAGCACAGAAAAACACTCCGTCTTTTTGCTCGCATGGCTGTTCGCGGGCGGCAAGTTCAGGAATAATTCCCTTGAAACTCATCTTGGTCTGATTAAAAACGGGGGCAGGCTCGGGCGGAAATATACTGTCATTTCCCTTATCAAGCACAAAGTAATCAATCGTTCTGCCGTCTTCCAAATAAGAAGTGATTGTCAGTTTATCGCCGTCAATTTCGCATATCATATAGAGATATTGCCTGACTTCCTGCGGATAAAATTTCGGATGCCAGATTTTTCTGCAATTTGTGTTGAAAATATTTCTGCCGCCGTTGCCCGCAATAAAATGCACGACACCCTCACTCGGCTTTTCAAACATACCCTTATCGGTCATCGGATAGGTGCGGGCAAAACTATGCTCATGTCCCGCAAACAGAACGTCAAACCTACCCTCTTCAATTCCCTTTCGCAGCCACGGATAACTGTCGTCGTTTACACCCTCAGGCATGACGGGATAAATCGGGAAATGATAAGAACCTATTTTCCACGTCTTATCGCTGTTTTTTACGTCATTATAAAGCCAGTCGCCGAGTTTGTCCTGATAGTTTACGGAAACAACGGTAAAATGTGCGTTGCCGTAGTCGAAAGAATAATTTTCACCAATCAAACCGTCGGGTCCGTTTTTCGGATATGATTCGGCAAACTGTGCGTCAAACAAAAACGCTTTTTCTGCATAATATTTTTTGACATCTTCACCGAAATAATCCGCATAACCGCGTGAATCATGGTTGCCGACGGTCATCATAAACGGAATGCTCTCAATATAGCCTTCCAGTCCGGAAAACATACCGTTCCACTGAAGTTCATTTTCGCCGTTATTCGTATTATCTCCGCCGGTTAATATAAAATCAATGTCGGGATGACGGGAAAACGCATCTTTGAGAAGTTCCTGCTGTACGGAATAATCGGGACATAAATACGGGTCTTCTCTCTGCTGGTCGGTAAAAAAGAGGAACTTAAACTTTGTAACATTCTCTTTTTCCGTCGTAAAAGTATATTCCCCGCTTCTGTATTCATCATTGCCGACGGTGTATTTATATTTCGTGCCGGGACTTAAATTCTTCGGTTTCGCCCAGTGATTCATATTCACGTCAATATCGGTTTTTACTTCCTTATTGACAGCATCAACCCGCCGAAATTCATCCTTGTCCGCTTCGCTTATAAGCATATAACCGGTTTCAATATCGCGGGAAGTCCGCCAGGTTACACACATTTCGTGTTTCGCGTCCCCACATATAGAAAGCATGATATGATCAGGCTGCTTGGTTGATTTTCTCGGATTTATTTTGGAATATTCTTCGTAAGTCATAATATAAAAATATCCTTAACTGTTTTGTGCCTTAAGTTTTTCGGCGGTATCGGCGGTAATAAGTGCATCAATGAGTTCGTCGAGATCGCCGTTACATATTTCTTCAATTCTATATAAAGTCAAGTTTATTCTGTGGTCGCTTACTCGCCCTTGCGGGAAATTGTAGGTACGGATTCGCTCACTTCTGTCGCCCGTTCCGACCTGAGCTTTTCTTTCTCCCGAAATTGATTCAGCCTGCTTTTGTTGTTCTATATCCAAAAGACGGGAATACAAAAGAGCGAGTGCCTTGTCTTTGTTCTGAAACTGTGAACGCTCGTCCTGACATTCAATGACGATGCCCGTCGGAATATGTGTTACACGGATGGCGGACGATGTCTTGTTGACTTTCTGACCGCCCGCTCCGGATGAACGAAAAACGTCAATTCTGATGTCTGCCGGATCAATGTCCACGTCAACTTCATCGGCTTCAGGCAAAACCGCAACGGTTGCGGTGGAGGTCTGGATACGTCCCTGCGATTCTGTTTCGGGGACACGTTGTACTCTGTGGACACCGCTTTCAAACTTAAATCTTGAATATGCACCCTCGCCGGAAACGGAGAAAGCTATTTCTTTATATCCGCCCAATTCGGTTGAATTTTCATTGATAATTTCAATTTGCCAACCGCGGTTTGCGGCATACATACTGTACATTCTGAAAAGAACACCCGCAAACAAGGCACTTTCTTCGCCGCCGGCTCCGGCACGAATTTCGATAATAACGTTCCTGTCGTCGTTCGGGTCTTTGGGCAGGAGAAGAATTTTAAGCTCCTCAAGAGTGTTGTCGCGTGCCTCTTTCGATTCTTCAAGTTCCATCTTAGCCATTTCGCGAAGGTCGTCATCACTTGATGAATCGTCTAAAATCTGCAAATCTCCCTCAATCGTATCACTAAGATTTTTATACTCTCTGTATTTTTCAACAATGGGAGTTAAGGTCTTTAATTCTTTCATTAAAGCCGTATATTTCTGAATATCACTCGTTACAGACGGGTCGCAAAGTTCTTCATTTACCTCATTAAAACGAGCTTCAACGCTGTCAAGTTTCGTAAGCATATATTCTCCTTAAATATGTCAATTTAAAATTAGCAAATTCATAATATTATATTATATTTTCAACTGATTGTCAACAAATTATTTCATTAAGTGCAGGAAGTCTATCAAAAGTTCTCTAATCAAACCTTTTTTATAATAAAATTATAAAAAAAGCTTGATATATTTTTATTTTCGGATATAATGATGAAAATAACACTCGTAAGAATGAAAGGGTGAAGGGATGAAAACCAGTAAGAAAATTATTCTGTCCGTCATGCTGATTGTCTTTATCAGCATTTCGGTGTTTGCAAGTTTCAATATGATTTCCCGTGAAACTTTTGAATTTGCCTACAGCGAAGAAGAAGGCGGATATGTGTTTGAAGGTTTTAACGGCAATGCGGATATAACCGAAGTTATTATCGACAAATTGCTTGTTAAAACGAAGACCGACGAGGGAACAAAATGGATTCCCGACGAAAATTCCGTTGTCGTGGCGGTTGACCAATATACTATAATCAGCGATGAATATATCGAGCATATTCATATCGGTCCGAATGTAAAACGGATTGACGAAAAAGCCTTTGTTTATTGCAAAGCCTTAAAATCAATCACCGTTGACCCTGCGAATGAATATTATGTCGATATTGACGGCGTTTTGTTTACGAAAGATTTGTCCGTTTTGCTTGCATTTCCGATATGTCACGAAACAAACGGAGAACGCACAAAAGACTATACCATTCCCGACGGTGTTGTTCGACTTGCGAAAAATTCTTTTTACAAATGTGAAGCCTTATCTCACGTATATTTCCCCGACACGATAATTGAAATCGGAGATATGTCATTTTTCAAATGCTGGTGGCTTCAACTTATTGAACTGCCCCCAAACGTAAAGACGATCGGAAGTGATGCATTCAGTTACTGCACGGGTTTTCGATATTCATTCTTTATCCCCGAATCCGTCGAAAGTATCGGACATCATGCGTTTTATAAGTCAGATGCGATTGAAGTATTTTATTTGGGTGGCAGCGAAGATTCCATTGAACTCGGCGGAAAATGGCAACCTAAATCGGAAAACGCACTGCGTGCCGAAAAGCCAATATTCAATTCAACCATTGAAGAATGTCGGGAATACACATTGCAAAGAGCCATTGAAGAAGGCGAATTTGATGTCGCGGAACAGCCTGTCGAAGAAGAAGTAACAGTTGAAGAAGGCGTAACCGGCGAAGAAACAACCCAAGTTGCTCCCGTTCAAAATAATAATAACGATGACGACGGGATGAACAAGGTCGCGGTTATTCTTATTCTCATATTCGTAATGCTTCCCTCATTTGCAATTATCGGAACGGAAGTTATCCGAAATCTGTTCAAAGAAGATTTCCTGATGACAAAGAAGGGCAAAGAGCGTCTTAAAAAGCATAAGGAAGAAAAAGAATATATCCGTCAGATGTACCTAAATTTAGGCGATAAAGAAGAAAAGGAGGAGGAAAATAACAATGGCAAAAACTAAATTGGATATTAAAAAACTGTTCAACGAATTTAAAGACCATTGGAATATTCCGGCAAAAGGTAAATTTGTTCCCTATAAGGAATATCTCTCCGTCTTTATCGGTGTCGGCGGAGACTACGCACTGCAAAGAGTATTAAACTACCTCTCATTCGGTACGGGTTGCTGGCTCGTTGTTTTCTACTACGAAATTCCCCTTCTGACATTCTCGGTTATCGGTACATTCTTTATGGTTCAGGGCTATTTCTGGGCTATACTCAATATGATAATCAACGACAATTTGGGCTTCCTGCCGAAGAAAACCGAACGGATACTGAATACAATATATCTGAGTTTTACAGCATTGGGTTTATTATTCCTGATATTTGATTTCTCGAAAATAATAACTTGGCCGCTGTGGCTTACCGATTTTGTAAACGATCTGCCGGGACTAAACATGAGGGCGACACTAAAAATATTCGGTGCTCACTGGCTTGTCTGCGGTTGGGGCGGTTTCAGAAATATATTTATCAGAAAACGTTGGCTTAAAAAACTCGGAAGATATAAGTTATTTGCTTACCCGAACGTTATCCCCGCGATGATATTGTTCCTGCTTATCTGCTGGTTACCGATATATCAGCTTCCTCTCGTTGAGAGAGTTTGGCAACTTTATCTGCTCTTTACACTTTACTATATGTACTGCTTTACAAACGGAGCAACGGCAATTACCGGTCAAATTTCCCCCAACCCGCATGAAAGAATGCTTGTCCGTTGCTATCCCGAAAAATTAAGTCATTTATTAAATGCAATTTTGGTTGATACCGTACTCCCCGTCATTGCTGCATATACCGGCGGTCTTACCAACAGAAATACATTCAGATACATTATTCCGACAATGGCTTTGTTCTGCACGGTCATAATGTTCAAGGGCATGGGTTCAATTCAGGAACGAATCCCGCAACCACCCGTCGAAAAGAAGAAATATATTCCCTTCTGGGATGGCATTGACGGTGTTATGAAAAACAAATATCTTTGGATCAACGCCATTTCCGGCATGATTGATGCACTGGGCAACGGTTCACTCGCAATCAAAGACGTTATTCTTATTTACACCTGGCGAGAGCAGGGACTTGTATTTGTACTAATTCAGCATCTAATTAAATTCGTCGGCAATCCCGGTGCATTTTTGGCTCCGTGGATAAGAAAACGATTTAGCTATAAGGCGATGATTGTAACGAAACGACTTGTTTTAGCGGGACAATCCGCCGGCTATATCATTGCATTTACGGTCTTTAAGCACGACTATTTTATAAGTGGTCTTATAATGCTTATCGTCCTTTGTATCGGCGATATGATAAACTCCGCGATTAAACTTGCCGAGGAGGATATGAATGTCCGCATCGGCGACTACCAGATGTACCTTTCCGGCGAAAGACTTGAGAATTTTGCAGGCGTGGTCTCTTGGCTTACAAATCCCGTTTCATCCATCATTTCGCTTATCATCCCCATTTTGTTCTACCGCGTCGGTTTCTCGGCAGACTATGACATTCTCTTCGTTGACGATATTCGTGCGATGTGTATGTGTATCGGTCAAGCCTTTGATTTGGTCGGTCATATCCTCTGCTTTATTCCATATGTACTGTTTTGGGACTACACCGACGAAAAGCACGAAAAGGTTATCAAAGTTCTTGCCAGACGCGAAAAAATTGCATTGCAGGGCGGTTCTCAGGAAGAAATCTATTCCGTAAAACTCGAAGACGTCGAATAAAATTACGCATAACAGCGGCAAACCGTTTGGATTGTCCGCTGTTTCTCTTGAAGGATACATTATGACAATCACTCAGATTTTATTATTTTTAGTCGCAGCCACATGGTGCGTAAGCTACGGCTGGGCAATGCGTGGGACATTGCTCGGCGGAGAAAAGGGAGCAATGCTGCCCGGCTGTATTATGGGCATTCTGCTTGTTATTTTCTCCGACTCGGATGTCCTTATGAACAACTGGCATATTGTCGCCGCCGTCGGTCTGATGGCGATGTCATTCGGCGGAAATGAAACCTATGGCGAAACAATAGGTCTTGCACTAAATACGAAAAAAGGGGATAAACCCACTCTTTTCAATAAGGGGACTTTCGGTCTCTGTCTAAAAGGCTTTAACTGGTTCGGTATTGCCGGCGGTCTGCTCTCCTTTGCTTTTTCGGTAATGACGGGTAAAATTTACGACACCAAAGCCATTATTATATTTTTCATCCTCTCTTTGATTGTTGATAACATAGGTATTCAGATATTCAACAAACCCTACAATAAAGAAAAAGGCAAGTTCCCGAAAATTTATTTCAGCACTACTCGCCGTGAAGAATGGGGCGGAAATCTGCTGTTTTTGCTCAAAATCATAATTACGGCTATGATTCATTCTGATTATATGACCGCCATTGTCGCTCTTATTAGTGCCTTATTCGGTGCTGTTGGTTGGTTTATTGCAATTGCCTGCTATTTTTATACCCGCAACCCGAAGAAAAACGGAAAACTCCTGTTTCACAAATTAAGCTCAAAAGGGCATACCGAAGGCTGGAAGTTGATGGAATACACCTTGGGCGGATTCGGCGGTTTCGGTATCGCTTTGGGTTTTTCGTTATGCTCAAAAACTTGGTATGAACATGTTGAAATTATTGAGAAAAACGGAATTTGGAGAGCCTTTGAAAATGCGGATACGATATTTATCATATTAACCGCAGTATCAGGACTTGCCGTCTTACTGATAACCATTATTGCGGAAACAAAATTAGCCGAAAAACTGAAACTTAAAGATAGCGACTATGTACTCGATTCAATCGAAAGACCTTTTTATAATGTCCTTCCGCTTTGTCTTGTGCTTCTCGGCTCAACTTTCACAGCACATATATTTACTTTGCCGATACTATTTTTGGTTGCGGCAATGAAATGTGCATTTGACCGATACAAAAATTTCAAACACTATCCGCTCTGGGTGGTCGGTTTGCTCATCATGACAGTACTTGTATTTGTATGGGATATAATAAATAAAGGCTTCTCGATGACAGCGACTTGGATATTCGGCGGTGTCGGTTATTTGCTCTTTGAATGGATAGAACTATTCTCTCCGCCGAAGATTAAAGCAATAAAAACTGAGAGAAAAAAGGGTGTACATCTTTTCAAATTGGTGAACACTGCCACCCTGTGGATACCCTTTCATATCTTAGTTTATACGCTCTTTATATTTTTGTTAAAATATGCTTGACAAATCATATAATTTAAGATATAATAAACAAGCAAAAATATTTATGCGAGGTAAAACAATGCACGAAGACAAAACACTCGTCTGCAAGGACTGCGGTCAGGAATTCATTTTCACTGCCGGCGAACAGGAATTTTATGCAGAAAAGGGCTTTGAAAATGAACCCCAGCGTTGCAAGGCTTGCCGTCAGGCAAAAAAGAATGCACGTCGTGGTGAAAGACCGAACATCACAATCACCTGCACAAGATGCGGTGCTGAGGCTGTTGTTCATTTCGAACCGACACCCGGTCGCGAAGTTCTCTGTGATGAATGTTTTAAGGCTTCCAAAGAGGCTTAAATAAATCATCGAAATACCCGTGAAATATCGGGCATTTTTATTTATTTAATTAAATTTAGTCAAAAGTTAAAAAAGTAGTTTATTTTTTAGCTTTTATGTGTTATAATATATTTACCAAATTATTTACAGGAGGTATACTTATGAAAAAAGTTTCACTACGCATTATCAGCGTAATGCTCAGCCTGCTTATGTTCATCTCCCTTTTGCCCGTCGGTTTAGCAGAAGGCGATGTTCCCGCAGACGATGTTCCTGCCGATAACACCGGATTTACCGATGAAGATTTTCTTACCGTCAAAGGCACAAAAATCTATAACCGAAAAGGCGAGGAGATTATCCTGCAAGGTGTTAATTTGGGCGGCTGGCTTATTCAGGAAGATTGGCTTTGCCCCTATGAAGAAGTTTCCGACCACTATACCCTGCTTGAAACATTGATAGAGCGTTTCGGTCTTGAGACGGCTTATGGGCTTCTCAACACCTATGAAGACAATTTTATTACCGAATACGACCTTGACCAAATTGCCGAAATGGGATTTAATGCAGTTCGCGTTCCTTTCTGGTACAGAAATTTCTATTCCGATGATGTCGGCACAAAGATTTTAGATGAAAACGGCGAATGGGATTTTTCAAAACTCGATTGGGTCGTTTCCGAATGCTCAGAACGCAGACTTTATGTCGTTCTTGACATGCACGGTGCTCCCGGCTTTGCCTCCGACGCTCCGCATAACGGCAAGGCTGATTCCTGCGGTCTTTACGACAAAACAGAAGAAGGCGAGTTTTACCGTAATTTAACCGACGAACTCTGGACTGCCATTGCCACTCGTTTTAAGGGTAATCCCGCAGTTGCGATGTACGACCTGTTAAACGAACCGATGTGCGACTGTCCCGTTACCGAAATTCATCGAAGAGTAAACAACGAGATGATATACACCCGACTTTACGACACCGTTCGTGCTGCCGACCCTGATCATATCATCACTCTCGAATGTATCTGGACTGCCTTTGCACTTCCCCACACTTTCTGTAAAGGCTGGACAAATGTCGTTTATCAGGTTCATTTCTATCAAAACTCCGATTTCATTTTCAAACTCTTTGTCTACTTAACCCGATTCTATCATTTCAATGTTCCGCTTATGATGGGAGAGTTCTTCCCACATAAGGCTACAACTTGGGAAGGTTGCTTCAGTTCAATGAACAAAATCGGTTACAGCTGGTTCTTATGGACATATAAGGCAGCAGGACATGGAATGTGGGAATCCGATTGGTGCTTAAAAGGCTCTAAAGACGGCTTCTATCGTGCAAAAATCGTTACCGACACCGCCGAAGACATTGCCTACAAATGGGGCGAAATAATCCGTACCGAAAACGGTTATCAGGATTCAGGTCATTATGAGACAGTAAGCCCTTGGATTACCGTCAACAAATAACAATTAACGAAAAACACGTATGAAAAAATTTACAAAAGAATTTAAAGAGTTTGCATTAAAAGGCAATGTTATCGACCTTGCAGTCGGTGTTATCATCGGTGCCGCTTTCCAGTCCATCGTCAAATCCCTTGTTGATGACATTATCATGCCCGTCATTTCACTGATAACCGGCGGAATTGATTTCTCCAACTGGTTTATCTCTCTTGACGGTAGTACCTATGCAACTCTTGCAGGTGCAAAAGAAGCCGGTGCCTCCGTTCTTGCTTACGGTAACTTTATCAGTGCCGTTATTAATTTCTTAATCATGGCGTTGGTTATCTTCATCTTTGTAAAACTTATCAACAAAGCGAAGACTATCGGCAAAAAGGACGAAAAACCCGCTCCCACAACAAAAAAATGTCCCTACTGCTTATCCGAAATTCCCATAAAAGCAACAAAATGTCCCCATTGCACATCCATTATTGAAATAAAAGAAAAAAAAGAAGATAAAGAATAATCAGTTTTATTCAAAATCTAAAACCACAGAAAGAAAGGTTCATGCCCATGCGAAAGATTTACATAACCGACAGTACTCTTTGCTCAAAAGATTTAACACTGAGTTTCAAAGAGAAAATCGAAATTATCCGTCAGCTTGACAAATGTCAGGTTGATGTTATCGACCTGCCCGCCATAGTCAATGACAAAGTTGACCCGCTACTGATTTCAACAGTTGCTCCGCTGCTACATTTCTCAGGACTAAGTCTTGATGTCGGTAGGGATGTAAATCTAATCGAAAAGGCTTGGACTGCCATTAAAAACATTGATAAACCATTTCTCCGTGTCTCTCTCCCCGTTTCAACAGTCGGTATGGAATATGGTTACGGACTTAAAGCCCGCACCCTGCCGGAAAAGCTAACCGAACTTGTCAAAGAATGCAAGAAGTATTGCAATGACGTTGAATTTGTCGCTCTGGACGCAACCCGTGCCGACTTTGATTTTCTCATAAGTGTAATCAACACAGCCTGTGAAGCCGGTGCAAATTGCGTAACATTATGCGATGACGCAGGAATTATGGTACCCTCCGAATTTCTTGCTTTTGTCAAATCGGTTTCCGAAAAAATCGACGAAAATATTAAGATTGCAGTAAAGTGTAATGATAATATCGGAATGGCAGCCGCCTGCTCCATTTCCGCCTTGACTGCCGGTGCAAATGCAATAAAAACCTGCGTTGCGACCGGTGAAATTGCCGCCCTTGACACCATTTCTGCGGTAATTCGTACACGTGGTGATTTTATCAATATATCCGCCTCTCTTAAAATAACCGAACTCAATCGTGCAGCAAAACGCATTGAACAGATTATCAATCCGAAAAAGAGTGAGTCGGCGGTTGATGTCGTTACCGAAGAAGAAAACAGTATTCTGCTTGATATTAACGACGACATCGGTGCAGTCATTGCCGCCGCCCGTCTTTTAGGTTATGATTTAAGTGAAGACGACGAACAGAGGGTATTTACCGAATTTAAACGTGTTGCGGTCAAAAAGAGTGTAACCGGCAATGAACTTGATGCGATTATCGCGGGTACGGCTTTGCAGGTTCCCCCGACCTATACTTTAGAAAGTTTTCTTATTAACAGCAGCAACCTTATCACACCTTCCGCCCATATTAAACTCAAAAAAGACGGCAAAGAGATTGAAAGTGTTGCGATTGGAAACGGTCCGATTGATGCGGCATTTCTGGCGATTGAAAATATCATCGGTCATCACTACGACCTTGACGACTTCCAGATTCAATCCGTAACAAAGGGACAAAGTGCAGTCGGCAATGCGATAGTTCGCCTTCGTTCAGGCGGTTCAATCTACAGCGGAACGGGTATTTCCACTGACATCATCAGTGCCTGTATACGTGCTTATCTCAACGCTCTTAACAAAATCGTTTATGAGGAGGCGAATGCTTAATGAAACTCTCTTTTTCCACAAAAGGTTGGCAGAAATACGGACTTAAAACCCTCGTTGATATTGCCTATGACCTTCATTTTACGGGAATAGAAATATATGATATTCACGACGACGACTTTATTAACGGTGTATTTGATGAACTTAATATTTCCGCCACCCGTCGCGAACTTAACGATAAAAACATTCGCATTCCCTGCGTAGATGCTCTCTGCGATATTGCGGAAAACACCGATGAATCATATAACGAGATTATCAAATGTATTGATTTTGCTGCTGATGTCCGTTCAAAAAATGTCCGTGTTCACGCCTATGACAACGATAAAACTCGCGAAGAAAACAGCGAAAATATTATTGCTCTTTTGGGCAGGGTTTTGCCCTATGCGATAGAAAAAGATGTCTCCATTTTAGTTGAATCGGTCGGTTTGTTTACTGACACAGCCTATCTTCGTGAAATTCTTAACTCTTTCGCAAACGACAATCTGGCTGCACTTTGGGATTTTCATCATCCCTATTTCTTCAACAACGAAACACCTGCAAAAACGATTGAAAACTTGGGTGCTTACGTCCGTCATGTCCACATAAAAGACAGCAAAGACGGCGAATATTGTCTTATCGGCAACGGAGATTTGCCCGTTTTGGACTTTATGAATGCACTCAAATCAATCAATTATGACGGCTTCATTTCTCTTGAATGGACACCCGAATGGCTCCAAGACATTGACGACCCCGAAATTATTTTTGCTCATTTCTATAATTTTATGCTCCGTTTTGAGCTTCCGTCAAGAAGAAAATCATCTCTATATTCAAGCAAACGCGGTGACGGTCAATATCCATGGAAAAAGGATATTCTTATAAGCAAAACTTTCCCGCAGGTGCTTGACAGAATGGTTGAAGAATTTCCCGACCAGTACGCATTTAAGTACACGACACTTGATTATACCCGCACTTACGCACAATTTCGTGATGATGTCGATGACTTTGCACGTGCGTTAATTTCACTCGGCGTAAAAGAAGGTTCGCACGTTGCAGTTTGGGCAACTAATCTGCCCGAATGGTTTATTTCTTTCTGGGCAACAACGAAAATCGGTGCCGTTTTGGTTACGATGAACACCGCATACAAAATTCACGAGGCGGAATACCTCTTGAAACAGAGCGATGCTCATACTCTTATTATGATTGAAAACTGCCGTGATTCCGATTATTCCGGTATTATCAGTGAAATTTGTCCCGAACTTGAACATACCAAACCCGGCGAACAGCTTCATTCAAAACGTCTTCCCTTCCTGCGTAATGTTATTACCGTCGGCTTTAAGAAAAAGGGCTGTCTCACTTTTGAAGAGGCACTCAAACGTCATAATTTAGTTCCCCTTTCGGAAGTACAACGTCGTGCTGACAACATTGACCCCAATGACGTTGCAAATATGCAATATACATCCGGAACAACGGGCTTCCCGAAGGGCGTTATGCTCACCCACTACAATATAGTAAACAACGGAAAATGTATCGGCGACAGAATGGATTTGTCCACGGCGGACAGACTTTTGATTCATGTTCCTATGTTCCACTGTTTCGGTATGGTTCTTGCCATGACTGCGGCAATGACGCACGGCACTACCATTCTTCCGCTACCCTATTTCAGTGCAAAATCCGCTCTCGCCTGCATAAATCAGGAAAAGATTACCGCCTGCCACGGCGTTCCGACAATGTTTATCGCAATGCTCGAAAATCCGAATTTCGATAAAACCGATTTCAGTTATATGCGTACCGGTATCATGGCGGGAAGCCCCTGCCCGATTGAAATTATGCAACGTGTTGTCGATAAGATGAATATGTCGGAGATTACGATTGTTTACGGTCAGACCGAATCTTCTCCCGGTTGCACGATGAGTTCGGCGGAAGACAGTCTTGAAGTCCGTGTCAGCACTGTCGGTCGTGCTTTGCCCGAGATTGAATGTAAAATCGTAGATCCCGAAACCGGCGAGGACTTGCCCGACAATGTAACCGGCGAATTTGTCGCACGCGGTTATAACATCATGAAAGGCTATTACAAAATGCCCGAAGCAACCGCAGCCGCAATAGATGCAGACGGCTGGCTTCACACCGGCGACCTTGCCTGTCGCACTCCGGAGGGAAATTACCGCATTACCGGTCGTCTTAAGGATATGATTATCCGCGGCGGCGAAAACCTTTATCCGAAAGAGATTGAGGACTTCCTCTACACCTGCCCCGCAGTCAAGGACGTTCAGGTTATCGGTGTTCCGGACGAGCAATACGGCGAAGAGGCAATGGCTTGGATTGTGCTTAAAGACGGCGACACCTCAACCGAAGACGACATCAGAACTTACTGCATGGAGAGAATTGCCCGCCACAAAGTCCCCCGCTATTTCCACTTTGTCAAGTCATTCCCGATGAACGCCGCCGGCAAAATTCTTAAGTATAAAATGCGTGAAGATGCTATTGAAATCTTAGGTCTTCAAAAAGCCGCAAGCACCGAAACGGCGTAGTCTTGTTAAAATTATTTCAAATCATAAGGAAGTCGGAATTAAGTTTCGGCTTCCTTTATGTAACTTACTTTCACAGACATATTGTATCACAAGTTGAGAATCCTGTCAAGTAGGTTTCACAAAATATTTTTCAATGCAATTTAATTTCATCTTCTCCTTTCCGTCCCTCCCCTAAAACAAAAATTTATAATTTTTGGTAGTATGGTTGATAAATATGATTCCTAAGTATGATTCCTTAGTATTACTCCTTAGTATTACTTGTGTTTCGTTTGGAAACTATAATGGTATCATTTGGGAACTATTTTAGTATCGTTTGGAAACTATTATGGTATCATTTGGGAACTATTATGGTATCATTTGGGAACTATTATAGTATCATTTGGGAACTATTATGGTATCATTTGGGAACTATTATTGTATCATTTGGGAACTATTATGGTATCGTTTGGGAACTATTATGGTATCGTTTGGGAACAATAAATCAGCATAGATTCAAAAGTTATTAAAACGTTCAAGAAAAACGGCGGATGGGAAACTCATCCTGTCACTCCCTGCCGCAATAACAAAACAGCCCCAGAAGGAGCTGTTTGTTTTGTTAGCCGAGCCGAATGTTTACTAATTAAGTGTATATTTTCAGAAAAACAACTTGTTTTAACCGAGCCAAGCGGCTGTATCGTCAAGTCCCATTGCACCTCTAAGAATAGATCTTGCGTCAGTTGCTTTGAGAGTGCCGTCATTGTTTACATCGGCGGCGAGGATTTGAGCATCACTTAAATTATCAAGCCCTAAAGCACCTCTTAATGCGTTTCGTGCGTCGGTGGTTTTTACTTGCCCGTCGCCGTTTATATCTCCCTTGAACACAACAACTTTTTTCTCAACAAGTTTTTCGCCATTATATATTTCTATAACTGTCCCCGTACCGATTGCAACATCATCTTTAAGTTTATTGCCGTTTATATCGAGGATATTGACGATAAATTCCTTAAATGTTTCTTTCGTCTGCTCAACGGTCAAGCCCTTTGCAATGTTAATATGCGTCTTATCTTCCGTTACCTTGACGGGAAGATTGTTTAGGTCGGGTTTCTCAACGGGAATATAATCAAAATGGAGTTTTACTTTCTCAACATCAAAAGCGAAAAGTTGCTTGCTCTCCCAGTCCTCTTGTGTTCCGGTGTAATAAACATCGGTCAGAGCCGGACTTCCTTCAAAAGCACTTTCATGAATCGAGGTTACGGATGCCGGAATAACGATTGATTCAAGGCTCGTACATTCGAAAAACGCGTACTCCGAAATTTCCGTCACGGAATTCGGGATTGTGATTTCGGTCAGACTCGTACAACCGTCAAAGGTTGACTCTCCGATTTTCGTTACAGAATTCGACAAGATGATTTTTGTCAAGCCTATACAACCGAAAAATACATATCTTTCAAGTTCTTTCACGGTATCGGGGATTTTAATTTCGGTCAAGCCCTCACACCCCGCAAACGCGAACTGCCAGATTTCCGTTACGCCTTCGGGTATGGTTATTTCAGTCAGCTCGGCACAATTTGAAAACGCAGAATTTCCGATTATTTTTACACAATCCGGTATAACGCTGTTTTTGCAACCTCTTATCAGTCTGTCCGATTCTCTTTCAATCAGACAATTATCCGAAGAATAATAAGCATCGTTCTTCTCGTCAACCGTAATGGTTTCAAGTCCCGAACAGCTGAAAAACGAAGAATTGTCGATAGATTCAACCGAAGCGGGAATTCTAAGGTCGGTTAAATAGAAACAGTCGGCAAATGCATACTCTGCAAGTTCCCTTACACTATCAGGTATAACACTTGTTGTGCAACCTCTTATCAGCCTGCCTGATTCTCTTTCAATAAGACAGTTTCCCGAAGAATAATAAGTTTCATTCTTCTCGTCAACCGTAATGGTTTCAAGTCCCGAACAGCCGTAAAACGCTCTGCTGTCGATAGATTCAACCGAAGCGGGAATTGAAAGTTCGTGTAATGCCGAACAACTGCAAAATGCATACTCCATAATTTCTTTTACGGCAGGCGGAATTGTAATTTCGGTTAAAGCAGAACAATTAAAAAACGCATACGTCATAATTACCGTTACATTATCAGGAATATTGGCTTTCGTTAAGCCCGTACAGCCTGCAAAAGCATCTTCTCCTATTACTTCTACGGTATCCGGAATAGTGATTTTAGTCAGTTTTGTACAATTGCCAAACGCACCGGTCGCAATTTCCGTTACGGGATAACCGCCCAGAATTTCGGGAATTTCGAACTCTCCGCTGACAGCCGAATCGCAATCGGTTATTACTGTTTTCCCATCCGCCAGTTCATAGGTCAAATAACCGTCGATGAGGTCATCGCCGAAATGCATAGTTACCATCGGATCGAAATCATACAGATTTTTTTCATACCATTCCTCTTTTGTTCCCGTGTAATAAACATCTGACAGATAGTAACAACTATAAAACGCATCGTCACCGATATTAGATACGGAAAGCGGGATAGTGATTTTTGTTAAACCTATACATTCATAAAACGCACCATAAGCAATTCCCGTCACGGATTCCGGAATTACAATTTCGGTCAGGTCTTTGCAATCCCGAAATGCAGAATCACCGATTTCATTTACCGGATAACCGCCCAGAATTTCGGGAATCTCTAACTTGCCGGCAATGGCAGTATCACAATCGGCGATTATGACTTTGTCTTCAATTACGGCATAACTCAAATAACCGTCGGTTTCAAACATATCGGCAGTTGCAGTCAGGACAAACGGCATTGCAGTTAAAAGCATTGCAAGCACCATAAGCATTGAAAGAAATTTTTTCATGATATTCTCCTTTGATATACTACTGTGTTCATCTGATTTGAATATATCATTTTTTCACTTAAAAGTCAACTGTTTTTTATATAATTACGTTATTATTTTGTTAAGAAGTTTTCAAATAACCTCACGAGGGAAATTTTTTCAACTGAAAAATAACAAAAAAGCAAGGTTTTCAGCCTTGCTTATGTTTTTTATCTTTTGGTTATATGCTTGGTTATGCACTGGCACGGCTGACCATGATTACACCATGAACATCGCCGAGTTTTTTCATAACATATTTAAGATGCTCAACCGAATTGACCGTCAGATTGATAACAATGTCATAATCGTCGCCACGACCTACCGTATGCAAACCATGCACCATAACGTGCATCTGAGCAAGTAAAGTCGTAACATCCGCAAGGATACCCATTCTGTCAACACAGCGAACAACAATTGAGCTTGTGAAATCCTCACCCAAGCTGATATTGCCCCAATGTGCCTTTCGCCAGCGTTCCGGCTCGTTGGCATCTTCAATGGATACGGGAACATTTGAGCAGTCGCGTTTATGAATAGAAACACCAAATCCGCGTGTGATATAACCGATAATATTGTCGCCGGGGATGGGATTACAGCAACGGGATAATTTATACAGACAGTTTTCAATTCCGTCAACAATAACGCTGTTTCCGCTGCTTTGCTTGGGAGTGACGGCAAATACCGGCTCTTTTGAGCCTGTATCCGGTTTCTTAAACTGCTTGTTGTATTCATCGTTGATACGGTTTACCGCTTTTGTGAGAATAATACCGCCGTAACCGATTTTTGCATAGAAATCATCGAGTGTTGTGCAGTCATATTTCTCTGCAATTCCAAGCATAAAGGTGTTCTTTATTTCTTCTGTCAGGAAAGTCATCGAATTGCGTCGCATTTCGCTGCCGATACGTGCCTTGCCTTCGATGATATTTTCTTCCCTGCGTTCACGCTTGAACCAGTTTCGTATTTTTTGTTTTGCGGAACTTGTGCGGACTATATTCAGCCAGTCGCGGGAAGGACCTTTATCCGGAGATGAAGATGTGAGAATCTCCACAACTTCACCGTTTTTCAATATATAGTTAATCTGAACTATCCTGCCGTCAACCTTTGCACCGACCATCTTGTTGCCGACATCGGTATGAACCGCGTAAGCAAAGTCAATTACGGTTGAGCCTTGCGGCAGACCAATCGCCTTACCTTTCGGTGTAACGGCATAAACTTCTTCGGGGGCAATATCACTGCGGATTGAGGACAAAACTTCATTTCTGTCATCGGTATCCTGAAGAATATCCGCCGTCTGTCTTGCCCAATCATTGAATTTTTGGCTGAATTTACCGCTACGCTGACCGGATTTGTATTTCCAATGTGCGGCGATACCGTATTCGGCAGTTCTGTGCATCTCCTCGGTACGAATCTGAACTTCAAATTTTATACCGTCCGAACCGACAACGGTGGTGTGAATTGACTGGTAGCCGTTTGCTTTTGGATTTGAAGTATAATCCTTGAATCTTTCGTTTACGGGAGTAAACAAGTCGTGGACACAACCTAACGCATTCCAACATTCTCTTAATGTCTGAACAATTATTCTTACGGCATATATATCATAAATCTGTTCAAAACTCTTGTTTTGCATATACATCTTGCGATATATTCCGTGAACGGATTTTATTCTGCCCTCAACCCTGACTTCATTGCAATCGGGGAACACGGCTTCATAAATCCTGTCCTTAATCTTGTTCAAAAACTCTGTACCTTTGACGCTCTGCTCATCCAATTTTTCGCTTATCTCACGATATGCAACCGGATCCAAAGTGCGAATTGCAAGGTCTTCAAGCTCCTCTTTAATGGGACGAATACCAAGACGGTGAGCGATGGGAGCGTAAATATCAAGCGTTTCTTTGGCTTTGATGCGTTGTTTTTCTTCCGTCTGGAATTTAAGTGTACGCATATTATGAAGGCGGTCGGCAAGTTTGATAACAATAATTCTTACGTCCTTCGACATGGCAATGAACATTTTTCGGATATTCTCCGCTTCCTGTTCTTCGGAAGATGAAAACTCATATCGACCGAGTTTCGTAACCCCGTCAACTAACATTTCAACTTCTTCGCCGAATTTTTCTTTAAGTTCTTCAAGCGTCAATATGGTATCTTCTACGACATCGTGCAAAAGAGCAGCCTGAATACACTCTTTTTCATATATCCCCAAATCGAGAAGAATATTAGCAACGGCAAGCGGATGGATAATATACGGCTCGCCTGATTTTCTCATCTGTTCGTCATGTGCTTTTTTCGCAATGTCATAAGCCTTGTCTATCTCAAGGATTTCCTCAGGCTTAAAATTTTCCGCAAGTTTGGTGCGTAATTCGGTATAATACGGTATAATCTTCTCTTCGCCGTGCATATCCTCACCGCCTTTCGTTATATATCTTTATATCGGAGTTTCTGAAGTATTTTTGAATCGGTCAGATTGACTTTGTTGTTTATCGCGATATATTCATAGGTATCTGAATTCTTTTTTATAAGTCCGAGTTCGCAAAGTGCATCAAGAGATATCTGAACCGAGCCGACTTTATCGGGAGAAAATCCCAGCCGGAGAGTCAATATTTCCGCAGAATGTGAAAATTCCTTTATGTCGCGGATGAACATATATACAGCCGAAATCATTGCCCTGTCGGGACATACGGATAAAATATGTTCGGGGAGAATGTCGAAATTATAGACATCCTGATATTTCATCAGCGAATCAAATAGCAATTCTTCATCCTGTCCGGACGGACGCATATCAACAATCTGCACTGATACATTTCGCGTACCGTTATAAACATTTTCCGTTATTTTTACGGCAAAATCGACGGTTTCACCGACATTGAACGGGAATTCCTGCAAAGTCATATTAAACTTTACTGCCGTGACAATCCTTCCGTCACGCATCAAGTCAAGTCGGATATGTTTACCTCTGCCGATAGCTTTTACGCTTTTGACGGTCATATTGAACAACCCGAATATCGGTTGCGGATTTGAGTTGCCGAAAGGCTCAAATTCGGACAAGAGGTCAACAAAATCAAGCGTCAGATTTGTCGGCAAAAGCCTAACTTCAATATCGAGGGTATTGACAACCATCGGCACCGACAAAGCATATTCATTTATGCGATGACGAAAAATTTCAATGTCATCGACATTAAGCCCAAGTCCCGCCGCCAGAGTGTGTCCGCCGAAATGGACGAACAAGTCACTGCAACTTGAAAGTGCATCAAATATTGAAAAACCTTCAATACTGCGAGCAGAACCGTGAGCAATACCGTCTTCCTGTTCGGAAAGAATAATCGTGGGTTTGCCGTATTTTTCGACGATACGGGATGCGACTATTCCCAAAACTCCCGTGTGCCAGTCCTTGCCTGAGAACACCAATGCCCGATGGTGCAATAATTCCGGTTTTTCTTTTAACTGCTCGGCGATTTCCAAGCATATATCAGCTTCCGCTTTCTGTCTTTCTTCGTTATATTTAAGAAGCTGCTCGGCAAAAGTCATTGCCTCGTCCTCATAATCGGACAAGAGCAGCATCAGTGCGGTTTCAACCTGTCCCATGCGTCCCGCAGCATTTACGCGAGGAGCTACGTAATAGCTTAATCTTTCGGAAGTAATTTTCCCTTCCAGCCCTGCGGCACGTGCAAGAACTGAAAATGCCGGTCGGGGTTCTTCGTTTATCATTTGAAGACCACGTTTTACAAGCAGACGATTTTCGCCCACAAGCGGAACCAAATCGGCAACGGTTCCCAAAGCAATCAAATCGGAATATTGATCCAATATCATTTCAGGATCCATGTCTCCCGACAACATATAATCCAAAGCACAGATGAATTTGAATGTAACACCTACACCGGCAAACTCCTTGAAAACACTGCTGTCGTCTTCCCTGTGTGGATCAATAATTGCCTCACATTCGGGTAAAACATCAGAGGGTTTATGATGGTCTGTTATAACCATATCCATACCCAATTCTTTAATGAGTTTTGCCTCTTCAATCGCTGAAATACCGTTATCAACGGTAATTATCAAATCAACACCATTGTCTTTCAATGTCTTTACTGCGTTGGCATTAAGACCATATCCATCTGTCAAGCGGGAAGGAACAAAGTAAATGACATCCGCACCGTTTAATTCCAGATAAGTATACAACATTGCGGTGGCAGTCAGTCCGTCACAGTCATAGTCTCCGTATACACATATTTTTTCAAAATTGTCAATGGCTTTCTGAACTCTCAACGCACCCTTTTCCATATCTTTGATTTCAAAAGGGTCGGAAAGAGCAACATCCGTATCAAAAAAGTCACTGATTTGTGATGCCGTGTCATAACCTCGTGCTTCAAGTATAAGTGCCGCCATGGCGGGTATACCGGCTTCCCGTGCTAATGAAATTGACCGCTCTTTATTTATTTTTCGGACATTCCATTTTTTGCGGTTCATACTATCTGAGCACCGCCTGCTGAACGAATCTGTAATACATAGGTTGCGTTTTCTCCGAAAACACTTTCTATCGCATTTTTATAGTTTGTAAGCAAATCATCCGGTACAAATGCCTGAATTGTGCCTGCAAAACCACCGCCGTGAACACGCCACGCACCTTTGTTCTCAAGAATGCTCTGAGAAATGCAAAGAGCCAGACCGACCGGTTGCGACTTGCCCATTATTGCAGAGTTTACATTCTGGTTGTACTGATAAGAAGACGCACCGGAAGAAAGAATGGTTGCCTTAAAACCTTCAATATCACCGGCACGAAGATACTCGGCACATTTATCCACTCTCCTGTTTTCAGCGTAGAAATGCATTGCACGAAGAATTGCCTTGTCGCTTGTCTTTTGGCGAAGCATGGCGATATTTGCAATAAATTTTTCTTCATCGACCTGACGAAGACACTCGCCGCCGAGATTTTGAGCGACACTTTCCATATCCTCACGAATTGATGCATATTCCTCAGTCAATTCCGCATGACCTGCTCTTGTATCAACAATACAAAGAGAATGATTGTGTTCAGCAAGCTTAAAATCAATCGGCTCGATGATAGGATTTGCGGGGTCTTCAAAATCAATCTTAACAAAACCGCCGACAGAACAAGCCATCTGATCCATTAAACCGCAGGGCTTACCGAAAAAGATATTTTCGGAATACTGAGCAATTTGAGCAATCTCGACGGGAGAAACCTTGCCGTCGTTGTAAAGATAATTGAGAATTGTTGCTACCAAAACCTCAAAAGCGGCGGAAGAGGAAAGTCCCGAACCGCTTAAAACATCAGATGTTGTGGCAGCATTGAAACCACCGATATTGTAGCCCAACTGCTTAAATCTTGCGGCAACACCGCGAATAAGCGATGCACTGTGTCCGACCTCACTGGCAACGGGAATGAGGTTGCCCAAAGAAATTTTATCGGTCTTTGCAAAACCACGGCTTTTAATCTGAATAATGTTATTATCCGTCTTTGCACAGGCGGCGATAACATCAAGATTTACGGCAGCAGCCAAAACTTTGCCGTGGTTGTGGTCGGTGTGATTACCGCAAACTTCAGTACGTCCCGGAGAAGAAAAGAGACTAATCTCACCATCTTCATACATTCCGGCAAAATCTTCAACAACCGAAATATAACGTTCCCGCTGTGCCTTTACGGCTTCTTCCGTGACATAGACGCGGGCTAAATTTGCATCCAAATCTCCCGCAGCCAATGCCTTCTTAATTCCTTCAATATTCATATATATCTCCTAAAAATTATTGACAAACAGTATATTCACGGATAAATATTGCGACGGTTTTATCATAATCACAGATAATCAAACGAAGGTCTCCGTTTTCCGTCTTATATGCGGCAATACCTTCCGTTTCGGTTTCAAAACCACCCGTATTACGAGTACCGATTTTCTTAACTTCTCCCGAAAAAACATCTACGGCAACAACTTCTTTTGTTCCGTCAGCATTGTGGGGATCAAGGTTTAAATAAATATATCCGTCAAGATATGCACCCGCCTGAACGCGGTCAACCTCTTCACTTAAATTGATATAGTGAGAGAATGTCATATCCGTTAAATTATATGCAAGAATTTCGTTTGCATGGCGGAACTTTGAGCAGTAAAGATAGCCGTTATCCGCATCGACAGTACACCACGGAATACCGTCATCTAAAGCTTCATTCGTCACGTCGTAATATTCACCCGTATATTCAAGGGTATTGGCATCGTAAATCAAAACAAGAGGATATTCTTCCGCCTTGTCCTCAACTGCGGCATAAATTTTTCCGTCAAGATAACCGATACCGCCGATATGGTCATAGCCCTTTTTCTGAAATTCAGACGGAATAGAACCCAATTTCTTATCAATAAATTCTCCTGTGTTCAGGTCAATCTTGCCCAAACCGCCCATATAAAGAGCAGAAATGGCACCGCTTGTATAGAGAATATCACCGTCAACAGCAAGCCCCTGTGCTGCAACAAAGGCTTCGTCAACAACAAATTGCATCTCTTTTTCGAGTTTTAACGTTTTGGTGTCTGTGATATTGCCTTGAAAAAGTGAAGTAATACCTGCAATAACAGTGATTATCAATGCCCATATTTTCAAAAGGAGTGTTTTAATTCCTTCAAAATTCATAACATACCCCCTCATTATACTCTGTATTATTATACATCTTTATAACAATATTGTCAAATGTTTTTTGCTGAAATGTCAGTAAAACAAAAAGCCCTGCCGAAGCAGAGCTTTTCATTTCGATTTAGCCGCCCAGACCACCGAATAAACTCTTAAAGAAGAGAATAATCTTCTGGAAGAACGCTTTCAGTTTTGCAAAGAAGCCTGTTACTGCGGTTTCCTCTCCGGTCGGGTTGAGAAGTGTCATAATCCTGTCAAAGAAAGATTGGAAATCTCCTTGGAACATATCAAGAAGACCGAAGTCTACCTGTCTGAATCTTTGAGACAATGGACCGGAAACCTTTGTCAGCATACTGAGCAATTTGTACATGAGACCCAATACCTTATCGGGTGCTTCACCTTCATTTGCTTTTATATTCATATCACTCAAGAGCATGTGTGCTGTTTCAGAGTCAAAGGCATCAAGATTCTGTGATATGGTCAGCCAGTCGGCTACATTCATCCAGTTATTATACATGAATAATGTATCAAGGACATACTGAAGCATAACGGTAATCAGGTCGGCACCGGAGCCGTTTGAAAGGACGACAATTTGATTTTGAGATGCGGACATCTTTGCCTTGGGGACACCCGTACAGAGCATCGAAAGGTCAAGATTAGGCAAGGTAATTGTCAGCGGAGCACCTGCCAACTCGAAAGTAAGAACCTGACCGAACATATAACTGCTGAGAAGCGAGTTGACAATACCGTTGATGTCAAGGTCGAGAGGAAGACTTAAACTGATACCGTAATCATCAAGGTCAAGAGTTGCAAGAAGGGTTTCAATCAAATCATAGCCGTCAATAATGGGACGAATGACATCAAGAATAACATAAGCAAAGTGAAGAAGTTCGTTGACTGAATCATTGAACGCACCGCTTAGTAAGTAGTACATAAAGTTCGGTATCGTTGAAAGAATCCAGTCAAGCGGATTGGCACTGATTACATTAAGCAAGCCGACAATCGGGGTTATCAAATCTTCAATGGCATAGAGGTTACCCATCGGAACTGATTCAAATTCACCGCCACCGATAGGATGCTCGGTATCAGGAATCGGAGTGGTATCAGCAGAACGGGTTGCCGCCGTTGTGATATATTTTATCTTATTTGAGGGAACACCGAGTGCCTCAATCAACGGAGTAATAGCGTAGTGATAAATTTCAAATGTCTGGATGGTAAGCAAATCAAGCAAGCAAAGGTCTTTACCGTAGAAGAGAATACGTACAAGTTCCGCTGCGGGAGCAAGAATTGCAATAAGGTTTGCGGTAAAGAGCTCTTCTCTTGTGTATTTAAGAACAGAATCGGGACCGATGAATGCAACTGTATCTTCAAGTCCCCAGTCAAGAGGTTCACCGGTTGAAACCATTACGGGAATGGGATCACCGTTCTCATCGAGAATGGGGTCGCCGGTTTCGGGATCTGTTTCGTAAACGGGGTTACCTTCTTCATCAACCTGCTGTTCCATCTTGTAGAACAACGAGTCGTCGAATTTAACCTTTTCGGGAGCAGCCTCATTGATTTCGTTAACAAGATTTTGTTCAAATTCACTTCTTGTGTTAAGACGGATGTTGGAATCCGTAATACCCAATTGGTCACAACGTTCCGTAACAACCTTGTAGTGTACTGTACCTAAGATAGCATCCGTGTCAAAACGAATGTCAAGAGCAGCATCAAGAATGGTGTCAAGACCGAAGGATTCGGAGTACTGACCGATAAGACCGTAAAGACCGCCGGCAACAATTGAAAGGACATCATTGGAATATACAACACCGTTGATAATATCCTTAATCAATGCCTCTATACCGTTATTGAGAGTATATTGCTTGCCCAAAAGTTCAAAGGAAACATCAAGTTTGAGCATATCGAGAACATTCTCTATAAGCGGGAACAAGCCCTTTGAAACCTCGGTTGCATTTTCACGTGTCCAATATTGTGTATAACGAACGGGAGCACCAAAGTGGGGTTTGCCGAGAACTTCATTCTGGAGGTAGTAGGGATATGCTTCTTCGTAATAGTTATAAAGAACTTCGGGGTGGAAAGCGGGATAACCGTTGGTGTTCGGTGAAAAAAGTTCAACCAAAGCACAGATAGCCGCTTCGGGATGAAGAACAATCTGAAGAATGAGAGATTTTATGGAAATGCCCATAAACAACTCACCTTCAAGTTGAGCAGGGTCAATAAAGGCAGAAAGAAGTGGGGGGTTAGTCCCAGCGGAACCGGGTTCCGTGTAGTTTATTCCGTAGAAGATATAACGAAGAAGGAAGGCAAGAACCTTGCCGGGATTGTCACAGCGAATACGTACAGCCGGATCTCCGTTGGTATTGTAATAATTTTCTACCGCACCGCAATCCTGAAGTTTCTGGTCGCAAAGAGTGGGTAGCGGAATGGCGATTTCTCTGTCATGGTAAAGTGGGTTACCCTCATCATCATATACGGGGTCGCCGTTTTCATCCAAAACGGGATTACTATAATCCGGCTCATAGATGGGATAGCCAAATTCGTCATATTCGCCGGTCGGTATCTTCGCCTTGAAAGTATCTCCCAGCAAGACCGCAAACAAAGCATTTATCGAACCGCTCTTAATACTCTTGGAGCCGCCTGCCGTGGTGATTGTCAATGTTCTGGTCGGGTCAAGAACATCACAGATATGATAGCCTCTTATTTTTATATCATTTGCCTGAAGAGCATTCCATAAGACGATCTTGTCATCATCCCACGGACCTGTGTATTTTTCAAGAAGTCCCTTAAAAGCACCGATCCAGCTTACACCGGCAATTTTAATATCGAGTTTTACCCTCAAGCCCAACATTTCCTTAAGTTTGCCCGAGGTCAGAAGACGGGAAAGATTGGGAAGAATTGCCAGTATCGTCTCTATCGGCTTACTTGCAACATCGGTTTCAACCCAGTTAAGAATCGGATTAAGAACGTTTCTTAAAGGTTTGTTTTCAGACATCCTCGTCTGTTCGACACCGTGGTCATCGGGATAAGGAACTGACGAGTTTGCGGCATTTTGATTGGAAGTCATAAGACCATGTGCACTTGTCATTCCGAGTGCTTCCAACAGAGGAAGAAGAAGCCAGCGATATGCATCGGCATAGTAAATGTGGATATGACCATTTACAATAAGTGCTGCGGTCATTGTACCCTTGATGTAGCTTGCTGACTGACCATAACTGCTGCAGAAAATACCGGTCAGCAGGTAGGCAGCAGGAGCAAGAGCAGCACAGATAGCATCGACAAATTTGTCTTTATCGCCGTTGATGTACCACTTGCAATCATCAATGGTTTCAGCAACAACGTCCCATGTGCTCTTGCCTTCGGTTGCCTGTATGCTTAAGAAATAAGCGGTGGCTTCGGGGAATTGTGCTCTTGTTGCAGCAGTCCAGCTTAAGTTGATAAAGTCTTGAGGACTCTTTAAATAAATACCCATATCGTAAAGAGCTTCAGCAATATCAGCAAGGCTGGGACTTGCAAGACCAACAACCGGATTGGGACCTGTGTAAAGCAGATTGCCCAAAAGCGGAAGGATTTTTCCTGCAACAAGGTTTATAAGACTGTCCTGATAGAGGAAGTTCCTCAATAGCATCATAATAAGTTCGGATGCGTTATAATATGTCAAGCCCGCAAGACCGGGAGCATTGAGGAAACCTTCACCGGGTTTTAAGAACAAATTAAGTATTGTTCCCAAATCGTTGTTTGTGATAAGTTGGTCGATATTGTTAACAACTTTGTCCATATCGGCAACATTGTTTATAAACGTTGCAGGACCCTGTGTCGGATTTTGACGGACAATACGCCAACCGTAATAGTTTGCATTAAGGTTGCCGTTTTCAACAGCCTCATCGTGCAGATAGTTCGGACGCATCTGGTTTAATGCCGCCGTAATGGCAAAAATCTTGTTGCCGAATACTCTTAATATAAAATCATTGGAGAAATCAAGAATCGGAGCAAAAAGTTCGTCAATATGGTTGTTTTTGACATAATCAGCACATTGTGAATTCGTCCACATGGAGTAGTCATACATCAACTTATCATCGGTAAAGTAATTGGACAAATTCTTGAGCTTCGAAATTGTCTGGTCATCAACACTCTCAGTATATCTGTAATCGTAGGATTCAGGAATATGATAACGGGCGACAGTTCCGGATTTGTCATAGGTGCGTGCATGAGAATTCCAAGTATATGTTTCATTCTTGATTATAACTTCATAATCATCCGGAATCATGATAAGTGAACCGGTTTCGCCGATATCAGCAAGTAATGCGGTTTCAAAATCGGTATCAATTACAAATTTGAAGGTATTGAACCAGTTTGCTGAAGTTATAGCTTTGGCTGTACCGAGCATATATGAAACAATGGATTCGATGTTGTAATATTCATATTCCGTTTCATATAAAGTCGGAGCAAAACCGCGGGCTACAATTTTGCCGTCTGCATCATATTCGTGTTCTTTCATATGATGAACGGGTGCATCCGGTACGTTCTCCCAAGGAGTTGCCACGGGAGTATCCGGCTCATGTTCAACGTGAACCCACATCTTACACATCTTGTTGGTGTCAACACTGGTTGCGGTTATAATTGCACTGCCGGTCTGTTCCTTTGTATAGATATAACCGTTTTCGTCAACTGCAACAATATCCCAGTTACTTGAATCCCAGTTAAGAGTGCTGTAAGAACAATTTCGTTCATTTGTCTCGGAAACACAAGCTGCTCGGAGCTGGTAACGATCGTTGTAGTCCAAATAAACATCTTTTTCACGGGGAACAACACGATGAACTGGGACATAACGTTCGCCGTTTGTACCGACACGAATTTCTCTGTCGGGATCCGACAACTGAGCTTCAAGCGTCTGACAAATGCTTTTGTAAACCAATTCAAGGTTATAGTTACCAACTCCATATTCATAGCTGATGATATCATCAATCTTTGAATAGAGTTTCTTGGCAGCGTCTGAAATATAACCATCTGCATTGTCTTTTGCATAGACGGCATTTTCATACGAGAGGAAATTCGCATCATCGTTCCATCCCTCTGAAGCCTTTTCAACTTTATAGTTAGTCAGTTTCCTTGTGTATTCACCGCGTTCACCGGTAACATCACCGATGAACAACTGCCACGAATAATCTGCGGCACTGCCCATAAAGCCAATCGAAAGACCGCTTACGAGCAAAACGAATGACAGGAACACACTCATGATTTTAAGTGTAACCTTCATACTAACAATCCTTTCTTTTCGGATATTTGCAATAAATATTCTTCTGTTAAATTCTATTGCCCCTACCCTACATTTTTTGACATTGTTATTATATCATAATCAACTTAAAAATTCAAGGTCTTTTTTGTCAAATTCTGCGAAAATAGATTAAGTTTTTGTAAACAATTTGTTGCTTCTACTACATTTTTGCAACCTTTTCAAACTTCCATTTACAGAATGTTCAAATTTCCTGTTTTTGCATATCCGAACGACCAAAAAATAAAAAAAGTCGGAAACCGAAGTTACCGACAAAAATTACTTTTTAAGAAAATCAAGCACGAAAGCAAAAAATGCAAAGTATTCACGGATATATCGAAAAATTGCCTTGTCCGGTGTCGGTGCGGCAACCCTCTTCGGAGTCTTTAAGCCTGAACATTTCGCAATCTGCGTACTGCGGAATATATGATACGAACTTGTCAGAAAACCGATATTCAGCTCGTTAATTTCTTTCCCCGAAATGTTCTTGATAATCGGCAAAGCAAAGCGAAAATTTTCAATCGTAGTTGTTGATTTGTCCTCCAAGAAAATACGATTTTCTTCAATCCCGTGAGCAGTCAGATATTCTTTGATAATCTGTGCCTCACTCTTTTTCTGTCCCTCACGAAAACATCCTCCACACGGAATTGCGATGGTATTCGGATGAATTTTAAGGTATTCAACAGCTTTTTTCATGCGAAAAACAAGCTCTCTGCTCGGTGTTTCGGCACCGATAATGTTCCCGCCCAAAATCATCAAATAATCGCAGTCTTCCTCATATTTTTTAGTAGCATCTTTAACGATAAAGCCCATAGTTAAGCCGAAATGAACTGTTGCTATACCACCAAAAACAATAGCGGATTTTGTTATCATATCCATCTTATTTTTCTTCCCGTTCACGGATTATAAATCTTGTCGGTGTGCCTTCAAGACCGAAAACTTCACGAATTTGATTGTCGATATAACGTTGATAACTGTAATGGAATAGGTCTTTGTTATTGACGAAACACACGAATGTGGGCGGACGGGTTGATGCCTGAGTGATATAATAAATCTTTAACCGCTTGCCCTTATCCGTCGGCGGTTGAACTCTTGCCTCGGCAGCTGCCAATATATCATTGAGTTTACCGGTGGTTATACGCATCGCATTTTGTTCATCGACAAATTTTATAAGCTCAAAAAGTCTGTCAAGTCGCTGCCCTGTTTTTGCAGAAATGAATATTATCGGAGCATAGGACATAAAGGCAAAATCATTCATCAATTTCTTGCGGTAATTATCCATGGATTTTGAGTCTTTTTCGTAAGCGTCCCACTTGTTTACGGCAATAATACAAGCCTTACCCTGCTCGTGAGCAATACCGGCAACTTTGGAATCCTGTTCGGTAAATCCTTCCATTGCATCAATCATTATGATACATACTCTCGACCTTTCAACCGCCGCAACGGCACGAAGAACGGAATATCTTTCTATGTCGTCATATACTTTCGACTTGCGACGCAAGCCTGCCGTATCAATAAGATTAAACTTGGTGCCGTTAACCTCAACGGGAGTGTCCGTCGAATCGCGGGTGGTACCTGCAATATCGGAGACTATAACACGATTTTCACCGCAAATGGCATTAACAAGCGACGATTTGCCGACATTGGGTTTGCCGATTATTGCAACGTCAATAACATCATCTTCCGTTTCGTCATCAAACGGCTCTTTGGGGAAATGGGAAACTACCGCATCAAGCAAATCACCCGTACCGTGACCGTGAATACTCGAAACGCCGATAGGATCGCCCAAACCCAAGTTATAAAATTCATAGAATTCCGGTTCGGGTTCGCCGATACTGTCGCATTTATTTACGCATAAAACTATCGGTTTTTGGCTCTTTTGAAGCATTTGTGCCACGTCCATATCGCTTGCGACTATACCGGATTTTAAGTCGGTAACGAAAATAATAACATCGGCACTGTCAATTGCAAGCTGTGCCTGAACACGCATCTGTGATAATATGACATCAGTCGAATAAGGCTCGATACCGCCCGTATCAATAAGCAAAAATTTGTGATTAAGCCATTCGCAATCACCATAAATTCTATCGCGGGTAACTCCCGGCGTGTCGTCAACTATTGCAACCCGTCTGCCGATAAGTTTGTTAAACAAAGTTGACTTACCGACATTCGGACGACCGACAATCGCAACCACGTTTTTAGCCATAATCCCACCTCAATTCATCATTTTTCGGAGCAAATCATAACCCGAACCATCTGTTACGGTGATTTTCACTCCCATTTTTTCAGCCAATTCATCAACCGAAACATCATCTAAAAATATAGGCTCTTCTTTCGTTTTAAGCATACAGTCATTAATAATTAGCTCGCCACTTATTCTGCCAGACAACTGTTCTTCAATATCGGTAGCAGTCAGAAGTCCCGCAACCGTTACACTCTCGCCGAAAAAATTATTTACAATCTTATGAACGATTATTTCCGACCCCGTCTTTATATTGAACGTTTCGGCAAGTTCCGAAATAAGCGGATAAGCCGCCACACCGGTTGCTATATGCTTTTCGCCTGATGATTTTTTTAAGACTTCATTTTCAAGTGAATATAAAAACTCGTCTTTAAGACTTGTCCACAGACCGACACCGTTTTCAAGCTGAACATAGTCATTATAATAGTCGGTGTTTGGCATCTCTTTCTCCGCCAAAATATATAACTCATCTGCACAGTAGGCAAAATGACCGTATTTTTCATTGAAACGGTCAACCCGCTCAATTGTGTCAATTGCCTCCTCTTTCGAGAAAGGACGAAGTGGAAAAAGACCGTCCCGAAATTTCGTCATGCCAACGGGAACGACGGCTATACTTTTTACGTAGGGAGCATATTTTGCAAGTGAAACAAGTGAAAAATCAAGTTCTTCCCTGTCATTAAGTCCAGGACAAAGAACAAGTTGGGTATTCATATCGATTTTTCCCTCGTAAAAACGACGGATAATATCCAGACTTTTCCCAGCGTTGGGATTGCCCATCATCTTAACACGCAGTTCGGGATTCATCGTGTGAACGGAGATGTTTATCGGAGAAATATGCAAGTTAATAACACGCTCAACTTCCCGCTCGCTAATCCCCGTCAATGTGATATAATTGCCGAACAGGAAGGATAAACGGCTGTCATCGTCCTTGAAATAGAGACTTTCACGCATACCTTTTGGCATCTGGTCAACAAAGCAAAAAACGCATTTATTTTTGCAATGCTGTTTTTTGTCCATAAGATATGTTTCAAAAATCAAACCTGTGTCCGATGATTTAAGGTTTACCGTTTTTGTTTTCCCTTTGGACTCAAAAAGCAAAGAAAGCCTGTCCTCCGTGCAATAATAGTCAAAGTCAAGCACATCAAAAACTTCATTGCCGTTTATGGATATAAGTTTATCCCCGGCACGAATTCCACGCAAATAACAGGCGGAAAACTTTTTTACATCAGAAATAATTACTGCCATTTAAGTCAAAAAAGGGCGGTAAAACCACCCATTGATTGTCAACAAAGAGATTAATCTTCTTCGATTTTAACAACTTCGCGACCATTATAGTGACCGCAAGCACCGCACATGGTGTGGCTCTTTACATATTCGCCGCAATTCTTGCACTTTGCAATTGAAGGTGCGTCCAATGTCCATGCACTTGCACGTCTCTTGGCACCTTTTGCGGAGGAAACTCTCCTCTTTGGTACTGCCATTTTATCTTCTCCTCACGGTAATTTTTATATCAATCAAGCAAATCCAAGAGAGCGGAAAGTCTCGGATCTGTCGGTGATTTGCATTTACATTCGCCGTCATTAAGGTTTGCACCGCATTGGACACAGAGTCCCTTACAGTCTTCTTTACATAAGAACAAATACGGCAAATTAAGTATTATATCCTCTCTGATAAGCTCATCCAAATCCAGATTTCCGTCAGGAACTTCAATATAAGATATGTCTTGCTCATCTTCAAGATTTTTTATAAGTTCGTGCTCGATTTTCTGATCAATATGTCTGGTAATTTCTTCGGCACAACGGTCACAAAGACAGGTAAGTTCATAAGAACAAGTAATTGTCAAAGTAACTATGTCCGTCTTGTTCTGAACACTTCCGAACACCTTTACATCGGAAACTCGAGGATATTCATCTACATCTTCTGCCTTGATGGTATAATCAATATCCATTTTTTTGCCTGTGATACCAAACACAGGATTTAAATCAATATTCATTATATCACCTCGTCAAAACGCAACGCCAAATATTTTACTATACTTTCGCTGTTTTGTCAAGACCTTTTATGAGATCTTCCTGCAAACTTCAAACACCTCGGCGGGAACATTTGATTCGTCCATGGAAATGGTGAAAACAAAATCAGTTTCAGTGTCATCGGATAACTTTGCGATACGCTTTAAGAAAGCGGAAAGTTCAACTGTATCACGACTGCCTATACGCAATGTTGCGTCAACTAAAATATCGGTAATATCATGGTTTGATGCACAAAGACCGCATAAGAAAGCATAAAGTTCATCAAAACCTGCAATACCGTAATCATCGGAAGTAACAAGCCTTGCTCTGTAATTTACGTTAAAGCTGAGAGCTTTGTTCTTTTCAACAACAACAACGTTGCCGTCTGTACGAGCAAGAGCATCATTGATTTCTTCAATAAGACGCTTCGTTTTGCCTGTACCCTTAGGTCCGATAAGTAATGAAACCATAATAAATATTCTCTCCTTTTGGGTTGTTTGTTAAATTCTTGCTTTTAATTCGGCTCTGAGTTCTTCATAGCCGGGTTTGCCTAAAAGTGCAAACATATTCTTCTTGTAAACCTCAACACCAGGTTGGTCAAAGGGATTGACACCTAAAATATAGCCCGATATAGCACAAGCCTTCTCGAAGAAATAAATAAGTGCACCGAGATTGTAAGCATCCATACCGTCAACGTTTATAATAATATTCGGTACTTTCCCGTCCGTATGAGCAAGTGCGGTGGCAATACATGCACGCTTGTTTATGCTTGACAAATTCTCTCCCGCCAAGAAATTAAGACCATCAGAATCATCTTCATCAAGTTCAATTTCAATTTCGCTCTTTGAATTTTCAAAATGAACAACGGTTTCAAAGAGAATGCGTGCACCGTCTTGAACATACTGTCCCATCGAGTGTAAGTCTGTTGAATATATTGCACTTGACGGATATAAGCCCTTGCCCTCTTTTCCTTCACTCTCACCAAACAACTGTTTAAGCCATTCGTTCATAAGAAGGAAATCAGGTTCATAAGAAATAAATAATTCAATAGCCTTGCCACTTCTGTAAAGAAGTTGACGGGCAACGGCATATTTATAACAATCGTTATCAAGACTGCAAACGGAATATTTTTCACGAGAATCGGCAGCACCGGACATAAGTGCATCAATGTCAATACCGGCAACCGCAATCGGCAAAAGACCAACCGCAGTCAGAACGGAATAACGACCGCCGACATCATCCGGAATTACGAACCTTTCATAGTCCTCTTTAAGTGCCATGCCGTGAAGAGTACCCTTAACTGCGTCCGTTGTAGCATAAATACGTTCATTTGCCTTATCGCCGTACTTTTCGGTAAGCAATTTTTTGAATATATGAAAAGCAATGGCAGGTTCGATTGTAGTGCCACTCTTAGAAATAACATTTACACTGAAATCAACATCCTTGCAAAAACCGACTACTTCATTTAATTCAGCAGGGCTCATGCTGTTGCCGACAAAGAAAATCTTGGGCAGTTTACCGCAAGTAAAATTATAATTTTTTCCCTTAACAAATTCAATCGCCGCTCTGGCACCCAAAGACGAGCCGCCGATACCGATAACAACTAAAATTTTGCTGTCGTTCTGAATTTTCTTAGCTGCCGCTTTAATTCGTGCAAATTCTTCTTTATCATAATTTATCGGCAAATCAAGCCAGCCGTGTGCATGGTTTCCCGGTGCATTTACATTATTTTCATAAAGAAAACCATGAGCGATATTAAGTGCAGGGATAACGCTTTCAAAATCCTTATCCGTCACAAAAGATTTTAAAAGATCAAAGTTTACTTTAATAGACATAGTATTTTCCTCAAAATATACAAACTCCGAACATTATAATACATTTGTCCGAATTTTGCAAGAGGAATTTTATAAAATTTATCTTTTGGGTGATTTACGCCCCCTTTTTAGTAAAAATCAGTTAATCAAAATTGTATTAATTTCAAAACTCTCACGATATTCTTCAAAAACTATTTTTACTCTCGATGTCTCAATAGGCTTCGAGTGAACAATTCTCTTGTATCCTATGGTTGTACCCTTTTCGATAAGCCTCCACTTGTCCTTTTCGTCAAGATAATATACCGAAAATTCCTCGATATGCTGACCGTTTCTTATATGCTCACCGATAACAATTTTGTTAAACATATCTTTTTCTTCAAAATCAATGTACAAAACGGGTTTTTTATCGTTTTCTGCTGGTTTCCAGAATTTATCAAAATCAGTATTCAGCACGTTTGAAACGTCATACATCTCACTGTGTTGACTTGATGCACTTGCTTTTCCCTTAACTACCGCCAAATTATATCCGAAATTCAAGTGCAAATCCTCACCGAATGCAGTCAAAATCTGTTCTTCGTTATCGGCAAACTTACATCTCTTGTCGGGAGACAAACCGAGCATAAAACAGCTGTTGTTGCCGACTGAATCCAGATACAGTTTCCAAAGCTTATCCTTTGTTTTTGAAGAATATTCGCCGTCTTTATACCAAAACCACTTTGATTTCATCGGAACGGATATTTCATGCGGAAGCCAAGCAAAATCGATTTCCTTTTTGATTGTCTTGCGTGAACCCAAATCAGGATCGGTTAAAGACAAAGCCTTTTTGGATGCGGAATTGCGTTTTTCGCCAAACTCGTCAAAACCCAGATAGGCGGGAACAACCGACCATTCGCATTTTCTTGCAAGACCTCGTTCGTTTCCCGCCCAGCGAACATCTGGTCCCATGCCCGCAATGGCACAATCGGGCTGCAACTCACGAATTGTCTTATAATATCTCGGCAAATCAAAGTCCTGCGACGTGCCGTTTATGCCGTCACCAAAATGAGGATCAAGCCAAATACAAAACAAGTCGCCATAATTTGTACATAACTCGGTTAATATATTGCAAAACCAATCGTCATATTCTTTTCCCTTGCCGTAGGTCTTTTCGTGCCTGTCCCACGGAGCGATATAAATACCGAATTTAAGTCCCTCATCCTTGCACGCCTTGGCTAAATCGCGAACAATATCCCCCTTGCCATCCTGCCAATTCGGGCAAGATTTCAAGCAATAATCGGTATGTTCACTTTGGAATATGCAAAACCCGTCATAGTGTTTCGCTGTAATCATCAGACCTTTCATGCGGGCTTTTTTCGCCGTTTTTACCCAATAATCAACATCATAATCTTCCGGCCAGAACAGGTCGGCGGGAGCAAAACCATCACCCCACTGACTGCCCGTAAAGGTGTTCATACCAAAGAAAATATTACCGTAAAATTCCGTTTCCTGCCACTTTATCTGACGGGAGGTCGGTTTAATGTCAATCGTTCCAAGATAGCCTTTGTTCATAAAATAAGTTTCTCAATTCTTCCAAATATTCAATCAGTCACAGTTGTCGGTCGCGACTATGTCAATCCCCGTTCCCAAAATATCGGGAATCAAAACATCGCCGATCTTTGCAGGAGCTTTTACCCTCGCTTTATTGATTTCCTTCATACAATCAAACATCATGTTTTTCGGCAAAGGTTCATGCGATTTACACGGAATTACGGCACGTTTACCGCCGATAACCCTTATGGTACTCGTGAGACTTCTTGTCGGGTTTGTCATTTCGGTACGTGCGTAATCAATGCCTCTTTTGCAGGTGTTTCCGGTAACATTTAAAATTCCCGTATCGTCGTATTCAACGGTAATAAAGCAACCCAAAGGACACGCAACACAATACATCTGTTTTGTCATCTCTATGCCTCCACACGTACTGAAATTTCGCTCTTGTCGGTCATTTTCTCAATAATTTCTTTCGGTATCGTAACGTCTTCCATTTCGCCCGGAGCAAGTTTTATCTTCTTCTTGTTTGAAACGGTTTCGCCGTCAACTTCTAAAATTACGCGAGCGTTTTTATATACCTGTCTCACTCTGAAATAGAGTTTTACATCCTCGTCGGTTTTGATATTCACCCTCTGCGGTACGATATAGCCTACACCGTTTCCGGTAGTCGTTTTAACATAAACCGCATCATCAAAAGCGGCGGGATTTTTGATATATTTCGCCGCACCCTTGCCCGCTAAATATGATTCCAAAGTAACAAAATCGACCAAATCATGAACCTGAAGCACGTTTCCGCAGGCAAAAACACCCTTTTTTTCGGTTGCACGAAGTTCATCAACGACGGCTCCGCGGGTAATTCGGTCAATACTTATTCCGGCATCTTTTGTAAGTTCGTTTTCGGGAATAAGACCGACGGAAAGCATGAGAGTATCACATTCGACATACTCCTCAGTTCCCGGAATGGGATTTAATCTCTCATCAACTTTTGCTATGGTTACGCCTTCCAAACGCTCTCTGCCGTGAGTTGCAATAACCGTTGTGCTTAAATAAAGAGGTATATTAAAGTCGTTGAGACATTGAACGATATTTCGTGTAAGACCGCCCGAATACGGCATAATCTCACAGACCATCTTAACTTCGGCACCCTCCAAAGTCATGCGACGAGCCATGATAAGACCGATGTCGCCCGAACCTAAAATAACTATCTTTTTGCCGGGCATATAGCCGTCCATATTGACATATTTCTGAGCCGTTCCTGCCGTCATGACACCCGAAGGACGAGTGCCTGCCATAAACAAAGCACCGCGTGGACGTTCGCGACATCCCATTGCAAGAATTATTGCCGTTGCCTCAATTTTAATAAGCCCGTCACGATTGTTCATTGCCGTAACATTATTGTCGTCATCAATATCAATAACCATTGTGTCGAGCATAACGTCAATATCGGTTTCGGCAACCTGTTTTGCGAAACGTTGTGCATATTCGGGACCGGACAACTCCTCCTTGAAATAATGAAGCCCAAAGCCGGTATGAATACATTGATTCAAAATACCGCCCAATCTTACATCTCGTTCCAATATTACTATTTTCTCAACGCCCTCTTCTTTTGCTTTGAGAGCCGCAGCCATTCCCGCAGGACCTCCGCCGATAACCACTAAATCGTATTTCATTGTCAGTCCTCCTTCGTCTTATCAAAAAGAATGTTTGAACCTTTGCCGAATTTCGTTACTTCATTAACGGGAACATTGAGTTCTCTTGACAGTATTTCAACCACTTTCGAGCCGCAGAAACCGCCCTGACATCTTCCCATTCCCGCACGGACACGGCGTTTTACTCCGTCAACGTCAACCGCACCGACTTTCATTCTTATTGCGTCGATAATCTCGCCTTCGGTAACAGTTTCACAACGGCAAATAACCCGACCGTAAGCGGAATTCTTTGCAATAAGTTCCCGTCTTTCATCATCAGTCATCTCTCTGAAACGCACGGGGGCTTTTCTTGTCGAATCATAATCTGCTTTAATTGCAAACTTATTTTTTGAAACATTTGCAAATATTTCGTCAACAAGCTCCGCAATGGCGGGAGCGGCAGAAAGCCCGGGAGATTCTATACCGGCAACGTTAATAAACTTTTCATTTACTTTACTCGAACCGATAACAAAATCTCCGTTCTTAGTATATGCACGAATACCGCTAAATGAAGTAATTGAATCGCGGCTCGACGCAAGAGGAACGCTTCGTGCCGACAACTCGGCAACCGCCCTTAATTCCTCAAGAGTTGTATCGGTCAAATCTTTATCATCCACAAACTCGGAAGTCGGTCCCAAAAGCAAGTTCCCGTCAACCGTCGGAGCAACCAAAATACCTTTGCCTTTTTCACTCGGACATTGGAATATCGTTCTGCTGACAAGATTTCCCTGCGATTTATCGAGAATAAAATATGAACCTCGTCTTCCGCGAATTTCAATGGAATCGTCACCGATAAAAGATGCAACCTCATCGGCATGAACACCGGCGGCGTTTATTACATATTCTGCGGTAATTTCACCTGCCGTCGTATCTAAAACAAAGAGACCGTCATCAACGGTTATTCCCTTAACTTCAGCATTACGAATAAAATCACAACCGTTGTTTGCGGCACATTCGGCAGCGGCAATAGTGAGTTTATACGGACAGACAATTCCTGCGGTTTTTGCAAGCAAAGCACCCGTTATTTCTTCGCTTAAATTCGGCTCCAACTGCCTTACTTCATCTCCGGTGAGCAGCTCCATATCGGGAACACCGTTAGCAATACCGCGTTCGTATAACTCTTTGAGATGCTCGTTCTCGGTTTCGCCAAATGCAATTACAAGCGACTCATTATTCTTATACTCAACGTGGAGTTCTTTGCAGGTTTCTTCCATCATTTCAGTTCCGCGAACATTGAGTTTTGCCTTGTAAGTTCCCGGAACGGCATCAAAACCCGCATGAACAATCGCACTGTTTGCTTTTGTCGAGCCCATTGCCACGTCGTTCTCTTTATCAATAAGACATAGCGACATATCATACTTTGAAAGTGCACGAGCAATAAGCGAACCGCTTACGCCGGCACCTATGATACATACATCATATTTCATCTACTCTTCTCCTTATAAATTTATCTCTCTATATAATACCACACTTATTAGCTAAAATCAAGACCAATTTTAAATTTTATTGTACATTTTCACTATTTTTGCATAAAAAGAAAACGAGAGCTAAAAATAACAATAAGCTCCCGCCTGATTTTTTTCCACAATACCGTTCTAAAATAATATAAAAAATTCGATTAATAGTGTTGACTTAATTCTTACATTTCACAACGGCTTCCGTAATATTCGTCAATACAAGTTCGCCGTTTTGATTATATGCTTCAATAAAAATTTCCGCAATTCCGTTTTTAGCATTGCGTTTTTCAAGGTTAGTAATTGTTGCTTTTCCCGTCAGCACATCATTGACAAAAACAGGTTTCAGCCATTCGATTTTCGTGGATTTCCCAGCAAGCAAATCTTCACCGAAAAAATCAACCTCAAGATATTTTGCCCATACGGACATAAAAGACATTACCCCCGGAGCAATCAGATCGCCGAAATGCGTATTTTTCGCATAGTCCTCATCGGTATGGAGAGGAATATTATCGTCGTCTCGGGCAAATGCCATCATTTTTTCTTTTTCGATAACAGTCGGTGCAATGTCGACCGTCATACCGAGTTTAAGTTCATCAAAATACATCTTATATCCTCTCAACAATCAAAGCCCAAAGTTTTTCAAAAAGCGGAACAAGGTTATAAAGTATGGGAGCAAAGAGTATTGCCGGCAGAAAATCCGCAACTTTAATCTTTGTTATTCCCATCAGATTCGTCGCAATCATAATAATCAGAATTGAGCCGGCACAGGTCATTTCATTAACTGCACCAGCACTCATTAAAGGTGAGATAAGACCTGCAAGCAAGACAAGACCGCCTTCTATAACGAAAACCGCTCCGGCAGAAAGCAGAACTCCGAATCCGAGACCGGACGCAAGCATTAAAGACGAAAACAAATCAAGCATTGCCTTGGTAATAAGAATCGAGTTATCTCCCGTCAGACCTGCCTGAATTGAGCCGGTTATCGTCATTGAGCCAACGCAAAACAAAAGTGTCGCCGAAATAAGCCCTTCGGCAATAGATATATTAGCGTCCTTTTTCTTAAACTTAGCCTCAACCTTTTCTGCAAGACGGGTTATCGTTCTGTCTATATTCAATGCTGTTCCGATAATACCTCCGAAAACAACGGAAATAATCATTATAAGCACATTTTCGCCTTTAAGGCTACCCGAAATACCGATATAAAGCGAACAGGCTCCCAAACCTATCATTGCCGCCTTATTAACCCTTTCGGGAATACCTTTTTTGAACAGTAATCCGACAGACGAGCCGATTATTACCGTTATTACATTTACTATTACACCAATCATTCTTTCCCTCTGCACTCTTGTTTTGAAAGCAGGCCGTCAATGAATTGTCTGGCAATTCTCGGAGATCTGCCGCCTCGTTCCAGAGCAAATTGTTCTGCAAGCAAATCAATTTCTTCTGTCGGCATATTGATACTGTTTTCCTGAGCCAAATGACGGACAATACGAAGATATGTTTTCTTATTGGGTTTTGAAAATGTTATATGTATCCCAAAACGCTCAGACAGAGAAATAATTTCCTGCATTGTATCGTTACGATGGATGTCATCACCCTCGCGGTCGGAGAATTTCTCCTTAACAATATGCCGTCTGTTACTTGTGGCATAGATAACCACATTTTTCGATTTTGCAGTAACGGAACCTTCAAGCACCGCTTTGAGTGCGTTAAAATTATCATCGTCTTTCATAAAAGAAAGGTCATCGATAAACAATACGAATTTAAGCGGATTGGCGGACAATTCTTCAAGAAGAATCGGAAGGTTGTGAAGTTGACCTTTTCGCACTTCAATAATACGAAGTCCGTCTTGCCACAAAGCATTGCCGACTGCTTTTACGGTAGCGGATTTGCCTGTGCCGGCATCACCCGTAAGCAGAATATTTGACGCAGGCTTCCCGTCAAGCAGAGCTTTGGTGTTATCAATAACAATCTGTCTTTCTCGCTCGTAATCAACTAAATTGGAAAGTTCAACTTTATCTGGATGAAGAACGGGAACAATATTTCCTTGTTCGTCAACACAGAACATATGATTCTGAGCATAAATACCATAGCCGTACTTTCCGATATTTTCAACACGGTCAAGATATATTTCTTTAAGGTTAAGTTTCGTACTTTCAAACTCGGGCAAAAAGCCTTTATATTCAAGCAAAGAGCAAAGAGAATTTTTTGTAAGTTCCGATACTTCCTGCAAAACATCAAGTTCGGACAAGAGCGAAAAATACATATAATCGGGGGCTTTTTTACCGCTTCCGATTGTTTTCACATATACATTTTCGCTGTTTATACAAAGTTCTTTTATATATTCACTCAAATTGCCGTCGCCTAATTCATAAAGCACAGAGACAAACCCGGCATAAGCCGAGCTTGTTGGTTGTTCAAGATATTCACACAAGGAGGAAACAAGGGTATCTTTGAGTAATTCTCTGAATATACAGAGAGTTCCGATTTTTTCTTTCAGTCCGTTCATTTTAGTTCAAAATTGCCCCCGAAGCACCGCCCGATACAAGTGCTGCATAGCGTTTTAAGTAACCGGAAAGTTCCTTTGTCTTGGGAACAAAGTTTTTCATACGCTCGGCAAGAACCGTCTCATCCACTTTAAGTTCAAGCCTGTTTTCGGGAATATTTATACTAATAATATCGCCATCCTCAACAATTCCTATCATACCACCGGAGGCTGCTTCGGGAGTTACATGACCGATACAAGCACCACGTGTAGCACCGCTGAAACGACCGTCGGTAATAAGTGCAACGCTGTTTCCGAGTCCCATTCCCATAATTGCGGAAGTGGGATTGAGCATTTCACGCATACCGGGACCGCCCTTGGGCCCTTCATAACGAATAACAACCACATCGCCTGCGACAATTTTGCCTGCATTGATAGCCGCCTGTGCATCTTCTTCGGAATCAAATACTCGTGCAGGTCCTTCGTGGACGAGCATTTCAGGCAGAACACCTGAACGTTTGACAACACTTCCCTCGGGGGCTAAATTACCTTTAAGTACGGCAATACCGCCCGTTTCGCTGTACGGATTATCAATGGGACGGATAACTTCGGGATTGAGATTTACACAAGTCGCAATGTTTTCTCCGAGAGTTTTGCCTGTTACTGTCATGCAATCAAGATTTAGCAAGTTTTTCTTGGAAAGTTCGTTCATGACTGCATGTACGCCGCCTGCCTCGTCAAGGTCTTCCATAAAGGTACGACCTACCGGTGCAAGATGGCAGAGGTTAGGTGTTTTTGCACTGATTTCATTGGCAATATCTAAATTCAGTTCGACTTCACACTCGTGAGCAATCGCGGGAAGATGCAACATACTGTTTGTGGAACAGCCGAGAGCCATATCTACCGTCAGAGCATTCATAAGTGCTTCTTTTGTCATAATATCACGGGGACGGATATTTTTTCTGACCATATCCATCACCGCCATACCTGCATGTTTGGCAAGTTCAAGTCTGGCAGAATATACTGCGGGAATAGTACCGTTTCCGCGAAGACCCATACCGAGTGCCTCAGTCAGACAATTCATGGAATTGGCGGTGTACATACCGCTGCAAGAGCCGCAGGTAGGACAGGTTTTGCACTCATATTCCTTGAGTTTTTCATCGCTTAACTTGCCTGCGTTATATGCACCTACTGCTTCAAACATGCTCGAAAGACTTGTTTTTTTGCCCTCAACCTTGCCTGCAAGCATCGGCCCGCCGCTTACAAAGACAGTAGGAATATTCACCCTTGCCGCAGCCATTAAAAGTCCGGGAACATTTTTGTCGCAGTTGGGAATCATAACAAGACCGTCAAAACCGTGTGCCAATGCCATTGCTTCAGTTGAATCGGCGACAAGGTCGCGGGTTACAAGGGAATATTTCATCCCAACGTGTCCCATTGCGATACCGTCACAAACGGCGATTGCGGGAAAAACAATCGGTGTTCCTCCCGCCATTGCAACTCCGAGTTTGACTGCATCCGCAATCTTATCGAGATTTATATGTCCCGGTACTATTTCATTATAGGAACTGACAATACCTATAAGCGGTCTTTTCTGTTCTTCTTCGGTAAGTCCGAGTGCGTGAAACAAACTGCGATGAGGTGCATTCTGAACACCGTCAACAACATTTTCTTTCAACATAACAGCACCTCCCATTATCAGTTGTTAATAAGTTTATCTTCGTCGCTCCAACTATAAAGTTTACGGATATCTGCACCAACAATCTCAGACGGATGTTCCGATGCAAGTTTTCTCATTGCATTGAAGTGAACCTGACTGCCTGCAGAGGACATGTCAAGCAGGAAGTCTTTTGCAAAACTGCCGTCCTGAATATTTTTGAGAATTTCTTTCATTGCTTTTTTGGTGTCTTTGGTAATAATCTTCGGGCCGGTGATATAATCGCCGTATTCTGCGGTATTGGAGATTGAATATCTCATTCCTGCAAAACCGCTCTGATAGATAAGGTCAACGATGAGTTTCATTTCATGGATACATTCAAAATATGCATTTCTCGGATCATATCCCGCCTCTACCAAAGTCTCGTAACCTGCCTGCATTAAAGCACAGACACCGCCGCAAAGAACAGCCTGTTCACCGAAAAGGTCGGTCTCGGTTTCTGTGCGGAAATTGGTTTCAAGAACACCTGCTCTTGCACCACCGATACCGAGTGCATAAGCCAAGCCCAAATCAAGAGCATCACCCGTTGCGTCCTGTTCAACGGCAATAAGACAAGGAACGCCCTTGCCGGCAAGATATTCGGAACGAACGGTATGTCCCGGTCCTTTGGGTGCAATCATAATAACGTTTACATTTTTCGGCGGTTTAATGCAACCGAAATGAATGTTGAAACCGTGAGCAAAAGCAAGGGTTTTGCCTTCGGTAAGGTTAGGTTCAATGGATTCTTTGTAAAGAGCAGCCTGCTTTTCATCATTGATAAGAATCATGATGATGTCCGCCGCCTTTGCAGCCTCGGCAGAAGTCATAACTTTAAGCCCTTGCGATTCAGCCTTTGCCCAACTTTTTGAGCCTTCATAAAGACCGACAATGACATTTACACCGCTGTCTTTTAAGTTAAGAGCATGAGCATGTCCCTGAGAACCGTAACCGATGACAGCGACTGTTTTGCCGCTGAGTTTCTGCAAATTGCAATCCTGTTGATAAAAAATTCTGTTTGCCATTTTAATTACCTCTTTTTGTATTTTATAAGTTTACTACCTGACGAATTGTTGAGCTTCCTTTTCCGAGGGATATACTGCCGGTACGGCAGATTTCAAGTATGGTGAAATCCCGCATAAGATTGATAAAATCGTCAATCCTTCTTGTCGTGTCTGCAAGGCGGAACATTGTATAGTCTCTTGAATAATCCACAATAATTGCACCGAACGCTTCGGCAGCCCTGCGGATATCCTCTTGGGTTTCTGCCTCATTTTTCATTTTAACGAGCAAGAGTTCGCAACTTATCGAGTTGTCATCACCGAACTCCTTGATGGAGCAAACATCCGGCAATTTATAAAGTTGATTGATAAGTTGTTGCTTTGCGTCTTCCTCTCCGTCGAAAACAACGGTTATTCTGGAAAGTTCGCTTGTTTCCGTCTCGCTGACGGTCAATGCACTGATATTAAACTGACGACGGCGGAACATGCTGGTTACACGATTTAACACGCCGAATTTATTGTTTACCAAGACGGCAACTGTATATCTGTTCATTGTTCCACCTCCAATTTAGTAATAATATCATCCATACTGCCACCCGGAGGCAACATCGGAAGAACAAACTCGTCTTTGTCAATCTTGCAATCGATAACATAAGGTCCTTCGGTTTTGAATGCTCGTTTAAGTGCCGCATCCAATTCTTCGGGCGTTGTTACCGCTTCGCCGTTTGCACCGAAGGCTTTTGCAAGTGCCGTAAAATCCGTTTTACGTTCCAGAACGGTGTTGGAATAATGCTTGTTGTAGAACAATGTCTGCCATTGACGCACCATTCCGAGAACGCCGTTGTTCATAAGCAGAATGACGATGGGAATATTGTACCTTACCGCCGTGGCAAGTTCGTTTAAGTTCATTCCGAAACTGCCGTCTCCCGTTACAAGAACACTTCGTTCTTTTGTTCCGAAAGCGGCACCGATTGCAGCACCAAAACCGAATCCCATTGTACCGAGTCCGCCGCTTGAAACAAATCGACGGGCGGTTTTGAAATTAAGGTTTTGAGCAGACCACATCTGATGCTGTCCGACGTCTGTACAAACCGCTGTATTTTCACCCAAATATTTATTTAAGGTTAAAATTGCTTTTCGCGGAGTGAGACCTTCACGATTATCAAGATAAGTTTCTTCTTCCTGAATAAATGCATTGACTTTTTCCATCCACTCGGGCTTTTTATCCTCGTTAATCAATGGAAGTAACTTCTTGAGTGTAAGTTTAATATCACCGCGAAGTCCGCATGTGGCATTGACCGTCTTGCAAAGTTCCGAACCGTCAACATCAATGTGAATAATTTTTGCACCTGTTGCAAACTTTTGTCTGTTCCCCGTTACGCGGTCATTAAAACGAACGCCGAGCGAAATAATCAAATCCGCTTTGTGCATAGCCATGGAGGATGCAAAATGACCATGCATTCCCTGCATACCGAGAAACCTCATATGGTCGGTAGGAATTGCCGAAAGTCCCATCAGAGAACAACCGATCGGAGCATCAATCTTTTCGGCAAGGGCAAGCATTTCTTCTTGTGCATTTGCCGTTATCAATCCGCCTCCGAAATAGATGTAGGGACGTTTTGAAGCATTTATCAATTTTTCCGCTTCTTCGATACGTACATCCTTGGCGGCAAAAACATTGTCTTTTTCCACAGGAGCCAAAGGTTCGTATTCACATTTTGCCATCTGAACATCTTTCGGGACATCTATAAGCACCGGTCCCGGTCTGCCGGATTTGGCAAGCCTGAAGGCTTCACGAACGGTGTCCGCCAAGTCTTTGACATCGCCTACAAAGTAATTATGCTTTGTTATCGGTAAAGTGATACCGGTAATATCAATTTCCTGAAAACTATCCGTTCCGATTTGCGTTGTGGACACGTTACCGCAAATGGCGACCATCGGAATGGAATCAAGATATGCGTTTGCTATACCGGTTACAAGGTTGGTTGCTCCCGGTCCGGAAGTTGAGATTACAACACCGACTTTTCCCGTCGTCCTCGCATATCCGTCGGCAGCATGTGCCGCACCCTGTTCGTGTGCCGTTAAAATATGATTTATTTCGTTCTGATAGGCATAAAGGCTGTCATAAACATTGAGTATTGATCCGCCCGGATAACCGAAAACGGTCTCACAGCCTTGTTCAATTAAAGTTTTTACAAGTATGTCTGCACCTGAAAGAATCATAGTCTTCACTCCTTTCTTAAATTCTGAGTAATAATATCTCCGCACTGTTTACAACCGACGAGTTTTCCTCCCTCGCTCATAATATCGGCTGTGCGGTATCCTTTGTCAAGATAAGCCGAAACGGCATTTTCTACAGCATCCGCTTCCTTAAGCATATCAAAACTGAAACGTAACATCATCGCGGCGGAAAGAATTGTTCCGATAGGATTTGCAATATCTTTTCCCGCAATATCGGGAGCGGAACCGTGTATGGGTTCATAAAGTCCGCATGTAGTTGCACCGAGACTTGATGAAGGAATCATTCCGATAGAACCCGTAATCATGGACGCCTCATCCGAAAGAATATCGCCAAACATATTCTCGGTTACGATAACGTCAAACTGTGCGGGATTTTTTACAATCTGCATTGCACAGTTGTCAACAAGCATATCCGAAAGTTCCACGTCGGGATATTCATCCGCAAGCCTGTGCATCACCTTTTTCCAAAGACGGCTTGAGTCAAGCACATTACTCTTTTCAACCGAACAGAGTTTTTTATTCCGCTTTTGTGCCGTCTCAAAACCAATCCTGCCGATACGTTCAATCTCCGATTCGCTGTATTTAAGAACATCGATAGCGGTATCACCTTCGGTCTTATGTTCACCGAAATAAATTCCGCCGATAAGTTCACGCACGATAATAAAATCAATACCCTGTTCAACAATGGATTTTTTCAAAGGAGAGGCATCGGCAAGTTGCGGCCAGATTTTTGCAGGACGTATATTTGAATAAACACCCATTCCTGCACGAAGCCTTAAAAGTCCCTTTTCCGGACGAATATTCCCCGGAACATCGTTCCATTTTTCACCGCCAACAGCACCCAAGAGAACGCTGTCTGACTTCAAGCATTTTTTTAGTTCTGTTTCGGGCAGGGGATCGCCGTATTTGTCAATGGCACATCCGCCCATATCAACATCAATATAATTAAACGTATGTCCGTAAAGTTCGGCAACCCTGTCAAGCACTTTGAGTGTTTCATTCACGATTTCGGGGCCGATTCCGTCTCCGCGGATAACTGCAATATTTTTAAGCATCGTTTTCGCCTTCTTTCAGAGATTTCAGGAGACCGCCGCTTTTTATGATATTTTGAATAAACGGCGGAAAAGGCTGTGCTTTATAAGTTTTTTCAGTAGTAATATTATAAATTATACCGGTATCAAAGTCAACCTTAATTTCATCGCCTGCCATAATTTCTTCTGCCGCTTCTTCACATTCCAAGATAGGAAGCCCGATATTTATCGCATTACGATAGAATATTCTCGCAAAACTCTTTGCAATAACACAGCCTACTTTGCAGGTTTTTATAACAAGCGGTGCATGCTCGCGTGAAGAACCGCAACCGAAATTCCAGCCTGCCACCATTACATCTCCCTCTTGCACCTTCTTTACAAAGTCGGCATCAATATCTTCCATACAATGTAAAGCAAGTTCCTTTGCGTCGGGAGTGTTCAGATAGCGTGCGGGGATGATAACATCGGTATCCACATTATCGGGATATTTGAATACTTTACCTTGTGTTTTCATCTTCAGTCCTCCTTGTATTCGGTTATATAACCCGTCAACGCACTTGCTGCGGCGGTATGGGGAGAAGCAAGATAAACCTCGCTGTCCACATGTCCCATACGACCGACAAAATTGCGGTTGGTGGTAGCAATACATCTTTCACCTGATGCAAGAATTCCCATATATCCTCCGAGACAGGGGCCGCAGGTGGGTGTGGAAACGACCGCTCCCGCATCAATAAAGGCGGTGTACCATCCGCGTTCCACGCATTCACGAAGAATTTCCATTGTACCGGGGATAATAATACAACGTATTCCGTCGGCAATCTTTTTGCCATTGAGAATGTTATAAGCGGCTTCCATGTCCTCAAGTCTGCCGTTGGTGCAAGAACCAATCACAACCTGATCAATCTTTATGTCGTGCAACTCGCTTGTAGGATGAGTGTTTTCGGGAAGATGAGGGCAAGCAACGGTAGGAACGATTTTCGTAAGGTCAATTTCAATAACCTTTTCATATTCCGCATCGGCATCCGCCTCAAAAATTTTCGGCGTTCTTTTGCTTCTGCCGTTTAAGTATTTCATTGTAATGTCATCCACGGGGAAAATACCATTCTTAGCACCCGCTTCAATCGCCATATTACAAATGCAAAGGCGGTCATCCATGGAAAGTCCGCGAACGCCGTCACCCGTAAATTCCATACTCTTATATAAAGCACCGTCAACGCCTATCATACCGATAATGGTAAGAATTACATCTTTTCCGCTGCAATTTGGGGCTAATTTGCCTGTCAGATTAAACTTAATAGCAGAAGGCACTTTGAACCAAGCAATACCCGTCGCCATACCCGCCGCCATATCGGTTGAGCCGACACCGGTTGAGAATGCACCGAGTGCTCCGTAAGTGCAGGTATGACTGTCCGCACCGATAATACAATCTCCCGCGGTTACAATTCCCTGTTCGGGAAGTAAAGCATGTTCAATACCCATTTTGCCGACATCATAAAAATGACTGACGCAATGAGAGCAGGCAAATTCTCTGCAAGTTTTAGACTGTTCGGCTGCTTTTATATCCTTATTCGGAACAAAATGGTCAAGGACAATAACAACCTTGTCTTTATCAAAAACCGTGTCAAAACCCGCTTTCTTAAATTCGTTTATAGCGACGGGAGTGGTAATATCATTGCCGAGTACTATATCGAGTTTCGCATTGATAAGTTGACCGGCAACAACATTTTCAAGTCCTGCATGGGCGGCAAGGATTTTTTGTGTCATTGTCATTCCCATATTATTTACCTCCCTTAATCATATTGGAATACGCACTGAGAAGTGCTTTTGTGCTGGCGGTAATAACGTCCGTATCTGTTCCCGCACCCCAGAACATCGCTCCGTCCTCACGTTCAATACCGATATATGATGCGGCAACACTTCGAGAGCCGTCCCCCTGCATGCTGTGCTGAGTGAACACCTCCAAAGTGTAATTCTCTCCGGTAAATTCACGAAGAGCATTGTTCACCGCATTGAGAGCACCGTTTCCTTCGGCTTCATGTTCGGTTTCTTCACCATTCTGCATAAAGGTGATATTGATTTTGACCACTTCGTTTTCACGCATAAAATCAAAATCGGTAACCGAAATACCGCTGTCAAGATTCAGATAATTTTCGGTAAATATTGAAAGAACATCATCGGGCTTTAATTCCTTATGCTCGCGGTCGGAAATATCCTTGCACATATAACTGAAATGTTCACGCATTTTTGCGGGAAGATTATAACCGTATGTCTGCTCCAAAAGATAACCGATACCTCCCTTGCCGGATTGGGAATTAACACGGATTACATCGGCATCATAAGTCCTGCCGATATCTTTCGGATCAATCGGAATATAGGGAACGCTCCATTCATGGAGTTTGTTTTTCGTTCTGTATTTCATACCCTTTGCAATGGCATCCTGATGAGAGCCGGAAAAGGCGGCAAACACCAATGCTCCGGCATAAGGTGCTCTTTCATGCACACGCATACGGGTACAATCCTCATATTTCTCAACAAGATAATTCATATTTGAAAAATCAAGTTTCGGATCGACACCATGTGAATACATATTCATCGCCAAAGTGATTATATCAACGTTTCCGGTACGCTCTCCGTTCCCGAACAACGTGCCTTCCACACGGTCTGCCCCTGCAAGAAGTCCGAGTTCCGCATCGGCAACAGCCGTTCCTCTGTCGTTGTGAGGATGAAGCGAAATAGTTACAAATTCACGATATTTCAGATTTTCGCTCATGAACTCCACCTGTGAAGCATAGATATGAGGCAAACTCATTTCTACGGTTACGGGAAGATTTATGATAACATTGTTGTCGGCACTCGGTTGTAATACGTCAAGAACCGCATTACAGACTTCAAGTGCATATTCAGGCTCCGTTCCCGTAAAAGATTCGGGAGAATACTCAAAACGGAAGTTGCCTTCGTATTCGCCAGCCAATTTTTTGACAAGTTTTGCACCGTCAACGGCAATCTTCTTGATTTCTTCTTTCGACCTCTTGAACACCTGCTCACGCTGTGCCACACTTACGGAATTATAAAAGTGAATAATCGCACTCGGTGCACCTTTGCAGGCATCAAAAGTTTTACGGATAATATGTTCACGACATTGTGTCAGAACCTGTACCGTTACGTCATCGGGAATCATGTTGTTGTCAATCAAAGTACGCAAAAACTCGTATTCGGTTTCGCTTGCTGCGGGAAAGCCCACTTCAATCTCCTTGAAACCGACTTCAAGCAAGACTTTGTAATACTCAAGTTTTTCTTCAAGGCTCATGGGAATTACTAAACTTTGGTTTCCGTCACGCATATCCACGCTGCACCATACGGGCGGCTTTTCAATATGACTTTTCTCTACCCATTTATTATATTTTTTATCAACCGGAAAATATCCCACCCGGTATTTAGTTGAATCCATCATTGTTTTTACTCCTTTTCTGCCACGACTTCCACTTCGACAAGAGCACCTTTCGGAAGTTCTTTTACCGCAACACAACTTCTTGCGGGTTTCTCGGTGAAATACTGTGCATACACTTCGTTAAATGCTGCGAAATCTGCCATATCACTCAAAAAACATAGTGTTTTTACGGCAGTTGTAAGTGAACCGCCCGCCGCGAGCAATACAGCCTCTAAATTTTTGCAAACACGATGTGTCTGTTCGGTAATATTTTCACCTTCAAGCACTCCCGTTTCGGGATTTAGCGGAATTTGTCCGGAGGTAAAAATGAGATTACCCACTACCATTGCCTGTGAATAAGGTCCGATTGCCGCCGGAGCCTTGTTTGTCTGAACTTTGCTCATAAGTTTAACTCCTTTCAAAATTACACCAATTTGAAACCTTCATCACTTAAGTTTTTCGTGATTTGGTTTACATGTTCATAATCCCTTGTTTCCATTTGAATACGCAGGAAACAACCGTTAACGCTTTCGGTATTGCCTTTTTCATAGTGAACACCGGTTACGTTACCGCCGCAATCAGCGATGATACGGGATATTTCTTTAAGTTGTCCCGGCTTATCTATAAGTTCGATAAGCATACTTGTTGAACGACCGGAATTAAGAAGTCCGCGGTCAATCACACGTGACAGGCTTGTAACATCAATATTACCGCCCGAAACGATGGCGACAACCCGTTTTCCCTTAAGGTCAAACTTGCCCGCCATAACTGCCGCAACAGCAGTTGCTCCCGCCCCCTCGGCAATCATCTTTTGCTTTTCGATAAGAGCAAGAATGGCACTCGCAACTTCATCGTCGGTTACAAGGGCAATCTCATCGACATACTCTTTGACAAGTGCATATGTGTTTTCACCCGGCTTTTTAACGGCAATACCGTCCGCGATGGTGGAAACTGATGACAAACACTCAATTTCACCTTCTTTTACCGAATTATACATACTCGGTGCACCGGCAACCTGAACGCCGTAAACTTTTATACTCGGTCTGATTTGTTTGACGGTATAGGCGATTCCCGATATAAGACCGCCGCCGCCGATAGGTACGACAATAGCATCAATATCGTCAAGTTCATTGAGAATTTCAAGAGCAATTGTGCCTTGTCCCGCAATAACATTTTCGTCATCAAAAGGATGAACAAATGCATAGCCTTCGCTGTTACATAATTCCAACGCTTTCTGATGGGCATCGTCATAACAGCCTTCCACCAAACAAACCTCGGCACCGAAACCTTTTGTTGCTTCAACCTTGGAAATGGGAGCAGAGTCGGGTAAACATATCAATGATTTAATATTATTCTTTGTTGCGGCAAGAGCAACACCCTGTGCATGATTTCCCGCCGAACAGGCAATAACGCCTTTCTTCTTTTCTTCCTCGGACAGCATCGCAATTTTATATGCAGAGCCTCTGACCTTGAAAGAGCCTGTAATTTGCAGATTTTCAGGTTTCAAGTATAGTTCGCAGTCGGGAGCAATACCATATGCCCTGACCACATTTGTTTCACGAATGATGTTTTTAAGTACCGTCTGTGCGTTAAATACTTTGTCGAGAGATAGCATAATAATTTCCACCTTCCATTGATTTTCTGTCGGCGACTTCGAGGAAAATAAAAACCGCCTCAAAGCCTGTTGATTGCTTTGAGACGGGTGTAAAATTCAACACTCGCGGTACCACTCAAATTGCGGACAAAATCCGCCACCTCATCGAAGTCAGACAACTTCTATGCACTGACGCAGCATACGCGGGAAACGCCTACCGGGTATTACACCTTTGGGGCTTCCGACTCGGAAGCGATGGGAAGTCTACAGTCCTTTACCGGGATCACACCATCCCCGGCTCTCTGAAAATTCGTTGTAGGTTCCGTCTTCGTCACAGCCTTTGCTTTGCTCGAAGTCTGTCAACCTCTATGCACTGACGTAGCATACACGGGACACCCTATACGCCGCCTAAACGGATTTCAGGTGAACGGCTCCGAAGGGAGAGGACAAATCTTTACATATCGATTTTCACCAAACATCGACTCTCTGAAATGCGTTATCACTTTGCCCGTTCTTCATCACAGCTTTTCTGACACTATTAAATTTCTATTATTTTATCACATTAAATCATTCTTGTCAATAGTTTTTTTCGAAAATTTCATAAAAATCCATTCTGCTTACGTAATCAATACAATTATAACTGTTGCCTTATACTCCTTAAAATTTATATTTTGACTTTTAATTGCTTTTGCAAATTTTTTAGAGAATAATTCTAATTAACAAAAAACAGTCATAACAAATTTGCTATGACTGCTTATATGGTTGCGGGGAAAGGACTTGAACCTTTGACCTCCGGGTTATGAGCCCGACGAGCTACCGACTGCTCCACCCCGCGATATATAACGCTCCTGAGAGCTTTATTATTATATCACACCTACTGTGGTTTGTCAAGTGCTTTTCCTATCTTTTTTTATCTTTAATCAAATTATGTTTTTTTGAATAAAATTATTCTCCCGAATTATCGTAAAATGACATATATGTAGAAAATGAAAATTTCGTTGAGTTTTTGCTATAAATGTAGTATAATACAATGAATTAAATAGTTTATCAATCCATTTTACACATGAAAGGTTTTTATTATGGCTTTAATTTCAGCAGAAAAAATCAGCGGTATTCAGTACGAAATCAAATTAAATATTGATGGTGAAACATTCGGTGCCGCTATCAACAAAGTTTACAACAGAGAAAAGGGTAAAATTCAAATTCCCGGTTTCAGAAAAGGCAAAGCTCCCAAACATTTCATTGAACAGTACTACGGCGAAAACGTATTCTATGAAGATGCTCTTGATGAGGTTTTCCCCGAAGCATACAAAGATGCTGTCAAAGATATTAAAGAAACTATTGTCTCAAGTCCTTTTGACTTTGACATTGACTCAATCGGCAAAGAGGGCGTTGAACTTTCTTTCAAAGTGGAAGTCAAGCCGGAAATCGAACTTAAAGAATACAAAGGTTTAACGGCAGAAAAAGCTGAGGTCGAAGTAACCGAAGAAGATATTGAGCATGAACTCGAACATATGCGTCAGCATCATGCTCGCATTATCGACATTGACGATAGAGCTGCTGCCATAGGCGACACGGCAAACATCGACTTTGAAGGTTTTGTTGACGGTATTGCATTCGATGGTGGCAAAGGTGAAGGCTATGACCTTGAACTCGGTTCAGGTTCGTTCATTCCCGGCTTTGAAGAACAGGTTGTCGGTCACAATGTCGGCGAAGAATTTGACATTGACGTAACCTTCCCTGCCGAATACAAAGAAGACCTGGCAAATAAAGACGCAGTATTCAAAATCAAACTCAACTCCATTAAGTTCACCGAACTTCCCGAACTTGATGATGAGTTTGCAAAGGATGTTTCCGAAGATGCCGATACTCTCGACGAATTAAAGAAATCCATCGCAGAAGAAATCAAGACACGCAAATCAGAATCCGCAGACAGATCTTTCCGCAATGATATAATCACAAAACTTGCCGACTGCGTTGAGGCGGAAATTCCCAATGGTATGATTGACAGTGCGGTTGAAGAGCAGATTGCCAACTTCAAGAGTTCTCTTGCTCAACAGGGACTTTCCGTAGAGATGTACATGCAGTACACAGGTATGGATCTTGAATCCATGAAAGCAAGCATGCGTCCTTCCGCAGAGACTTCCGTAAAGGTTGACCTTGCTCTTGAAAAGATTGCAGAACTTGAAAATATTACGGTATCCGATGAAGAAATTGACGCAGAACTTTCCAAGGCAGCCGAAATGTATGGTATGGAACTTGAAAAGATTAAGGAAATCATCCCCGCAGAATACGTAAAAATTGACTTATTAAACCGCAAAACAACCGATTTCGTAGTAGAAAATGCCGTTGCCGAAGCTCCCGCAGTTTCCGAAGAATAATATTCAACCGATGTTTAGACGGTGTTTTATCGTCTAAACAAATTTAATTAGATAGGAGAAAAACCATGGCTCTTGTTCCGACAGTTATAGAACAAACAGACAGAGGCGAACGTGCGTATGACATTTTTTCCCGCCTCTTAAACGACAGAATTATTGTCCTTTCCGACGAGGTTAATGATGTTACGGCAAGCCTTGTTGTCGCTCAACTCCTTTTCCTTGAAGGACAGGATGCAGAGAAGGACATAAGTCTTTACATAAACAGCCCCGGCGGTTCAGTTTCCGCAGGTCTTGCGATTTATGACACTATGAACTACATTAAATGTGATGTGTCAACCATCTGCATGGGTATGGCTGCAAGCATGGGTGCCTTCCTTCTTGCCGCAGGTGCAAAGGGCAAGCGTTATGCCCTCCCAAACAGCGAAATTATGATTCACCAGCCCTCAGGCGGTGCTCATGGTCAGGCGACCGACATTCAAATTACAGCAAAACATATCCAAAGCACTAAAGACAGACTGAATAGGATATTATCCGAAAATACCGGAAAACCGATTGAAGAAGTTGCTCTTGATACAGACAGAGATAACTGGATGACGGCTGAAGAAGCTTGTGAATACGGTATAGTTGATAAAGTAATAACCAAAAGATAGATTTTATGGCTAATGAACGAAATCGCGGACGCTATTGTGCATTTTGCGGGCGTTCCGAAAAAGACATAGAAAAAGCACTGACTGGACTTCATGATGTGCTTATTTGCAGTGATTGCGTTGAACAAGCTTATGCTCTTTTGAATATGTCCAATGAATTTGCAGCTGATGTGAATGAAGCAATTGAAGTCTCCCATGGGAAAAACAAAGACACCAAACCGAAAAAATTGCCAACTCCGGCAGAGATCAAAGCTGCTCTTGATGAATATGTTATCGGTCAGGATGCTGCGAAAAAAACACTTGCCGTTGCAGTTTATAACCACTACAAACGCATTTGGTACGGTGCAAAATCTGATGCCGAAATTCAAAAAAGTAATGTATTGCTCTTAGGACCCACGGGTGTCGGGAAAACAATGCTTGCACAGACTTTGGCTCGTGTGCTTGATGTTCCGTTTGCAATTGCCGATGCAACCACCTTGACAGAGGCAGGTTATGTCGGTGAAGATGTTGAAAATATTTTACTTAAACTCTATCAGGCAGCAGGCGAAGATATTGAACGCACGCAAATGGGTATTATATACGTCGATGAAATTGATAAAATTGCAAGAAAATCCGAAAATGTCTCAATCACACGAGATGTAAGCGGTGAGGGTGTTCAGCAGGCACTTTTGAAAATTCTTGAAGGCACAGTTGCAAATGTCCCCGCACAGGGCGGCAGAAAACATCCGATGCAACAATTTATTCAGATTGACACAAGCAATATTCTCTTTATCTGCGGCGGTGCCTTTGACGGAATTGAACGCATTGTTGAAAAGAGAATGGGCAATCAGGTTATCGGATTTAATGCTGAAGTTAAGACGAAAGCCGAACTCAATGACGAGGAAATTATGGGTTATGTAATTCCTCAGGATTTGGTTAAATTCGGACTTATTCCCGAAATTGTCGGTCGTATACCCGTCCTAACTCCGCTTTATGCTCTTGACAGAGAATCACTTATCCGCATACTCAAAGAGCCGAAGAATGCACTTATAAAACAATATAAAGCATTGTTCGCAATGGATGATATTGAACTTAGTTTTACGGACAAAGCATTGAACAGAATGGCTGATTTGGCACTTGAACGAAAAACCGGAGCAAGAGGTCTTCGTGCCATTTTGGAAAAGACACTCGGCGATATTATGTTTGCCTATCCGTCAGACAAGACAATTTCCGAAGTAATTATTACAGGTGATACGGTTGACACCGGCATTGCAGAAATAAAACACAGAGACGGCACAATAAGCGTTTAACATGACAAATATCGAAGCAGAAAACTTCTTTCATTCTCTCGATAAGTTCGGCATAAGACTCGGACTTGAAAACATTCAAATACTGCTTGAACGACTTGGAAATCCCCAGAAAAATATAAAATTTATTCACGTTGCGGGAACCAACGGCAAAGGCAGTATTTGTTCTATGTTGTCCGCAATTCTCAAAGCTGCGGGATTTAAGACGGGACTGTATATTTCTCCGTATGTCATTGATTTTCGTGAGAGAATTCAAATAAATAACGAAATGATTCCGAAAAACCGTCTCGGCGAAATTACGGAAAAAGTCGCAAAAGAGGTAAATGCTCTGAAAGAAAATGGAGTAGTTATCACTGAATTTGAGGCTGTAACCGCTGCGGGTTTTCTGTATTTTCATAAAGAAAACTGCGATTATGTCGTTCTTGAAGTCGGTTTGGGCGGACGATTTGATGCAACTAATGTTATTGAAAAACCGCTTGTTTCGGTGATTGCATCCATATCGCTTGACCATACTGCTGTTTTGGGTGATACAATAGAAAAAATTGCTTTTGAAAAATGCGGAATTATAAAACAGAATTGCCCCGTCGTAACAAATTCCGTTCAGAGTGATAAAGCATTGACGGTTATTAAAGACATTGCGAAAACAAACAATTCACCGCTTTATATTGCCGATATTAATGATATAAAAATATCCGAGTCTTCGATATACGGCACTCATTTTGAATATAAACAAAACGAATATTATCTTCCATTGGCAGGTTTTCATCAGGTTGAAAATGTGTGTACGGCAATAAAAACCTGTGAAATATTGGATATTGATACTCAATATATTCAAACGGGCTTGAAGAATGTAAAAAATCCCGCACGAATTGAAGTAGTTTCAAAAAATCCGCTGATTATTATTGACGGTTCGCACAACGAAGCCGGAACAAAGGCTTTGTCTGATTACATTCAAAAATACTTGGCGAACAAAAAAATTATCGGCATAATCGGAATGATGTCCGACAAAGATATTGAACACTCAATCTTAAATGTAATAAAACATTTTAATAAAATATACACCACCACTCCCGCTAATCCGAGAGCGATAAATGCCGATGATTTAGCCAAAATCATAAACAAGCATAAGAATATCGCAACTCCCGTAAACTCTCCGATTAAAGCAGTTAAACAAGCAAAAAACGAACTTGAAAATTTTGATGCATTAATTATTTGCGGCTCACTTTACCTTGCAAGTGAAGTAAGAAAGGGGATCATTGATGACCAACCAAGAGGCACAAAATAAGACCATGAATAACGTCAAAAAACTCACCAAAGATTTATTCTTATATAACTACGAAAATGATTATTATCTCAACGACCTTCTTGATGTCGGTGTTAAATCCGTACCGGAATTATTGAAATTTGCCACTGTAAAAATGCTCAATAACGGTAACTCTTTCGATCCGATTAAAATCAATATGGGATGTACCACTTTTAATTGCAAAACTCCGGAAGGCAATGTGCTTTTGGGCAGAAACTTCGACTTTAAGGCTGCTTCCTGCTCGGTTGTCTGGACAACTCCCGAAAACGGATTTAAGAGTATTTCCGTTACCAATAACAATATGCTGCTCTACGGCAAAAAGAATAATCCCGTTGATGCAAAATCAAAAAAACAACTCCTTTTAGCTCCCTATGTTCCCGTTGACGGATTAAATGAAAAAGGGCTTGCTATTGCAATTCTTGAACTTAAGCACCCACCGGTAAATCAAACATACGACGACAGAAAAGATATTGTTCCGACTGTTATGCTCCGTGCGGTGCTTGATAGCTGTGCTACAATAGATGAGGCAATTGAGTTATTTAACAAATTCAATATGAACGACTCACTCTTTGCGGCATATCACTACCAAATTACAGATAAATCGGGCAGAAGTGTTATTTTAGAATACGATTGGACGGGAGAAGAAACCGTTCTCAATGTCTATACTCCCGAAGATTTCGGCTCAAAATACGGCGTGCAGTCCTGTGCAAATTTCTGTGTCAACAATAATATTGTCGGCGAAAAAGATTTCGGTCATGAAAGGGCAAAACTTTCATTTGAAGCTGCTGAAAAGAATAAAGGAATACTGACAAAAAAGCAGGCAATGGATGTTCTTTATGATGTCCGTCTTTCATATAAACACGAAATCTATCCGTGGCATGTAACTACATTATGGTCTGCAGTATATGACTGCACTGACGGAAAAATGGCTATATGTGCAGGTCTTGACTATGACAACATGTACGAATTCTCCGTCGAGAAACCGTATGAATATGAAATATTATAGGAGAAAGCGATGAAAATTTTACTTATCGGTGCCGGTGCAATCGGCGGAACTCTTGCCGCACTTATCCACAATGCGGGATATGACATTTCCATTCTCGAAATAAATCAGGCTGCTCGCGATGAAATCAACGAAAAAGGCATTCATCTCTACGGTGTCAAAGGCGAATTTCATGAAATGATTAAAGCATACGGCTCTGTTGACGAAATTGACGAAAAGTTTGATATTGTCATTATTGCGACAAAATATTCAGCCTTAAAAGCCGTTGCACAGTCCGCCCTTAAATTTTTGAAAGATGACAGTCTGGTTGTCGGTATGCAAAACGGTATTTGCATGGAAGAGCTTGCGGAAATTGTCGGCAAAAAGAGAACCGTCGGCTGTATGATAGGTTTCGGTGCTACAAAACACAGCGTAACCGATATTGAAATGACTTCATTGGGCGAAATGTATATCGGTATGCCCGACGGCTATCATCCTCCGATGCTTGATGAACTTAATAAAATTTACAACTGCGTTCTCCCGACACTGATAAGCGATGAGATTATTCGTCGTCAGTATTCAAAACTTATTATAAACTCCTGCATAAACGCAACCGCCGCAATTACGGGTGAGACTTTGGGAGTTATGCTTGACGACAAAAGGGCTCAGGACTTGTTCTTAACCATTGCTCGCGAGGCAATGCATGTTGCAAAAGCGATGAATATCAAAGTCCCCAAATACGGAAAACTGCTTTATTATAATCTCCTTATGCTTATGGACAACAAGCCCTATAATGCAATCTGCAAGGCTATCGTTCTTCTGGTCGGCAAAACAAAATACAAAGATGTCAAGCCCTCAACGCTCCAATCGCTTGAACGCGGTGAAAAGACCGAAATTGATATATTCAACGGCTATATCGTCAGAATGGGCGAAAAATACAACGTACCCACTCCGGTCAATGCCAAAATCACCGAAATGATTCGTGAAATCGAACGTGGCGAACGCAAAATTACAATGGACAACCTCGCCGAATTTTATAAATAGAAAATATTTATCCCCTCAATGTTAGCTTTAAGGCTGACTTTGAGGTTTTTTATTTCAAAAAATAACAATAATATATCTTGAAAAAGTAGAAAAACATGCTATAATATATTTATACAGAAACAAAAAGGAAGTGTTACATATGAAGAAAAGATCTATTCGTTCGATACCTATGCTCATAGTATCCGGTGTCTTAATGGTTATCTCATTGCTTATTATGCTTATTTTACCGGCATCTGCTGCGAGTGCAACTTTATTGGGTGATGTTAATGGCGATGGAGCTGTTAAAACAATCGATGCAAGATTAGCATTAAGATATGCTATTGGATTAGATGCTGCGGATAGTCTTAATGTTGCAAATGCCGATTGGGATAACAACGGTGATATTAGTTTAACTGATTCAAGAAATATCTTAAGATATGCACTTGGGATACAGGAGTATCCGGAATGGTATAAAGAGGAGGATGCACCAAGTCAAGATCCTCAGACGAAGATTCCTGATGAGCATACAACAAGTGCAGAACCACCGACTCAAAAAGAAGATTATAGCGATAGGGCAACATTTTATGAAACATTTATAAGCCGAGATACGGGCAGGGAAATAAAAAATGTTTGGATATGTAACGGTTGTGGTAAGAGATTGCTTGATAATGGTAACTGCCCGACAAAAAATTGCAAATATTATAATGAAAAGAAAGATGCTTCAAAATATTGCCAGGTGTGCGGATTACCTACTGGTTATGGTCCCGGTCGTTGTGCTGGTCAGCCTGTATTTGATGTAGAATGTGCACGTTGTGGCGAATTAATCAAAAAGGGAACCTGCCACCCCAATTGCAAAAATAATATTATAACCGGTTGTCCTTATTGCCAGCAGGAAGTTAGGAAAGACGGTATTTGTAATAATTCCCTCTGTGATT
>DUNU01000019.1 GCA_012839185.1 Clostridiales bacterium | reverse complement strand
CGCTTTTTTCGGGAGAGCCTATTGATTATATCACATCTCACAAACTTTGTCAAGAACTTTTTTTAGCTTCGATAAGCTTTTTTCAGCTCCTCTGAAATTCTAAGAGTTCCTTAATCCATTTCTGCTCTTTGAAATTCATCCGGTTTCGCTTCCTTGCTTCGCTTCCTTGCTCTGTTTCTCCTGACATCTTCGCTTTCGACAGCCCGATTAATATACTACATACTCTTCACTTTTGTCAAGATCTTTCTTCTCCTTCATTAAAACTATAGCCGGTGTTTGGAAAGCTATAACTTAAATTAATTCTGCAAAAATGTCATATATTGCAAAAACAGCTTTACAAATGAAAAATTAAGTGATATAATATATATCAATTTTTTTGCAGGATGTTTTGTTATGTCTAAATATTACCAACCGGAAATTGAAACGATGGATCGCGAAGAGTTACGCAAGTTGCAAAACGATAAATTTCTTGCTACATTCAAGCGAGTTTATGAGAATGTTGAATATTATCGCAACCTTTGTGACGAAAAGGGCATTAAACCCGACGATATTAAATCAATAGACGACCTTCATCTCTTGCCCTTTATCACCAAAGATGACCTTCGTGAGTGTTATCCCGACGGTCTTCTTGCCTGTCCTCGTTCCGAATGCGTCCGTATTCATTCGACGAGCGGCACAACCGGTAAGAGAGTAGTTGCTTTCTATACACAGAATGACATTGATCTTTGGGAAGACTGTTGTGCAAGAGCACTGACAGCAGCAGGTGCAGACTCTTCCGATACCGTTCAAATTTGTTACGGGTACGGCTTATTTACCGGCGGCTTGGGGCTTCACGGCGGTGCTCAGAAGATTCAGGCATTGGCTTTACCCATGTCTTCGGGTAACACCGAACGTCAAATTCAGTTTATGAGTGATTTAGGTTCGACCGTTCTTTGCTGCACTCCTTCTTATGCGGAATATCTGGGTGAAATAATGAAGGAACAAAATCTTAATGAAACCTCTAAACTCAAAGCCGGTATTTTCGGTGCTGAGGCATGGACACAGGAGATGCGTGAAGGCATTGAAAAATCGCTTGGAATAAAGGCTTATGATATATATGGATTAACGGAACTTTCCGGTCCCGGCGTGTCTTTCGAATGCGAAGAACAAAAGGGTATGCACATAAACGAAGACCATTTCATTGCTGAAATTATCAATCCGGACACGGGTGAAGTTCTTCCGATGGGAGAAAAGGGTGAACTTGTGTTTACAAGTATAGATAAAGAAGCCTTCCCTCTCATTCGTTACAGAACAAAAGATATTTGCGTTCTTGATGATACTCCCTGTTCTTGCGGTCGAACTTTTATTCGTATGGCAAAACCGATGGGCAGAAGCGATGATATGCTTATTATAAGAGGCGTAAACGTATTCCCAAGCCAGATTGAAGCCGTACTTATACAAGAAGGATACGGCTCAAATTATCAGATTATCGTATCTCGCGAACATCACAGCGACAAACTCGATCTCTATGTCGAAATGAATCCGGATACTGTTATTGACACAGTCAAGGGGATTTCCGCAAAAGAAAAAGAACTTGTCGGAAAACTCAAAATTATGCTCGGAATCGTTGTAGCCGTTCATCTTACTCCGCCGAAAACCATCGAACGAAATGTCGCCGGCGGCAAGATTCAGAGAGTTATTGATAACAGAAATCTTTATTAATGAGGAATGATATTATGAAAAAAATTATACCCCTTTTAATTGCAATGGTTTTAGCAGTCACAGGTATATTTATTCTTGCCTCCTGCAATAAACCTGATGGCTCAAATACTCCGACAAATGAAACCAACTTAACTGACGAAAACACAAACAACAATGAAAATGAGGAAAATGACGTGTCAAACAATCCTATCGCGACAATCACAATGAAAAACGGCGGTATTATCGTCGTTGAGCTTTATCCCGATGTTGCTCCGAACACCGTAAACAACTTTATATCTCTTGCAAATTCGGGTTTTTATGACGGAACGATTTTCCACAGAGTAATCCCCGGATTTATGATTCAGGGCGGCGATCCCGACGGAACAGGTATGGGCGGTCCTGACTATTCAATCAAGGGCGAGTTTGCTCTTAACAATTTCGTAAACAACCTCAAACACACTCGCGGTGTAATCTCCATGGCTCGCTCTAATCCCTATGATTCCGCAGGCTCTCAATTCTTTATTATGGTTGACACCGCAACTCATCTTGATGGTTCTTATGCCGCTTTCGGAAAAGTAACCGAAGGAATGGATGTTGTTGACGAAATCGTAAACACAGAGTCTGACGCTTACACGAACAGACCTTATGACGACCAGATTATGGCTTCCGTCCGCGTTGAAACCAATGGTATTAAATTCCCCGCCCCTGAAATTATCAAGTAATTTTTATAAAAATAACACTTGCATAACCTGTATAGAATTAAATCAATAAAAACATAGCAGTCATCAATACTGCCACACTATTTTTGTAATGCATTAAATGATTGTACAATGTACTGAAATCAAATATTTAAATGTTACTCACTTTAAACAGAAAAACCGGCAGATAACTGCCGGAATTTTTATTGTTGATTGTCGGAAGGAGGAGTATTTTGTTGCTGGGGTTGTTCGTAAACGGGAGGTGCATATTGTTGTTGATATTGGTCATAAACCGGAGGTGCATACTGCGGTTGGTTATAATCAGGAGTAGACTGATAGGGAGGATTCTGCGGTTGTGCACCATGATTGTTTCCGTATGTCATAACAGGATTTTCAGCAAGCTGATTTAAGTCGTTTTGCATCAAAGCCCAACTGATAAGCCCATAACCAAACAAACCAAGGACGAGATAGAGGATAGAGTTGTCGGCATGGCGGATACCGCGAGCTTCACAACCCTCACTTAATTTTCTTTCTGCAAGATAACAACCGGCAAAGGGAACAAAGACCATAAGTATTTTTTCAACAAAACCGCTGTCATTCGGGTCTTTTACTTTGACAGACTCATCAGCAAGTTTAATTCCCCAATAAATACCATAAAAACCGAAAGTAATAAAAGTGAGTATAATACTTGTAACAATGCTGCGTTTAGTAATAGTCATTTTGTCACCTCAATTATGTTCCTGTGCCGCCGAAAATTCTTGAAAATAATTCTAATATCTGACGAATGAACTCAACCAGAGCACGGAAAAGACTTGCTCTTGAATTTTCCATAACAAGATTGCAAGAAACGGTAATATTTGTTGTTACTGTTTCAATCGTAAAGGTGTCGGGAGCTTTCATCGGCTCAATGGAAACAGAAGTATGCTTGCCATGTTCGGTATCATAATACGAAACCTGAAGCATCTGAACGCTGTAACCCGGTGCAGGGATTACTCTGAATACAAATTCTTCGCCGTGAACGACATATTGAGAATAGCCATCAAGCGGAACAACCTCAAATTGCTCTGTCTTTTCAGGGAGTTGAACATAATGAACTGGAGTAAGCGGATCATCAATTCCTTCAGCAGATGCAGTCAATATAAAAGGCATTGCTAAAATTATGACTGCGAGTAATACGGAAATAATTTTTTTCATAAAATTACCCTCTTTCGTTTATTTTGCTAATTTAATTATATACGAAAAGCATTTACTTTGCAAGCATTTAGAAAAATGTTTACAAAAGCATAATAATTTAGTGAATAACTGATTTCAATGCGGCAATTATCAAAATATGTGCAGGATAAAAGGCATAGAAAAAATATTTTACGACCTTGTTGTAATATCCTTGTTTCCCGGAATACAAACAGATTGGAACGGCAGCCAACACACCGGTTATCTCGTTTGGAATCGGATAGTAGCGACCACCAAAATACATGCCAACCCCATAAATCAAAGCATACACAACGGTACACATAAGTCCTAAACCAATTACTGTAAGCAGTGGCTTTTTATACGTCAGATACAAGACTAAAATGAGAAGAATTCCGAAATATCCATAGTCGGTTTTCATATAGAAAGCCAGAAGACAAGCAATCAACGGAGCGACAATCAAAGCTGTTACGTGCATAGCTTCGCTGTATTTCTTCCCCTGTTCTATCGCATATAGCATCAAAATGCCAAAAAGTAAAGTCCACATTACATTTTGGTTTTCAATATTTTTTATGTTCGCACCGCGAGTACTTAAGAGATTAAACGGGATTTCACTTATGACCGCGAAAATAAACATACGAAGAGCGTACTTTTTGATATTCTTCGTGTAAAGCACACCCTCAACACACATAAAACAGAAAACGGGCATTGCAATTCGACCGATAAGACGCATTATCTGATATGAATCCATCGGCAAATCGGATACAAACATATGAGCGACATGGTCTATCATCATTGTTATTATTGCAATGAGTTTAAGGTGAAAACCGGTAAGCGGTTTACCCTTTGATTTTTCCATAATTACCAGTTAATTTTGTACGTATCGTCGTATGTGAGGCCTATTCTCGCATTTTCAACAGAAAGTACTACTGCTGTAACCTTATCAAAAGAGAGAATACTCGGACAAATTGCCTGAAGTTCAAGGAGTTTTCCTGAGTCCTTTTCAATCTTTGCTTTTACTGTTGTATCAAAATATGTATTCTTAGGATTTTCAAACTTGACGACATTGCCAACCGCATCGGTAATTGTTGATGTTTCGAGAACATTAACAATAGTACCTGCCTTACCGCCGCCTGCGGGAGGATTGACATCGGGGTTTTCCTCAGTGCAGTTGAGTTTAATCATTACTTCATAAACACCTGCATTTTCTGTGCAAGTAGCTTCTGCTACAATGGCTGCGGTAAGAGGAGAAGTTGAAAGACCTTTGGGCGGAACATCAGTAACAGGAATTTCTGTATTGGGAGAACTTTCCTTAAGAAATGAACCCATAAGACCGGATGCAATGGAGGAGAGTTTGCCGGTTTCAACAATCGGAGGATTATTTGTGGGGCTTGTCTTAACATGAGTTGCACCCTTTGCTTCAGCCATTGCTTTGTTATAAGCAGTTGTGAAAAGGTTGACAATTTCTTCTTTTGTTGAGGGGGTACCGTCACCTGCGGGAGCAGCGGTGGTTGTTTCTCCTGAGGGAGCCTGCGTCGTGGTTTCACCTGAGGGGGCTGCTTGTGTCGGAGTTTCTTCTGCAGGAGCATTTGTTACGGGTGCTGCTGTAGGAATCGGAGCAGGAGCAGCCGTAGGGGTGGGAACAACGGGAGCAGCGGAACCTCTGCCGGAACCACCTAAGCCGAAATTACCCATGTCCTGCGGAGCACCGACAACATGCATAACAATAGTTGCACCTTCATTAAGTCCGTTAAATGTTGTTTGGCAAGATGTGAATGCAAAGCATACCATCACGATAACAAGCATCAATGCAATAGGTCTTAGTTTTCTCATAAATGTTCTCCATTCAACTTTTATAGAATTTTGTTTTCTCATTTAGAATTATGTTCTTTGATTCTCTTTCGATTTGTGATACTGTGTCTTTTGCTTGCAGGTATTTTCTGAGCAAAAGTAAGTAGTTTTTTAGGTTTATGGAGTTCTTCATTATAGCGATAAAGCACGATAACTCCGCCAATAACTTGTATTTCATCGGCACCGGTTGCGGCAGATAATTTTCTTGCCGCATCACGAGGTTTATCAGGACAAGTGTCCAATAATATTTTGACTTTGACAAGCTCGTGAGTATTAAATACTGATTCAAGCTGAGCGATTACTGAATCGGTAACTCCGCCTTTTCCAATCTGAAACAGAGGTTCGAGGTTATTAGCTTTTGCTCTGAACTCGGCTCTTTCTTTTCCTGTCATTAGTTTCTCCCAATCTTGAACAAATCAAGAATTTTCAAAAATTTTTCTAAAATTACGTAAGGCATTGCCTCTGTGGCTTATTGCATCCTTTTCTTCGGCAGTCAGAGCAGCAAAACTCTTGTCTCCAACATAGAAAATCGGATCAAAACCAAAACCGTTATTCCCCATAGGCTCAAAACCGATAACTCCTTCACACATACCTTCGGCATAAAGGGTAGTTTCGTCGGGATATACACAGCAAATCGTACTTATAAATCGAGCGGCTCGATTTTCAACATCCTTCATCTCGCCAATAAGCTTTTGTATCTTTTCGGGATAGGGCATATCTTCTCCGCCGTATCTTGCTGTATGAATACCTAATTTGTCGGGAAGTGCATCAACGATCAAACCCGAATCATCGGCAATACAGGGCAAATTCGATTCTTTCATTCCGTTAAATGCTTTAAGATATGCATTTTCACGAAATGTGGTTCCCGTTTCTTCGACATCAGTCAGTTCAATACCAATATCTTCGGGGAGCTTTATATTGATACCCAATGGTTTAAGTATTCTCTCAAGCTCGGCTTTCTTGCCCTTGTTATGAGTTGCGATTAAATAATCCACCGAATAATCCTCTTTTCTTTTTCTTTTCGGATTGTTCAGGTTGCTCGATCGGAGTCGGAGCAACGTCTTCAACTGTTTCGGATATTTCAGTTTCTTCATCAACCGGAGTTTCAATTATAGGTTCTGTACTCTCATCGGGAGCAGTACCGAAAATATCGTAAATACTTGCAGTTGCCGGTTTTTCTTCAACCTGCTCGACAATACTGTCGTTAACTGTTTCTTCAACAATTTCTTCATTTGATTCAGACTTTTCGGTTGTTTCGGCAATAACATTTTGTGCTATTTCTTCCTCAGCTGCTTCAACAAATGCTTCCGCAACCTCCGATAAAACCTCTTGCAAATCAGAATCACTTATCGTCTGTTTCTTACCGGCGAAAAGTTCTGCTTCATATATCGGCGTAGCCTCGCTTTCGGTGAGAGTCTTCTTTTCTTGCGTATTGTTTTCTTGGAAGTTTGCGATCTTATTGAGTTCCTGTGCTTCCATAATTTTACCGCTGCGTTGAATACGCTCATAATCAGCTTGGTGAGCAGCAATGGCGTCATGATATGTACTCTCCTCCTCTTGTAAATCGTCGGAAATTTCTTCAAACAATGCGTCGGCAAATACTCTCGGATTAAATGCTTGCAAATCATCAACCTGTTCGCCGACACCGATAAACTTGACGGGTATTTTAAGTTCATTCTTTATCGCAAGCACAACACCGCCCCTGGCAGTTCCGTCTAACTTCGTTAAAATAATTCCCGTGATTTCGTTATCCGTTGCCTCTTGGAAACTCTTGGCTTGACTGACTGCATTCTGACCGGTGGTTGCATCAAGAACAAGTAAAACTTCTCGGTCGGAATACGGAAGTTCCCTGTCGATAACTCTGTAAATCTTGTTAAGTTCATCCATAAGATGCTTCTTGTTGTGAAGTCGCCCTGCGGTGTCAATAATTATTATATCCGTATCACGAGATTTTGCGGCAGCAATACTGTCATATACTACAGCGGCAGGGTCTGCACCTTCCTTATGTTTTACTATTTCAACCCCGGTGCGTTTTGCCCATATATCAAGCTGGTCTATAGCGGCGGCACGGAAAGTATCCGCAGCACCGAGCAAAACATTTTTGCCTTCATTTTTGTATTTAGCGGCAAGTTTCCCGATGCTTGTGGTCTTACCGACACCGTTTACGCCGATAACAAGCAATACGGATGGTTTTGTGATAAGACCTAAATCTTCACCACCCGAAAGCATCTCGGCAACTATTTCCTTTACTTCGTTTTTAACTTCGTCGGGACGTTTAATCTTCTGTGAAGATACTCTTGATTTCAGCTCCTGAACTATTTCAAGTGCCGTATATACACCAACGTCACTCATTACCAAGATTTCTTCAAGTTCGGTATAGAGATCGTCATTTATTTCGTCAAACGAATCAAGCATATCCTCCATCGCACTTGACATTTTTGCACGACTTTTGGATAAGCCCCATGAAAATTTGCTGAATATTCCCATCAGTTCATCGCCTCATAAGCCCAAGCTAAGACATCTTTATAGACCATATCACGGTCATTTTCGTTAAGTATTTCATGACGTGCACCGGGATAAAGAATAACTGTCGGCTCAATACCTGCAAGTTCAAGTTGTTCGGCAACCTTCAGAACGCCTCTGCCGTTTTGCCCGATCGGGTCTTTTGCACCGGAAATAAGCATAACACGAAGTGCCGTCGGAATCGAGATTGCCCAATTTGGATTGCATGCCTTTACCGCAAGTGCTGCAAGAGTTTTCATACCACCTGCGGGAAGGGAAAATCCGCAATAAGGATCTGCGGCATAGTCCTCTCTGTTCTCTTTATTTCTCGAAAGCCAGGCATTTTCATCGCCGGTTTCGCCTTCAAATTGAAGTGACTGAAATTTTCCTGCCAACCTGAATAAATTTCCCACTGATCCGTCATGACCGAAATACTTTATCAATAAATCAAGCGGCATCTCCAAAAGTCCTGCCTGTTCGGGAAGTTGTCCCGTTCCGCAAAGACAAAGACCGCAAAGCTCGTAACCAAACAAAGTGGCATAAATTCTTGCGGCAAAAGAGCCCATACTATGTCCGAACAGGAAGTACGGCAAATCGGGATAACGTTTGTGCATAATATTATAAAGCACATGCATATCGTCAACAATACGGACAGCACCGTCATCCCCGTTGATATGTCCCAAAACTTCAATGGCAGTAGCAGTTTTGCCGTGACCTAAATGGTCATTACCACAAACTACAAACCCGTTTTCTGCCATATAACGGGCAAATGCGTCATAGCGACCTATATGCTCGGCAACACCATGTGCAATTTGAAATACCGCAACTTTCTCGCAAGAATCGTCTTCCCAAATAAGAGTGCGAACTTTATTCTTACCGTCGGTTGAATTAAAATATGCTTCTTTTCTGATAACAGCCATAATAACACCTTCGCAATACTACTCTATTTTAATTTATTATACTATGAATATCCTCAAAAATCAAGTATTATTTTAACACCCATTTTTATCTTGCTTTTTGCATCTGAATGTGTTATAATTAATTAAAGAATTAGAAAAGGAGTGAAATTTATGGATATTGTAACAAAAATTACGGCGTTTTTTATGTCGATTATTGCATTCTTCTGTTCCATTTTCGGCATTCCCTATTACCCTTCCGGTGAGGAGTTGGACATATCAAAATTTGAACTCACATTTGAGGATGATTTCGACTACCTTGACTATTCCGTATGGTCGGGACATTACTGCTACGGAGATGTTTCAACAATCCGTGGCGGTGCCTATCTGAACAAATACATCCCATATGTTGAGGACGGCAATTTGATTATGCCGATAAAATATCTGCCTGACGGAATGGGTGGTACCGGTGCAGGTTGGTACTCATCCGGACTTGATACCGATGATGATGTCATTAATGGTTTTTCCCAATGTTTCGGATATTTTGAATGTCGCTGTATTCTTCCGAAAGGCGTTGATGTATGCGGTGCTTTCTGGATGATGAATGAGGGAGTTTTCAATGTTGACGGCAGCGGAAAAGATGGTACGGAGATTGATATTTTCGAATCCGACAGATATGGGGATATAAGAAATAATGCTATCACATCAAACCTCCATTATGACGGATATGACGAAGCACATCAGACAATGAGAGCAAAAAAATTCTTAATCAGGGGCAATCCTTACGAGGAATATAACACCTACGGCGTTGAATGGAATGAAAAGGAATATATTTTCTACATAAACCGTGTCGAAACTTTCCGAACATCTTGGGGCGGTGTATCTCAAAATCCACAATATATGATACTTTCTAACTTTTTGGCCGGCGAAAATGCAATCCCCAGCGGTCGTGAAAATGCTCCGGGCGAAGAATGTCAGATGATCGTTGATTATGTCCGTGCATACCAGTATAAAGATTTATTGAATAATTGAAAAACCTCTTGACAAATTCTTGCTTATATAGTATAATGACAAAGCTGTGTTTGATATTTACACAGCTTTTTGCGGTCCGGTAGTTCAGGCGGTTAAACCGCTTTTAAGAGGATAAAGTTGACGATTCTTCCGAAATATTTGCAATAATTCACAGCTCATGTGGCCCGGTAGTTCAGTTGGTTAGAACGCTAGCCTGTCACGCTAGAGGTCGACGGTTCGAGCCCGTTCCGGGTCGCCATATTCTTATGCTGATGTGGCTCAGGAGGCAGAGCACGTCCTTGGTAAGGACGAGGTCACCGGTTCGAATCCGGTCATCAGCTCCAATTTAAAATGGTTGCCATTTGGCAGCCGTTTTTAATTAGTACTTTTAGCAACCAATATAGGATTCGAACCGACTACGCATAGCGAACGGTTCGCCGCAGGCGGAGTGAGCTGCGTTATAAATAGGACCGAGCGAAGCGAGTAGCGAATGCGTCAGCATTCGAATCCGGTCATCAGCTCCAATTAAAACGGTTGCTTTTCGTAACCGTTTTTGTTTTTGTAAATCAAATAATCAATAGCAGGATTCGAACCGACTACGCATAGCGAACGGTTCGCCGCAAGCGGAGTGAGCTGCGTTATAAATAGGATTGAGCGAAGCGAGCAGCGAATGCGTCAGCATTCGAATCCGGTCATCAGCTCCAATTAAAACGGTTGCCATTTGGCAGCCATTTTTGTTTCGTGGCAAGAATAGAATATAATAAAAGGCGGGGCTTTCACCGCCTTTTATCAGTTATAGGGTCTGAGGTCTTTTACTTCATCATATATTTGCAGATAGCTTTGATATCGGGATTCAGGGATGAGCTTATCCACAACGGCTTGCCTTACCGCACAGTCCAAATCAGTACGATGTGAGCAATTTTGCGAGAATTTACATTCATTGGCAAACTGCTTAAACTCAATAAAACAATCGGGTAAATCTTCCTTGTATATTCTCTCTCCGGTCTCGAAATCAACAACTGAAAAACCGGGGGTATCAGCAATAAGTCCGTTTGCATAGGGATATAAACTTACAACTCTTGTAGTGTGTTTTCCACGTCCCAAAGTTCTTGAAATGGCATTTGTTTCAAGCTCCAATTCAGGGATGAGTTTATTGATAAGCGAGGATTTACCTACACCGGAATTTCCGGTCAGACAACAAATTTTATTTGCAAACAAAGATTCAAATTTGTCAACATTTTCTCCTGTAACAGATGAAAAAGCAAAACTTTGCATGCCGACTTTTTCATAAATACTTACATATTCAGAGGCATCCGCCAAGTCGGATTTTGAGAAAATTACAACCGGTTCGATATTTTTTCTTTGGCACAAAGCAGTAAGTTTGTCGATAATCAAAAGGTTGGGATTTGGTTCAACAACCGAGGAAACAATAATCAAGCTGTCGATGTTTGCAATCGGCGGTCTTTTTAATTCATTTTTTCGTGGAAATATCTTTGATACCGTTCCCGTTTCTCTCTCTCGCTCAATCTCGACGGCATCGCCGACCAAGGGAGATATTTCTTTTTTGCGAAATAAACCCCTGGCACGACATTGAACAATCTCACCGTTCCAGAGCTCTACAAAATAGAAACCGGACAAAGCTCTGATAATAATTCCGGAATCAGCCATCCACGTCAACGTCAATCACGGTGGTGGGAGTTGCGGGGTTTTCATTTGCGGATTCAACTGCGATATAAAGAGTAATAGAGGTGTTTAATGAATATTCGACACTGTCAGCAGGAGTCTGGTCGAAAATAACATTCTTCGTCTCATTTGAATTTTGGATTTCTTCTATAACTATATTGGTAAATCCAAGACTTCTGAGTTCGCTCAAAGCACGTTCTTTTGTCATACCGGTTACATCAGGAACTCTCTTTCTTACAGCTTCTGTTGTGGTAACAACAGTTGTCTGAGCGGCATAGGAGTATGTCTTTTCATTGCTCAAAACAAGGTCTTTATCATCAAAAACGGCATCTGCTTCAAAGTATAGTGTGTTGTCAATATAAACTTTGATTTTATTCCCATCGCCGCTACCCTTGACTGCAATATCAACATCACTGCCGTCAAGCTCAGCATCAATGGATGAAATTTCTTTGTCGTTTAACCTGCATACAAGCTTGACTTTTTTAGAATTATCATTGGGAAGCTGAAGAGTAAATTTACTTTCGACAACAGCAGGAACACCTGTACCTATTGTAATAGTGATCTCAGTATCACTTGCAACTTCAGTATTTTCATCAACAGACTGTTTAACAACCAAACCTTCCTTGTCGGGATCGCTCGGTCCTTTTGCAATGACTACCTTAAGACCGGCATCCTGAAGAATATTCTTTGCCTCTTCTTCGGTTTTGCCCAATACATCCGGAACCTTGACAATAACACCGTGACTTACGACATAAATGGTTACGGTGGAACGACTCGGTGCCATTGTTCCGACATCGGGCTCGCATTTAATAACTTCGCCTTCTTCTTTATCTTCGTCGGCAACTGCTTTTGTCTTAACGGTAAAGTTATATGACTTAAGAAGTTGCATAGCCTCGGCAGACTGCATACCGATAATTTCGGGAACAGCAACGGTAGCAGCATCAGCTGCAACGGAAAGTGTTATTGTAGTTCCTTTTTTAACCTTGCTGCCGGCATCTTCCGACTGGTCACAAACAATGCCTTCGTCATATTCAGAGTCATAGACAAGCTCGGGTTCAGATTCAAATTTCCATTCTTCACCATATTTACTTATTACATCCTCATATGCCTCACCGATAAATTGCGGCACTTCAACATAATCGGCGGCAAAGAAATTCTTATATACTTTGAAGCCGACAACACCGACACCAGCCAAGAGAAGAACCAAGACAACAACAAGAATCGGAATGGTAACATTGCCCTTGTCTGTCTTGATTTCCTCATATTCAGGCTCTTCTTTAACAACAGGGGCAGGAGTAACGGGACGACGCACAACGGGAGTTCCCCCTTGAGTTCCTGCTTGCTGTTCGGCTCCGCCTTGATTTGTCCTTATTGTTGCCGGAACGGTATTCAGTGGATAGTCGAATACTGTCAGTGGGTCGTTTTTCATAGTTTCAAGATCAAGAAGCATTTCAGCAGCCGTCTGATAGCGATCTCGTGTGCTCTTTTGCATGGCACGAAGTGTAATTTGCTCAAGTCCCTTCGGAATTTGCGGATTGATCTTAGAAGGTCTTAAAGGTTCACTTTGAACCTGCATCAAGGCAACGGTTACAAGAGAATCTGCCTTAAACGGAAGCTGACCGGTAAGCATTTCATAAAGAACTACACCGACTGAATATAGGTCAGCTCTTGTATCTATCTTATCACCTCTTGCCTGTTCTGGACTGATATAGTGGGCTGAACCGATAGCTATACCGTTTTGGGTTAAAGTGTTTGTGTCGGCACGGCTGAATTTAGCAATACCAAAGTCAGTAACCTTAATTTCACCGTTTGACAGAACCATAATATTTTGCGGTTTGATGTCACGATGAATAATACCCTTATCATGAGCATGCTGAAGAGCTTTCAATATCTGAGTGATGAAATAAAGTGCATATTTCCATGAAACTGCCTTTGCCCTTTCGATATATTCTTTGAGAGTGATACCGTTGATATATTCCATAACAATGTATTGAAGATTCTCACCGAAAGAAACATCATAAACTTTTACGATATTCGGATGAGAAAGCAAACTCAAAGAACGAGATTCATCACGAAAACGCTTTCTGTATTCATCGCTTGCCATATGTTCATCCTTGAGAACCTTAATGGCAACATCACGTTGTTCTATTGTATCGAAAGCCTTATAAACGACTGCCATACCGCCGGAGCCGATTTCATTTCTTACTTTATATCTGTTTCCAAGTATTTTTCCTACAAAATTTTCCATTCAGATTCCCCCCTTAATTCTGGATAAGCACAACGGTAATATTATCTCCGCCGCCGCCATCTTTCGCTTTTTCAACTAATCTGTCTGCAGATTCTTCAAAGCTGTCACCAATAACCGCATAAACAATATCTTCACTTGAACAATAATTTGTCAACCCGTCACTGCACATCAAAATGATATCATCGGTTTCTGTCTCAAATATTGCAAAATCACCGGATACACCTTCTGAAGTGCCTATACAACGGGTAATGACATTCTTAAACGGGAAATTCTCAATTGAATCTTCGGAAATTTCCCCATTGTCAAGCATTTGTTGCATAAGAGAATGGTCTTTGGTAAGTCCGATTAAAACGCCTTCTCGAATCAGATAACATCTTGAGTCGCCGACATGACTTAAGAACAAGACATTGTCAACGAACAATGCTATAACAACGGTTGTTCCCATGCCTTCATTCTGCGGATTTAAATCGGCAACCTTTAAAACTTCGTCATTTGCTTTTTTAATAGCATTATCAAAGTGTGTTGCAATATCATCATCGGACATATTTTGAGCAAGATTCTCGACAAGGTAGCCGGAAATCGTTTCAGCTGCAATCTTGCTTGCAACTTCTCCCGCATTGTGACCGCCCATACCGTCACAAAGCACACATAATTTCCCCCCGGCACAATCCGTTACGGAAAAATAGTCTTCATTGATTTCTCGGACTAAACCTACATCGGTTTTTCCTACTACATTCATATCGTTTGACCTCCCTTTTCACTTGCTCGTCTTAATTGACCGCAAGATGCATTTATGTCATTTCCGAGTGTTCGTCGTATTGTTGCATTTATTCCGTTTTTGACTAATATGTTTTGAAACGATTTTACTCGCGAATCGGAGCTGCGTTTCATATTTGTTTCATCAACTTCGTTTACGGGAATTAAATTTACATGAGCAAGCATACCTTTTAATATTAACGACAGTTCTCTTGCACATTCATCGCTGTCATTCACACCGCTTATAAGTGAATATTCGAAGGATATCCGGCGATTGGTTGCCTTTGTATAATCCCGACACGTTTTCAACAGCTCGCTTATTTTATATCTGTGATTTATCGGCATTATCTTATTCCGAATACCGTCATTCGGTGCGTGTAAACTGATTGATAAAGTAAGCTGGAGTTCTTCTTCAATCAAATCGTAAATTTTCGGGACAAGCCCACAGGTCGAAAGTGTAATATTTCGCATACCGATATTTATTCCGTTTTCGTCACTTACAAGCCGTAAAAACTTTGTTACATTTTTATAATTGTCAAGCGGTTCACCCATGCCCATCAGGACAACATGTGATATACGCTCTTCCAAATCTTTCTGAGCAGTGTATACTTGCGAAAGTATTTCCGATGCGGTCAGATTCCTAACACAGCCGCCAAGCGTTGATGCACAGAATTTACATCCCATTTTGCAGCCGACTTGTGTTGACACACATATCGAAAGACCATACTTATATCGCATTACTACCGTCTCGACAAACTCACCGTCGTTAAGCCTCAGAAGATATTTAACAGTACCATCATACTGCGAAACCAACTTTTTTTCAATAGCACAATTAAAAATAACAAAACTGTAATCTAATTTTTGACGTAGAGAAACTGGAATGTTTGTCATCTCATCAAATTCTGTAACAAATGACTTGTGCAGCCAGCTATATATCTGACTTGCTCTGAATTTCGGCAATCCCATTTTGGTTACACTCTCAGTCAATTCATCAAGCGTAAGGGATTTAATATCTGTTTTTTCAGTCATTTTTGTCCTTACAGATAAGCTTTGCTATAAAAAAGCCGTCACTGCCATTTTTATCAGGCAACAATGTTTCTTCATATTCAAGCATAAACTTATCATTGTTTTTAATAAACTTCTCGACTATCTCTTCATTTTCTTCCCGTCTTATCGTACAGGTTGAATATATCAACACTCCGTCCGCTCTGACAAATCGAGAAGCATTTTGCAATATCGAGTATTGTATTTTGGAAAGCCCTTCAAACTCGGCAAAATCTTTATATTTGATCTCCGGTTTCTTTCCGACTACACCAAGTCCCGAACAAGGCACATCACATAGTACCCTGTCACATTCCGGATATGTAACGGCTTTGTCCGTACCATCGGCAAGTTCGGTCTTTATTATCGAAATTCCCAACCGTTCAGCCATATTTTCAATAAGTCTGAGTTTGTGTTCATGAATATCGCAGGAGTAAACAATTCCCTCGTTGTTCATATTTATCGCACAGGAAAAACTCTTTCCGCCGGGAGCTGCACACACATCCAAAACGGTTTCGCCGGCTTTTGCATCCAAAATATCTGCACATTTTTGTGAAGAAATATCCTGAACGAAAAACAGTCCGTCATTAAATGCCGACACGTTGTTTAGTGCTTTTTCACTTTCCAAGATAAATGCTTTTTCATCAATAAATGTAACTCTCGCGTCATCTTTCTCAAGTGCATCACAAAGCCCTTTGGAGTCGGCTTTAAGCGTATTTAACCGGCAAATTATTGCTGTGTTTTCAAGAGTATTCTCCATAAAACTTATTGCCGATTCTCTGCCGAAACGATCAATAAGCATATCAACAAAATCAAGTGGAAATGAGTATTTTACACTCAAATATTCATCGGCATTTTCCGTCGGCAAAATTAAACCCGCAGCAGAAATTTTACGTAATACCGCATTGACCAAACCTGTAGCAAACTGACATTTATTTTTTCGTACAAGCTCAACGCTTTCATTTACGGCGGCTGAATCGGGGATTTTATCAAAGAACAAAATTTGTGCCGAACCGAGCATAAGTGCGATATAAACCGTCGGATTTAATTTCTTTATCGACTGTGAAAGATACAATTTTAAGTTGTATTCAAGCGTGATTTTTCGCTCAATGACAGTATTTACAAGAGCAACTGCAAGAGCCGAATCACGATTATCCAAATTGTTTTTTTGCAGATATTCATCAATTGCTATATTTGAATATGCACCGTTTGAAAACACATCATAGAGTATTCTGTATGCAGCATTTCTTGCAGGTGTCAACGCCTACGCCTCCCGGTAAATAGGGAAATAAAGCGAAGTAAGTTTGCAAGCGTTACCAAAAGTGATGCAACATAGGTCATTGCGGCTGCACGAAGCACTTTTTTCGCTCCTACAAGCTCATTTTCACGCAACATTCCTTTATCTTCAATAATTGCAATCGCCCTTGAGCTTGCATTTAATTCAACGGGGAGAGTCAATAATTGGAAAAGTAATATTGCAGCATAAAGCCCCAGACCGATATATACCAAAGAACCCAAACCGAGCCAATATCCGATAAGTGCAAGCGGTATTCCCGCATAGGATGCGAATGTGCATACGGGAACAAATGCGTTTCTGACTTTTATCGGCATATATCCCGTTGCGTGTTGAACTGCATGTCCTGCCTCGTGACAAGCTATTCCGATTGCCGCAATGGAGTTTGAATTAAATACTCCCTGTGACAAGCTTATTGTGTTTGTTCTCGGGTTGAAATGGTCGGACAATGTGCCTCTGCCCTGAACGATAGACACATCCGTAATGCCGTGTGCATAAAGCAGTGCCTGAGCAGCAGATGCTCCGGTATATCCGGAACGGCTTGCAACCCTTGAATATTTTCTGTACTGCGACTTGACCATAGCCTGTGCTATCAGCGAAATAATGAACGCAGGCAGAACCAATACTAAATATAAATATGTTGAATCAGGCATATTATCCTCTCTTTCATATTGATCGACCTCGCAGGAAGTCAACTGTTTTCATCCTTTTTGAACCGGGGAACTGAATCTCAGTCAGATATAACACCTTCGCATCACCGCAAACGACTGCAATTTTGCCGTCCTCGGCATAGGCTGTTCCGAAAGGTTTTTCGCTCGTTATATCAATCAATTCACTGCTGAAAATCTTTAATTTGTTTCCGTTTATATCACCTATTGCGACAGGCCATGGATTAAGTCCCCGAATATGGTTGTAAAGTGTTTCGCTTGACAAAGACCAATCAAGAACTGCCATATCTTTTGATAACGGTGGTGCAAAGGTAGCCTCATCGTGATTTTGCGGTATGGGTTTAATCTCACCCGATGCATATTTCTCCAAGGTTTCCAAAAGAAGAGCGGGAGATAATTTTGCCAATCTGTCAAAAAGTTCGCCGGCAGTTTCTGACTTTTCAATCGGAGTTTTCAATGTCATGAGCATATCTCCGGTATCAAGTCCTTCGTTCATAAGCATTGTGGTTACGCCGGTTTCGGTCTCTCCGTTGATAACTGCCCACTGTATCGGAGCGGCACCTCTGTATTTAGGCAAAAGTGAACCGTGAACGTTTATGCAAGCATATTTCGGCAAATCCAAAATGCGTTTGGGAAGAATTTTTCCGTATGCAACAACAACAAAAAAGTCAGCATCATATTGCTTTAATTCTTCGTATGTCTCATCGGTCTTCATCTTTTCGGGTTGAAATACAGCAAGTCCGTTTTGTAAAGCCAATTCCTTTACGGGTGGTGCGGTCAATATCTGTTTCCTGCCCTGCGGCTTGTCAGGCTGAGTTACCACACATAAAATTTCATGACCGGCTTTGATAAGAGCGTCAAGACACGGAACGGCAAAATCCGGAGTACCCATAAATACTATTTTCATTCTTCATCACCGAAATCATATTCAGTATATGTAATTTCCTCTCCGGGAGCAATCTTGTCAATATATAAAACACCGTCAAGATGGTCGAGTTCATGGCAAAAACAACGTGCCAAAAGGTCTTCTCCTTCATATTCGTGCCATTCACCGAATCTGTCCTGAGCTTTTACAACAACCTTTGCGGGACGAATAACTTTGCCTTGTCGAAGCGGAACTGAAAGACAGGCTTCAACCTCACATTGCGAACCTCTGCTTTCTGTAATTTCAGGGTTGACAAGCTCCATAAAAATATTATCTTCTTCAAAATCAACAATAACAACCCGCTTTAATATTCCGACCTGCGGAGCAGCAAGACCGACACCGCCGACAGATCTTAAAGTATCTTTCATGTCGTCAAGCAAAGCATGTAATCTGTCGTCAAATTTTTCGACAACACGGCTCTTTTTCCGGAGTAAAGGTTCGTTATCAGTTAAAATATTTCTTACTGCCATTTTGACCTCATTCTATCGTAACGTTTATATCTTTATATTCTCTCACTTTCGCAAAATCATACACAACGGCACGAATCATATCACGAAAACGAGTGGTATTCTTACATTTAATAATCAGACGATAATGATATTTATTGCCCATTTTTAATATTCTCGCGGGAGCAGGTCCTAAAACGATAATTCCCGAATCGGAATATTCCCCTTTATTCTTTTCGACAAGTAAATCGAACCACTTTTTAGAAGCTTCGACAACCTGCCGTTCATCTTTACCACTTAAACTTATGGTACAAAGATCACAATACGGAGGATAAATCATTGTCTTCCTGATTGCCATTTCCATATCGTAATAAGTTTCATAATCCTGTGCGGCAGCCAGACGGATAATATCACTTTCGGGCTGAATGGTCTGAATCATCGCAGTACCCTTAATCTCGCCTCGTCCGGAACGACCGACAACCTGCATCAGAAGAGCGAATGTCTGTTCCATGCTGCGGTAATCGTCGTTATAAAGCTGACTGTCGACGGAAACGACACCTACAAATGTAACGTTAGGGAAATCTAGTCCTTTTGCAACCATCTGAGTGCCTAAAAGAATATCATATTCCCCATCGTGAAATTGTTTTAATTTTTTTTCGTGAGAAAATTTTGCCATTGTCGTATCGGCATCCATACGAAGAATCCGAGCATCAGGAAGCATCATTTTTAATTCTTCTTCAATTCGCTGTGTACCGAAACCTGAATATCGAACGGTCTTTTCATTGCATTCGGAACAGTTTTCGGGGACAGTTTGTGAATAACCGCAATAATGACAAAGCAAACGGTTATTTGCACTGTGATAAGTGAGTGAAATGCTGCAATTTTTACAAGTAACAACATGCTTACAGGATGTGCAAGCGATGAAAGTATTAAATCCTCTGCGATTTAACAATAAAAGTGACTGTTGCCCCTTATCCAGATTCTCTTTTAATGCCTCTGCCATCTCCTGACTTATCGCATTGGAAATAAGTTCAAATTTCTGACTCATATCGACTGTCAGAACTCTCGGCAAAACAGCCGAGCCATAGCGATTTTCAAGCTTTGCTAATGTATATTTCCCGCTTTTTGCAATAGTATACGTCTCAATCGAAGGAGTTGCAGAAACCAGAAGAGTATAACCTTTATTATATGCTGAACGAAAATTTGCAACCTGTCTCGCATCATATCTCGGAGAACGCTCGGATTTATAGGTATGTTCCTGCTCCTCGTCGATAATAATCAGTTTAAGATTTTGTACCGGAGAAAATACCGCAGAACGAGTGCCAATTACAAGTCGAGCTTCTCCGCTTTGAATTCGCTTAAATTCGTCAAGCCTCTCACCCATCGAAAGAGCGGAGTGAACAACAGCAACGGTATCGCCATATCGGGAATAAAATATGGAAAGAGCCTGCGGAGTCAATGATATTTCGGGAACCATCAGGATACAACTCTGACCCTTATCAAGACAATCATCGATAAGTTTCATATAAACTTTCGTCTTGCCGCTTCCGGTAACACCGAACAAAAGTCCGGCACCACCGTTTTCTTTTTTCATATCATCCGAAAAAGCGGTATACGCAGCATTCTGTTCTTCGGTAAAAACAATTTCATCACGGACAGGGCTAACTTCACGTATATAAGGTCTGCGATATATCTCCTCGTCGACCAAAGTAAGCAATCCCTTTTTTGCAAGACGTTTAACAACATCCTCGCCAACACCGGTAAAATAGCAAATCTCTTTTATTGCCGCCGCATCCATATCCCGAAGAACATTCATAACACTCTGCTGTTTCTCAGTAAGTGTCGGCACTATATCATCAAATTCTTCATCGGGAACATTTAATACTGCCGTTTTAACTTTTGCGTCACCAACCCGCCTCTTGCCGTCCGATCTGAACATAAGCCCTGTCGGGAGCATCGCTTTGGCAGCTTCATATAAAGTGCAGAAAGTACGTTCAGCAAGCCATTTTGAAAGCAAAAGCATCTCGTCTGAAAGTACGGCTTTTTCATCAAGTATATGTTCGATATACTTTAATTCTTCCGTATCATCTGATTCGCAAAGCTCAAAAACTATTCCCTGCCTTTGTGTATTTCCGCGACCGAAAGGCACCAGAACACGCATACCCTTTGCAATAAAACCGCAGTCTGAAGGTACGACATAGGAATAGAGCATGTCAAACACGATCGTCGTCTTTTCAAGTGCGATTTTTGCAATTAACATGTTTTTTCTTAGTCGGGCATCACGAGTTCATTACGACCGGAAATGAGTTTTTCAATAGCAAGGGTAACCGGTTTTTCATCTAAAATTTCCTGAAACTCATCAGATCGGTCAACGGTTTTGCCTCTTTTTACCGCTTCTGCTTCTTCTTTAAGCTGTTCTAAAACCTGATTGTTGATTATACCGGCAATCTTAGCAACACCGGCGGTAAAAGCAAACCGATTTATATTTTCATTCAAAACTTCATTATAATCAGGAATTAACATTATTATCCTCCAACAATTAATTTATGTATTTCTTCGATAGTGGCATCAAGATCGTCATTGACAACAACATGTTTATATTGCCCGGCTCTTTTGATTTCATCCAAAGCAATCCTCAAGCGTTTTCGTATCTCATCTTCGGTTTCGCTGGCTCTCTTGTGAAGTCGTCTGTCAAGCTCATCCATTGACGGAGGCATAACAAATATCGACAAACAATCGGGGTATCTTGCAATAATGTTCGCTGCCCCCTTTACTTCGATAACCAAAACACATTTCTTTCCTTCATTGGCAAGACGGGTAAGTTCGGAACGAAGTGTCCCGTAATAATTATCGTTATACTGGACATATTCGATAAATTCGTCATTTTCAATCCGCTTTTCAAACTCTTCACGGGAAAGAAAATAATAGTCCAACCCGTCCACTTCTTCCCCTCTGGGTGCTCTGGTAGTTGCAGAAACAGCCAAAGAAATATGTTCATCCATTTCACGAAGTTTCGTAACGATAGTATCTTTACCGCAACCGGATGGTCCCGATATTACGATTGGAGATGCTTCATGTATCATCTTACTAATCCTTTTCAGTGTTATTCTGTATTATTCTGTGATACTCTTGCCGCGAGCGTTTCGCCGGTCAAATAAGACAATATCAAGCTTTCACAGTCGGTAACAATTACTGCCTTCGTTTTTCTGCCTGCAGTAGCATCGATAAGTGTGCCTTTTTCCTTACTGTCTTGTATCATTCGTTTGGTTGGTGCAGCATCGGGACTGATTATGCATAATATTCTGTCGGCATTGAGCATATTACCAAAACCAATATTTATCAGTTTCATTTTCTACCTCTACTCGATATTCTGAACCTGCTCACGAATCTTCTCAACCTCGCCCTTGATTGCAATTACAGCGTTGGCAATTTCAATATTCTGAGCTTTTGAACCTATCGTATTCGCTTCACGGTTGATTTCCTGAGTCCGGAAATCAAGGTTTCTGCCAACGGGCTCATCTGAATCAAGCTGAGCTCTAAACTCGGTCAAATGACTGCGTAAACGCACGATTTCCTCATCAATCGAAACCTTGTCGGCAATGATTGCGACCTCGGTCAAAAGCCTATTTTCATCAATCTGAACATCAGCAAGCAATGTGCGGATCCGGCTTTCAAGCTTCTCTCTGCGTTCAACCGCACAAAGAGTGGACAGGCTCTCGGTACGACCAACCTGAATTTCAATAGCCTCAAGTTTTTCAATTAAATCAGCTTTAAGTTTTTCACCTTCGGTTTCACGGGAAATTATGAAAGCATCAAGTGCACTGTCAAGCACCGGTCTGACGACATTCCAAATGGCTTCCTCGTCATCATCCGCTTTATTTATGATAAATATATCAGAATTTTGAACCAGAGTTGAGACTTTGACATCATTTTTAAGTCCGTATTTATCCGCTAACAACTTAAGTGCTTCAATATAACTGTCAGTATAACCTTCGTTGATTGATATACTTACACTATCTCCGGTAATCTTTTCGATATTTACAAAACAATCAACTTTACCGCGTGCAATCCGACTTCTGATATGTCCATTTATGTTCTCTTCAAGAAAAGAATATGTGCGATATAACTTAGTCGACAAATCTATCGACCGACTGTTTACGCTCTTTATTTCAATATTAACCGACAAACCATCTTGTATATCAGACGCTCTGCCGTATCCGGTCATGCTTTTTATCATAATACTCCTGCTAAATATTAAATTCAGTGCATATAAAACCGCTGTATTTTCGCGGAATATTGGATTTACAACACGATGTGCTGACTTATTTTTTAATCAATCCCGCTACTCGTTTCAAAGCGTTAACTTCTTCTTTTGTAAGTTGACGATATGCACCATATTTAAGATTGCCCAATACAAGCGGCCCGATTTTGATACGCTTTAATTTCGCTATTTCGGCAATACCGACTGCCTCAAGCATTTTCCGAATCTGGCGATTTTTGCCTTCTTTCAGGACGAACTCCAAAACCGTGCGTTCAGGTTCTTCAACCAACACACGAACACTTGCGGGTAAGGTTTTTTTACCTTCAATAACAACGCCGGTAGACAGAGTTACAAGCATATCTTCGGTAACCTTTGCTCTTACTGTAACACGATATGTTTTCGGCACATGAGTGGACGGATGCATCAATGCGTTAGAAAGTCTGCCGTCATTGGTCATAATCAAAAGACCTTCGGAGTCCTTATCCAAACGACCGACGGGATATACGCGGGTATCAATATCGGAAACAAGTTCGGCAACACAACGTCTGCCCATTTCATCGGACATAGTAGTGACGACACCACGAGGTTTGTTAAGCATTAAATATACATTCTGCCTTTGAACATCCAAACGTCTGCCTGCCACATGCACAATATCTTTATTGGTGTCTACCTTGTCTCCAATCCTTGCAACTCTGCCATTGACTTTTACGTCTCCTCGTGCGATAAGCTCCTCAGCCTTACGGCGAGAAGCGATACCACATGAGGCAAGATACTTCTGTAATCTCTCAACTGCCATTATTCAACGGCATTTTCAGCAGAAGTTTCTTCAGCCTGAGGCTTAACAAACTTGCTGACAACACCTTCAACCTTGTCAAACATTTCGGGAATAAGATTTACAACACGTTCAGCAGCATTATCATTAGCAGTAATATGCTTGATGGTAACCTGACCTTCATTAATAATCAAGAAAGCAACTGGATTAATTGTAACGCCGGCACCGCCACCGCCGCCAAAGATATCCTTATTGCTCTTTGAAGGGAAATCGGAACCGCCGCTTGCAAAACCGTAGGTAACTTTTGAAATCGGGATGATGGTTAAGGTGTCGGACAAATGGATGGGATCGCCGATGATGGTTGATACGTCAACTAAATCACGGACTTTTTCGATAGTTGTTGCTAAAATTACAGATACAGATTGTTTTTCCATTATTATATCTCCTTAGAGTAAATTAACTGTTTTAGTTTTAGTTTTAGTTTTAGTTTTAGTTTGATTTTGTTTTCGTTTTCGTTTTTGTTTTCATTCCCGCGAGGAACTTTATTACAACATTTTTTATGAGTTTTCCAAGTAATATTACCACAGCATTTGTAAGAGTAATCGGTCTGACTGATATTTTGGTTGAAAACTCAATTGTATCTTTGTCGGCAAGAAAATCCGGTTCAATGTTTGCATCATATTTTCTGACCTTCATACACGAACAGATATAACCGAGAAGCGGCCATATCTGACTGCAACGCTCACCATAGTTTATTGCACAAACAGCAGCATCGTTGCCAGACACGGTGTAATCAAGGAAAAGTTCGTTTATAGTAAACCCGCGAAGAATTTTCCCGAACATTCCGCCCAAAGCTGATACGGTATTGCTTAAAAGTTCAACGACACCGTCAACACCCTTGTTTTTATAAAATGTCTTGAACGGGTTTTTGCCCTTCTTTTTCGGTTTTTCTTCGGCAGGTTTCTCCTCTTGCGGAGGCTCCTCTTTTTTCGGCTCTTTTTTGGGCTTCTTTTTCTTCTTCTCTTTCTTTTCATAGGGAAGAATACTCAGCTTAAGAAACAGCCAACGAACATCTGCGTGCCATAAATCTTCTTTATACGACACTGCAATGCTCGCTTTTATGCTGAACAGTGTAACGAAAAACGCAATAATGCCGAGCAGTATGTATAGAAATATCAATATTACACCTCCTCATCAAGCATCGAAATCTGCCCTTCAATCTGATCAAGTTCAGAAGGCGGAATCTCGTTATCAACATTTTCGGGGATTTCCGGAAGTTCGGTCAAATCTGAAAGACCGAAACATCGGAGAAAATTCGAAGTAGTCTTATATATCAAAGGTCTGCCGGGCAACTCAAGTCGTCCCGCCTCCTCAATAAGCTCTTTTGCACAAAGCGTACTTATAACACTTGTACAGTCAACCCCTCGTATCTGTTCAATAAACGCTTTGGTGACGGGCTGGTTGTATGCGACAATCGCAAGCACCTCGAATGCAGCTTGGGAAAGCGGCGTGTTACGTTTTTTATCCATCACCGCCAATATCGGTTCGGAATATTTTTCACGGGTACATATCTGATATTGATTTCCGAGTCTGACTATTTCAATACCGGAATTCATCTTCTGAAGTTTAGCTTGTAGGTCGATAATTTCGGCAGCCAGCCGGTCAATATCTATTTCAAGCACTTCGCATATTCTTTCAGCCTCAACAGGCTCTCCGGCAGCAAATAATATTGCTTCGACAGCACTTTGTATATCATTCAAATTCAAGCACATATTCCCCCTCTTCGCTTGATATGAGTTCAATTTCACAGTCATCCCCATCACCATCAATACGAACTCGTTTAGCTTTCGTCAGCTCCAATACGGCAAGGAAAGTGGCAACCAATTCAGATCGGCTCTCAGCATTTTCAAACAATGTTGAAAACCGCTGTTTTCTTCCTATTGAAAGAAGCTCCAGAAGTCCGGTAATTCTTGAATGGACGCTCACGATTTTATGTGCGACAATACCCGCAAAAGCGGATACGGGGGGAGGAAGTTTTCTCAGCCGCTTGCCTGCAGCATTGATATATGCACGATATATTTCAAGAATGTCATGCAAACGATTATACGGTGAAACGGGAATATCAAGCTTTGCAGGCACACGGACATTTTTATCAAAACCACCTGTCTGTTTTGCAAGTTTCGATGCAATGATCTTGCAGTCACGATACTCCAGAAGCTCACCGGTAAGTTCCCTTTTAAGCTCTTCCGCATCTTCCTTTTCAGACGGCAACAATGACACGGTTTTTATATGTACCAAGCGAGCAGCCATTTCCAAAAAATCGGAAGCAACATCAAGATTTTCTTCTTCCATCTGACGAACATAACTTGTATACTGTTCGACCAGCTCAAATATCGGGATGTCGTAAATATTGAGTTTATGCTTTGATATAAGGTGCAACAGAAGGTCTAAGGGTCCTTCAAACACCTCTATTTTATAATTTATTTCCATTTGCTAAAACACAGTAAATATAAGTCCCGTAAACCACATAATGAATTTAAGCACATAGGAAGAGAGCCAATCAAGCGGTATATACAAAACTCTTGAAAATAAAAGTACTATCAACCCAATCATAATAAAACGTTCATACTGCATAATCTTGTAATAAATATGATCCGGTAAGACGGCGGTTAAAATTCGGGAACCGTCAAGCGGAGGTATGGGAATAAGATTAAATACCGCCAGATAAACGTTTATCATTGCCGCATATTGCATAAACAAAATAGCAATATGGAGAATGGAGCTTGTTCCTGTATCAAAATATATAAAAAGATTTGCTATAAAACCATATATAAGTGCCATCAACAAATTAGATACGGGACCTGCAAGTGCGGTCAACGCAAAATCACGTTTCCGATTTTTGAAATTCCTGATATTTACGGGGACGGGTTTTGCGTAACCGAAACCGAAAAGAAACATCATTATTGTACCCATAGGACTCAGATGTGCCATCGGATTGAGGGTCAGTCTGCCTGAAAGTCTTGCAGTGTTGTCACCCAAACGTGTTGCCATCCAAGCATGTGCATATTCGTGGACGGGTAAAACACAGAAACAGGTAAATACTTTTACTGAAAGCATTACCGCAAATTCTATCCACTTTCCACTCATTAAACTTTGGATTAAACTCATTATTTCTTCTCTCCGCTGACAAATCTTTCAACACCAAAACAGTCATCATGGATTTGTATATTTTTTAATTTTTCAAACATTTCGGCTATCTTCGGGGGTTGTTCTTCGCCTGATTCAACGACAACAAAGCCTCCCTGTTTCAGATAATCGAAATATTTATCGGCGATATGACGATAGAAATCAAGTCCGTCTGTTCCGCCGTCAAGAGCCATAGCAGGCTCTTTTTTAACTTCCGCCTGAAGTGATTTTATCTCATCACTTTCAATATACGGAGGGTTTGAAAGTATGGCAGCAAATTTCATACCACTCTCAAACTCGAACATATCTTCATGCAAAATAGTAATATTGGTAAGTTCAAGATTTTTAACGTTTTCTTGAATATATTTTATTGCTTCATCACTTTTTTCAAGCAAATACAGCCTGCATTTCGGTCGTTTTTTTGCTATGGTCAAACCGATACAACCGCTTCCGGAACATAAGTCCAAAATATTGCATTCGGCATCTTCTGGAATATTTGCAAGTGCAAATTCAACAATAAATTCAGTCTCCTCGCGAGGAATCAAAACCCCTTTGCCGACTTTAAACTCAAACCCGCAAAATTCCCATGAACCTAAAATATATTGAAGCGGCTCACGATTTGCTCGTCTGTCTGTCATATCTGAAATCGCAGCAAAATCACTTTCGGAAATCTCATCGGTCTTGTGAAGCAAAAGTTCTGTTAAGCTCAAGCCAAGAACCTTGCAAATGATACGACGACTGTTGACTCTGACATCTTCAATGCCGGCATTACTAAGACGTTCTTCAACTATTTTTTGAGCATCAATTATTCTCATTTTTCTCTTCAGGCATTTTTCCGCAAGCCTCGAAATCAATATCAAACGGCAAATTCTTAAATTCCTCGCTGTCGATACCGTGCATAGCGGCAACCAAAGCGGTAATACCGACTTCAATAATATCATCGTCAGGCTCTTTGGTGGTAATTCTCTGCATCCAAAGTCCCGGTGCTGAAAGAATTTTTGTCAGAATATTATCATGTTTGCCCGCATATTTGATAAATTCATATCCGATTCCCATAACCAGCGGAGCAATACCCATCTTGATAAGCACCCAAAGTGCACGATTTGAACCGATGTCGGGGAAAATAAGGACGAGAACCGAAGAAATCAATATGCTTAATATCAATACTACAAAAATGAAACTTGTACCGCAACGAGGATGAAAACGCTTATTTTTCTTAACATTTTCAACGGTCAGAGGCATATCCTTTTCAAGACAGAATATACTTTTGTGTTCACTGCCATGATACATAAATGTGCGTTTTATATCCTTCTGCATACCGACAATTGTAACATATAAAATGAATATGACTATTCTCATTATACCTTCACAAATCGGATGAAAGTTCTGGAGATGTTCACCGGGCAAAATCAAGTCGGTCAAGAATGCGGGAAGCCACATAAAGAGGAACATTGCAAGCCCGAGACCCAAAATCATTCCGATTGCTCCGACCACGGCAACCATCTTCGGTCCGAAGTGTTTGGACAGCCATTTATCAATCTTTCCCATATTTTCTTCGGATTCTTCAACTTCAAGTTGTCCCGAAAGTTCGGCTGATTCCATCATGCATTTGTAGCCGAATATCATTGATTCGATGAAATTTACGACACCGCGGATAACGGGAAAACCGAAAGGCTTGAATTTATCCCGAATGTGCTTTACCTCTTTGGGTATTGCAACAATTTTTCCGTCTGTTCTGCGAACCGCTATGGCAGCTCCTTCGGGAGCTTGCATCATAATGCCTTCCAGCAATGCCTGACCGCCGACGGATGCTATTTTACAATTTTTATTTTTAGACATAAGATTTCCTTTACTGTTTCGATAAGGGGATATAGACCTTTACCGTTGTGCCGACATCAATTTCGCTTTCAACTGTCAGTCTGCCGTCATGCATCTTGACAATCTCATCACTTACTGCCAAACCGATACCGGAGCCTTTCTTGTTCATATTTGCCTTATAAAACTTCTCTTTGATTCTCGGCAAAGCATCTGCAGCGATTCCGCAGCCGGTATCAATGACAGATACAACAAATTCATCATCAATTACATCTCCCGATACCGTTATCGTTCCCTCATCTGTATATTTAATCGCATTGTCAATGATATTGGCAAACACCTGTCGTATTCTCAAAGCATCTGCAAAAATCGGAGCGACAATATCGTTTTCTTCGTAAATCAGTTTAAGATTCTTGTTCTCTGCCTTATGAACATAGGTTGATACTGCATCTGTAAGTTCAGCAACCCCATCAAGTCGTTCAAGTTTCAACTTCATCCTACCGCCGTCAATACGGGAAAAATCGAGCAAATCCTCAACTATCATATTAAGATTTTGCGTTTCTTTAAGAATAATATCAATCGCATAACGGACAGTTTCTTCATCTTCGGGACAAGCCGAAACCGTCTCCGACCAACCGCGAATGGCGGTAAGCGGTGTTCGTAATTCATGAGATACAGTTGACATAAAGTCAGTTTTCATCTGGTCATATTCTCCGATAGCTTCAATCATCTCATTGAAAGTATGACATAAATCCGAAACCTCATCGCTGTATCGTGAATCCACCTTGATATACGTCTTATAATTACCTGCCGCAACGGTCTTTGCACTCTTTGCAACCTGCTCGACGGGTTTAACGATTGAACGAATGAAGAAGAGACCGGAGGATGCAACGAGAGCATTTATGATAATGTATATCAAAAACAAAAGCAGGATAACCTGAACGAACTGTTGGTCAAGCTCGGCGAGTGAAGTGATATACCGTACCGCCGCACCGCTGTATCCGGTATTGCTCAAAAGCGGAGCTGTAAGTGCCATTATCTTTTCCCCGCTTGCCGATTTACCTAACCACAGAGCATTTGAATTAGTTTCGATTGCGGTTTTATATTCAGGAATTTCGGCAGCATCAAAACCGCTGCTTGTCGCAACAACTTTTCCATCCTGGTCAATCACCCATACTTCAATACGGGATTTGTCCGTAAAGCTGTCAAGATATTCAATTGCTTTCTCGTGGAAAACTTCCTTGTCGTTATTGATATATTGAGCAAAAAAAGTGGTCAGACTGTTGCTTTGTGCATGGCTTTTTAACGCAAGCTCAGCAGCATCATAATATGACGAATGTATAAAAAATGCAACTGCAACGACAACAACAAGTGTTATAGCAGACGTAACAAAAAAGGAATTACCGAGCCATCTTTCAGTTAAACTGCGTTTTCTCATAACCCGGCTCCTTTCTATCAGTTAAATCTGTATCCCAAACCCCAAACTGTCACAATAAACTGCGGTTTTGAAGGATCGGGTTCAATTTTCATTCTTAATCGCCGAATATTCACATCAACAACCTTGTCGTCGCCGTAGAAGTTTTCACCCCATACTTTCGTAAGCAAATCGTTTCGTGAAATCGTGTTGTCGGGAGCCTCGAAAAAAGCCTGAACAATACGAAATTCGGTCTGTGTAAGTTCAACATCCTTGTCATCAAATTCAAGGTTTCGTGTTCTCAGATTCAATGCGAATTTTCCGTGTATAAGTTTTTCCGTGCCACCCGAGCTTGTGGCTGAACCTTTACTTAATTTTACTCTGCGGTATACGGAATCTATACGAGCCAAAAGCTCAGTAACGGAGAATGGTTTGGTAATATAGTCATCCGCACCGGTATTTAATCCGACAATCTTATCACTTTCCGTACCCTTTGCGGTCAGCATTATTATTCCTAAAGTATCGCTCTTTTCACGGAGCATTTTGCAAAGTTCAATGCCATCAATACCCGGCATCTTTATGTCCAGAAGTGCAATATCAAAATTGCCTTTGTGTTTATCATATTTTTCAAGCGCCACCGTACCGTTATCGGCTTCAACAACTTCATAGCCTGCACGATTAAGGTTCAACACCAGCATCTGTCGGATATTCTGTTCATCTTCTGCAACCAGTATTCTTTTCATTAATATCACCTCATTACAAATGCAGATTTTATCATTTCCTCGGTAATTCCAAAATCCTTACCATCGACGGATATTTCGCAATAATATACATGTTCGGCATCCTTCCCCAGCTCAAATTCGAGCGGCAAAGGTGCAGTGTCTGTATCAGTCATACGAATTGAAAACAGCCTCAATCCCGTTGAATCGGTTTCCAAATGATATTCATAAAAATTCGCAGACTGATTATCATAATTTGCGTTTACGGTAACCTTATCAAGCCATTCGTCATAAATGTCAATTGTATAAGAAAAACCCATATCGATAAGCTGCGAAATACAGACCAAGTTCTCATTTTCAATTTTCATTACTCTCGAAAGACTTATTTCCTTTTCGCCTGCTTTGCCTATAAGCTTTCCGCCGGAAAAATCAGTCTGAATCATTATCTCGATAAATCCGTCGCCATCAATATCATTGCAGAGTAAATCTTCATTACGGACGGTCTTGTCAATCGTTTCAAAAACAGGTAAAAACTTTTCGCTATTTTTATTGAATAACAGTATTTCAGTAGCGATTTTCCCTTCGCCGACCGCCTCATCAATATAATACCTTACAGTATCATTAAAGCTATCGGATATTATCTGCAAAAATGCAGATGCATCTTGATTTATTTCGGTTTCTGCAATACAGGAAAATGACTGCGTCTGAGAGTTGTAATCAATAATTCTCGCGATTTTTTTCTCATTTTCATTTTTGGATACAAACACAAGCTCATCCGATTCGTCGTCATCGACATCAGAAAAATCAAACAAGTAATAATCAGTAGTAAAAAGATTCTTAACCGCACCAAGCGGCAGGCTGTCTTTCGAAAATCCACCGAAAACAGTTATAACATCAAGAGTATCTTCCGCTTTGTTTTTCCAATTTATTAAAATTTCACTGACTCCGTCATTATCAAAATCGAGCAGTTCAATGAAGTTCAATCCGTCACCAAAACCGGTCAAATCGGCAACTGAAACATATTCATCAAGAACTTTGTCAATAACATTTACCCTGCCGATATTTCCATCAAGGTAGGCGACGATGCATTCCATATCACCGTCATTATCAATATCAAACATCCGAAAAGCATTTCCGTTATCGGATTCAATCGGGTACAATAAAGTGTATTCCCCCTTGATTGATGCTTCAAACGCAGCCTTCATCTGCTCTTGCTCATCACTTAAAACAGGAGGTTTAAGCAATTTATCCGCAGGCATAAAACCTTGAAAATCGCAGGAAGCAAATACGAAAAGAACAATAAAAGTCAATATAATCAAAGACAATTTCCTTTTCATATTCCCCACCTCCACGATTACTCTGTTTTTATTCGGCAGCCATAACTTTCAGTTTAATCTGATATTTCCCAAAGCACCAGCAGGTAGTATTTGTTTTCACCTGTCCTGTACACTCGGCAAAAATATTGCCTGCTTCAATCTCGACTTTCGATAAATCACATTCTATATAAATTCCCGTATAATCAAGTTTTTCCAAATCTTCTTCGGGGCCGATTACAGTAACGGTCAGAGCAGTCTGAGCATTATCAACCATAAAGCCCTCGGGAACTCCGCTTATCTGAACATTCTCATCTGTTAAAGCGAGCTCAAAATCCTTCTTTGCAAAGCTGCTGCAATCAATATTCACGGTAAATTCTTCAATATCATCAAGAATTTTGATATCAGAAATTGCAGATGCAGGAAATGTAAATGTGTTATACGTATTATCAATATCGTTAAAATCAACCATACCGACTACAAGAGATTTTGTCAGATCGACATTTTGACTCTGAACCGCACATCTCACATTTGACGGATATACAGACACATCAAGCTCATTTTCAAGATAATTCAACGCGGCGGATGCAAAGGAAACGGTTGACGGAAGAAGCATAATCTTTCTGATGGGAACAGTAACGGTAACTTCGCTGTCGTCATATTGAGTATATTTAAGCGAGATGGGATTGGTCAATATCGGCTTCAATTTCGCATCCACAGTTAAATTCTCAGTTATGTCTTTCTGGTAATCGGCTGTGGCAACAAATTTTTCAATCGAATTAACTTCCGTTTGCGGTCCGTTTACTGTAATTTTGCTTATGGATGAAATCGGAGAATCGGCAAAATAACCGTTTGCGGCAATGCTATCAAAGTTTTCAGGAATTACTGCTTCAACGGGAATTGCCATTTCAACTGCCTTATCAAAATAAACATTGATGACTGACAACGACTGAGATTCAACGCTGATTGAGCTGTCATTGGTAGCAACTTTTACATCAAGCGTTGCAAGTCCTGCTGTGTTTACGTAGTTTATATTCGCCGTACAAGTCAAATCATCAACACCGAATACGGCTGCGTTTACCATATATCTCGGTCCTTTTACGGTAACCTTACATGTAAAATTCGTTTCACCGAACATCTCAAGACCAAGGTTTGCGGGAGTGCTGTCTTCGTAATTAATTGAGATCGGAACATCACTTACCGTTCTCATTACATCATCTCCGGCATATAGCGTCATATAAAACCAGATACCCAAAGACACAAGTGCTGCCGCAAGGAATACAAGTTTGTTATTATACATAAAACGCTCGAACAGCGTTCTTTTTTTCTTTTCCTGTTTGAAAAATCTTTTATCGGGAATGTCAGAGCAATTATCAGATTCCGAAGATTCTTCCGTAACAATTTTTACTTCTTCGTTATCCATTTTTCTTACCTCCCTTAAATATTTTTCTGAATTTTGTCGCAATCGGCTTCTCTGCGTCTTCTTCAAGAAGGTATAACATCAATTTTTCACGAAGTTCGGCATCGGTAATACCTCTGAAAAGCTCACCGTTTTCAGCGATAGAAATAATACCTGTCTCTTCACTTGTAACAACAGCAATCGCATCACAACCACGAGTAGCTTCCATGGCAGCTCTGTGACGGGTGCCGACTTTTTCACTGACCTCTCTGTCCGTCTTAAGCGGAACAACACATCTGGCAGCAACTATTTTTCCGTCACGGATAATAATAGCACCGTCGTGGAGAGCGAAATCCGGGAAGAAAATGCTCAGAAGCATTTCCGTTGTCGTGATTGCGTCTATCGGAACTCCTGTATGCTCCAGATCGCCCAAATGAGCTTTTCTCTGGAATACTATAAGAGAGCCGATTCTGTCTTCACTCATGGATTCACAGGCACGAACAGTTGCATTTATGGTGTTGACCATTTCCTGTTCCCGATTTGCAAAATTCCCGAACATTCGCAAGTTAGAAAATTTGACCTGACCAACTCTTGATATAAAACTTCGAAATTCGTTGTTAAATAAAATAACGACAATCAGGAGAAGATTCGACATTGAGATCCTGAATATCGACTGACTTACACGTAAATCCAAAAGATTGACGCCAAGGTAACAAAGAATAACAATCAACACACCCTTCATAATCTGAAGAGACTGAGTTCTGCGAATTTGCACAACAATCAAATAAAGAATAACTGCAACGAAAATAACATCCAAAGCATCAAGAATTCCAAATCCGCTGAAAACTCCTTGAGCCGTAATCAGCCAATTACGGACAGTGTTAATAATGTTTTCCATAATCTCCCTTGCTTTCAATAAACAAATCAGATTTTCTCAATAAGCGACACTGCATGTGCGGAAATACCCTCAAGCCTGCCGGTGAAACCGAGCTTTTCCTCAGTAGTAGCTTTAATATTAATGGCAGAAACATCCACATTGCATGCTCTTGCGACATTATCACGCATCTTTTCAATATACGGCAATAATTTCGGTTTTTGTGCAATTACCGTTGCATCTATATTCCCGACAGCATAGCCTTCCTTGCTTATCAGCAAAACAACTTGCTCAAGAAGTTTTAAGCTGTCGGCACCTTCGTATTTCGGATCGGTATCGGGAAAGTGTTTTCCTATATCTCCGAGTGCCGCCGCACCGAGCAAAGAATCGGAAATTGCGTGTAACAATACATCCGCATCGCTATGCCCCAAAAGTCCGAGTTCAAACGGAATTTCTACTCCGCCAATAATACATTTCCGACCTTCGACTAATTTGTGGACATCATAGCCATGTCCGACTCTAAACATTTGCCTCACCTGCTGCAAGTTTTATACAAGTACAAAGAAGTTCGGCACATATCTTCAATTCGTCAATTAACGGGAATGAAGGAGCGATACGAATATTTGAATCATTCGGGTCAATTCCGTAAGGGAATGTAGCACCGACGGTTGTCATTGTAAGTCCCGCCTCTTTTGCAAGCTGACCAACTCTCTTGGCAGAGCCTTCCAGAACATCAAGGCTGATGAAATATCCGCCCTTGGGATTAGTCCACTTTGCAATCCCCAGACCGCCGAGTTCTTTTTCAAGTATTTCAAGTACGGCATCAAATTTCGGTTTCATGATCTCACCGTGCTTTTGCATCTGTGCCATTATTCCGTCAACATTTTTAAGGTATTTCACATGACGAATCTGGTTAATTTTATCATAACTGATAACCTGAAAATTAAGTCTTTTTGAAATAGCTTTGATATTTGCATCACTTGCCGCAATAGCGGAAACACCGGCACCGGCAAAAGTTATCTTTGATGTTGATGTAAACTCGATAAATAAATCTTCCGTGCCGTATTTCTTTGCATAATCGAAAATATTATAAATCGGATCACCGTCGTTAATATCAAAATCGTGACATATATATGCATTATCCCAAATTACTCTAAAATCCGATGCTGCGGGTTTCATCTGAGCAAGTTTTTCAATAATTTCTTCGCTTATCGTATATCCGGTCGGATTTGAGTATTTCGGAACAATAAACATTCCCTTGACGCTCTCATCTTTGATATGTTCGTTTACCGCATTCATGTCCGGCCCGTCTTCAAGCATCTCGACATTTACAAGTTCGATTCCGAAATATTCGGCAATGGCGAAATGACGGTCATATCCCGGAACAACTGCAATAAATTTCACCTTGTCGAGCTTGCCCCAAGGAGTTGAGCCCGCACCGTGAGTAATACACTGCGAAATATAGTCATACATCAACGTAAGACTTGCCGAGCCGCAAGCTATCACATTTTCAGCGGGGACTCCCAAAAGTTCGCCGAATAATTTTCTGCAATCATAAGTGCCGAGCAATTCACCGTAATTTCTTAAATCAAGACCCGTCGAATCAAAACAATCTTCTGAACTTGAAATTGCATCAAATATTCCATCACTGAGATCAAGCTGCTCCTTGCAGGGCTTGCCTCTTGCCATGTTGACTGACAATCCCTGAGCCTTGAATTCATCATATTTTTTCTGTGCCTCATTAAAAAAAGCAAGTTTCTGTTCTTTATTAAACTCTTTGTATAACATATATTTCTCCGTATATTTTAGATAAATTTTGTGATAAAAATTTGGACTTCCGATCAGAACTCCGCACTGCCGGTAGTTCGGGGGAAAGGAAGGACATCACGAATATTCGCAACACCGGTCAGATACATAACCAAGCGTTCAAAGCCCAGACCGAAACCTGCATGGTGAGTGCCGCCGTATTTGCGAAGGTCAAGATACCACCAATAGTCATTTTCGTCAAGACCTGCCTCGCGGATACGATTAAGCAACACATCATATCTTTCTTCACGCTGGCTTCCGCCGATAATTTCTCCGATAGCCGGAACAAGCAAGTCCATCGCGGCAACCGTCTTTCCGTCATCATTCAGACGCATATAGAAAGCCTTGATCTCTTTCGGATAGTCAGTAACAAATACCGGTTTTTTGAACACTTCTTCGGTCAGATAACGTTCGTGTTCGGTCTGCAAATCGCTGCCCCATTCAACAGGATAGTCAAACTTATTGTTGTTCTTTTTCAGAATATCAACAGCGTCGGTGTAAGTAATACGGGCAAAATCCGAATTCCTTACATGTTCAAGACGCTCAAGAAGTCCTTTGTCTACAAATTTATTGAAAAACTCAATTTCTGGTTTGCAGTTGTCCAAAACATAACCGATAACGAATTTCATCATATCCTGTGCCAATGCCATATCGTCATTCAGGTCGGCAAAAGCGATTTCCGGCTCAATCATCCAGAATTCTGCGGCGTGGCGTTGAGTATAACTCTTTTCAGCACGGAAAGTCGGACCGAAGGTATAAATATCTCCGAAAGCCTGAGCCATAATTTCGCCTTGAAGTTGACCGGAAACGGTTAAATATACGGGTTTGCCGAAGAAGTCCTGAGAATAATCAACTGCACCGTCTTTCATGGGAATATCAGTCAAATCAAAATTGGTAACTCGAAACATCTCGCCTGCACCCTCACAGTCGGAACCGGAGATTATGGGAGTATGTGCATAAATAAATCCTCGGTCATTAAAGAACTTGTGAATAGCGAACGCGGCGGCTGAACGCACGCGAAAGGCTGCACCTAAGGTATTGCTGCGAGGACGAAGATGTCCGATTTCTCTTAAATATTCAAGACTGTGTTTTTTCTTCTGGAGGGGATAATCCGGAGCAGACTCACCCTCAATCTGAATACTGTCAGCATTAATTTCAAACGGCTGGTTTGCGTCGGGAGTCAGAATAAACTTACCTGTAACAATAACAGCTGCACCGACATTCAGATGTGCAATCTCGGAATAATTATCAATCTTGTCGGCTTCAAATACAATCTGAAGATTTGTGAAATATGATCCGTCATTTATTGCCATAAATCCGAGTGCCTTGGAATCGCGAATAGTCCGCACCCAACCGGCAACGGTTATAAGCTTATCAGCATAACTTTCTTTGCTGTTAAATAACTCGTTTATTTTTGCTCTCTGCATTATACTCTCCGGATTATAAATATATTCGTTTTATTATAACATATGTAAGAGAAATTTTCAAGACTTTTTACAAAAAATATTTTTGCATATTATATTGATTTTTTAGTAAATTTATGCTATACTGAATTTGGTATATTACACTTGATGAAAATGGAAGATTTTTCAAACAACTATTATAGGATTCATTTCAATTTCTGACTTCAAAATCGCTATTTTATCTCAAAGGAGAGCATATATGTACGATTATAAAATGAAACTTAATCCCGAACAGATTGAGATTCTTGAAGGAAAACAAGGTGCCGTAAAGGCACAAGTTATGGAAACGCTTGTGATGTTCGGCGACCTTTTCGGAGCAAAGCGTTTAGTTCCCGTAACGCACGGCAAAGGACATCTTGTAACCTCTTTCGGTATCCCGCTGCTCAAACCACTGTTCAAAACAATGGACAAGTTAATAGACGAAGGACTTTATGTTGAAGAGGGCTTTACCGTTGACCCGCGTCCCACCGACTACGCAAACGTAAAGTGTAATTTTCTTGAAAAGTTAATTTTCAACACAAAAATGTACGGTGAACAGGAACGCTATGAACAACAACTTACGAAAGTCGGTCTTATCGACTCCAATGCATTTACCTGCACATGTTATATGGACGAAGTGGGAAATATCCCGAAGAAGGGCGATATTCTCTCTTGGGCGGAGTCAAGTGCCGTTGTTTATGCAAACTCCGTATTGGGAGCAAGATGCAACAGAAACTCCGGTATGCTTGATCTTTTCGGTTCAATCATCGGAGCTGTTCCGGAATTTGGTCTTCTCACCGATGAAGGCAGAAAAGCCACTTGGAAAGTTATCGTAAAAACAACAAAGATGCCCGAAGCACAAATCTTAGGTTCTGCAATCGGGATAAAGGTTATGGAAGATGTCCCCTATGTCTACGGTCTTGACAAATTCATCGGCAACGAACTTAATGATGAAACCAAATCATATCTTAAAGATTTCGGTGCAGCCACAGCAAGTAACGGTGCAGTCGGTCTTTATCATATTGACGGACTTACTCCCGAAGCAGTCGAACTCGGCGAATCACTTTTAGTCGAAAATGCCAAAGAATACATCATTGACGACGCCGAACTTGAAAGGGTTTACAAGTCATATCCCTGTATTTGGAAAAAACCGGAAGCAAAGGCAAATCGTGCGTTTATCGGCTGTCCTCATCTTTCTTATACACAGCTTATCAACTGGACAAACAAACTCTGCGATGCTCTTAAAAAGAACAGCAAGAAGAAAGTCAATATGCCCGTTGTTTTCACAACAAGTCCCGATGTTGCGGCAAAATTCAAGAAGACAACCGAGTATCAGAAACTTATATCCACAGGTGCCACAGTCTCCTCGATTTGTCCTCTTATGTACACAAATAACCCTCTTACCAAACTGCACAACATAATCACAAATTCAAACAAACTTCGCACATATTCCGCTGCCAAATATCTCAAAAATGAAGATATTTTGAAGGCAATAACTGAATAAAAAGTCAGCTCAAAGGAGAAAATATATGAAAGAATTTAAGGGACGTGCCATCACCGGCGGAACTTGGACAGGCGAAGCCGTTGTATCGAAACAGGGCGTAAATACACTTGCCACATTTCAGAAAAGCGCATTGAATAACGCAAAAACTGTTATTGCAGCCGACCAGAGCAACCCCGATATTTATCAGAAAGAAATCACAGGAAAAGCCCTTTGTTTACCCATAACAATCGGCTCAACCACCGGCGGTCTTGTCATTCAGACTATATGTTCAATGGACTTAAATCCCGCCTGTTTCCTCTTTTCAAAAGCAATCGACTCGCTCGCCGCGTCGGGTATCGTTCTGGCAAAAATCTGGGAAGACAGTAATGTTATCGCAATCGATAATTTGGGAGACGAGTTCTTAGAGACCGTTCAAACCGGAGATACAGTCGAAGTCCTCGACGACGGCACGGTCAAAATTAAATAATAAACAACAAAAAAGGGCATTGCGGTTGCAATGCTCTTTTTGATAAATGCTTGTAATAAGAATTTCCGTCAGCGGACATTGAGAAGATTTGCAACAAGAGTTGTCAGCGTAACAGAAGCGGGTACGGGGGAGCGTTTTAACTCTCTGTCGGCTTTTTGCAGATATTCAAAAATACTTTGGAATTGTTTTTTCGAATATACTCCGACAAACTCGTTTTTGTAATAAAGTTGTCGGCGGGCGTTTTTATAATTAAACTTGTTATCAAGTTCGCTCGGGTTATCAACCAGACAAAGACGATAAATATCGGCAAAAAATGCAATAAGCGTGCCTAAAATAAGTTTTTCGTCGGTACGAAGATAGAGCAGATTGTTAAGCCCTTTATAGACCGAATCGGTCTTTTTTTTGACGATATTTGAGCCGAGTTCAAAGACATCGGCGGTAACGGTTTTGACAACAACTAAACGTATATCATCCTCTTTAATCTCTTTTTCGCAATATGCACAGAGTTTATCAATCTCGTTTTGAAGAGTAAGTAAGTCGTTACCGACCAACTCGATAATTAAAGCGGCATTCTTTTCGGATAAAAGTTTGCCTCTTTTTTTTGCACCACCAATCAAAATACCCGCAATTTGTTTGTCACTTTTTGCATTACATTCTACAATTTCGCCGTTTTGTTTAATCGCATTGATAAAATCGGCATGCTTAAAATGCTCATCGGATTTTATTTTTGAGGTATCGAGAATAATAAATACTGTGGTATCGGGAATATCGGAAATTATTGAAATCAAGCGGTTTTTTTCATCTTTCACCGCCTTGTCAAGTTTGAAATCCTTAAGCACGACGGTGTTATAATCAGACATAAACGGGAACGAAATCACGGCATTATTCAGATCCGCAAAATCAATATCCGTCATATCGAAAACACGAATATCAATGTCCTCAGTTTTTAAGCGGGACAGTAATTTTTTATACTCAAAGGAGATTAAAAACTCATCATCTCCGCAAAAATAATACACACTATTCATAATTTAACTACATCTATACTCAAAATATCGTTAAGTCAGCGTCTTGTCTCGATTTGTTTTTCGCCACTCCACTTTTGTCCCCAGTTATTCGCCCACGACTCGCAATAGAGTTTGTAGTAAGACACATTGTTTTTCTTTCTGTAACCTGCAAATAAGTTGCACCATATCGCCGACGGGATGCCGACAATAATCCAATAAAACACACCCAGAACAAGTGCCTGAATTGTATGTCCGTATTCATGAATTTTAGTGTCGTGAAGCCAAACTTTCTTCTCTTTCTCGTCACGGATAAAGATAAACAACCCCATTGACAAGCCGCCGAAATTCTTCTTTTTAACATAAGTTATAAATGAATTGCAGTATTTTTCGGTAGGACATTTTCTTAACTTGCATACCAGAAATACGAGAAATCCGATTATATTAACCGGCAAGCCCCAAGTCAACTGTACCAAATAGAATAACACTGCGGGCAAGCCCTTTACAGCCTTCGGTTTATTCATAAATATCACCTGTTTTCAGAGTTTTACTGCGGTGAAAATGCAATTGACTTTCACCTATATTTCTAAAATTCAGTTGCAAGTTTCTCTGCGTCTTAAAAAGTCGCCTGCGTATAAATCTTCGGTTACGGGAACGGACACAATTTCCTGAACAAGAGTTGCTCTGTCGGTTTCTTCACCTTCAGAATTAAATATCTTTTCAACCTTTATGCTCTTTTTCAGCAAATGGGGGGAGACGATTTCAAGTATATCGCCGACAAAAAATGCGTTACGCATCTCAATTTTTGCCACTCCGTTTTCGCAGGATTTCACTACACCGATAAATTTTGCATCTGAATGATAAAGCCCGTCATTGAAGGTGTTGTTTATAAGCTCACCGAAGTAAAATCCGCTTGAATACGGTCTGTGGCTGATACAATTAAGTTCGTCATTTAATTCGGCAACATCTCCGCCGTCAATGGCTCTGCGATAGGCATTTACCGCAGTTGCGACATAAAACGGAGTCTTCATTCTGCCCTCAATCTTGAATGACGTAATTCCCGCATCCGCGAGTTTATCAAGGAAAGTAATCGAGTTTAAGTCTTTGGAGCTTAAGACGGCAGTTGCCTGATTTTCTTCGATAATTTCAAAATATTCATCCGGTCGCTTTTTTTCAACTAAATAATATGACCAGCGGCAAGGCTGGGTACATTCTCCTCTGTTGCCGCTTCGGTTATTGAGAAATGAACTTATCAGACATCTTCCCGAATATGACATGCACATCGCACCGTGAACAAAAGCCTCAAGTTCGAGTTCTTTCGGAGTATTTGCTCGAAGGACGGCAATGTCTTCAATGCTCAGTTCACGAGCAAGAACAATACGTGAAGCACCCAAATTATAATAAACATTCGCACTTTGATAGTTCGTGCAATTTGCCTGAGTGCTGATATGAACAGGCATATCGGGAGTTGTTTTTTTGATGACATCCAATACACCGATGTCCGAAACAATCGCTGCGTCTGCACCGATTTCATACAAGTATTTTGCATATTCTTTAAGCGGCTCAATCTCAGAATTTTTCGCAAAACAGTTGACCGTCACATAAAGTTTTTTCCTCGCCTTATGCTTAATTTCTGCCGCTTTTTTCAAATCTTCACGGGTAAAACCGACCTTTTCGGCACGCATCTGCATAAAATCGCCGCCGCAATATATCGCATCGGCTCCGAAATTTATCGCCGTATTTAAGCATTCAAAGTCGCCGGCGGGAGCAAGCAATTCGGGTTTATTGACTGTCATTTTCCGCCTCTTCGGGTATTTCAATTATCATCGGCTCGTGAGCCATAAAGGGAATACATTTTTCAATAATATCCGCAGTTTTTATCTTCAGAGTGCTTGTGTTTATGCACGGGTGACAGCCGAAATAATCACTGCCCAGCACACTCTTGTCAATAAGCAATTTAACACGATTTTGCGTATCATTCATCAGACCGAACACGGACAGACTGCCGGGGGTAATATCAAAAAGTTCGAGCATATTGTCGGCATCGCCGAAAGAAAGACGGGATGTACCGATAATTTTTGACACAACGGAAGTTTTGAAACGTTTGTTCCCGTCAATCAGAAGAAGATAAAAATCGGTTTTCTGACGATTGCAGAGAAAGAGATTCTTGCAAATTCCGACACCCAAAACCTTTTCAATGTCCTTACAAGCCTCGATTGTCATCGCTTCATCATGGTCTACATAATCGTATTCTATCCCGAGGTTATCGAGCATTTCATATACTTTCTGCTCTTTTTTCAGTCTCTTTTCAAAATCAGCCGGTCTGCCTTTTTTTGAAGCCGACGCAATATACATGTTATCACCTTATACAAATTTGCTCTGTATATTATATCATAGTTTGAAAAATAAATCAATTGCAATTTTCTCAAAATTGTGATATAATAATCAGTCAGTAATCGTGAAAAGAGATGTTTTATGAATATTGCTGTTGTTTTCGGCGGAAAATCAAGTGAACACGACGTATCACTCGTTTCTGCCACTTCAATAATTAAAAATATAAATAAAGAAAAATTCAATGTCATCATGATAGGAATCACAAAACAGGGCGAGTGGTTCAGATACAGCGGTGATATAAAAGATATTCAAAACGATAAATGGATCGGTCATGACTGCGAAAAATGTCAGTTCGATATGACTTACGGTTCTAAAGATTTGCTCCTGTTCGGCGAAGAAATCAAACGAATTCATGTTGACTGTGTATTCCCCGTTCTTCACGGAAAAAACGGTGAAGACGGGACAATTCAAGGATTTTTAACCCTCTGCGGTATTCCGTTTGTCGGCTGTGATATGCTCTCCTCCGCCATGTCTATGGACAAGCAAATAACAAATGTTATGGCTGATTATGTGGGAATAAAGCAAGCGAAATGGACTTCTTGTCTTGATATTGATTTTGACGATGAGTTTATCGACATGACAATTGCAAAACTCGGTTTCCCGATATTCGTCAAGCCTGCAAACGCCGGCTCATCCGTCGGAGTTTCAAAAGCAAAAAATCGTGAAGGTCTTATAAATGCCGCAAACCTTGCTTTCACTCACGACAGAAAAGTCGTTTTTGAAGAAGCAATTGTCGGACTTGAAGTTGAATGTGCGGTTCTGGGAAACGAAGCACCCATCGCCTCCCGTGTCGGTTCGGTCATTGCCTGCGGTGAGTTTTACGACTATGACTCGAAATATATAAACGAAAGCAAAATCGAAATTCCGGCAAATATCGACAAAAAGGTGGAGGCTCGGATTCAGATTGCCGCCATTGAAATATACAAGATAATGGGATGTTCCGGTCTTTCCCGCATCGACTTTTTCTTAACCGAAAAAAATGAGATTTATTTTAACGAACTTAATACCATACCCGGATTTACAAGTATAAGTATGTATCCCTCTCTTTTCGGAATAAGCGGAATTTCATATTCTGACTTAATCACAAAACTCATTGAATTTGCCCTTGCCCGCCGAATTTGATATGCAAAAGAAAATTACTCTCACCGTAAAACACGGCGACGGTGAAGAATATTCCTCAAGTTTTATCGGTCAGATCAGCGGTACTCCCGAAAATTTTTCGATAAATTTTAATACAAAATCAGATGAAGATTTTTGCGACTACGAATTGAAATATCGGGATAGTAAGATTTTACTTCTCAGATTCGGCAAAAACCCGATGTCGCTGTATATTAAACAAGGCATTATTTCAAAATCGAAAATAAACACGCCTTACGGGGATGTATATATTGATTTTTTCGGCGAAAAAATTGAGGCAATTTTAGATGAAAAATTAAACGGCTCCGTGCATTGCATTTATGTATCGGATGCGGACAAAGAAAACGAAGATACGCATGATTTCTTTTTTGAAATCGGAGAATAGGAGATTGTTTTGAAAGCTATAGTAACCGTTTTAGGTAAAGACAGAAAAGGAATTATTGCCGAAGTATGCTTGCTTTTGGCAAGTTATGATAACAATATTCTCGATATTTCTCAGACCGTTATGCAGGACTTTTTCACGATGACAATGCTTGTTGACACGTCTGACTGTACGGTAAGTTTTGACGAACTTTCCTGTTCGCTCAACAAAAAAGGTGAGGCAATGGGGCTTAATATCCGCATTCAGCGAGAAGACCTCTTTAGTGCCATGCATCGAATTTAAGAAATATCAAAGGAAAATAATATGCTTAACCATTCCGATATTATCAGTACAATTGAAATGATTGACCGCCAACATCTTGATGTTCGTACCATCACGATGGGTATAAATCTGCTTGATTGTGCGGGTGAAAATATAGATAAAGTCGCAGATAAAATCTATGACAAAATCTGCAAAAAAGCTCAAAATCTTGTAAAAACCGGTCAGGACATCGAAACCGAGTTCGGTATTCCGATTGTCAACAAGCGAATTTCGGTTACTCCGATTTCATTGGTCGGTGCGGTTTGCGATGCAGACCGTTTTGTTCCTCTTGCCGTTGCTCTCGACAAAGCCGCCGACGCTTGCGGTGTTAATTTTATCGGCGGTTTTTCTGCCCTCGTTCACGGCGGTCTGACAATATCCGACTGCAAACTTATTTCATCCATACCCGAAGCACTTGCTGCCACCAATCTTGTATGTTCAAGCGTAAATGTCGGCTCAACTCGTTCGGGAATTGATATGGATGCCGTAAAAATGATGGGAGAAGTCATTAAGAAAACGGCCGATTTATCCGATATGGGTTGTGCGAAACTTGTTGTTTTTGCAAATGCGGTTGAAGATAATCCCTTTATGGCGGGTGCATTTCACGGTGTAGGTCAGCACGAAAGTCAGATAAATGTCGGTGTAAGCGGTCCGGGTGTCGTATATTCCGCAATAAAAAATCATCCCGAACTGCCCTTTGACGAACTTGCCGAAACCATTAAAAAGACAGCATTCAAGATTACACGCGTCGGTCAGATGGTCGCAATGGAGGCTGCAAAACGGCTTGATATGCCCTTGGGTATCGTTGACCTGTCATTGGCTCCCACCCCCGCAAAAGGCGATTCGGTTGCCCGTATTTTAGAGGCAATGGGACTTGAAACCTGCGGCACACACGGAACTACCGCAGCACTTGCAATATTAAACGATGCTGTCAAAAAAGGCGGCTCATTCGCGTCAAGTCATGTCGGCGGTTTGTCAGGTGCTTTTATTCCGGTTTCCGAAGACGAAGGTATGATTGCCGCTGCAAACAAGGGTACACTTACTCTTGACAAACTCGAAGCAATGACCTGCGTATGTTCTGTCGGACTTGATATGATTGCCGTTCCCGACGACACTCCCGCCTCGACAATTTCGGCTATTATTGCGGACGAAGCGGCTATCGGAATGATAAACAACAAAACAACCGCAGTCAGAATTATTCCCGCAAAGAATGCAAAATGCGGTGATATGATTGATTTCGGCGGACTTTTGGGTACTGCCCCCGTAATGCCGGTACACAAAGAATCAAGCGAAGTTTTCATAAATCGCGGAGGAAGAATCCCTGCACCAATCCACTCGCTTAAAAATTAACACAACAGGATATGATATGAGTAATATAGTAAAAAATGCCGAATTACAACTTAAAACCTGTATCGAATCGGCAGTAAAAGAAGCAATGAATTCGGGACAACTTCCCGAAAACGATATGCCCGAAATTCAGATAGAAATTCCCGCCGACCGTTCCCACGGAGATTATTCTACTAATATTGCTATGGCGGGAGCAAGAATTTTCCGCATGGCTCCACCGAAAATTGCGGATATTATCGTAAAAAACCTGAAGCTTGAAAATACATATTTCAAGACCGCAACCATTGCAGGTGCGGGTTTCATTAACTTTACTTTGGGCGAGAATTATTATTCCGATATTCTCCTTGATGTCGGCAAAAAAAGAGAAACCTACGGACATTCCGATTTCGGAAACGGCAAAAAAGTCCTTGTTGAATTTGTATCAGCAAACCCGACAGGCCCCATGCATGTGGGCAATGCCAGAGGCGGTGCTTTGGGCGACACGCTTGCCGAGGTTCTCACTTGGGCGGGATATTACGCCGAGCGTGAGTTTTATGTGAACGATGCAGGCAACCAGATTGAAAAATTCGCTCTTTCTCTTGACATTCGTTACCGTCAGCATTTCGGAGAAGAGGTTGAAATGCCCGAAGATGCCTATCAGGGTGCCGATATTACGGCTCATGCCGAAAATTTCGCAAAAAAATACGGTGATAAGTATATCAATACGGACGAAAACGAAAGAAAAAATGCTCTCGTTGACTTTGCATTGCCCCTAAATATCGAAGGTTTACGCCGTGATTTGATGGCTTATCGAATTGAATATAACACATGGTTCAAAGAAAGCACTTTGCACAATAACGGCGAAGTTGACCGCACGATTGAACTGCTTAAAAACAGCGGACATACCTATGAATCCGAAGGTGCTTTATGGTTCAAGGCTACCGATTTCGGTTGCGATAAAGATTTCGTATTGGTTCGTTCAAACGGTATTCCGACATATATCGTCCCCGACATTGCCTATCACTACAACAAACTTGCAGTCCGTAATTTTGATATTGCTATAGACGTTTTGGGTGCTGACCACCACGGTTATATTCCGAGACTGAAGGCTGCTCTTAACGCTCTCGGTGTTGATTCAGACAGGCTTCAGGTCGTTTTGATGCAGATGGTTCGTCTTATCAATATGCAGGGTGAAGTCATCAAAGCCTCCAAACGTTCCGGCAAAGCGATAACTCTTGTTACCCTTCTTGACGAGGTTTCGACAGATGCCGCAAGATTTGAGTTTAACCGCCGTGAAGCCAATACCCACTGCGACTTTAACATTGATTTGGCGGTTGAAAAATCCTCACAAAACCCCGTTTATTACTGCCAATATGCCCATGCAAGAATTTGCAGCATTCTCGAAAAATCGGGAGCAGGCTCAATAAACGCGACAGCCGAGCAACTTAACAATCTTACTCATGATGCCGAAAAAGAACTTATACGTCATATCGCGGGACTTACCGACGAGGTTATCAATGCGGCAAAACAACTTGATCCCTCAAAAATTACCCGCTATGTCTATGACCTTGCCACATTATTCCATAAGTTCTACAACGCCTGCCGCTGCGACTGCGATGATGTCGATCTCAAAACGGCAAGACTTTACCTTTGCAAATGCACAAAACAAGTTCTTGCGAATGTATTTGCATTACTTAAAATCACAGCACCCGAAGAAATGTAAGGTATTAACCTGATTATTCATATATAACAAGTAAAGGAGGATTTCCGTGTCAACAATGAACCCCGACGGCAAGCCGGTTGCGACAAATCGCAAGGCTTATCACGATTATTTTGTACTCGAAACATACGAATGCGGTATAGAACTTGTCGGCACGGAAGTCAAATCCGTCCGTCAAGGCAGATTGAACTTAAAGGACTCTTGGTGTAACATAATCAACGGAGAAATACTGGTAAACGGTATGCATATTTCCCCATACGAACAGGGAAATATATTCAACCGTGAACCAATGAGAGTCCGCCGACTGTTGATGCACAAAAAGGAAATCAACAAACTCTTCGGCTTGACAAAACAGCAGGGTTATGCTATAATACCATTGAGCGTATACTTCAAAAAAGGACGTGCGAAAGTGCAGATAGGCGTGTGCAAAGGCAAAAAACTTTACGACAAACGAGAAGTCGCTGCCGAGCGTGATGCACAACGCAATATCGAAAGAAGTATGCGGGATAAATCCGGAGAATAATCTCCATTTTTATGGGGATGAAAGGATTTCGACGGGATTTTTGAAGCAGGATAAGCGAGCAGAGTAGCGAACACTCTTAAAAGTCGCAATTGTCTAAAATAAACGACAACAATTATTCTTTAAAGGCTGCTTAATGTAGCCCGTTCTGCCGAAGAGGACTACGGCTTCGGTCTGAGCGTCATTTAGTAGTGCACGTGAACAGGTACACCGCCTTGTAACCTGTCATGCATAACAGGGCTGCCCGAAAACACCTTTGTTAATTGTGGTGTCAAGGGGAGAGCGAACAATTGACTACGCTCGTAGAAGGTCGTGTGAATGATTTTTCGGACGCGGGTTCGACTCCCGCCATCTCCACCAGATAAATAAAGGGTAGGCTTGCAGCTTACCCTTTTTTAATTATTCAATTATGGTACTAAAAATCGAGAGGTTATCTCTCGACTGAAAATTAAGTGTTATTCTTTATCCAGTTAACCATGTCTTTTAGGGACTGTTCGACCGACATCGGGTTATAGCCTAATTCATTTCTTGCCTTTTCGATAGAAAAATTGCAGTTTGAAACGAGTTTGCGAACAGCATAGCGAGTAAGAAGCGGAGTTGATTTACTGACTTTGTAATAGACTTCCATAATCGGAGCGGCAAAATTGACAAGACCTTTTCCGAGTGTAATTTTCGGCTCTTTCTTACCGCAAACACGGCAAAGAGTGTGAATAAAATCATCAACGGAAATCTTTTCACCGCAAAGAATATAACCCTCACCCGAAGGTGCTTTTTCGGCGGCGGCAATCATACCGTCGGCAACATCGCGAACGTCAACAAAATTGTACTTACCGAAACCCAAAGAAACGGGAAAACCCTTATTTATAATCATTCTTACCATTTCGCCGATATTGGAAACCTTGAAGTCATAAGGACCGATACAGGCACCGGGATAAACCACAACCGCATCAATATTCCCTGCTTTTACTTCATCTAAAACATAATTTGTAGCGGTAGCCTTTGTCTGTGCATAAGTTCCGTCAAGTTCATCGGGATTAAACCTATCAAGTTCAACCATTTCCTGATTATCGGGGAGAGGCTTGTAAGCATCAACGGAAGAAGCATAAACAAGACGGCGGACATTGCATTTTTTGCAAGCCTCGACAACATTTTTTGTTCCGCCGAAATTCACTTCCCAAATCTTTTCTTCCTGACCGACGTTAATATCTATAAGTCCTGCAAGGTGATAAACAACGTCCGCACCTTCAAACGCTTTTTCAAGACTTTCGGGTTCGGTAACATCGCCGAATACCTTTTCACAGTCGATGCCGTCAAACTGTTTTGTCGCTCTTCTTATCAATATACGGACTTTTTCGCCTCTTTCGACAAGTTTCAAAAGTAATGCATAACCGATATGACCGGTGGCACCGGTAATAACAGAGATTTTTTCGCTCATTAGTATATCCTCATTTTATATATAATATCATTAAAATATATACACGGTCGCTATTATAATACAAAACACAAAAAAAAGCAAGTATTAATTTTTTGTTCGATTTTAGACAATCAGTTGATTAAAGTTATTATTGACGAAAAATAATTATTGTGATATAATTAATAGAATGACATGAAGAGGTGATTTTTATGAAAGTATTTATGATTGGCGGCACAGGCTTGCTTGGCTGTGAGGCTGCAAGAATTTTCATCGAACGCGGACACTCCGTTAAAAGTGTCGCTTTGGGCGATCTTCCCGAAGGTGCTCCGATTCCTCCCGAAATGGAAATTGAATTTTGTAATTTCTACGAGAAGACCGACGAAGAAATGAAGGAGTGCATGGCTGGTTGCGATTGTTTCATTTTTGCAGCCGGAATTGACGAACGTGTTGAGTTCCCTGCTCCCGTTTATGATGCTTATTACAAATATAATATTGCTCCATTAAAGAGAATTCTTCCTCTTTGCAAAGAATTAGGTATGAAAAACGCCGTTATTTTAGGTTCATATTTCTCATATCTTAACAAAAACTGGCCCGAACTTAAAGCAACCGAAAAGCATCCCTACATCCGTTCACGTGTTGATCAGGAAGAAGTTGCTTTCTCTTTTGTTGACGAAAACTTTGATGTTGCAATTCTCGAACTTCCCTACATTTTCGGTATACAGCCCGGAAGAAAACCCGTCTGGGTTATCCTTATCGAACAACTTAAGAGAATGGACAAACTGCCCTTTACGATGTATCCGGGCGGCGGTACCGCAATGCTTACAGTTCGTCAGGTCGGCGAAGTTATTGTCGGTGCTGCTGAAAAGAGCAAGGGTGCAAATGCAATTCCAATTGGCATGTACAATCTGACATGGAAAGAATTTCTGAAGATTGTCTATGCTGCTCGCGGTATGGGAGAAAACAGAAAAATTATCTCAATTCCCGCTTGGATGATGCGTATGGGTTTGGGCGGTGTCAAGAAAGAATATGCCGAAAAAGGTATTGAAAGCGGTATTGATGTTGACGGTCTTGCAGATATTATGAATATCAACCTCTTCATTGACCCGAAATACAGTATTGAACTTGGTGCTACCGAAGACGATATTGTTGCCGCAATTACAGACTCCATCAAGATTTCTCAGGATTTTTATGACGGAAAAATAAAGTTACTCGGAATGAAGGGCGAATAGAATGAAATTAGGCATTGTGGGCTTACCGAATGTCGGTAAAAGTACACTTTTCAATGCACTGACAAATGCCGGTGCACAATCCGCAAACTATGCGTTTTGTACGATTGAACCTAATATCGGTATTGTTCCCGTTCCCGACAAACGTTTGCTTAAACTTTCCGAAATGTATAAACCGAAAAAGACAACCCCCGCAACAATCGAGTTTGTCGATATTGCGGGTTTGGTTAAGGGTGCGTCAAAAGGTGAGGGTTTGGGCAATAAATTCCTTGCAAACATCCGTGAAGTCGATGCGATTATTCATGTAGTGCGTTGCTTTGATAGTGATGATATTATTCACGTCGAAGGCAGTGTCGATCCCGCAAGAGACATTGACACAATCAACCTTGAACTTATCATGTCCGACGTTGAAATTCTTGAACGTCGTATTGACCGCGACACAAAGGCGATGAAAGGCGACAAGGCTTTGGGGAAAAACATCGACTTTTTCAAGCGTGTTTTAGCCGAACTCAATGACGGGAAGTGTGCGAGGGTTATTGAAATGAACGAGGAAGAAACCGAAGCACTTTCAACCGTTGCTTTGCTTACGAACAAGCCCGTTATTTATGCCTGCAATATGTCCGAAGACGATTTCAAGAACAACATTTCCTCAAATCAACGATATAATGCCGTCTGTGAAATCGCCAAGGAAGAAGGCAGTCAGGTACTGCCTATATGTGCCGAACTTGAGGCTCAACTTGCCGACTTGAATCCCGACGAACGTGAAATATTTTTAAGCGATGCCAATATTGAACAGGGCGGGCTTGATGTTCTCATTCAAAAGAGTTATGACCTGCTCGGACTTATGTCGTTTTTAACCGTCGGTGAAGATGAATGTCGTGCGTGGACGATAAAAAAAGGCACGAAAGCACCTCAGGCTGCGGGTAAAATTCATACCGATTTTGAACGTGGTTTTATTCGTGCGGAAGTTGTTTCTTACGAAAATCTCGTGAATTTGGGTTCTATGACCGCCTGCAAGGAAAAAGGACTTGTTTCAAGCGAAGGCAAGGAATATGTCATGCAGGACGGCGATGTCGTTCTCTTCAGATTTAATGTTTAATCTATACGGCAGTCAAAAAACAAGTTGATTGCCGTCGTTTTCCGCTCGTAGCACAGTCAGGATACTGCACCGGATTCCGATTCCGGGGAACGGGGGTTCGAATCCCTTCGAGCGGACCAAAAATATGAAATACCTGCTAAAACAGGTATTTTTTATTGTAAATTAACAAAGGGCGGTTCAAGTCCGTTTTTCTCTCTTCAAATATCAAAAATACATACCCGCAAAAGCGGGTATGTGTTTTTGGTGCACATTAACGGACTTGAACCGCTGACCACTCGCACGTCAAGCGAGTGCTCTACCAACTGAGCTAAATGTGCATTTGCAATCAGCTTTATTATTATAATACATTATACTTAGTTTGTCAAGTCAAAATTTTCTAAAAATACTTTATTATATTAAGTTCTTGCAAAAATAAAAAACTCGGCACGAAGCCGAGTCTTTTAAGCTGAGTTATCTCTGACGAAGAGACTCAAAGAAGTGTTTGATTGCGTGGAAGAAGTGAATTATCCTGTCAAGGAACGAACGCGATTCTGATTGATAATATTTATCGCAGACATCGCATCCGGTGGGAATAAATTCACCGCAAACATCGCAATAATGGTCGCCGTCAGCATCTAAACCATGCTGATCACTGAGCGTATCAAGAACAATATGTTCAGTTGCTACAATTTCATTACATACCGTACAGACATAAATTCTGTCATAACTGCCGTATTCTATGCAGGTGCTTGGTACGTAATTGATTTCTTGTTCAACAATTTCACCGTGACCGGTAGCAGGGATTACTTCCTGAGCAACAAGAACTTCGCCGCATACGGAACAATGTGTGCCTGCTGTCTTGCCGTCTGTTGTACAAGTAGCAGGAACTGCCTTATCGTTGACAACCTTATGAGCCTTCTTCGGTGTTTCATTCTGAGCAATAAGCCATGTGTCGCAAGCAGAGCAGTATTTACCTGCTGTAAGACCTGTGCTTGTGCATGTTGCAGGTACTGCATCGAAACTGACTATGGTATGACCTGCGGCAACTGTTTTCTGAGCCTTGATAATCTTGTTGCAGAGAGCACATTGTGCACCTTCCGTCTTTCCGGCTGTTGTGCAAGTTTTTGCTACTGCGGGAAGAATGATAACATTCGGATCTTCGGAATAATCAGCATCGGGATTCTGGATGTAATAGTCGCAAGTTGCACAACCCGTTGAAAGGAATGCACCGCAATCATCACAGTACAAGTCGCCGTCATTGTTGGTGTGAGCATTGGGGTCAAGCGGAAGAATTACATGCTCTTTATAAGCATCAATTACCTCAAAGCAATCGGGGCAGGTGTAAATCTTATCGTAAGAACCTTGAACCGTACAAGTGCTTGCAACTTGATTTCTTTTAGTCACTGTGCAATCGGCTTTTGCTCTGTGTCCCTTTGCGGGAACAACCTGCTGTGCAACGATTACCGTGCCGCAAATTGAGCAATGTGAGCCTTTTGTCAAGCCGTCTTCGGTACATGTTGCAGGAACAGCCGCGTCTGTTACAACAACGTGATCTTCCTTCGGAATTTCTTCCTGTTCATAAATCCAAGTATCGCAATCTTCGCACTTGACACCGAGTGTCTTACCGGCTTGAAGACAAGTTGCAGGAATTGCGGGAACGGTTACAATACCGGTATGAGCAGCAGGAATGGTTTTCTGTGCAACAGTAATTGTACCGCATACATCGCACTTTTCACCGTCAGTCTTACCGTCTGTGGTGCAGGTTGCGGGATATCCGTTAAGAACAGATGTTGTATGAGGAATCTTCGGAAGAACTTCTCCGCTGAGATTGAGGTTACAGTAGATACATCTCTGACCGGGACCGTAGCCTACAGCCGTACAGGTCGGTTCTTGCTGTGGTGTTTCTTCAAATAAGTGACCAACCTTTTCGCCGGTTACTTCAACGGTAGTATTACATACCGAGCAGGTGAAGAGTTGCTTCTGAGGAACCTGACAGGTTGCTACCTGAGTTATTTCACCGGGGATGGCGTTGTCGTGAGCTTCTTTTGTATATGCGGCATAGAAAGTGGTGTGTGCCTGAATTGTGGGCATTTCACCAACTTGATAAATCTGACCGGAGCCGTCCTGAGACAATGACCAGCCTCTGAAAGTGTAGTGATAGCCTGCATCTTTATATCCGTCTGCGTTAATGCCTGCGGGAGCAAAACCGAAATCTGTTCCGTATTCATAGTTTTCACCGTGAATTATATCGTTACCGTGAGTAACGCTGTTCCAATAAAGCTGATCATTTGCGTCACGGTCTACGAATTTATAAGTTACGGGATATTTAATTCTTTCGGGAGCATATACGGAATAATAGGTCTGATTTTCGATATCCATCGGGGGCAATACACCGGTATAGGTTGTGCCTGAGCCGTCGGGTTCGGTGTTCCAGCCTTTGAATGAATAGATATATTCCTGACCTGCGGGAGCTGTCCAATCGCTCGTATCGCCGTTAAACTGCGGTGTGGTGCGATAATTCCAGTTTGAATCCTGAACGAGGTTGCTTGCGTCCGGAGTTTCATAGCCCGTAACCTCATTCTGATCGTTTAAGACAATCTCGTTGTCGTAGAACTTGACGTTATAGTTATTTATTGTCCAAATTGCGTAAAGTGTTGTTGAAATATTGGTAAGATTATAGTTGCTTCCGGAGGCTGTGCCTGTTGTTGCACCGCTGTTGGTGTTCCAGCCGCGGAAAGTATAACCCTTCCTTGTCGCACCGAAATTTGCGGGAATTTGCCATGATACAGATGAGGAAGTTGTCGTATTTGAAAATCTTTGAGTTGAGACATTAGTGAAAGTAACGGGATCTAAGGAATCACCGTTGGGATTGAAGTTTACCACATAACGCGGATAGATTGTAACGGTGTAAGAAGCCGTTTTTCCGTCGCATGATGCGGTAATGGTGGGAGTCTGCCGTGCAGTTGCCGCAGAGAAAGCAGTTACCCGAAGGGCTGAACTGTCCCCGCTTGATGTTGAAACCGAAGTGGTTGCATTGGGAACACTTTGTACAGACCAATTGGTCGTGCCGCCCCAAATTACACCGTACTGGTCTTTGGCAGTTGCAGTCAGATTAGAAATCTGAGTTGTTCCGCCTGCTCCGTATTCAGGAGCAGTAAGAGGTGAGCTGCCGCCGGAGAGAGTATAAGTACTGAAGTAGGGAAGACCGCTGGTTGCTCTGTAGTCTGCATTAAAATAGTTTGCTTTACCTCTTAACCAATGATAGCCCGTACTCCAATAGAAATTCCTGCCGCTGACATCAAGTGAGTTACAGCCGGATGCGGAATTTCTTGTGCCGGTTACACCGAATTGTGTTCCGTTGACATAAAAATAAACATCAAAACGAATCGTTCTGTTGAAATAGTACTTTATGCCGTTACAGGAAAGGTTTAAGCGGGTGGGAACATAGGGCGTACTGCTACTGGACCAGACATTATACTCTTGTTTTTTTACATTCGTGTCATTCCACGACCAGTCCGTCAAAACAGTTTCGCCGCCTCTGCCGTTGTTGTTTCTGCCGTACAAGATGAATCTTATATTACAGTTGTCCATATCGTCGGTAACGTTGACATAGACGCGGACATTATAATTTCCCGCAGATGCAGCATCCGCTTTAAGTGAAGCGGGTGGTGCAATAAAGATTCCGGATACAACCAAAATCATTGCGAGAAATACAGAAAGTAATTTTTTCATAAAATTTCTCCTTTTATATAAACTTACAACTATACTATACACTATTTTTCGGAAAATTGCAAGTAGTAATTTTAAAATTTCATACTAAATTTAATATTATTGCATAACTATGTCATATTTTCCTGTTTATTTTTCCTTTTCAGACTTATTTTGTGAAAGCAAATAACTCAACTGAAAAAAAGATGATTAAAATCCGAAACTTTCGCGTTTCGCCTTGACAAAAGAGAAGAAAGATATTACAATAAATTCAAGAAATTTACAAAGAGGATTGGTATGATAAAAGAAGAAAAAAAGACTAAAATTCTGACTACCAAAGCGGCGATGATTTACGCTTTGGGAATATTCGGTGTCCAGTTTTTTATCGGCTTCATGAACAGTTTTCAGACCGAGTTTTACAACAAAATGTATTCGGGTTTTGACACAAACATCTTTTACGCTTCGGCGATTATCATTCTTGTTGCGAAAATCATAAGTTGTATTTTCGACCCGATTATCGGCGGAATTATTGATAAATCAAAGTCGGACAAGGGGAAAATGCGACCTTGGGTTTTTCGCTCGATATTCCCCCTCGCCGTTTTGACTTTGCTCGTTTTTATCTATATCCCGTTTGACGAAATCGGCGGTGTTAAGGGAAAACTCCTGCTTTACGGCTATATCACTCTGACAACGGTTTTGTGGAATATTGCGATGAGTTTTGCGGATATTCCGTCATCGGGTATGCTCTCGCTTTTAACTCCCGTAACCGAAGAAAGAGATATGGCGGCAGGACTTGCAAATCTGACAAAATCTATGGCTTTGGGCGGTACGGGTGTTGTCGTTACCGTCGTGATGATTATCCTAAATTTAATCAAGGGCGAGGGAAATTATCCCGACAGTCTTTATTATTTTTGTACCGCCGTTTTGATTTTTATTATCGGTGTTCCGCTTGTTCTTTTGATGTATTTTACCAATAAAGAGACCGTTCAAAGCACAAACGCAAGCGGACAATTTTCATTTAAGGAAATATTTGCCGAACTCAAACGCAACAAACAGATATTGCTCGTGTTTTTGATTTATATGCTCGGATTTGCCCGCGGTTTGTCGGTAATGGTTTGCGTTCAGGCAAACGGTGCGATTGTCGGCAAAGTTGAGTTGTTCGGGCGGATTTTCGACACAACGGCAGATGCAACCTGGCTTCCGGGCTTGTTCGGTGCGGTTACGGGAATACTCGGAATTTCGCTTATTCCGAAAATCAATCAGAAATTCGGGACTAAAAAGACATATATCGCCTTTTCGGTCGCCTCATTTGTCGTCGCTGCAATTTGCTGTATATTTTACTGGGCACTTCCGGAAGGTCATGTCATTCGGACAAACCCGCTCTACGGACTTGTTTATATAATGATAACGCAAATTCTTATGGCTTTTTGTGCGGCTGCGAATACCTATATCCCGCTTATTATGACTGCCGACATTGTGGAATATGAATTTGAGAAAACGGGCGAGAGAAAAGAGGGTATAAATTACGCCGTTTTAAGCCTTGCGATAAAACTTTCAAACGCTTTTGCGGTCTTTTTCGGACTTCTCCTCATTGCCGTTTCGGGCTACACACAAGTTATGTATGAATCGGGCTTTATCCCTGCACGTACGCAGAATATAATGATATTCGACTATCTCGGCGTTGTCGGTATTTCGTCATTGCTTTCGATGATTCCGATGTTCTTCTACAAAGTGGAAAGGAAGAAATAATATGGAAAAAAATATGCCCTGGCAAAGGGAATGTGATGTCCTGAAACAGACAAAACCCACCATGCGTAAAACACCCGACGAGGATTTGACTGCTTGGCAGGAAAAAGCGAGAAAAAAACTTGTCAAATTGACGGGACTTGAAAATTACGAAAATTGCGAACATAATTTCATTTTGGAATACAAAAAATCGTTTGATGATTTTGATGAATATCGTTTTGTGTTCCAAAGTGAGCCGAATTATACCGTTCCCTGTCATTTATGCGTTCCGCATATCGAAAATCCGCCGCTTATGATATGCCTTCAAGGACATTCAACCGGTATGCATGTGTCGCTGGGCAGGCTCAAGGACGGTGATGATTTGGATGACATCGAGGGCGAAAGGGATTTTATGCCGCACAGCGTAAAGCGTGGCTATGCCGCCTTAGTTCTTGAACAGCGTTGTTTCGGCGAGCGTGGCGGAACTCCGAGACCCAATTGTCATCAAGCCTCAATGGTTGCCCTGCTCACCGGTCGCACCACCATCGCGGCGAGGGTATGGGATATTATGACCGCTATTGACGTTGTTGCCGAACAGTTTTTCGGATATTGTTAATATAGATAAAATTTATTGTATGGGCAACTCCGGCGGAGGAACGGCAACGATATACGCAACCGCCATTGATACCCGAATTAAAGGTGCTATCCCGTCCTGTGCTTTTTGTTCTTTTGTCGATTCAATCGGCGACAAGTCTCACTGCGAATGCAACTATATCCCGAATATAGCCCGTTATTTTGATATGGCGGACATATGCGGACTTATTGCTCCGCGACCGCTGGTTATCGTAAACGGCAAGGATGACGGAATATTCCCGCTGATTCCTGCCGAAAACGAGTTTAATATTCTGAAAGAAATTTACTATAACGGCAGTGATAAGTGCCGACATGTCGTCGGAAATGAGGGGCACAGATTTTACGCCGAGCCGTCGTTTACCGAATTTAAGGAGATAACCGGATGAAGATTTATACTTTGGGGACAAGCGGTGGCACAAAGCCATATAAAGGCTTTCATCACACCTGTCTTGCCCTTGAAACGAACGACAAACTTTATTGGTTTGATGCGGGAGAATGCGGAGCATATACCGCTCATATACACGGTGTTGACTTATTAAAAACAAGAGCGATATTCATTACACATCCGCATATGGATCATATCGGCGGACTCGGAAACCTTCTCTGGTACATAAGAAAAATCGGTATTATCAGCCGTGACGAGCGTCTTAAAGGGAAAAATATTGACATATTCTGTCCCTGCACCGAAAGTGTTGATGCGGTTATGACATTACTGAAAAATACCGAAGGCGATTTCATTTGCAATTATGACCATACCACCCACCAGATCCGCGACGGGCTTGTTTATCAGACATACGGCAGTGCTGGCAATTTCGCGGTTACCGCAGTTCATACAACCCATATGACTCCCGACATTCAGGGACATTTTCGTTCTTATGCCTACCGTGTCGAATGTGAGAAGAAAATGATTGTTTTTTCGGGCGACATCCGTCTTGAAGACTTTGAACATGTCCTGCCCGAACATGCCGACGCTTTCTTTATCGAAACCGGTCATCATAAGATTGAAGATATAAAAAGAAGTCTCGACTATTATGAAAAACAGGTTGACAGGGTGTTTTTCGTGCATCACGGCGGATATATCATGAAAGACATTGCGAGTGCAAAAGAGCGTGTCAACGCCGTTTTCGGAGAAAATGCAACCCTCTGCCTTGATGGGATGACTTTCGAGATATAAGGAGCACGATTGGAAATCGTGTAATAAAAAAACATAAAAAGACTGCCGAAACAGTCTTTTATGTCTTTAAGAAATTTTTCTGTCTTGCGTTTGCTTTCAGAACAAAGGTTCTCTATACAAGCATTCTGATAAGCGAAATAAGCAAATACGAATCCCAAAAATCTCCTGATATTTCCGGTGTTGTTAAAAATCCCGTAGCGAAGACAATGATCATGAAAACTGCATAGCCAAGGATTCCGATAATATTCAGAACTAAAGCGATTAGGGCAAGCAATTTGCCTATCTTATCTTTTCGCTACCGCCGTAATTGTTGGCTTTGTTGTAGTCCTTCCCCATTACCAAGGCAATGATTATCGGGATAGGACCGAGGAAGAAACCGAGAATACCGCAAACAAAAATAATCGTTTCATTTTCTGGCGATTGAGTTACCGGCTGCTGAACATAAGGCGGTTGCTGTGCACGGGGCGGCTGTTGAGAATAAGGCGGCGCCCATATACAGGCGGAACTTGTTGCGGTTGCGGTGGCTGCTGTGGCTGCCATTGCTGTTGCATGTTCTGTTGTACCTCCGGTTGCTGTTGAGTTAAAAACTGATTTGACCCGCATCTCGCACAAAACTGAGTTCCGTCGGGAACATTGGCACCACAATTAACACATGTCATCATTTCTGTCACCAAACTTTCTTTTCTTTTATTGTTTTGTCTCTGTGAATTTTCACTTTTTTGTCTATTATATCATTGCTTTTTGTATTTGTCAACCGGTTTCCGCTGAATGAAAATAATATTTTTTCTTATATGAGTTTTGCTTACAAAACAATAAAAGAAAAGCCCTGCAAGGAAGATTTTGCAGGGTTTGTTTTTGGGTTTATCTTAATAATTCTTAGCCTGAAGTTCAAAATAGCTCTGAGGATGGTCGCAGGTGGGACAAATATCGGGAGCATTTGTTCCGACCATGATATGACCGCAGTTGCGGCATTCCCAGACTTTAACTTCGCTCTTTTCAAATACCTGAGCCGTTTCGACATTTTTAAGCAATGCACGATAACGTTCCTCGTGATGCTTTTCGACATCGGCAACAAGTCTGAATTTCTCGGCAAGTTCGGGGAAACCTTCCTTGTCGGCTGTTTCGGCAAATTCCTTGTACATTTCCGTCCATTCGTAGTTTTCACCAGCGGCAGCATCAGCGAGGTTATGTGCTGTGTCACCGAGACCGCCAAGCTCTTTGAACCACATTTTTGCGTGTTCTTTTTCATTTTCGGCAGTCTGGAGGAAAATCGCGGCTATCTGCTCAAAGCCCTCTTTTTTTGCCGTGGATGCGAAATAGGAATACTTATTTCTTGCCTGCGATTCGCCTGCGAAAGCGGTTTCTAAATTCTTTTCGGTTTGTGTACCGGCGTATTTACTCATAATTATCTCCTTTTCTTGTAAATTACTTAAATATTATATCAGAAAAACGGTAAATTGTCAACACGAAATATAACTTGAATTATCAAAATACTTATGTTATAATGTGTTATAATAAAGAAAAACGAGGTGCGTTATGAAAGTTACAAAAGCAGTTATCCCCGCAGCGGGATTGGGTACGAGAGTTCTTCCGGCATCAAAAGCCGTTCCGAAAGAAATGCTCAACATTGTTGACAAGCCGGCAATTCAATATCTTGTTGAAGAAGCGGCGGCGGCAGGAATTACCGATATTTTAATCATCACAAACCGCAACAAACACGTGATTGAAGACCATTTTGACTATGCGTTCGAACTTGAAGCAAGTTTAAGAGGAAATCCCGCCAAGAAGGATTTGTATGACGCAGTCCGCGATGTTGCGGACAAGGCAAATATTTATTTTGTCCGTCAGAAAGAGACAAAAGGTCTTGCCCATGCGGTTTTGAAAGCGGAAGCCTTTGTCGGCGACGAACCGTTTGCTATTCTTTACGGCGATGATGTAATAATCAATGACGAAAAACCCGCCATCGGTCAACTTATCAATGCTTTTGAAAAATATAATAAACCCGTTGTCGGCGTGAATGAATGTTCGAGAGAGGATATTAAAAAATATTGTTCCCTTGACGTAACTCATATTGAGGGAAGAATTTACGACGTTCACAGCATTGTTGAAAAGCCCACCGATGATGAAATTATGTCCCTGTTTGCAATCTTGGGACGCAATGTTCTCACTCCCGATATTTTTGACAGAATTCGTGCAACTCCCCCCAATGCAAAAAGCGGCGAGGTTTATTTAACCGATACTTTCTCACAGATGGGAATTGACAACAATCTCCTCTGCGTTGATTTTGAGGGCAAACGCTACGACATGGGCGACAAGTTCGGTATTATGGAAGCCAATGTCGAGGTTGCATTAAACCATCCCGAAATCGGCGATAAATTCAGAAATTACCTAAAAGATTTGGCAAAGAATTTATAATGGCAACAGAAAAAAATCAGAAAATAATCATTGATATTGTTGATATTTCGGCTGAGGGTACGGGTGTCGGACGGCACGAGGGTATGGCGATATTCGTAAGCGGTGCCGCCATCGGCGACAAGGTCGAAGTGTTGATAATCAAGGCAAAAAAGAATTACGCAATAGGAAAAATTGAGCGTATCATCAAACCGTCAAAAGACAGAATTGAAAACGACTGCCCCGCATTCCCCTCTTGCGGGGGTTGTGCTTTTCGTCATATTTCATACGATGCCGAGAAAAAGCACAAAGAATCACGTGTATCCGAGGCTTTTCGGCGTATCGGTCATCTTGATGTCGAGTTAAATCCCATCATCACCGGCTCACAATATGCTTACAGGAACAAGGCACAATATCCCGTGCGTATGCAAAACGGCAGGCTTGCAATCGGCTTTTTCGCAGCACGTTCTCACAGGGTAATTAACTGCCTTGACTGCAAACTTCAACCGACGGAATTTTCGGGAATATTAAAAACGATAAGAAAATGGCTGCTCTCTCATCCCGTTACTATTTATAACGAAGAAACGAAAAAGGGTATTGTTCGACACATATATCTCAGAAAAGCCTTTACGACGGGCGAAATAATGGTCTGTATGGTCATAAACAACCCCTCTCTGCCAAGTTCAAAATCGCTTGTTGACGCACTTATTGCCGAAAATGAAAATATCAAAACCGTTGTATTGAATATAAACACGGAAGACACAAACGTCATTCTCGGCGACATATGCAAAAATATTTACGGCGACGGTTATATTACCGACATTCTCTGCGGAAAGAAAATTATTCTCTCTCCGCTTTCTTTCTATCAGGTAAACCACGAGGCTGCCGAAAAACTTTACGCAAAAGCGGGTGAATATGCCGCCTTGACGGGCAATGAAATCGTGCTTGATTTATATTGCGGAACGGGTACCATCGGATTAAGTTTAGCCGAAAAATGCAAACGTCTGATGGGCGTTGAAATCATACCCGAGGCAGTAAAAGATGCTCGCAAAAATGCGGAACTTAACAATATCACAAACGCAGATTTTGTCTGTGCCGACGCCGCTTTGATTACCCAGAAACTTATCGACGAGGGTATAAAACCCGATGTTATCATCGTCGATCCGCCACGAAAAGGGCTTGACGCTGAGGTTATCGACTCAATCGTTACCCTTGCCCCGAAACGTCTTGTCTATGTATCCTGCGATCCCGCCACCCTTGCCCGCGACTTGAAAATTCTGACCGATAAGGGCTATGAGATTAAAGACAGCACCCCGATTGATATGTTCCCCCGAACCGTGCACGTTGAGACGGTAGTATTGATGTCTAGGGTCAAAGAGTGAGTGTAGGTAAAGCCCTTATATATCAAGGCTTATAGCACATATGGGTATAAAACCCACTGAGTAAAATCATGAAAATATCGCTTCGTGGAAACAAGTCCATAAGAGCGGTTTTTGATAGTCAAGTGGTCAGGTTGGATGTCATAGCTTGGCGAGTGGTCGGGTTAGATGTCAGCCTTCGCGAGTGGTCAGGTTAGATGTTTTTTCGGATTTTTTTGAGGTTGTGTGGTCAGGTCGGATATTTTGATTGTGAGGTGTGCTTGTCAAGTACAATATGATAAAACAAGGGTTAAAATAGGCTTAAAGAACAATAAATAATTATGAGGAGAGAATTACCATGAAAAAAAGAACCATCACTGTTTTCGCATTAATATTATTGATATTGACAATGTCCCTGATAGGATGCAACAAAACTGATTCAGAGAAACAAGATAATAACACTGCAAAAAGCAACCAAACCGTGAAAAATGAAAATAAGGAAAATAACGAAGAGGGCGACGGAACAATTACAATTTCTTTAAAGATTTCAAATCTTGATCAAAGGCAGGAGAAATATAATCTAATTTTTGCACCAGTAGGCGCATTTAATCCCGGAGAGCCAATAACGCGTTTCAAGAGCTACCCCATTGAATCCGATTCGTTGACCGTAGACATATCGGAACTATCCGCTTATTGTGATTGGGATATGGGGGGAAGCGGCGAAATGAAAATTGGACTTAGCGTTGCAAGGGTTGAAGACATCAATTCCCGCAATCCCCTCTCCGAGATAATGCCTTTAACTTTTTCCGAAGATCTGCAAACATGTAAAGAAGGAAAAGAGATCACCCTTTCTATGACGGATAAGCCTTTAACCAGTTTATACCCCGAAGGCACTTTCCTTGTGAGAATTGTAGACTCAAAAGGTGAAGGCGGGTATGTAAATTTTAGATATCAGTCTAAAACCAACACAACACTGACACTCGGAAGGGGTTCAAGTGGCCCCGACTTTTTAGTAGCTTTCGAAGCATCGGAATTTAAAGGAAAAATCAGGGATGCCGTTTTGGTTATTACAGACTTTGAAAACAAACCAATTAGTGAGCAGCGAGAATTGCGTTTTGATGAAAATGGCTATTGTGAGCAAGGGCAATATATTGAGGTTGTAATTCCTAGGTAGCGTTAAAGGCTCTGTTAACTAAGAATGAGAAAATGAGACTTGAAATGCGAACTGGTATTAAAAAACGAAAAGACCACAACCGGCTCGGATGGAAATAGGGTAAAAGAGTAAGCGAGCTGAAAACCCTTATATATCAAGGTTTTTAGCACACATGGGTGTGAAACTCATTGAGCGAAATACATGAAAATAGCGCTTTTCGGAAACAAGTCCATAAGGGCGGCATTTGATAGTCAAGTGGTCAGGTTAGATGTCATAGCCCCGCGTGTGGTCGAGTTAGATGTCAGCGTTCGTGAGTGGTCGGGTTAGATGTTTTTTCGGCTTTTGCCGAGGTTGTGTGGTCAGGTTGGATGTTAGACAAAATGATGCAAAAATCAAGGAGGCGGAATATGAAGACTCTGAATGAGCTGATTGAAGCGTATACAAATCATTTACAACAGGGTGAAATACAAATTGCGTATAAAGGAATATTAGAATTTTTAGGGAAATTAAGAGCTGAGTTTATCAAGAAACACCCACATTACGATACAAGCAGTATATATCAAGGCTATATGGATATGTCCTATTTTTCTTTGAATACGAAATTATTAAAGGATAAAGGTTTGAAAATTGCCATTGTCTACTTACATGAAAAGGGTGACTTTGAAGTATGGCTTTCTGCTCGGAACAGGGATATTGCAAAAAGTTACGCATCTATACTTAACAGTAATATTTCAGGTGATGTAAATCTATTTCATGATATCAATAATCCGGATGCTATAATTGAGTGCATCTTGACACCTGAACCAGATTTTGAGGATCAAGTCTCGTTGATAGATATTATCGATCAAGGTGTGGAGAAATTTATAACGACAATAAGTGAGAGCTTATCAATTCAAAATCAAATTTGATTGGAGGTTGACACATTATGAAATTAGATGGTTTTGGGATCTTCGTAAAAGACATGGCAACGATGGTCCGCTTTTACAGGGATATTCTGAATTTTGAAATCCGGGAAGATGAAAATGCGTCGAATGTTTATTTGGTCAAGGATGGAACCTTGTTTTTATTATACCGCCGGACAGACTTTGAGAAGATGACAAACAGAACCTTTGGATATGCGAATAATATTAATGGGCATTATGAAATTGCCTTAAGCGTCGATAACTATGCGGCGGTTGATTTGACATTTAAAGAAGTCGTATCCAAAGGTGCGATACCTATATTGGAGCCAACTACCGAGCCGTGGGGGCAACGCACATGCTATATCTCTGATCCGGAAGGAAACTTGATTGAAATTGGTTCATTTAACAAGTAAAGATTTGGCAAGAGAAAAAAGAGGGGAATAGCATCATGAAATACAATCTGGATTTGGAACGTCTGTCTGTCCAAGAGTACAAAACGCTACTGAAGCAACAGAATTTGCTGCCGGGGCGCGTGCAGATGTATTGAGTCTTCCGCTTGATAATGAGGTTAAACTAATGATATCGGATTCAAGACAAATGGGAAAACTGAATTACTTTCCTCTTGTTTTTGACCTTCGTTCAGATGAAATGTTTGAGG
>DUNU01000018.1 GCA_012839185.1 Clostridiales bacterium | reverse complement strand
TGTTTAGTGTTAAACAAAAAAATCAAAATCTATTTCACAAGTCGTTTTATTACCTTGCCGTCTCTCATCCTTATTATATGAAGGCCCGGCGTGTTCTCGTCTATCACACGACCGTCAATACCGTAGTGTACGGTTTCTAACGGCATAGGCACACTCTTTATCTTCGATTGACCGGCCGGTATCCCTATTATTTCATAGTTTGTGTTCCATTCGGGAACAGCTTTGAATGCCGAGAGCGCATCTTCCGGCACATGAAGCCTTACTTTCGGCTTCTTTTCCAACAACTTTGGAACCGGCAGAGAAACAAGTGAGGGCTCATAGGCATTCAACAGGTAAATGTCATCCAGAAGCTGGCATCCGTACGGTCCATTTGAAGAGACCGATATTCCGCCAAACATATTGATATTGATATCGATCTCATTCGATTCCACAATCAACTCTCTCAATGAAGTACAATCGGTGAGTGTAATTTTTTTTACCTTTTCCGGTAACCTCAAACTGTCAAGTTTAAAGCATATTTTGAAGACTTCTGACTCAATATTAACAATGGTTTCAGGCAATTTCACGCTTTCAAGGCAAAAACACCCTGTAAAGGCGTGATGTGTCAATGCAACCACCGTATATTCCGTACCATCTATTGAGACCTTTTCAGGGATTTCCAAATTACCATGATAAAGAATCTTACTGACAATAACGCTGCATGTACGCTCCTCGTCGGAAAGGATTGTATATGCTATTCCGTTAATCTCATGTATATTATCGGGAAGAATAGACTTTAAACTTGAATATGAGTGATTATTATATTTAACTTCATCATCCAGTTTAAAGTTATAATCGGGACCCGATGCCACATCGAACCCGACAGTGGTGTGAAAATAATTCCATCCCTCCGCATTGGCATAATCCTCTTCCGAACCCGTCGGGACATGCAGAATACAAGGCATTTTGCGTGCAAATAATCTGTCCAGATCTTCAAGGATTACGGCGGGATGCCGTTCCTGGACAGGAGGTGTTACAGCGTTGATATATACATCCGACAGGCAGTCAAGTTCAAATTGAAAAGACAAAATACTCTTGCTGCCAATCTTATTCAGCGTACTCGGGAAATGAATGCTCTCCAATCTGAAACATTTTTCAAAAGCGCCTACACCAACATAGACCACACCTTCCGGAATTTTAATATCCCTTATGCTAAGACACTCTGAAAAAAGGAAAGCGGGTACCGAATCCAGATTCGAAGGAAGTTTAACATCCAATAGTCTGTGACAGCCTGAAAGAGCTGAAACGCCGATTCCGCTAACCGCATCAGGCAACTCTATTTGACTGATGCCTGTACAATATGTAAACGCGGAATAACCGATAGATGTGATAGTTTGCGGCAATGATAGCGACCTTAGGTTGTAGCAATGAGCGAATGCATAATCCGATATCCCGGTTACCGTATAATCAATGCCGTTGTAATTCACGCTTTGGGGAATCACAATATCACCGCTGTAATTGCTGTATTTTGTATAATCGATTGTTTTATCGGCAGCATTACTGTAAACAATCTTCTCTTCCGAATTTATAACACTGCATATTCCGACTTCTCCGTCTGTGCGCAATTCATACCTAATACCATCAATTCTAACAGTATCCAGCGTTGCATAAGCACTATTTGTCACTATTGACAATACGCACAAGCAACCCAAAATTTTAAATAATTTACCATCCATATTTTATTTATGTCATTTAAGGTGATGAAGGTAATGAATTTATGAATAAATACGAATCATTTATTGAAAATAATCCATCAATTTCAGTACAAACATAAGAATTAATGTCAATCTCTGTACACGTTTGATTATAATCACATAAATTATTAATTTTGACAAAACAGCCTTTTGCAGGATAAACGCTATTCGATAAAACATCAGCAGATACTATTGAATCATTAACTTCTTTCACCAGGGATTTGTATGCATCAACAAGACCATATCCATATTGATAACTCCACTTTCCATTTGCCTTTGTTGTATCCGGTTGGGAAATAAAAGCATCTTTTTGGCAAGACAACTCTATAAGATCAACAACTTGTTCCCTACTTAAATTAGGAGCAACAGAAAGAATCAAGCCGGCAATCGCGGTAACATGTGGTGCGGCAAACGATGTCCCCCATAAAGAGTCATAAATTGAAATTGGATATATGTAATCTGTAGATGCAAGATAAATGTCAACTCCTGGTGCCACAACATCCAATAAAGCACCATAATTAGAACCATTACCTGTACCAAAATTAGCCCTTGTCCCATCATTTTTTACAGCGCCTACAACCAAAATGTCAGAATTATAATTTGCCGGATAAGGTATAGTATTTCTATTGTCGTTTCCTGAAGCAAAAACAATAATACAACCTTTTCCATTTCTACCTGAATATAAAGCACTATCCAATGCGTTTTCTAAAACTGCACTATTTATAGGTAAAACGTTATAGCCAAAACCCCACGAACAGTTAATGACAGCAGCTCCATGATTACATGCATAAGAAATAGCTCGTGCCGGAATTGCAGCATCTACCACCCCTTCTTGAAATATAGTATTTATATATGAAAGTCCCGGAGCAACACCTGCTATTTCATAAGCATTATGGTTTGCAGCCATTATACTAGCAACTCCCGTACCATGATAACTATAAAATGATTATCCGCAATAGTTCCTATTGTAAATTCTTGACTTGAAATCAGGAGCATACGTTACAGCGGCTATCAACAGCCTTTCAAACTGGTTTTCCCCGAAGTAGCGCCTGTTGAATTTATAAC
>DUNU01000003.1 GCA_012839185.1 Clostridiales bacterium | reverse complement strand
TAAAGCAGGTAATGAAATCTTCGTCACCGGAGCTGAAGTTACAATCATTAAAAGTGCAAGGGCTGTTGATAACAGCCTAATCAGTACTCCCTTTCTTAATCGTTCTCTTCGCATTTGTTTCACCCTTTCAAGATATTGTTAATGCATATACCCTATTTAAAATAATTTACTAAATTAACTATACTTTCTTAAGTTTATTATATCTTATTAAACATTCGTTGTCAATGATTAATATGTGAATAAGCTGTAAAATCTACGGTCGAATTTTGTAACAAATTTGTAAATTTTATGAATTTTTATGCAAACACGTACATTGATATTGACAAAATGAAATATATGTGCTAAAATGAAATGAATTTAATGCATATGGTATGTTAAATTTTGCAAAGTAACTTTTTGGAGTATCAATTGTGAAGAAAACGTACACAAAGCCGGCGATGTTTTTACAGAGCCTGGCTGTTGCAGGCGGTGTTTCACCAGCTTGCAGCATAAGTGCAACATTTGCGGAAAGAGTTTGCCCTGTAGATCTTGGATGGGGGCGAAACTGTTTATCCTTTCCCCGGAGTTTGTGATATTGATGGTGCTTACCAGCCTGTATGCTACGATATTCCCGATGGTGCCAATAATGTTTTCCAAAGTTAATGTGCAAAAGATGACAGTTTTTGTCATCTTATTGTCTTTATTTATGACCTTTTCCGGTTGTACCACTGAAACTGAAGGCAACAAAGAAAACATTACGAACGTTACCACCCAAGTCGCAACAACCAACAAACAGGGGGAATATGAATTAATAGTTGTTGATGGTGTTATTATCAGTGAAATTACTCGCTATACCGGTGAATGTTATGAAAATGAACTGCAAAATTGTGAAAATTCGTTTGCCGTTGTTGTAGATAATAAATCAGACAAAAGTTATCGAGTATTGAATTTTTCTGTTCGTATGGAAGGCATTGATTATCACTTTTCAATCAAAGCATTGCTTGCCGGCACTCGTTGTTTTGCGGTTAATCTTGAGAATAAATCTCATACCGGCGAATTATCCGTACCTTCTGTTACGCTTATTAAAGCCGAAGAATACACTTTCATGCCGACATTACATCTTGATGAGATAAGCATATCTTATACCGATAGATTGGTTCAGGTTGAGAATATTTCAGACAGGGATTTGCAGGGAGTAACTGTATTTTATAAGCAATCGTACCAAGGAATGTTCTTTGGCGGTGCTGCATTTCAGCTTTTTATGGGGACTATTCCTAAAGGTCAGATAGTTCAGAATTCAGATGAAAATGTAATCAAAGATGGCGTAACCTTTATTTACTCACTTTATGGCGATGCATAAAAAATCATTCAAATTCGCAAATTTATGCATAACTTTTACTTCCGGGGTGCCTTTGCAGAACTCGGAATTTTTTGAGTCTTTCAGGACGGAAGAAACAGCAGATATTGAAATACTTGTTAGGTCTGAATCTCTTCCCGAATTCATTGGCGAAACGGTTTATAAGGATAAAAAACGTCGGTTAGTGAAGAATGACGAAGGAAGTTTTTTGTATACATCATTTTTTGATAATGAGGCAGACAGGTATAAGTCCTACGCTTGTTTTGCCAGCATGCAGAACAATTATACTTTATATGTCGATTATCCGGAAATACGAGATATACTTTTAACAGAAGGAATTGATTTCCCAAACATTCTCATTGAGCACAATATGGCTCTGTTCCATTGTTGTTTTGTAGACTTCAACGGCGATGCGATTATTTTCACTGCTCCAAAACAAGGCGGAAAATCTACGCAGGGGAATTTGTGGGAATTGTTTAAGTCAGCACAAGTTATTAACGGAGACCGATGTATTTTATATGTCAAAGATAATGAGGCATATGCTTGTGGAGTGCCTTATTGCGGAACTTCCCGCATATCAATCAACAAATACGGAAAAATTAAAGCCATTGTTGTACTGGAAAAAGCAATGAGCAATAACATAGAAAGACTTAATAAGCTTGATTCGTTTTTAAATATTTTACCTCAGATCACATATCGAACTTGGGATAAAGAATCAATCGAAAAAGCAACGGATTTAGTTTCTCAAATATGCGAAAATACACCGATTTATCGTCTTTCTTGTTTACCTGACAATAGTGCAGTTGAATTGCTATTTAATACTTTGTATGGAGGGGATGAAAATGAGTGATCCTGCCTATTACGCAAATGAGGCACCCGTTTCAACTTATCTTCATGCATTGGGCAGAGAGCAAAAAGTCCCTGTATCCGGTACATTTGAATTAACAACAAGGTGCAATTTTAATTGTCAAATGTGTTATGTTAAAAATGCAGTTAATGAGGAATTATCTGCAAAACAATGGTTGCATATTGGTAAAGAAGCAGCCGAATGCGGCACTTTGTTTTTATTGCTTACCGGTGGCGAGCCGCTTATTCGAGATGATTTTGAAGAAATTTATGTCGGATTATGCGAAATGGGGTTTGTTATTTCAATAAATACGAACGGCTCTTTGTTGCATAAGTTTTTGGATGTATTTAAGAAATATCCTCCTTCAAGGCTCAACATTTCTCTTTATGGTCAAAGCAACGAAACGTATAAAAGATTGTGCCGCAATGAAGAATTTGAACGAGTGATTGATAATATAAAACTAATGAAAACGCACGATATTGACGTGAAACTAAGTTGCTCATTAACTCCCGAAAATGCCGCTGATTTAGAAGGGATAATCAATCTTTCAAAAGATTTAGATTGTATTGTTCAGGTTGCTTCTTATATGTATCCGCCAATCCGAAGAGGCTTTGATGCCGGCGATAATCCTTGCAGGTTGTCTGCAGAAGAGTCTGCAGAATATGAAATAAAAATTAAGCAATTAACCCTTGCCCCTTTGTCATTTGAAAATAAATGCAAGCATTTGCTTGAAGGATTGAATGCTTCACATACAATCGAAAACAAAATAAGATGCCGAGCCGGTACTACAAATTTCTGGATTGACTCAAACGGTGATTTCAGTTTTTGTGGAATGGTTCCCATCAAGAATAATAATGTTCTTGACGGTTTTCAAAAAGCGTGGAAAAAATGTAATGAAGAAGTTCAAAAAATACGTATACCCGAAAAGTGCATTAACTGTCAATATAACAATTTTTGTGCAGTCTGTCCTGCGGTTACTTTGACTGAAACAGGAACATTTACGGGAGTTCCGGAGTACGTATGTCAAAGAAATAATGCATTGGTGCAAAAAATTGCATCCATTTGAATTGTTTTGAAATATTGACATTTTATCTTTTAGGTGTTATTATATATGCTATGAAGTTTAAGAAAAAGATCATGTTGCGTCAAGTAGCAGGACAGAACCTGCTCATCCCAATCGGAGAGGCTGTGAATAGTGTTCATGGCATTTATTTGCTTAGTGAAACTGCAGCGGTGATATATAAGGCACTTGTTGATGGAGACGAAAATGACGCGGTTAATGCGATACTTGATGAATATGATGTTTCTTCCGATGTTGCATTGACTGATGTTCGTGAATTTATCGGCACTATGAGAGAGCAAGGTTTAGTATAAATGGCATATATGATAGATATTCATTGCCATATCTTATATGGTGTTGATGACGGTGCGGAGCTTCTTGACGAATCAATAAAAATGGCAGAAAATGCGGTAGCAGGCGGAACAAAAACATTAGTTGTTACTCCTCATTGCAATGTTCCCAAATCTTTTCAAAACTATGTTGATGAAGAATTTTTGAAACGTTTTGAGGAACTTGAAGAATTGATCGCAAATGAAAATATACCGCTGAAGCTTCTTCGTGGTCAGGAAATATATTGCAATGACAGAACATTATCTTTGCTGAAAAAGCGAAAACTTCTTACAATAAACGATACTGACTATGTCCTTTTGGAATTTGACTTTGATGAAAATAGCGAAAATATATTTCGTCGACTTGAGGGGATAGTAAGTGCGGGATATATACCGATAATTGCCCATCCGGAGAGATACAGATTTTTGCAGGAAGACTATTCTTGCATTGATAGATTAAAAGATTTAGGTTGTATTATTCAGCTTAACAAGGGCAGTGTTTTTGGTGTATTCGGTCAAAAGGCTCAAATGTTTGCCCACATGATATTAAATGATGAACTTGCTGATGTAGTAGCAAGTGACGCACATTCACCTTATATGCGAACTCCTTATTTAAGAGAGGTTCATGAATATATAAGTGTGCATTTTTCAATTGATTACGCAGATTTGTTGCTTGCAGAAAATCCACAAAAAATTATCGACGGAGAGGTTATTCTTTGAGGTAGTATGCGAATATTCAGAATAGTTGTAACAATCCTTTTTGCAGTAACGGTAGTATTGTTCGGTGTTGTATATATTAATGAGCAACGAACAAAGGATTTGACCTTGCCGGTTATTACGGTTGAAGGTGAAATTATTGATGTAAAAGTCAATGCAACAGATAAAGATTTGCTTAAAGGTGTTACCGCTTATGATGAAAAAGATGGGGACTTGACAGATAAGGTTATTGTCGAGTCTGTTTCGCATTTTGTAGAAAAAGGTGTTTGTGTTGTAACTTATGCGGTGTGTGATACCAATAATCATGTTGCAAACGCAAGCAGACGAGTTAGATATACAGATTATAAATCTCCGACAATACAAGTTGTATCCCCTCTTTGTTTTTCGGTATATAGCAAAGTCGATATCACCGAGCATTTTAAAGTCAAGGATTGTATTGACGGAGATATAAGCGGTGCGGTTGTAATTACATCACCAAATTATGAAAATGGGAAAATAGGTTCATTTGACCTTGAGTTTCGTGTGACGAATCGCAAGGGTGATCTTGTAGAACTTGTTTTTCCGCTTTATATTGATGATACCGAAATCGGTGCTCCGCTTATTACGCTTGATAAATACAGCGTTTATGGGGAGCATACCGAAAATCAGTATCTTAATATGATACGTTCAATCACCAACGCAAAAGAAGAGCCTGTTGAAACACAAATTTCGATAGTGCGAGAAGTTGTAAATAATAATATCACTTGTATTCATTATTATGCAACAAATGAAGACGGAATTACAGGTCATACCGTTTTAATGGAGTTAAGCAATATCTGATGGATGCAAACATTAAAAGTCAAAAGTTTATAATAGAATGGCACAGCATAGTTCGTGATTTATTCCGTAATGCTGTTATTATCTTTATGGCTTTTCTTATAGGTGTCATGGGTGTATATATTTTTGATACCGTTGGAGCAACTGCTGAATATACGAGCAATGCTTCTTTGGTTGTTCGTTCAAAATCCGGAGCAACATCCACATATACCGGGCTTGCAATGTCCTCAGAAATGGCAGAGATTTATACAAATATTTTTAAGGCAAATATTGTTAAAGAGCGTGCAGCGGAGCACTTAGGATTTGACCGATTTGACGGTGCGGTTTCTGCAAAAGTTATTACCAACACGAATATTATTCAACTTTCTGTAACCGCCGGAAAGCCAAAGCTTGCCTATGATTTAATTACGTCCATTTTAGATATATATCTTGATGTTTCTGAGAATATTTTTGAAAATGCGGTAGTTGATGTTCTGATCGTTCCTGAAGTTCCACATGGAAAATCAAACACACTTTCGACGACCAATAAAGGTATAATATCAATAGCATTTGCCTTGCTTGCAATAGCGTGTGTGGTGCTTTTATCGATCCTTCGGGACACGGTTAAAAATGAGCATGCTTTTAATACGAAAGTTGATTCAACACTGTTTGGTTCTATTCCGCACGAGCCTGCTTATACAACAATTCCTGCAATTTTTAAACGACAGAAAAAATCGCTTTTAATTTATAGTTCCGCTTTTGTAGGACTTAAATTTGTTGAGTCTTATGGGAAATTAGCTGCTAAAATTGAATATTTGCACCGTCAAAATGGTGACAAAGTATTTGCGATTACAAGTGTCGCTGAAAATGAAGGCAAGAGTACGACAGCTTCAAATATTGCCATTGCTTTGGCCGCCAAAGATAAGAAAGTAGTTCTTCTTGACCTTGATATGAAAAAGCCGTCTCTTGCAAAGCTCTTTGGTTTTGAGGATGTCGATAATGGCGAATTTTTTGATATGATCAGCGGAAAATTTGACATGATCAGTGGCAGAATTGACACAAAACAATATCATTTTAGAAGGTATAAAAAATCTCAGCTCTATGTTGCCGTTAACATGAAGCCACATAGAGATTTCCAAAAGTTCATAGAAAATGGTAGAATGAAGAAGATTATAGAGAGTTTTAAAGAGCAATTTGATTTTATTATTATAGATACAGCTCCTCTTGCTGCTGATTCAACTGTTACTGACACAGTAAAGATGGCGGATAAAACTATTCTTGTTGCTCGCACGGATGTTGTTCCTGTTGCCGCTATAAATGATGCAATAATCGGAATCAGAAGTGTTGGCGGTAAAATGGCAGGATGTATCCTGAATGAAGTCTGGCCTGATTTTAATATCATGGGACAAATGGGCTTGGATGAAGGCGGATACTATTCAAAGAAGCGTTATGGTTTAAGTTATCACAAATACGGCAAATACAATAAATACGGTCATTATTATGGACAATATGGCAAGTATTCGCCATATAATGCGTATTCGAGATACGGGAAATACAGTAATTACAATTATGGTAATTACGGGAATTACGGTAATTATGGAAACCACGGTAAATATACTGCAACATTTGGTACAGATGAAGAGGAAGTAGAGAATGAGTCAAACGGATAACCAAACTACTCCGGGAAAGAGCGGAAAACCCTTAGTATATATTGGAGATATAATTAAGGGTCTCCGCAAATTCTGGATAATATGTCTCGTTTTGATAATTGGCTGCGGTGGAGCGATGTTCTATCGCAGCTATAAAAGATTTACTCCGATTTATTCTTCGTCGGTTACTTTCACTGTAAGCACTCAAAATACGAGTTTGACCGGAGGCGGAATTTCGACTTATTCTTTTTACTATGACACAGCTACTGCTGACAGACTCACTTCAAGTTTTCCCTATATTTTGCAGAGCAATCTTATGTACAATGCAATATGTGAAGATTTGGGATTGACTTATCTTCCTGCTCATTTGACCGCATCTTCAGTTACCAGTACAAATATGTTTACACTTTCTGCAAGCGGTCTTGACCCGCAAAGCACCTACGACACGCTTATGGCAGCAGTCAGAAATTATCCGTCAGTTGCCAGATATGTTTTGGGGAATGTTGAGCTTACCATTCTCACTCCGGCTGAAGTTGCAACAGCTCCGTCGAACACGATGGACTATCAAAAGTCGACCGTAAAGGGAATATTGCTGGGTTTTATGTTATCTGCTGCATTAATTTTTGCTTATGCTTTTTTCAGAAAAACCATACGTTCATCCGGTGACATCAAACGAGAGTTAAATCTTTCTGTTTTGGGTTCGTTGCCTCAGGTCGGTTTTAAGAAGTATAAGTCAAAAGTTGACCGACGGGTTTTGATAACCAACGATAAAATCAGTAATGCGTTCAGAGAATCTTTGCGTGTTATAAGAAATACTTTCCTTGAAAAGCTTGAAGGTAAAGGCAATATAGTTATGGTTACCAGCACTTCTCCCGGTGAAGGTAAGACTACTGTATCTGTAAACTTCGCCTTGACACTTGCAGATACCGGCAGGAAAGTATTGCTTGTTGATGGCGATATCAGAAATATGAGTGTCAATCGTATGTTGGGTGTTCCGGAACAAGAACTGGATTTGGTAGTTGAAGAAGATTTATATCGCATTTCAGAGCTTTCAGAGGGCGGTATTCATATTCTATGCTTTAAACCTCAAAACAGAATGTATCAATCTATTATGAATACAACCGTTTTGAGTTATATATTTGAAAAAATCAGTAAAGATTATGATATAGTGGTTGTTGATACACCTCCGTGCGGTCTGGTTTCCGATACTCTTGTTATTGCACAGCTCGTTGATATGGCAATATATGTTATATATGAGGATGCTATTCGCACGACAAAAATCAAGGGTGGCATAAGCTCGCTCATTTCTGCTGATTTGGAAATTGCCGGTGCAGTTCTTAATGGTGTAAAATCGGGAATTTCATCCTATGGTTATGGAAAATATGGCTACGGTTATGGCTATGGTTACGGTTATGGAAAGTATGGCTATGGTTATGGCTACGGCTATGGATATGGTTACGGTGAGGATAAAAAGAAATATAAGCAAAAACACAAAAACAAGAAAAAACATAAAAGCAATGAAAAAACTTAATCATAGTTTTCAAAAAATTAAAAATGAATGGTGCCGATTGTTGCAGTATGCAAAAAAGCATAAATTCGGCATAATGTTTTATACTGCTTTGGGTGTATTAAGTTCTGTGCTTTCACTTTTTGTTGTGGTATTTTCAAAGAACCTTATCGACGCTGTTGTTGAACACCAAAACAGGGAAGTTTTAAAAAATGCTTTATTAGCAACTGCTTTTGCTCTGTCTAGTTTTATTATAAGTTCAATATCCAGTTGGGTTGTAGCACAAATTTCAACAAAGATTTCGACTGAAATGCGTCATGAACTGTATTCCCATATTATGCTTTCCAAGTGGTCATCAATAGGTAAATTTCATACCGGTGAGCTGATAAACAGGCTTGAGGGCGATATTTCAGCAGTATCAAACGGTGTTGTAAGTTTTATTCCTTCAATATTTACCAAAAGCATGATTTTCTTTGGTTCTTTCGCAATTATATTATATTATGATAAAACAATGGCAATATTAGCATTATTGTCAGCTCCGATATTGCTTATTTCATCGAAATACTTGCTTCGGACTATGCGAAAATACAGTAAACTTGGACGAGAGCATAACGGAAAAATTCTTTCATTTGCTGAAGAATCGTTACAAAATATCATTTTTATTAAAGGTTTTGATTTAACGAAAGATTATATCGGAAACTTTAAGAGTTTGCTTTTACAAAGTCGTCATGTTTCGTTAAGATATGAACGATTTTCCATTCTTCTGAATCTTACTTTGTCCGTAATCGGTCTGGCGGTATCTTATGCTTGTTACGGTTGGGGAGTTTACAGGCTTTGGCAAGGGGTTGTTACATTTGGTACAATGACTCTCTTTATTCAGCTTGCCGGAGGTCTTAGTTCATCTTTTTCATCTCTTACTTCGTTAGTTCCGCAAGCTGTTCGCATCAGCACTTCAAGTGAACGATTAAATGAATTGTCTGAAGCTGATATTGAACAGGACTTTGACAAAGAAAAAGTTCTTCGTATGAAAGAATTTTTGCCTTGCGATATTTCATTAAAGTTGTCTGATGTTGAGTTTTCCTATGAAGACGCTATACCCGTATTAAGAGATTTGAATTTAGATATTAAAAACGGGGAAGTGTTGGGTATTGTCGGTGCATCGGGTGAAGGTAAAACAACTTTACTTCGGTTGCTTTTGGGGCTTATTTCTCCGACAAAGGGTAAACTAACGATAACTATCAATGGTGAAACTGTCGATATATCTGACAGCACAAGACGACTTGTTGCTTATGTTCCTCAAGAAATCAATCTCTTTTCCGGTTCGATCCGTTCCAACCTTTTACTTATAAAACCTGATGCAACGGATGATGAATTGATTGAAACATTAAAAATATCTTCAGCATGGGATTTTATTTCCAATTTGCCTGACGGATTAGATACTATAATTACTCCACAGATGAAGAATCTTTCTTTAGGTCAACAACAACGAATCGCCATTGCAAGAGCATTGCTCGCTGATTGCCCGATACTTGTTATGGATGAAGTAACATCTGCACTTGATTATAAAATGGAAGAAAAAGTTCTTGAACAGCTTATGTCTGCAAGCAAGGATAAAATCTGTATAGTTACAACACATCGTGATAGTGTTTTGAAATACTGTGATAAAGTATATGAATGTTTGCCATATGTATAGGAAGAAAAAAGCACGGTCTTTTATAAACCACCGTGCTTTTTTATTTATAACGCAATTAATAAGTGTGCTGATTTTGTTCTAAAACTACTTTCGATATTCTTAAAATAATCATATTATGAAGATGTACGGATAATTTCTTCCCAAAGAGCTTCATAATAATCTCTGGTTTCTTTATCAAGATTGTGATAATACTGCGTAGGATAATCGGCATCTGTACCGTAAAGATAGGGGTCTCCTTTTAATGAATAGTTATCATTATTAACAACACTGATATTTGGGGAAGCGTAGCAGATATATTCAGCATTTGCAAGAGCTATTTCCGGTTCAAGAAGGAAGTTGATATACATTAAAGCTGCTTCGTAGTTTTGTACACTTGAGGGGATACATACGGAGTCTACAAAAACATTAGTGCCTTCCTTAGGATAGAAAAATTCGAGATCGGGATTTACTTCTTGCATTGTCAGGAAGTCGCCGGCATAATATGGTGCAATGGCTGCATTTCCGCTTTCCATTTTGTTGAATATCTCATCCATAACACGAGCACCCAAAATGGGACTCTGTTCTTTAAGAAGTTCGGCTGCGGCATCCCAATCAGCCTTGTTTGTTGAGTTAAGATCTTGCCCTAAAAGGCATTGTGCAGTCATAAATCCATCACGCGAGTTGTTAAATTGAAGAATCTGACCGGAATATTTTTCATCCCACATAATCGACCAACTGTCAGGAGTGCCTTCCACCATAGTGGTGTTATAAATAATTCCTACCAGACCAACGGTGTAGGGGATGCTGTATTCATCATTTTCATCAAAGTACAATCCTTTATAGCGTTCGTCAATTAAGTCATAGTTGTCAATTTTGGACAAATCAAGTTTTGTGAGCATATTCTCCTCAATCAAACGAGCAATCATATAGTCTGATGGGATAATGATGTCGTATGAAACAGCGTCACTTTTTAACTTTGCATACATAGCTTCATTGCTCTCGTAGTTTGTATAGTTAACCTTAATCCCCGTCAGTTTTTCAAATTCTTTGTTTACATTAAGAGAATCGTCAGAACCATCGGATATATATTCGCCCCAGTTAAAGACATTCAGAACAGTTCCTGCATATTCCTGAGTATATGTGCTTCTGTAGACAATTTGACTTTCATAATCATCATTCTCATAAGTCAATGCAAAAATTATGCTGATAACCACAATAACAGTCATAATTCCTGCAACAACACGTTTTGCGGGGAAAGTATGACGACGTTGTGGCTTTTTCTTTTCATCCTGGCTTACTAAATTTACGGCAACCATCAGCAGAAGGATTACAATAAACATAAGACTTGAAAGTGCGTACATATCCGGTTTTACAGTCTTTTTTGTCATCGCGTAAATTTTAAGGGGAAGTGTCTGAAAATCAGAACCGACGGTATAGTAGCTGATAATGAAATCATCAAGAGATAGTGTAAAAGCCATAACCGCACCGGAAAGTATTCCGGATGAGATTGAGGGGAGGACTACTTTGAAAAATGCTGTAACTGGCGGGCAACCTAAATCTTGTGCTGCTTCAACTAAATGTATGTCTGTCTGACGAAGCTTTGGCATTATATTAAGTATTACGTATGGAATATTGAATGTAATATGTGAAATTAGTAGTGTTGTAAAAGAGAGGGAATTTGAAAGCCCAATAAGACGACCGACAAATACAAAGAGAAGCATCAACGAAACACCGGTAACAATATCCGGATTCATCATGGGAATATCATTTACGGTCAAAAGGACTTTCTTTCCCCATTTTGATTTCATTCCGTGAATACCGACAGCGGTTATTGTACCGATAACTGTTGCAATAGCGGCGGAACAAATGGCTAACACAAGAGTATTTCTAAGTGCAGTCATCGTATCGCCGGTAGTAAACAATTCTTTGTACCACCTGAATGAGAAACCTTCAAAAACACTTGTACTTTTCCCCTCGTTAAAAGAAAAGAACATCATTACAAACAAGGGTGCATAGAGGAATAAGAAAACCAGAGCTGTAAATATTCTATTAAATATTTTCATACTATCAGCTCCTTATCATCTCTTGCAGATTTATTCATAATGAAGGTAGAAATGAGTATAAGTGCCATAAGTATAAGCGATAAAGCTGCACCCATGTTGTAGTTATACGATGTTTTCATAAATCTTTCGATTGTATCGCCGATAAGCAGTATTTTACCTGAACCTAATTTCTGTGAGATGTAGAACGTTGAAACAGAAGGAACAAAGACCATTGCAATACCGGATAGAATACCGGGCTTACTCAAAGGAATTATGACTTTAATTATTCGTTGAAAAGAGTTGCAGCCTAAATCAGATGCTGCATCAAGCAAAGAATGGTCAAGCTTTGAAATAACATTATAAATTGGTATAATCATATAGGGCAGGTAGTTGTAAATCATACCAAAAATAACTGCACCGGCAGTGCCTAAAAATTGTACTGGTTCAAGTCCTAAACGGGTTAAAACGTTATTTATCAAGCCGTTTTGTTCTAAAATATTCATCCATGAATATGTACGAATAAGAAGATTCATCCACATCGGAAGCATAACAAGAAGCATGAGTGTACGTTGTGAGTTTTCTGAAAAATTAGCAAGAAAATATGCAAAAGGATATGCAATTATAAGACAAATTATAGTAGCAACAAATGAATAAATCAAACTATCGGCAATTGTTGAACCGTAATTGCCTAAGTTTTTGATGTTATTGAAAGTGAAAGTACCGTCTGCATCAGTAAATGCGTAATATGCAACAATACCAAGCGGCACGATAACAAACAATGCAGACCAAATGACGTAAGGAGTGTTTAATAAAACGTTCCTTGAGCTTTTTTTCATGCCTCTCCCTCGCTCTCTATGGGAATATCAGCATCTACATTGTCGAGTTCTTCATACTCATCAGAGAAGGAGGAGTAGTCGCCGAACTGACCGGAATATTCACTCTTTTTCATAATATGAATAGAGTCGGGGACAATATTCAAACCGATTACATCGCCTTCTTCTTTATGTTTGGTAGTCTGTACCATCCATTTGAAGTTTTTAATGTCGACGATAAGTTCATAGAAAACACCCTTGAAGATGCTGTTTGTAACCTGACCTGAAATCATTCCTGTTTCGGGCTCAACAACATCAACATCTTCGGGACGGATAACAACGTCAACCTGTTCGTTTACAGCAAAACCTTTGTCAAGACATTTGAAAGTGTGTCCCGCCATACGAACAAAAAAGTCTTCAAGCATAACACCGTCAACAATATTACTTTCACCGATAAAATCTGCTACAAAAGCATTTTTCGGTTCGTTGTATATGTCCTGCGGAGTGCCTATTTGTTGAATTTTACCTTTATCCATAATGACAATGGTGTCGGACATTGAAAGAGCTTCTTCCTGGTCGTGAGTTACATAAATAAATGTTATACCAAGTTGCTGTTGCATATTCTTAAGTTCGACTTGCATATCTTTTCGCAACTTAAGATCAAGAGCACCAAGCGGTTCATCGAGCAAAAGAACACGCGGCTTTATCGCAAGAGCACGTGCGATAGCAACTCTTTGTTGCTGACCGCCGGAAAGAGAGGATATACTTCGTTTCTCGAAACCCTTAAGGTTTACAAGGTCAAGCATTTTCTCAACTGTTTCTTTGATTTGTGCTTTATCGACTTTTCGTTGTTTTAAGCCGAAGGCTACATTATCAAAAACGTTCAGATGCGGAAAAAGAGCGTATCGCTGGAATATCGTATTAACTTCTCGTTTATGTGCAGGTACATTAAGGACATTCTTGCCGTCAAAAATGACTTCACCGGAATCCGGTTGCAAGAATCCGCCGATAATACGCAAAGTTGTAGTCTTTCCGCAACCGGAAGGACCTAAGAATGTAACGAATTCCTTATCTCTGATAAAGAGATTGATGTTGTTGAGGATGGTCTCCCCATCAAATGCGACCGAAATGTTCTTCAGATCGATAATAACATTATTTTTCAATTTCAACCCTCTCGGATATTATTTAAGCTTTCGCTTATAATTTGACATTATAATAGTTTTGAAAGATTTGTCAAGAGAAAAAACTCCTTTAAAATGTAGTTTTAGAGAGAAAGAAAAGAGTTTTTCAAAACACAATTTAGCAGAAGACTTAATTTAAGAATTGAAAATGTTTCAGATTTGAACAAAAAAATGCAAAATTTTGTAAGTTGCTACATAATTACAAAAAATTTTTATAATTTGTGCATATTTTTTCTTGATTTTTTAAAAGACTTGTGATATAATACGATAGAAGTATGATATGGTGAGGAAATATGTTTGATAAAGTTATTACCTTAGAAAAATCAGACCAAACTGCTCCGTTATTTGGAGTATTTGATTCCAATATCAAAAAAGTTGAAAAGGCATTCGGTGTAACAATTTCAAACCTTGCTGACGAGGTTATAGTTTCAGGTGAGGTTGAAGCCGTTAATGCGGCATGCAAAGCAGTAAAAGGTTTGATCGCTCTGCTTGACAAAGGCGAAACTTTAAATGAGCAGAATATTGCATATGTTATTTCTATGGTAAACAGCGGTGAAGATTCGAAATTAACTGCATTGTCTGCGGATTGTATTTGTATTACCGCACAGGGGAAGCCGATTAAGGCAAAAACAGTCGGTCAAAGACACTATATTGATACGATTAAGAATAATACGATTACTTTCGGTATTGGCCCTGCCGGTACCGGTAAGACGTATTTGGCCGTTGCTATGGCGGTTACGGCTATGCGAAAAAAGGAAGTTAATCGGATTATCATCACTCGTCCTGCAGTTGAAGCGGGAGAGAAGCTCGGGTTTTTACCCGGTGATTTACAAGCAAAAGTTGATCCGTATCTGCGTCCGCTTTATGATGCTCTTTTTGATATATTGGGTCACGAAAGTTATGCTGCACTTCAGGAGAAACAAAGAGTAGAAGTTGCTCCGCTTGCGTACATGAGAGGTCGTACTCTTGATGACAGCTTTATTATTCTTGATGAAGCACAGAATACTACCCCCGAACAGATGAAAATGTTCTTAACTCGTCTGGGCTTTGGGTCAAAGATAGTAGTAACCGGTGATATAACCCAGATTGACTTGCCGGACGGTAAGAGATCAGGGTTAAAGGATGTCGTCAAAATTCTTAAAAATATTGATGATATTGAAACGGTTTATTTAACTGATAAAGACGTAGTTCGTCATAAGCTTGTTCAGGATATCGTCAGAGCCTATGAAGTTGATGCTGCAAGAAAATCGAAAATCAAAAATGAAAAATAAATTAACATAAAGGAGAAAATATATGGCAACAAACAACAAAGTGGAAATTTCTATTGAGCAGAAAGAAGTTAAGATTGAGCCCGGCATTAAGTTGTTAATGAGAAGAACTTGCCATGCTGTGCTCTTAGGCGAAGAATTCAAAGACAAATGCGAAATTGGTATCAGAATTGTCAATGATGAGATAATTCAGGAACTCAACAGAGTTCACAGAAACATTGATGAGCCTACTGATGTTCTATCTTTTCCGATTGGTGAAAACGGTGTCTATGAAAAGAATCCGTCTACCGGTGCCGTTATTTTGGGCGACATTGTTATCAATGCTCAGAGAGTAGTTGAGCAGGCAGAAAAATATCGTCATTCCGTACAGCGTGAATTTGCATATTTAACTGCACATTCAATGCTTCATTTGTTAGGCTATGACCATGTAAACGGTGGTTTGGAAGAAGTTCGTATGCGTGAAAAAGAAGAAGCTGTGTTAACTCAACTTGGTCTTGCAAAAGGTACAAACTATTACATGGAAGACTGATATGCCTGAAACAAAAACTTCATTTATTGCTATTATTGGTATTCCCAATGTTGGTAAATCGACAATATTAAACAAGCTTTTGGGTGCAAAAATTGCCATCGTGTCCGAGAAACCGCAGACAACTCGCACACGAATTATGGGTGTGCTTACTGAGGGTGATGCTCAGCTTGTATTTACAGATACTCCGGGCTATCACAAACCTCGAAACAAACTCGGCGAAAAGATGATTGATAGCATTGGGGAAAGCATTTCCGGTGTAGATGTTGCTATGTTTGTTGTTGAACCAAAAGGCGAAATAAGAAAAGAAGAACTTGAGCTTATGAAACGCCTGGAGAATGAGAAGATACCGGCAATATTGGTAATAAATAAGATTGATACCGTTCCGGAAAAAGAAGAGCTAATTCCTCGTATAGCTGAATTTAATAAACGATATAATTTTATTGCAACAGTTCCGATTTCTGCTCGTCGAAATGATGGGATAGATGTATTGAAAGCTGAACTTATGAAAACTGCGGTGCCGTCTCCTTTTTTCTTTCCTGAAGATACCTTGACCGACCAGCCGGAGAGAGTTATTGCGTCTGAATTTATTCGTGAAAAAATACTTCGTAATTTAGACAGAGAAGTTCCACACGGTATAGCTGTTGGTATTGAGCTTTTTCGCGAACGGGATGACGGTTCCGGAATACTTGACATTGAAGCAACAATTTATTGTGAAAAGGATAGCCATAAGGGTATTATAATCGGCAAAGCGGGACAAATGCTTAAAATAATATCTTCACGTGCTCGAGCCGATATGGAAAAATTCTTTGATTGTCATATAAATCTTCAATGCTGGGTTAAGGTTAAGAAAGATTGGCGTAACAAAGAGGGACTTATACACAATTTTGGTCTTGATTGATGGAAAACTTTTCATGCGACGGCTTCGTAATCCGAGAGCAATATACGGGTGAGGCAGATAGAATTATTACTGTATTAACAAAGGATTACGGCGTTATTCGGGCATTTGCAAAGGGTGCAAGACGACCAAAGAGTAAGCTGTATTCCGGTACGGCTTTTTTGGTGTATTCACATTTTGTATTTTTTGAAAAGAATGATGTATATCGGGTTACGGAGGCAACGGTCTTGAACGTGTTTCCGAATTTAGAGAAAGAGCTTGACCGAATTGCTGTTGTAAATCATTTTTGCGAATTGATAATGGAACTGATTTCCCATCATCAGGAATCATCAGAGGCATTAAGATTGCTGCTAAACACAGTTTATTTTTTGAATAAAGGAGTAAATGCGTGGTATCTTAAACCTTTATTTCAATTGAGGATACTCTCCCTAACTGGTTTTACTCCAAATATTATTGCCTGTAATAATTGCGGGACATTTGAAACTGAAACCATGTATTTTGATATTGAAGGCGGCACATTGTATTGCTCTGAATGTGCAAAACACGGACGAGCTTGTTCGGTTGATTTGATCAACACTATTCGTGATATTGTGATACCGACACTTGAAAAAGCATATCAATACAAAGTCAGTGCTGAGAATATCGGCGAACTTAATCAACTCTGTGATGACTATCTAACAGCATGTACAGAAAGAAAATATAAAACTTTAGACTTTTTGAGGTCGCTATGAGAATGCGAAAAAAACGCCATCTGGACGAAAGACTTATAAACAGCCAGCCATACTTAATTGATATTGATAAGACATTAGATCCTCGCGAGGATGTACAAATTACCGCTTATGTGGATTTGGTCGAGGTATTTGGCAATGATAAACCGATTATTTTGGAAATAGGTTGTGGAAAAGGAAAATTTGCTGTAGATTTTGCGAAAGCAAATCCGGATTATAATATCATCGGTGTTGAAAGAGAAGCAAATGTAGTTGTCGATGCCTGCAAAAAAGCAATGGATGAAGGTATCGATAATCTTAAATTCATGGTGTGCGGTGCACAGTATCTTGCGAGATATATTAAACCGAATACAGTACATGCAATTTACTTGAATTTTTCCTGTCCTTTCCCGAAAAACACCTATGCCGTTCATCGCTTAACACATCCGCGTTTTCTTAAAATATATCGCCAATTACTTGTTGAAGGTGCGAAAATTTATCAAAAAACGGACAATATGAAATTATTTGAATTTTCAATTGAAAGTTTTTCTGCATCGGATTATTTAATTGAGAATGTTACTCTCGATTTACATAACAGTAAATATGTTGAGGGAAATATCATGACTGAATATGAAACACGATTTGTTAAGATGAATAAGCCGATTTATCGTTTGGAGGCGTCTCCGAAATGAGTGGGGAATACGATGTTTTTTCATTATTCTATGATGAGTTAATCGGTGATGATGAACAAAATGCACGAGCCGATTATGTAATATCATTACTTAAGCAGTATGCTAAAGATGGTGGAATTTTACTTGATTTGGCTTGCGGTACGGGAAAAATTACAAGAAAAGCAAAAGAAGCGGGATATGACTGTATAGGTGTTGACATATCCCCCGAAATGCTTAATATTGCTCGTGAAAACAGTGAGGACAACGAGATATTATATCTCTGTCAGGATATGCGTAATCTTGACTTGTTTGGCACAATAGATGCTTGTATTTGCACTCTTGACAGTCTGAATCATCTTATTGAAGATGAAGATTTTGTTGCCGCAGTTGAAAAAGTCGCACTCTTTATGAATCCCGGCGGAATTTTTATATTTGATGTCAATACCGAATATAAGCATCGTAATATTCTGGCAAACAATACTTTCGTTTTTGAAACAGATAATGTGTTTTGCGTATGGCAAAATGATACAGACGAAAAATTAATTACCGAAATAAATCTTGATTTTTTTAAGAATGACGGAAATGATAATTATATACGATATTTCGAGAATTTTTTCGAGCGGGCATACAGTGAAGAATTTATAAAAAATACGCTAAATAATGCCGGTTTTGAGATTGTACATATTTTTGAAGAACTTACTCAAAATCCCGTAAAAGAAGATACCGAGCGAGCCTTCTTTGTTTGTCGCAGAAAAGAGTGGCAATTACAATAGAGAAAAAGGAAAAACAATGTCTAATTTAATAAGAACAATATCAAGTGACGGTTCACTGTTTATGATGGCGGCTGACACTACGAATATCGTATCGGAAGCACAAAAAATCCATCACACAACAAAAGTTTGCACGGCTGCTTTAGGTCGTCTTTTAACAGCGGCTACCTTTATGGGGCATATGCTTAAAGGAGAGGATGCAAGTGTTACTCTGCGTATAAATGGCGGTGGTCCGGCAGGCTCTGTTATTGCCGTAGGTGATTCATCGGGCAATGTTCGCGGATATATTCAAAACGGTGATACCGACATGCCGTTAAATGAAAAGGGCAAACTTGATGTCGGTGGTGCAATTGGCAAAGACGGTTTTTTAACTGTTATAAAAGATTTGGGTGTTGGTGAACCCTATGTAGGTCAAGTTCCGATTGTATCCGGTGAAATTGCTGAGGATATAACAAGTTATTATGCAACAAGCGAACAGACTCCTACCGTTTGTGCCTTAGGTGTACTTGTAAATCGTGATAAGTCGGTTGCTTGTGCAGGCGGTTTTCTTATTCAACTTTTGCCGACGGCTGATGAAGAAATGATTTCGGCAGTTGAAAGAAGTATTGAAAAAATCGAACCGATTACAACAATGCTTGCAAAAAACATGAGCCTTGAAGAGATTTGCCGCACCGTATTATCCGAGATTGAGATTGAAGTAATCGGTGAATATGATATCGAATATCGTTGTAATTGCAATCGTGAACGTGTTGAAAAGGCACTTTTGACAAGTGGCAGAGAGGCACTTCTTGAAATGGCTGAAGATCCTGTAACCGAAGTTTCATGTCATTTTTGCAATAAAAAATATAAATTCAGTCCGGAAGAAGTCAGAAAATTGGCTGACAGTAAATGATTTTATGAACACATTGATACTTTCTCCCGCCGAGCCCGAATGGGAAAAAAAGGCTGCGATAATATTAAAAAACGGAGGTTTGGTAGCAATTCCGACAGAAACAGTGTATGGACTTGCCGCCAACGCTCTTGATGAAAAAGCCGTTAAGAGCATATACAAAGCAAAGGGTCGTCCATCCGATAACCCTCTTATTGTTCATATTTCGGAAATTGATGAACTCTATCCTCTGGTAAAATATGTTCCGCAAGAAGCTCTTGATTTAGCCAATAAATTTTGGCCAGGCCCTCTTACAATTATTCTTCCCAAAACTGATATTGTCCCTTATGTAACAAGCGGCAATCTTGACACTGTTGCTGTTCGCATGCCGTCAAATGAGATTGCTCGACAAGTAATTAAAATTGCAGGAGTTCCGCTTGCAGCACCCTCTGCAAACATTTCGGGCTTACCAAGTCCCACGTCATTTGAACATGTCTTTGACGACTTAAATGGAAGAATAGATGCAATAGTTGACGGCGGAGATTGTGCCGTCGGAATTGAATCGACCGTTATTACTTTGGCTACTGATGTACCGACAGTGCTTCGTCCCGGCGGAATTTCCGTTGAAGAGCTAAGAGAAGTTTTGGGTGAAGTAAAAATTGATGATTCTGTACTTTGTCCCATGAAAGAAGGTGTGATTGCCGCATCTCCCGGAATGCGATATAAACACTACTCTCCGAAAGCAGAAATTACCGTCATTAAAGGCAATATTGATGAGTTTGTAAATTTTGCAGACAGAAACAAAACTGGCGGTACGGCGGTTTTATGTTTTAACGGTGAAGAAGACAGATTTGATATTCCGACCGTAACTTTCGGCAATGAAAATGACGCATTGTCCCAGGCCGCAAGACTTTTTCATGCACTTCGCGAACTTGATGAAATTGATGCAAAGATGGTTTTTGCTCGTTGTCCGAATGCGGAAGGTGTCGGTTTGGCAGTTTGCAATCGACTTTATCGTGCCGCCGGATTCAGAATAAAAAATGCAGTATCAGTTATAGGTTTGACCGGCAAGACCGGCAGCGGCAAATCAACCGTTGCTCGTTATTTTGCCGAGAATGGTTATGACATTATCGACTGTGATGCAATTACTAAAGAATTATATTTGCCTGACAGCGAATTGCTTGCTCAGTTAGCAGAGGTATTTGGCGATGATATTCTGAATTCGGATAAATCACTTAACCGAAAAAAACTTGCCGACAGAGCATTTTCGTCTGATGAAAATACTAAACTATTAAATTCTATTACGCATCCCGCAATATTTCATAAAGTCATCGAAAGAATAGAAGATTCAAAATCTCGTTATAATTCTTGCGTTATTGATGCACCGCTTTTGTTTGAAACGGGACTTAATAAATATTGTGATATTACAGTTGCGGTAATTGCAGATGAAAGTGTACGAATTGAACGTATTATGAAACGAGATAATATCACTTTTGAGCAGGCAAAATTACGCATGAATACACAAAAACTCAGCGATGATTATTATCGTCAGCACGCCGATTATTGCATTGAAAACAGCGGCGATGAAAACGAGTTAAAATCAAAATTGCATTTTTGAAACTTTGGTTTCATATGATATAAGGAGTATAAAATGGATATTAAAGAGTTGAAAGAAAAACTAACCTACAATCCGAAACACGTACAGACCTATATTGAGGTTGACGAAGTGAAAAAAGCCGATGAATTTTCTGAAGGTTATAAGGCATTCTTAAATGTTGCAAAGACAGAAAGAGAAGCAGTTGTTGAAGCCATCAAGCAGGCAGAAACAGCGGGATTTGTTCCTTTTGAACAGGATAAGAAATATGTCGCAGGCGACAGAGTTTATTTAAACAACAGAGGAAAGTCTGTGATTTTTGCAGTTATAGGTAAAAAAGGTTGCACTGAAGGTGTCCGTATTGCCGCTGCCCACGTTGATTCTCCACGCCTTGACTTAAAGCCCAATCCGATGTATGAAGACAGCGAAATTGCCTATCTTAAGACGCATTATTACGGCGGTATCCGCAAGTATCAATGGCCGGTAATTCCTCTTGCAATGCATGGTGTTATCGTTAAAAACGACGGCACGATTGTTAATATTTGCATCGGCGAAAAAGAAGGTGAGCCGAAGTTTGTGATAAGCGACCTTCTTCCGCATTTGGCTGCAAAACAGAGCGAAAGAAAACTTTATGACGGTATTCGTGGCGAGGAACTTAATGTTATTATCGGCTCCAGACCGCTTGACAACAGCGATGAAAGCCAACTTGTAAAACTCAATATCTTAAACATATTATTTGAAACTTACGGTATTACCGAAAGTGATTTCTTAAGTGCGGAAATTGAGATGGTTCCTGCTTATAAGGCAGATGATGTCGGTTTTGACCGTTCTCTTATCGGTTCTTACGGTCATGATGACAGGGTATGTGCATATCCCGCACTTAAAGCCATTCTCAATATTGACATTCCCGAAAAGACCGTATTGAGCATTTTAACGGATAAAGAAGAAGTCGGATCAGATGGCAACACCGGTCTTAACAGTGCCTATCTTAAATATTTCATCTGTGATTTGGCAAAGGCTGAAGGTCTTGATGCTTGGAGAGTTATGAGCATGTCTGAGTGTCTTTCTGCCGATGTTAATGCCGCTTATGATCCCACTTTCTGTGATGTATTTGACAAACTTAATGCCTCCTATCTTAACAAGGGTGTTGTTATCACGAAATACACAGGAGCAAGAGGCAAATCAAGTACATCCGATGCATCCGCTGAGTTTATGGGCAGAGTTCGCTCTCTGCTTGATAAAAATAATATCGTATGGCAGATAGGCGAACTTGGTAAAGTTGACGAAGGTGGCGGAGGAACAGTTGCAAAGTATATTGCAAATCTCAACATTGATGTTGTTGATTTGGGAGTTCCTGTTCTTTCGATGCACTCGCCCTATGAACTTATCTCTAAACTTGATATTTATATGGCATACAGGGCTTTTTATGCGTTCTTTGCCGACTGATAATTTCAAAACAAGATGAAGATTTTAGCAATCGAAACCTCATGTGATGAAACTGCGGCTGCGGTAGTTGAAGACGGCAGAAAAGTTCTTTCGAATATTGTAGCTACGCAAATTCCCGAACACATAAAATATGGCGGTGTAGTGCCTGAAATAGCATCTCGCTCGCACTGCGAAAACATTGTATCTGTCGTTACTGCCGCAATGCGAAAAGCAGCGGTTGATTTTGAGAACATTGACGCAATAGCCGTTACCGCTTATCCCGGTTTAATCGGTGCTCTTTTGGTGGGTGTAAACTATGCAAAAGGGCTTTCTATTTCTACAGCTTTGCCGCTTGTTCCCGTTCATCATCTTAGAGCTCATGTTGCTTCGAACTATATATCAAATCTTGATGTTAAACCTCCGTTTCTTGCTCTGATTGTTTCGGGTGGTCATACGCATCTTTGCAAAGTGTCGGATTATACTTCTTTTGAGATATTAGGACGTACCCGTGATGATGCTGCCGGTGAAGCCCTTGATAAGGCGGCAAGAGCGATGGGACTTGCATATCCGGGCGGAGCAAATCTCGATAAATTGGCAGTTGATGGTGATGATATGGCTTACACCTTTCCTCATCCTCGTGTGGACGGTGCACCTCTTGATTTCAGTTTTTCGGGACTTAAAACAAGTGTTGTAAATCTTCTGCACAATTCAAGTCAAAAGGGAGAGACGCTTGATAACAAAGATTTAGGTGCGTCATATATAAAAGCGATTGTTGATTCCCTTATAAAAAACACCGCTCTCGCATTGGACGAAAGCGGTCTTGATACATTGGTTGTTGCCGGTGGTGTTGCTGCAAACTCCGTTCTTAGAAAACGTTTGGAGAAACTCGGAAAAGAAAAAAACATCAAGGTTTATATTCCCGAACTACGTTATTGCGGTGATAATGCTGCAATGGTTGGTTCACAAGGGTATTATGAATTTTTATCAGGCAATATTGCAGGGCTTGACTTAAACGCCAAAGCAACAATGGATATCTGAAAATAGGTTTGAAAATAAAAATGCAGAAGTTGATAAACTCACTGCATTTTTTTGAGTTCAATGTAAGAAGACATCATCACAGATTGATAATATGTTTCTTTTCAGTAACCGAAAATGCCTTCTAATGACTCGTCCTGTACTATCCAATCTTCAACATCAACTTCACGATATGTATCTTTTGTGTCTCGGACAATAACTTTTGTTATACCTGCATTGATTATCATTCTCTTGCACATGGAACAGGAATTTGAGTTTGCTACATAATCTCCGGTATCAACCTCAACACCGCAAAGATATAATGTTGCACCGAGCATTTGATTACGGGCAGCCGATATAATAGCATTAGCCTCAGCATGAACACTTCTGCAAAGCTCATAGCGTTCACCACGCGGAATTTGAAGTTTTGAGCGAATACATACACCCATATCCGAACAGTTTTGTCTGCCTCTGGGAGCACCTGCATAACCGGTTGAAACTACTTCGTCATTTTTTACTATAACCGCACCGAATTTACGGCGAAGACAAGTACCTCTTTGAGCAACAACCTCCGCTAAATCTAAATAATAATTCGTCTTATCTCGTCTTTCCATGTTATATTCTCCTCTTTTATTTGTGATATTTCATTCCTGCACTGATTGTGCAGGCACGGTATATTTGCTCAAGAAGCATTATTCGGGCAAGTCTGTGAGGAAAAGTCATTTTCGACATTGAGAGTTTAATTATTCCGAGTTTTTTTATGCTTTCATCAAGACCGACTGAACCACCTATGATAAAGCAAATATTTGAAACTCCGGAATTTGCATAATCGTCAAAAAGAGAAGAAAGTTCATCGCTTGAATATTGTTTTCCTTCTATGCAAAGAGGTATTACCGCAGCACCTTTAGGAATTTTTTCGATTATTGAAGTTGCTTCCTTTTCAAGTGCTTTTGATAATTCAATATCTGAATGATTGTCTGAAAGATTTGCAGCATCTATTTCAAAAATCGATACTTTCCCAAAAGCATTAATTCGTTTTATGTACTCAACCGCGGCGTCTTTAAAGAATTTATCTTTAAGACGTCCGACAGCAATTATTGTAAAATTCATTTCAAATTAAATTCCCATATTTGTTTAGATGATTGCTAAATGTCATTATACAGTTTTGAATGCATTTTGTCAATCTTGTTTTTTTTATGTCATTGTTCATTGACTTATTAAAGCATTTATTTCGAGATTGTAAATTCGTTGTAAAATAGTTATAATAAGTAAATTATTGCTTGACAATTTGACAAAACATGTATATAATGATATCGTAATAAATCCATATATGGAGGTAAATGCTTTATGAAAAAAGTATTATCAATTGCACTTGCAGTCATAATGTTATTTTCTGTAATTCCTTTTGTTGGTATTGCAGCAGATGTTACTTGGGATCAGGATCTGAACGACCCTGTAACTATCGAGGCTGGTCAGACGGCTATTGTTAACGGAAACATCAGATTAAATTCCAATGCTCACATAACAGTTGCTCAAGGTGGCAGGATTCTCATCAATCCTAATTGCTCTATTGATTGTTATAAGGGTTTGATTAATAACTATGGTACGATTGAGAATAAGGGTACAATCCATAAGAAGGAAAGTATTTCTGATATGGGCGGTCAGGGCACACTTAAACATTGGGTTGAAATACCTAATCCTGCAGACGGTGCCAAGTATCACCTTCTGACAAACATCAGCGGTGAGGTTAATATAATTGACGGTTTTGATTTGGATTGGGCAACATATAATGCAGAAGCTCCCGAAACGGAATATTATAGTGAAGAGCCGGTTTCAGCCTACTTTGATGATGGCAGCCAGATTTTCTTTACTCTCATATTTGATGAAGCTAAGGTTGATCCTTACAAGTTCCAAGTTATGGCTGGCGGTAATGTAATTGATCGTGATAGCGGTGTTTACAGAATCGTTGTAGGTAATGCTGTTACTGTTAGTTACGGTAGTTATAACGAAGCACAGTTAATTAAGCAGATTAAAATTAATCTTCCTTCCGGCGAAGGCTATCGTTGTGTTGCCTACGGTACTTCTACAGAACAGGCTGTACAGGATGCTATTGATACTGTTTATATTGACTACGGTACAAATTTGCGTTTCAGAGTGGCAGTTTTTGAAGGCTGGCAGGAATCTCAGCTTACAGTTACAGTTGGCGGTATTGAACAGGAGCCTGATTCTTACGGCTATTATTTGATTGAAAACGTAACTGATATAGGTGAAAAAGCAAAAGCTTATGAAATTGTAGTTAAGGGTGTGGTTTCTGATGAAATGCAAAACATTCTTAAGAGCGTATTTAATTTCATCCAGCAGATTTTCCAGACTTTCAAAGAAATTTTCCAGTCATTTGCTGAATTATTCGGTGGTTTCAACATTTTTGGAAATGATACTACTACTCCTCCTCCTGAAGAAACAACAGCTGCTCCTTAATCGTATATAAAATTTAGTCCGCGCAATTATCGCGTGGACTATTTATTTTGGAATAAAAAAAGATGGCGAAATGCCATCTTTGGTAATTTTATTCAGTGGGGACTTCTCCGCCGATTAGCTTAATGAAGCCGTGAACCAAAAAAGTAATAACGGCGAGCAGAATGTCGACAAGATCCTGAACGGTAAGATTTTCTAAGTCGATATTTTCAAGACCGAGTTTTTCTAAAAAGCCTTCCATAATTTCACCTCAAACTATTATTTTGTATCTTAATTATAACACTAAACATCAACCTTGTCAAGATGTTTTTGACATTATTTTTGACCGTAATATGCGTTTTTGCCGTGTTTTCTTAAATAATGCTTGTCGAGCAAGAATTGATCCATTCTTTTAACTTGCGGATTTAATAAAACGGTATTCATCGCCATTTGTGCAACAATTTCAAGTGTGCCTGCATTCTCAGCTGCTTTAATTGCATTCTTTCCCCAAGCGAAAGCACCGTGTGAACGAACTAATGTGCAAGGACGCGCGTTAGGATCAAAGCCCATATTCTTAAAATGTTCGATTATAACTAAGCCGGTATTCTTTTCATATTCGTCTTCTGTTTCGTCTTTAGTTAACGCACGAGTGCAGGGAACAGAGCCATAGCAGAAATCCGCGTGAGTTGTTCCGTATGCTCTGATTATCATACCGGCTTGTGCAAAGCTTGTTGCTACGACAGAGTGCGTATGAACACAGCCTCCGATTTCGGGGAATGCTTTATAAAGTTCAATATGTGTAGGAGTATCAGAAGATGGTTTTAAGTCGCCTTCAACAACATTTCCCTCAAGGTCAACTACAACCATCATTTCGGGAGTAAGCTTTGAATATTCTATTCCCGATGGCTTAATAACGATAAGATTTTTTTCTCTGTCTATGCCTGAAGCATTACCCCAAGTAAATGGGGCAAGTCCCTGTTCATGCAGGAACATATTTGCTTCATAGACCTCTTTTTTTAATTGTTCCATAATCATAATTCATTTATCATATTAAGAATGTCAACATAAAATTCACGAACACAGGTCATCTTTGTAAGGTCACCCATGAATACTGTATGGTCTCCGATAAATGTAGGCATTACATTCCAGATTCCTGATTGAATGTCATTTTCATCATAGTCTTTTGATGGTGCATTAAAGGGAGCTTTTGCGGAAATGGTATTAACCAATCCGTCATTCGGCCACCAAGATTCATCAACGACAACACCGCCTTCGGTTACAAAATTGATATCACAAACTCTATGCATGCAAGGTTGGAACAGTGGCTCAACAAGGTCATAATTCGGAACAACTTTCCCGGTTTCCTCGTCAATCATTGTTGCGTCAGTAGGAACGGAAAAATAGTAAACATTTTCTTGTGTTTCAAAGTTTGCAAGCATTGCTTGAGCGTGATCTATTTTCATATCGTATTCCGCACTGTCGTCTTTGCTTCTTCCGTCATTTGGAAGCATTGTTGTTGCAATAGAAATCATTTCACACTCAGCTTTTTCCGCTAATGTAGCATTCGGATCAGCCATAACAGCATCACGTACTTCATAAGCGGATGTACCGTTCATAGGAGCAGAAAGGGTAACCATAGAATAAATCCAATCGGCTTTTCCGCCGGTAAACAGGGGGGAGATTTCCTCAATCGGCGTAACTTCTTGTTCAGCCTCGCTGCCGTCTGCCATAAGGTCAAGGAACATCAATATTGTCGCACCGCCGAAACTGTGCCCCAAAAGATTAATCTTATTTTCGGCATCAAATTCATCAATTAGTGCTTTTCCGGTATAGTCTGTGCCGTATTGGGAATGACCGTATTTTTCTGAGTGTGCTTTTCCGTAATCAACTCTTGTACCTGTAAGCTGTGCGTAAAGCTCGCAAGCTCTGTCCCAAGCACTGCCGGCGGGAGTAACAGATGCGGCAGCAACATCAAAACCGCGAGCCCTGAGGTATTTCATCATATCTCCGGTTGCAACACCCCAGTAGGGCATAACTTTGTTTGCAAAATCATATTCACCCCAGCCGCCTAAACCGTGAACAAACACAAAAGTATATTCAGTGTTCCAATCATCAACGGTTGCTTCTGTTTCGGGAATATTCAAAGTGGGGAAGAGGAACATGATAATGGTCATAAAAAATGCTAAAATTTTATTGAAAAAGGCTTCCATATTTAATTCTCCTTTACTTGTTTTTCTTTTTTATTTTATTGAGTTTTGCATTAAAACTCAAAATAGTATCTTTTGAAATAGCATCGGAGAAGAATCCGCTAATAAGCATAAGAGCACGTTTAACAGTAAAGCTCTTTAACAGATCGATAAGTTGTTTGTTTATCTTAAATCCTGCGATGCTCATGCCTTCACCGTCTTGTTTATCTGCTTTATCGCCCTTTTTCTTTTTACCTTTGAGAGCATCTAATATAGTTTTTATGAAACTTAATATAAAGAGCTTTCCTCTGAATGTTTGCATAATATCGCCGATAGTGTCATTGATTGAATAGTAGCCCGGCGGAGTTTCGATTTCAAACCAGTTGATAATCGCATTGGCATCCTTCATCCGGTAGTCCTCAAAGAAGGTATCAACTTTTTCAATATTGGCAACGTCAATCAAATCACCGGCTTTTGCGGTAATTTCAGTTTTTCCGATATTTTTTATCTCAAAGGTGAAGAAGGGATATTCACCCTTATTTTGTTTTCCGACACTCTCACCATTTACAAATAATTCAACTTCCGGCAGGTTTGAATATACGCTGATTTTGCATATGTCGTCAGTACGATAGACATATCTCTTTCCGCAAATATGAAGAACCGGCTCATCGGATAACCAAGCCTTGTAGGCATAGAACGAGTCTTTTTTATACTTCCTGTCGAAAGTTACAAGTCCCTTGTGATTCATTCCGTTTTCTCCGCCTTCGGCACGGGAATCGGCAGCAAAATCAAACATATTCCAAACATGAGTAGCCCAGAGATATTTGCGGCTCATTAACTGTTTGATCATTTCTTCGTGGTAATATGCTTGATATTCTTCGGTGTAATCTCCTTGTTCGGGATGGGAAGTATGCCAATTTAATGCTTCGCAACCATATTCGGAAAGACCGATTGGACGATTCGGATATTTCTTATGAAAATCATCAAACCATGGACCGTTTACAGCAACATCTCCTCCGTACCAACCAAAATAGTGATTGAATGCGAAAATATCGGGTATTGTTAAGTATTCCTCATCGGGAGAACACATTGAAAGAGCGGCTAATGTTGTAAGACGAGTTTTATCTAAACTCTTAACAAGGGAGTTTAATTTGCGATGATTTTCAATAAGCCCCTTATCACTCGCACCGCCCATTGTGATTTCATTTGAAAGCCCCCAAAAACAGATAGATGCGTGGTTATAGTTCTGAATAACGAGTTCTTTCATTTGACTCATTGTGTTATCAAAACCGTTAGGTAAATGACGGGAAATATAAGGAATTTCCGCCCAAACAACAAGTCCCTTTTCATCACATAAATCGTAGAAATACTGATCGTGTTGATAGTGAGCAAGACGAACGGTATTTGCACCGACTTCACAGATTAAATCAATATCTTCTTCATGATGACAGGGAAGCAAGGCATTTCCGATTTTCGGTCTGTCCTGATGACGCGAAACACCGCGAAGGGGATATTCTTCTCCGTTTAATATAAAGCCTCTGTTCGCATCAACCGAAAATGTACGACAACCGAATTTTGCCGAAACTTCATCATCGGGGAGTTTTGCAACAGCAGTGTAAAGATGAGGGTCTTTTCTGGCATTCCAAAGATGAACATTCTCGATAATTGCTTTTACGGTAGGATTTTTTCCGGATGCCGAGCCGGTATAAATAACGTTTTCACCATCAAGGATACTAAATTCAACATTGCCTTCGCAATATGCAACAATTTCGATTTCTGCATTTTCACCTTTTACTGTGGGGGTAATTTTAATTCCGGGACTGCCGTAATAGTCAAGGTCAAAATGCACTTGGGGAACAGAAATAAGAGTAACATCGCGATATATTCCGCCGTAGAATGTAAAATCAGCCATTTGCGGATAAATACGGTCATTCGGTGAGTTATCTGCAATTACGACTAAAATATTTTCGTCTTTAATATCTTCAATTTTAACACGAAAAGCAGAATAACCGCCATGGTGTTCGGCAAGCTTTTTCCCGTTGAAATAAACTTCTGCCGATGAATTAACAGCACCGAATTCAATATAGTTTACTTCATTTTCAAAATCTGATTTTAACAGTTTTTTAACAAAATAACCTTTGCCTCGATAATAGTCATTTCCGCCGTCTTGACCGTCAATACCATTCCAAGTATATGGAAGATTTACTGATTCAAAATTGTCGGGAATACTGTTAAAATCTTTAAGTTCTGTTTTTGAAAAGAGCCAACCTTCATTAATTATTTTTTTAATTCTCATGTGAAACCTCGCTGTCTTTTTTGTCTAAGTTATACATAAATTTCATGCTAAGGAAAGCAATGATTGAGCCGATAAGCGGTAAGAAAGAAGTCGCTACATAAATCTTATCGGCAACACCCGGAGCTTGAGCCGTTGCTGCCAAAGTTTCATCGTAGCCGGTAAAACCAAGAGCAAGTGCAACAAAAGCAGAACCTAAACCCTGAGCAACTTTTCTGAAGAAAGAGTAAAGAGCGTAAACTGAGCCTTCTTCTCGTCTTCCTGTCATCTTTGCCTGATAGTCGATACTGTCGGAAACTAATGCCCAAGTAAGAACAAGATAGAAGCAAGAACCGAACATCGCAATGCCGATAATCATCATCCAAATCCATGGGTTTGTAAATTTTACGAATGTAGTTACGGCAGTTGCCGCAGTTGTGATTAGGAAAGGCCATGAACAAAGTTGTTTCTTTGAAAATAAATTAAGTGCGGGTTTAACTAAAAGAATTCCGAATAATACGGGTAAACCGGCGATAACCGTGCCGATGGATAATTTTGAAGTGTCTTGGAAATAGCACATAAACAAATATTGCATTGAGTTTGTAAGTGTCATAATAAGAGCAATATTTGCAACAGATGATATGGTGACGGCAAGAATGTTTCTGTTTCTCAAAAACCAACCGATAGATTTAATTAAGGATGTTTTTTCGGTGGTTACAATAGGCTCAACACGCTCGGTGGTTAATTTACGAAGAAGATAGAATGCCACAAAACCGATAACCCCCATGATTGCAACGATATAGATGAAGATTTCACCTTTTGGGTTTTTGTCTTCATCGTAAACAATCATCGGGAGAATTACCAATACAGGAAGTTGTGCAAGCATTGCACCGATTGAACGCCATGTTGAAAGTGAAGAACGTTCCGACGGCACATCAGAAATTACTGATTGAAGTGCACCGTAGGGAACATTTACACTTGTGTATGCAATACTCCAAATACAGTAAAGTACCAGACACATAGCAACTTTTACACCGTAGGCAGCATTTGGCACATAAATAAACATCAAGACGGAGCAGATAAGAAGCGGTATAGATGCCCATTTAATCCACGGCTTAAATTTTCCGTTTTTCCCCGGCTTAGTGCGGTCACAAAGGTTGCCGATAATAGGGTCGTTAATTGCATCAAAAACTTTGCCGGCAACAATGACAGCAGCAAAATGAGCAGGTTTTATCCCCATGCATGTTACATAGAAAAGCATAAGGTAATTGTGTATAAAAGCAAAACTCATATTGCAACCGAAATCACCTAAAGCATAGCCGACAAGGTCACGCATTCCGAATTTTCGTTTTGTTTCCATGATTTACTCCATAAATGTTTTTATATATTATACCGTATATTTAGTTTTTTGTAAAGATAAATTATTATATCCTACAAAAAAATAATATATACTTGCAAAATGCAGTAAATTGTATTATAATTATGAGTGTAGGAAAATATTTTTCGAGGAGTTACATTATGGCTTTTATTTACAACGAACCGTCACACACCTTTTCTGAGTATTTACTTATTCCCGGCTTTACAGGTCCTGATTGTATACCTGCCAATGTTTCATTAAAGACGCCGCTTTGCAAATATAAGAAGGGGGAAGAATCTCCAATTTATTTGAATATTCCTCTTGTTTCTGCAATCATGCAATCCGTTTCAAATGACACTTTGGCTATTGCTTTGGCTCGTGAAGGTGGCATGTCTTTCATTTACGGCTCTCAATCGATTGAAGAAGAAGCTGCCATGGTTGCAAAAGTTAAGAATTACAAAGCCGGTTATGTTGTAAGTGATTCCAATTTAACTCCCGAAAATACTCTCGGTGATATTCTCGATTTATATGAGAAAACCGGACATTCTACCGTTGCCATTACAGATGACGGCACAGCAAACGGTGTTCTTTTAGGTATTGTTACAGGTCGTGACTATCGAGTAAGTCGTATGTCCAATGATCTTAAAATATCTGAATTTATGACACCTTTTGAAAAGCTCGTTACTGCTCCTGAAAATACTACCTTAAAAGAAGCAAATGACATTATCTGGGATCATAAGCTTAACTCTCTTCCAATTGTCGATAAAGATAGTCGTCTTCTTTATTTGGTATTCCGTAAGGACTATGATTCTCACAAAGAAAATCCTGATGAAATGCTTGACACAGGCAAACGCTATATGGTTGGTGCAGGAATTAACACAAAAGACTATGAAGAGCGTGTTCCGGCATTGGTTGATGCGGGTGCGGATGTTCTTTGCATTGATTCCTCCGATGGATATAGTATTTGGCAGAAACGTACCATTGACTTTATCCGTGAGCGTTATGGGGATACTGTAAAAGTTGGTGCAGGTAATGTTGTTGACCGTGATGGTTTTATGTATTTGGCAGAAGCAGGTGCTGATTTTATTAAGGTCGGTATTGGCGGTGGTTCAATCTGTATCACTCGTGAACAGAAGGGTATAGGCAGAGGACAGGCATCGGCTATTATTGAAGTTGCAAAAGCTCGCGATGAATACTTTGATAAGACCGGAATCTATGTTCCGATATGCTCTGACGGCGGCATCGTTCACGATTACCACATCACATTGGCACTTGCAATGGGTGCTGACTTCTGTATGCTCGGTCGTTACTTTGCACGTTTTGATGAAAGTCCCACTCCGAAACTTAATATCAATGGTACTTTCGTAAAGGAATACTGGGGTGAAGGTTCCAACCGTGCAAGAAACTGGCAACGCTATGACTTAGGAGGTAAAGAAAATCTCTCTTTCGAAGAGGGAGTTGACTCTTATGTCACCTACGCAGGCTCACTTCGCGATAATGTCGCAAAGAGCCTTTACAAAGTTAAGTCGACTATGTGTAATGTCGGCGTACTTAACATTCCCGATTTACAAAGGGAAGCGAAGATTACATTAGTATCCGCTACAAGTATAGTTGAAGGCGGTTACCATGATGTAATTCTCCGTAATCAACACAAGAACTAATTTTATTAGTTCGGAACAGGAGAAATCACTTGCGTGAACCTCTAAAAACTTCAGCTGCACTCAGACTTTTTATGCTTGATACAAATATGCAAAAAAGCAAGGGTGAGCGTAGATTTGTCATTGAGGAATTGATTGATGACAACGAATCGGCTTATCTGTATAAAGCCGAAGTTAACGGCATATCGGGACGTTTGATGGAAATTTTCCCCGATGATGACGAAATTATTTTAACACGTGATCGCTACGGATATGTCAGACCAAATAAAGCTTCCGAAGCTGATTTTGAGGAGATGTGCCGAGAGTTTGCTGAAAGCGTGTTGGTATTCCAAAATGCCGATATTTTCGATAGTAAATGCGGTTTTTTCAAGAATAGAATTTACAGAGCATTTCAGAAAAACGGTAATCCCCGAGGAACAGTATTTATGTTCTCCCCCGATTGCAGCAATTTAGGTCTGTTTGATGATGCAGTTAATGCTATAACAGGAAGTAATGAGCATATATGGCTTAAACTTGCTGCGATATTATTGCTTTATATTGGTGCAGCTAAGCAGACTGCGAGCCTTCATAAAGCACATTTTAATTTAATTGAAGGAATTAACGACGACGATTTTCTTGTAGATGAACATGGTTTTGTCGCTCTTAATCCTGAAACAATCAACATTTCCCCGATTGGAGAAACCACCCCCGCTTGGGATGATGTTCGTGACCTTGCTTTGAAATTGCTTGGTCATCTTGCTGTATTGTCTGATAAGACTTTTGATCCCGAAGAAATTTTGAATGATGCGGACAAAATCTCCGATTATTTGCCTGCAGAGCAGTTTAGATTCAATCGTATTTACAGAAGTCATAAACTCAATAACAAGTTTTATGAGCTTATTAAAAATTCATTGAATGAAGATGCTACTATTGATAAATTTCTTGACGGTTTAGTTCAAATCAGGAATGTTTTAGCTGGTGAGGATTATAAAAAGGCGGATGCGACAACAGAAATATCCCTTGAAGTATTTGCAAATAATATTCCCGCAGAGAGAAAAGAAAATCCGACTGATTCTGTTCGGGATTTGCTTTTTTCTGAGCCTTTTTACAAGTATTCAAAAGATGGTTTGAGAATTCTGCTTATTGGTGATAACCCTGCAATATTTGAGTTTAAGGCACAGGCAGATATATTTCTTCCTCTTCTAAATTCAGACGTCCAAATATTTGAATATACCCCCGATGATATTAAATTCACTCCAAGGGGAGCATTTGCAAACAAACGTAATACAGAGAAAATACTTAAGAAGAAACCGAATTATATTTTCATAGATTACGGTTCGGATGAGTTAAATTATGTTATTGCAAAGTGTTTCATAAGACAGCTGGATTTGGAAAATGAGAACGTTCTTGTTGCTTTTGCGGCAGAGGAAGAAAATGAATACGAAAAAGGCAGAGCTGTATTTGTAAACAAGACCGGTTTTGTATATACCGATGACGATATTTGTGCAAAATTAGTTCGTCTGACGGCATACAAAAATGCTGATCGGTCTGCTCTTTATAAGAAATACAAAAACATCAAACCTGACAGTTCATACTACCGTGCGATTATGAATTTAAGTAAAACGGCTTATATTCTTAATTACGAGAGTGAAGAAAAACTTTTCGAGCGTATCGGAAAGGGTGAGATTTCTTCATTGGTGTCAGCATTACACAATTCTTATATTGCAGAACTTGAATTAAACGGCAAAAAGAGTGAATATGCCGTGCCTTGTCAAAATGTCGGCAATTTAGTAGGTATTCCTGCTCCTCGTTGGATTCGCACTCCCGATGAATTTACAGATGAATTGGATAGTGTATCGATAGAGCTTGCAGGAAAGTATTATTCTGAACATCTTGCAGCAAAGCAAAGTGATTTGTTTGTAACCGCTGAAGGCACTGTTACTGCTATTCGTGATACGGTTAGGGCAGGAAGCATATTTGCAATTCTCGAAAAAACTGATATGCGATTGACTCGTGCTTTTAATGAGTATGTTTCTTGTCTGGACAGAGTCCTTCAATTATCTGCAACAGCTTGTCAAAGCATTCAATACCATAAAACCACATTTCTGAACCTGATGAACAATATTGAAGGTATCACTTCAGACCAAAAAAAGTTTGTTAAGAGCAATCTTGCAAAAATAGAAAAGGCTGTTGAACCGGCGGTTTCGTATCTTACACTTGAGAGTCCGAAAACTGATTATGTAAATCTTATCAGGAATGCTTCTTATGTTTACAACGGTTACCTCGATGATGAGCACCTTTTAATTCCCCTTTATGTTGGCGATAATGATAAGATGCTTACAAATATTGCATCTGTTCTTGTTATTAAACCTAAACGAGTTACCTATGTATCTCTTTCACAGTCCGAATCGTGTTTTGATAACGCCATTGATACATTGAAATTTATTGGTAAGGTTATTAAAAATCACGGATTAAAAACAGATATTCATATCGAGCAATGCTGTGTGTTTGATTCTATTAAACGACTTGCAGAATTTAAGCTTGCTGCGAAATCAATGAATGCAACGCATAATATAATAAGTGCAGACAACTTGTTTGAAGGTATCGAAAAGATAGCAACTTATTGCAAGAATCACAAATTTTCACTTATTGAACGTAACCACAGTGAACTTTCAAATATGCTTATCGGTGCCGGTATGTATAACAGTCTGCCTTCTTTTGAGTTTGACAGTGAACAACGTCATTTCTTAAGTGCGAAAGGTTGCGGCTATCTTCATGGGAAAGATACGGATATCCATTTAAGTCTGCATGATATTTTTGATATCATTGATGATGAGAATGAGGAATCAATGGAAGCTATGGCGGATCGGGATCGCCTGTTTGAGCTATATTCCGACAAGACGATTGCATGGAAGAAACTTGGAGATATTCTCGATAGCTATCATCAAAAGAAAGATAATGTCCTTCAGGTTTCGCCAAAAGACGGCAAGAATATGAATTATAAGCCTCGCACTTATATTTTAGACAGTGCAACAGCCGAGTGTATCCGTCCCGTTTTCAATAAACTACTTGAAGGTGATTATATTGACGATACAAGTTATATGCGTATTCGTTCCGACGGCTCATGTACATTCTGCCTCGATACTAAATACCAGCAGGTTGGCGATTTTTTTGTCAGGGCATTGACGGCAGAAAAGAATATTTTTGCAACACCTCAAAAAATCAGCTGTGAACTTGACGAGACTAACGGTATTTTCAGATTATTCTACAATTCACAGACAGTTGAAAATACACAAGTTGCGTCAAGCGATTGGTATTTTGTAGATATGCTGCTTCGTGAGCTTGAAAAAGACATGTTTATTCGTGGTTATAAATCAAGCGGTGAAGGTAATCACAATATTAGTTTCACATATGCTACTCCTGCAATTAAGTCAATGCTTATTTGTTCCGGCAGAGTTCTGGAACTTCACACTTACAGTTCAATGCGTGAAAGCGGAGAATTTGATGAAGTTCTTACCAATGTCCGTGTTCAGTGGCCTGACAGTAATATTCAAAATGAATTTGACTGTATTGCGGTAAAGGGATTCACTACCGTGTTTGTTGAGTGCAAAGCACAAAATCGTATAGATCAAAACTTCTATTATAAACTTGGTGCTTTGGTAAATAAGTTTGGCATAAATCCTTATGGATTTATTGTTGCAGATACAAATACTGACTACTTCGATGACAACAATCGTATGCAAATCGACAGAGGTTTACATTTAAATATCCGCACGATTGCTGATAAAAATGAAATCGAAAATGTCGGCAGAACTATTGCCTCACTCATTTAAACAAAATAACAATATTCGCAAGTATAGTAAAATACAAGCATACCGATATTTATATTGGTATGCTTGCTTAATTTGTGTGTTGTAATGCAACTGATGAAACAAATTATTATCTATTTCATATACTATTTTTTATGCTTTCCGCAACATGATATGCAAGCATAACAGGAACGGCATTGCCAACCATCTTGTATCCATCAGCTATATCGTCATAGTAAAATTTGAACTCATCTGGAAATGTTTGTATTCTTGCACATTCTCGGACTGAAAGTCGCCTGTATAAACCTTCTTTCCCTGGCACAAATATTCTCTTGTTCTTTTCAACAAAAAGCATTTTAGGGGCTTGTGGATGAATAGGAGCATGTCTCCCGCCGGCTTGTATTGTAAAAGATTGTTCGTCCCAACTTCTAACTCTATTTCTTGACATATATATGCTTGAAAAACCACCATTCATGTATTCATGGTTTGGCATTGCACACGCATCACCATTGGTTTTATTTCTTTCTTTTGCTTTTATAGCTGTATCCTTTAAATCCCATATAGCCTCTTTTAAACTTATCTTTTTACCTTTTTCTGTGGGAAATATATAGTTTACTTTTAAATCTTTTCTAAACCCGATGTAAAATACTCTTTTTCTGTCTTGTGGGACATCATAATCTGCAGCATTTACTAAATTAACTGATATATCATATCCCACGTTTTCAAAGTATTTTAAAATGTTTTGCACAGCTTCTTTGTGTAAATCTGCAAGCATTCCAGATACATTTTCAGCAACAAAAAATTTAGGTTGTTTGTCGTTTAATATTCTGATAAATTCATAAAATAATTTGCCTCGACTATCATTAATTCCTCTTAACATTCCAGCTTCGCTCCAACTTTGGCAAGGAGGACCACCTATTATTCCATCACACTCTGGAATTTCTTTTGAAGTAATATCTCTTATATCTCTAACATCAAGAGGTGTATCATGATTGTTTTTGTATGTTGCCCAAATTGTTTTATCATATTCATTTGCCCAAACAATATTGAAGCCCGCTTTTTTAAAGCCTAAATCTAAACCGCCCGCCCCTGAAAACAAACTAACAATATTCATCTCGCATTCTCCTATATTGTATATGTAATCAATTTTGCCAATCTTAGTTGTGCAGGATTATCTGGATTTTTAATATTAACAGTGGCAATTTGTAAACTATCAATACTTTCACACAAATTTTCCAAACTTGAGTAATTATCAAATGAATAATATTTGTCATTGTTTATAAGAGCCATAAAATTAAATTTTTTGTTGAAATCTCGTTTGTACACATAATCAAATACGCTAAACGGATTTTCTATACCCCACATTCCTCTTACTCGCAAATAAGTGATGCCGAGAGGGTCAACACGGTTTACTCTTCCCAGTTCTTTTGTTTCTGCAAATTCAACATCTTTTATGTTTTCAACTCCTGTTTTAATAACAGTTTTAATTTGTTCATAAACAGATTTGTCTGCACAATAATCATCGCCATATACAAATGCTAATGATTTAATATTGTTGTCATCAACGACTCCAACAGCATAAATCATATCTTTAGCTGTCCATTCCTCGCAAATTCTACAAGAATTCTTTATCATTGGACTATCTACAAAGAGTTTAGCTTTGGGATAACTGCTGTTTAGTGCAAGCGAGGAATCATTAGATTCTATTTTCTTTACTTCTATTGCATCTCCATTCCGTAGCATCGAGTCAGGTGGATTGTTTTGATTCCCTAAATAACTAAAAACTTCAGATAATTTTTTGTTTCGAATATTATTATCAGTTTCGTTCACGGTTCCGGCAAAGATATCTTTGATATATTCCTCTAATGCCGCTCCCATGTTATTTGCACGATTATGACTTTCAGAATATTTTCTTAGCTCAAATTTTGGGTTTTCAACTAAATTGATTATTGCATTTATGATGTTTGACACGATTAACTTCTCCCTAATTCATCGAACGAATACAATGTCGTTTGATTTTTGATTTTACTTAAAATGCATTTAATGCAACTGTTTATTTGTGAAAAAATCAATTAATCTACAAATTACTAATTGCTTTTGCATATACATTATATATCCCAATCAAGAAAAAGTCAACCATGCAAAACAATATTTATTAAACAAAGTTTGTTTTTAGCATTCGCCAAATATAAAAATATTTCGCAAGAACAACATATATAATCTTGCGAAATAAGAATCATTTTCACTATAGCTCATGTGAACTATTTTTTTGATTATCCGAATGATTCCATAAAATTCATTGCGGCGTCCATATTAAAAAGACTAAAAGTTATTTTTTTCATTCCCTTGGGGGCTTTGAAATAGTCGTCGGGTTTGCTGTTAATTTCATTGAAGACGATAGTTTGAATCAATTTGTCGTCATTGGTATATATTTTAGTTATTGCTGCATTTGTTTCGCCTTCTCTGAAATATACTTTCATCGGGAGTCCGTTGTAAACCGTATTGCAAACTGCATATTGGACACCGTCGATGGTTTCAAATTCATCAAATGCCATTGCGTCATAAGAAGTTATGTATGGAACAGCCATTTGAATTTCTCCCATTGAGTCCGCAATCATGGCATCGAGGTCTAAACCGTCGCCGGCAACGCCTTTCAGCATTCCAAGAAGTGCATTGCCCATAACAAGATATTGATTTGTATTATAGTTTATCATATACAAATCACGACCGCCGATAACTTTTTTGATAATAAAGCCGGTATCTTTATCATCTATTGTCGTACGAGCATAATAACTTTTCCCGTCTGTTGCAAAGCGGAGAGGGGTGGCTGTGCCAACATCTGTTTCGTCATAAGCAACACAATCCACGTAATATTTCTGATAGAAATTAAGTTGACCATCCTTAGGAGCTTCGGTGGGAATCTCAGATTCCTCCTCTGTTGGTTCATCTGTTTCGATTTCTGTCGGAGCATCTGTGGTGGGAGCCTGAGTTGTAGTTATCGGAACAGTAACTGTTTCAGTCGTAATTTCTGTGGTTGTTTCGTATATTATTGTGGCTTCTGTTGTATTGGGTGTGGTTTCAATCGTTTCCGGTACAGTAGTGTAATTATTTAGATCATCAAGTCCCATGGCAATTCGAAGTGCGATACGGGCATCAAAGGGTTTAATCTTGCCATCACCGTTCAGGTCCGCTGCTTTGGCTCTGGCTCCTTCAAATATTTCCAAACCCATCGATGCTCTGAGAATAAGTCGGGCATCGGTTGTTTTTATTTTTCCGTCACCTGTAACGTCTCCCAGCGTATATTCTGTCGCAGATGAAATAAGCGTGATGCAGGACGATAGAATAAGCATGGATAGTATAACTGATAAAATTTTTAATTTCATAATAATCCCTCACTTTTCTAAATTATATCATACAATATTAACTTTGTCAAACAAACTGTTTGTGAATAATGTAACAACATTTCCAAAATATTTTATAAAAAATAGGTTGTTTAAGGTTGAAGTTTGAATAAGCCTTGAACAGCATTACAACAATATTAAATTAATGTCCAAATTGTTAATAAATGTTTGAAAATAATGCAAATTTGTCAAAAGTGTTGACTTTTGGATTGTTGAGTGATATAATAATAGCAATAATTTTATAACAAAGAGGAGATGATTTTAATTTGATATTGGAGGATCTTACATCTCTTCGCAACTTAAAACATATGCTTGATTACGCTGCCGAGAATTTTGGGGAGCGTGACTTTGTTTTGTATAAAACACCTAACGGAGTTGAAGGAAAAACATACATCGATTTTCAAACTTTCAGCGATGCCTTTTCATTATTCTTAAAAGATAAGGGTATGAGTAACGCTCATGTTGCAATCATCGGATCTACAAGTTTTAACTGGATTTCGGCATATTTTGGTACTGCAAATATTGGTGGTGTAGCAGTTCCTCTTGCAATGGCTGAAACCGATGAAATGAATGCAAAACTGATTGAGTTTTCGGATACTGATGTGCTTGTGTTTGATAAAAAGCACAAGGATTTGGCAAAATTTGTTCGTGAAAGCAATCCGAATGTAAAACTGTTTGTTTCAATTGATAATTCCGCAGAAAGTGAAGATGTCGTTAATATCGGCAGTATTTTTGAAACCTATAAAGGAAAGAGATTGACTGTTGAGCCTGACGGAGATCAACTTTGTGCGATAGTTTTTACGAGTGGTACAACCGGTTTCCCGAAAGGTGTAATGCTCACTCATAAGAATTTTGTTATGAGTGCAACAAGTGTTACAAAGCCTTGCCCGACTACACGTATTCTTTGTTGTCTTCCGCTTCACCATTGTTTCTGCTTTACCGCAAATTTCACCCGCAGTATTGTTCGAGGCAAAACAATTTGTATAAACGATAATTTAGCGAATATCTTTGATGATATCCGTATGTATAAACCCGACGGAATTATTGCAGTTCCTCAAATAGTCAAGAAAATAATGCTTACGGCAATCAAATATGCCGAACAACATCCCGAAATTCCCGAAAATGAGGCTGTATTATCATTCTTAGGCGGGGAACTTATTGATATTATTTCCGGTGGTGCACCACTTGATGCCGCTTCAAATGATAGATTTAATGCTACCGGAATATATGTTTTAAACGGGTACGGTATGACCGAATGTGCACCGGTCATCTCCAACAATGTTGTCGGTTGTTTCCGTCACGGCTCGGTCGGACAACCTATTCCGTGTATGGACATCAAACTTGAAAATGGTGAGATTCTTGTAAAGGGTGCTAATGTTATGCTCGGCTATTACAAGAATGAAGAGGCAACAAAAGCTGCATTTACCGAAGACGGATGGCTTCATACCGGAGATCTCGGTCATTTTGATGATGACGGATTTTTATATATAACCGGCAGATGCAAGAATTTGATTTTGCTTGATAACGGTGAAAATGTATCCGCAGAAATGCTTGAAGAGCTGGTTTTAGCAGAACCTATCGTTGCCGAGACAGTTTGCTATGGTGATGATGGAGCTATTTGTGCCGAAGTTTTCTTAAATCAAGATTATATTATTAAGAATAATATCACCGATGTTGACAAAGAGATGGTCGGTGTGTTGATGCGGGTCAATGAGAAACTTGCAACTTTCCAAAAGATTTCCACTTATGCTATACGCGACATTCCATTTGAACGAACTTCATCTCAAAAGATAAAGCGTGACGGTATTGCCAACACCAAAAAGGCAAAAAGAGAAATCGTTGCACCCGAAACAAAAGCGGAACAACGTGTATATAACGCCGTATGCGAAATACTTAACAAGAATAATGTCAGCATTACCGACAATTTTTTTGCTGTCGGCGGAAATTCGTTAACTGCTACCGAATTGGCGGTAACGTTGAATGTAAGCCCTCAACTTATTTATGACAAGCCTTATCTTAATATGCTCGCATCTGAGATTGAAACTGCAAAGAAAAAAGCCGAACAGCGAGATGAAAAGGTTAACAGTTTAATTGCCGAAACAAGTAATTCGTCAGATGTCGAAGATTTTTCTTGTGCTTTACTAACCGGCGGGACGGGATTTTTGGGCAGTCATATTTTGCGTGAACTTACAGACCGCGGTGTTAAGGTATATGTCTTAGTTCGCGATGGTGAGAATTTCAAACGTCAAATTGAGTATTATTTTGATGATATTGATTTGTCAAATGTTCATCCTATCAACGGTGATATTGAAAGTGCTACTTTGGGATTAAATAAAGACCTTTATGATGAGTTAGTCGAAAAGGTTGATGTGGTGTTCCATGTTGCCGCGAATGTTCATCATGCAGGCGACTATGCCGATTTGGAGCGAACAAACGTTAAAGGAACGGAAAATGTAATTAAATTTGCATTGCGTGCAAATGCCGTAATGCAACATACCTCAACATTAAGCGTTCACGGAGCAGGCACGGTTACACAAAAATATAAAGATACTTATCTTGATGAAACGCTTTTGAATATCGGTCAGAATTATTGGGAGAATGTTTATATTCACTCAAAATATTGTGCCGAAGAAGTTGTTTTGAATGCTCGAAAAGAGCAAGGGCTACGTGCAAACATATATCGTATAGGTAATCTTACTTGGCGAGTTTCAGACGGAAAATTCCAAAAAAATCTTGCGGATAACGGCTTTTTATCCCGCATTCGTGCTATATTAAAAATGGGCAGGATTACCGAACTTTCGGATAAATTCCCGATGGATTTTACTGCTGTTGATGAATGTGCAAAGGCTTATGTAAATCTTGCATTTACGGGAAAAACTAACGAAATTTATCATATGTACAACCCGAATTTCCTGCCTGTTCGAGAGTTGTTTGGTCTGTTGAATATGCCGTACAGCGAAGTATCAACGGCTCAGATGGTTGAGGAAATTGTCGCAAATTCAGACGATAAAGATGTTCATGTATATATGTTTTATCTCATCATTTCCGGCAGGAGTTCAAATGTCGAGATGAGAAATGATTTTACCGTTGAGTATCTTTCCAAGACCGGTTTTGAATGGAGCAAAATTGATTCCCGTTATCTTTCATTAGGTGAGGGGAAGGGAATATGCCTTGATTATCCGCATTTTGAGAAAAAACCGATGCGAACAACCGGCGGAACTCTGACACCCATCCAAAAACTCACACTGGGTGTAATGCGTGATGCTCAACTTGATGAACCCTTACTGTTTGAAGGTGAAAATACCCTTGATGAATTGTATGCTCATATTCAAAAACAGGGCTTGAGAAAGCCATTGATTGTAACATTCAAAGGCTCTCGGAATATAGAGAAAATCTTGGAGTTTGTATCAAAATTTGAAGATTTTATAGTGTTTGATGGTTTTGTCGGTGAGCCTACACTTCAAAATATCGAATACGCGTTGAATTTGTATATCTCAAATAATTGTGATTCTGTTATTGCAATCGGTGGCGGTACGGCATTAGATGCTGCAAAAGTTATTGCATTGTGGGTGGCAAACAGAACCGAAAAACTTGATGACATATGCAAGATTGATTCCTATGCAAACAATGCAGTCCCGTTTTTTGCGATACCGACAACAGCGGGAACGGGGAGCGAAGTAACCGTTTATTCGCTTATCACCGATGAAAAAGAAAATAAGAAAAAGACATATATTTGTGATAAATACCTGCCGACTGCAGTGGCACTTAATCCCCATCTTACAGTAGGTTTATCAAAAAATATGACTGCTGCAACTGCGATAGATGCTCTTTCTCATGCCGTTGAAAGTTATATAAGTCTCTTTGCTGATAATTTTCCCGAAGACAGGGCACAATCTCTTATTGCTGCAAAAGCAATCTTTGAAAACGCAAGAATTGCTTGTGATAATCCGAATAATATCTCGGCTCGTACCGCATTACAGAAAGCCTCTTATAACGCAGGTCTTGCATTCAGGCGAATTTGTACGGGATATATTCACGCGGTAGCACATCGTTTCGGTGAGATTTATCATATTCCTCACGGACATGCAATCGCAACGGCATTTACCGCAATTCTCAAAGCATATTTGCCGTATGCTCAAAAAGAATTGGCGGAACTTGCCGACTATTGCGATATTTCTGACAGCCGAGACTCAGAAAATGTGAAAGCGGCGAAATTTATTGATGCGGTTGACGGTTTGATTGCCGATTGCGGTATTGATAAAAATGCACTTCCTTTCAATCTCGCCGATTTGAAAAATATCGTATTAAGAGCACAGGATGAAGCAAAACTCATAGGTTATCCCCGTCCTTTTTCTGATTCACATCTCGGTGAAATTATTATGGATATATTTAAATAAAACAAATAATTATTTTGTTTAATGGAGGACACAATGAATATTTTAACTCATATTTTGTCAAAAATAGGCATTGCCGCAGGCAAATTGGTATATAAGGGTTTTAACCATTATACTACCGAGGCTAAAGCAACACAGGCAGCCATATTACGAAAGCTGATGAAAAAAAATGCAAATACAGTCATTGGTAAGAAGTACGATTTTGCTAATATCAATAATGTCAGAGAATATCAGGACAAAGTTCCGCTTTCCGAATATTCAGATTATCATGATTATCTCCAAAGGATGATTCAAGGTGAAACTAATCTTATTCTTGCGGAAAAACCGAAACGATATATTCCGACATCCGGTAGTTCAGGAGCTCCAAAAATATTTCCGGTATCAAAAAAAGCGGCTTGGGATATTCAGTGTATGGGCTTTTGCGGACCTTTAGGTTGCACAGCTTTGCACTATGAAAAACTGGACAAAAAACTTCCGACCATGTTTGGTATGCTATCATTTGCGTTGGTGCGTACACCTATGCCCAACAATGAAATTTGCTGTGGGATTTCTGCTCACCCGTTGTTAAAATTACGTCGTTTTGCGAAATATTTTACAACTACTCCGGATGAATTGCTGTTTACACAGGAGCCTGCCAAGATAGATTTCCATTACGCCGTATTGAGATTTGCACTACCCAATCGGGATGTAAGTTATTTAGGCTCGATAATCATTACCGGTGTTTTAGCGGAATTTCGTTATATTGAAGAAAATTGGGAAATGCTCTGCGATGACATTGAAAAGGGTACCATCAATGAAAGTATAAGAATGCCTGACGACCTTAGAAAGAAATTATTGAAAAGGCTTAAGCCCGACCCGAAACGTGCAGAGGAACTTCGTGTCGAATTTAGGAAAGGTTTTGATACGCCTATTGCAAAAAGAATATGGCCGAAACTCTCTTGGATGTACGGAATGATGGGCGGCAATTTGGCGGTTTACATTGAAAAACTTAAAAAATATACGGGTGATGTTCCGATTCATAATATGGGTTACGGTGCATCCGAGTGTTTGATGGCTATTCCCGTTGAATTGGATGCCCCCGATGCCGTTTTGTTGCCTCGTTCTGCCTTTTTTGAGTTCTTGCCGATAGATGCTCCCGATGGGACAAGACCATTGTTGCTGCATGAGGTAAAAGAAGGAGAACTTTATGAAGTCATATTGACAAATTTCTCCGGTCTTTATCGTTATCAAATTTATGATGTAGTAAAAGTAACAGGTTTTCATAACAATTCTCCCAAAGTTCAATTTATGTATCGTGCTAATCTTGTTCTAAATATCAGCGTTGAGAAAACAACTCAACCCATGATTGATGAAGCCGTCAGAAAGACCGCTTCGGAAATGGGAGTTGAACTTTCCGCTTGGTGCGAATATGCCGACTATGATTCGCCGAAACCTCGTTATATGATGCTTTTAGAGCCAATCACCGAGTTTGATGCGGATATGCTTAATGAATTTGCGAAACGCTTCGATGAAAATATCATGTCAATTAATCCTTTTTATGCCAAATGGAGAAAGCTTAACACCATTGATCAAACCGCTGCAAAGATACTTCAAAAGGGTACATTTGAAGGCTATCGTCAGATGCGTATTGATAAGGGTGGCAACCCCAACCAAATGAAACCGGTTACACTCATAAATACTGATGAAAAGAAAGATTGGTTTTTTAACAGAGTAATACTGGAATAATTGTATTTTCCCATTCACAAAGAAAATAATTTTCTAAAAGGAGATAATTATGCAGGTTTATCCCTTGATTCCGTCACAGGAGACGATGTATTTGCTTGTAAAATATTCGTTACATAAAAATATTGTTCAGGTTCCCACATCAATAACTCTTGAAGAAAAAGTTGATTTTGAACTTTTGCAAAAGGCACTCAATATTGAAATTGAACGTAATGATTGCATGCGTCTGCGTTTTGCAAAGAAAAACAAGAAAATCACTCAGTGGTTTATTCCCAAATTTACTTATGACGCTCCCGTATTGACCTTTAAGACGAAGGAAGAACAGGAAAAGGCACTTAATAAAGATGCTCTTAAACCCATTAAATTCCTAAAGGGTGAGGTGTTTCGTGTCATTTTCTTTAATTCCTATGACGGTGGCAGCGGAATCTATTTAAATGCCTCCCATCTTATCATGGACGCAATGGCTGCTGCTATATTCTATATCGATTTAATTAACGTGTATTCTGCTCTTAAGAATGGCGAGGATATGCCGAAACCGCTGTATAGATACGAAGATTATATCAAAAAAGAACTTAAGATGCTCGAAGACAAAAAGATGTTCGATAAAGGTGCGGCATTCTACAAAGAATATTGGCTTAAAGACGGCGAACCCTTTTATGCCGGTATTCACGGACATAATGTTCTTGACAAATACAGAAAAAAGAATCCCGAATATCGTGTGCCTCCCGTTGCCGACCCCTTCCACGATAAGGCAGCACTTAAAAACATGTATATACCGAAAGATGCGGCTGCAAAAATATTTGAATATTGCTTAAAAAATCAGATTGCTCCCGAAACAATACTTCAAATTGGTTATCGTTTGCATGTATCAAGCATTAATTATCGTGAACCCGACACTCTTGCATTGCAACTTTGCAGTAAGAGAATAACATTCAAAGATAAGCACATGGGCGGTTGTATCGCACAACCTTTGCAGGTTCGTTGTATTCTGCCCGAAGAACTTACTTTTGAAGAAGGTGTAATAAAACTTAACAATGTACGCACTCAACTTTATCGCTATTTGAATTTCCCGTATTTGACTGCTCGTTATATTCAAATGCAGTGTTTTAACTACAAAGCAACACAAGCACCTGCTTTTATGATGTTTACTTGGATACCGCTTCCCGTTGATGTTGAGGGTTATCCCGAAATCAAATCAAAACTTCAACATTTAAATTTACCTCAAAACAACGTAAAATTTAAGTTTGACGGCTATAACTTAGGACATTATGCATTGCCGATGTACGGTTTTGCGTATCCCGACAGAGAAACCGGCGGAATTTGTTGCCGTTATATGCACAGAACTGCTACAATTACAGAAGAGCAGACTGAGGCACTGCACAATAACATGGTGAAAATTGTTCTTGCAGGTATTGAAAACCCGAATATTACTATAAAAGAATTGATGGACAGTATATCATGACGAAAAAAGAACTTGCCATTCTCGACCGATATAGGCAGAATGTCCTTAAAGAGGGCAGACTACGAGATATAAAACAAATGCTTTCTCTGATTGAAAAGCACTATCCCAATGACAATCTGGCTATTGTTGAAAAACGCAAAGATGAAATTATCGAATATACGATAAAACGGACTTTACATGATATAAGAGCCTTGGGTACGGCTCTTGTAAACATGGGATTAAAAGGCAAACATATCGCTATTTGTGGTGAAAATTCTTATGCATGGCTTATTTCGTTTTTAGCTATTATTTGCGGTGTCGGCATTGCAGTTCCCATTGATAAGGAACTTACCGATGATGGAATAAGTCAACTTATTTCAAAGGCTGATTGTGAAGTAGTATTTTGCTCGAAAACTTATGTAAAATGCATGAAGGCTCATCAAAAGAATGATGAAAGATGTAAGACGGTTATTTGTTTTAATAAGGAAGTTGATGCTCCTGGATTTTACACTTTTCAAAACCTAATTGATGAGGGTGATAAGTTGCTGAAAGACGGGGATACTTCTTATACCGATATCGAAATTGATTCAAATGCAATGACGGCAATCTTCTTTACATCCGGTACAACAGGTGCAAATAAAGGTGTTATGCTTTCACATAAGAATTTATGCACAAATGTCAACGGTATTACAGATCTTATTCCTTCTGAAGGTTCTTCGTTCTCGTTGTTGCCGATGAATCATGTTTTTGAGCTTTCCTGTAATTGTCTGACTGCAATGTATATGAACGCAACGATTTATATCAATGACAGCCTTAAAAATATCCTTGCCAATATTCAACTCTTTAAGCCTCATGCACTAAACGCCGTTCCGCTTGTTCTTGAGGGTATTTATTACGGAATATGGGCAGAAGCGGAGAGAAAGGGTAAAGCTGACGCACTTCGTAAACTTGTTTCTTTGAGCAATAAATTGCGAGAAAAAGGTATTGATATGCGTCCCGTTCTTTTTTCAACAATAAAAAAGAAGTTCGGAAACAAATTCCCGACACTTGCCTGCGGAGGTGCAGCTTCAAGAGCTGAGTACGTCAAAGGTTTGGGAGATTTCGGTTTTAAGGTGTATAACGGCTATGGTTTAACCGAATCCTCTCCGACGGTTACTCTTAATATGGAAGCAGACCGAGATCCAACCTCGGCAGGTTATGTGTTCCCGAAAACAAGTATTCGTATAAACGAGCCTGATGAAGAGGGGGTCGGAGAAATTTGGATTAAGGGAGATAATGTTTTCCAAGGCTATTATAAAGACCCCGAAGCGACTGCTGCGTCATTTGAGGACGGTTGGTTTAAGACAGGTGATTTCGGAAAACTCACAGCATCAAACGAATTGTTTATAAGTGGCAGAAAGAAGTCTTTAATTATTCTCGATAACGGAAAAAATGTTTTCCCGGAGGATATTGAATTTGGACTTATGGACAATATTTCATATGTTCGTGAAGCAGTTGCTCTTGAATCCGAACAGGTAATTAACGGTCATAACACAAAGATTATCGCAAGTGTTCTTTATGTGGAACCCTCCGATTTTCCGGATAAAACGGATGATGAAATTTTAAAAATCGTAAAAACCGATGTTGCAGACGTTAACCGCAAAATGCCGTCATATAAGAAAGTAACAGATGTCGTTCTCACTTATACCGAGTTTGATAAGAGTTCAACAAGAAAAATTATTCGTGCAAAAGCAGCCGAAAGATACTTTAACAGTAAAGAAGGATAGAAATATGATAGACAAACTAAAAACCATTTTAACCGAGTATGTGGATATTGATCCCGAAACAATAACCGAAGACACCAATATTCGTAGCGATTTAGGTCTTAACTCTCTTGAACTTGTCAACATCGCTGTTGCTGTTGAGAATACATTTGACGTTGAGATTCCCGACAGAGAAATTTCCAGAATTGAAACTGTCAAAGATGTTATTGATGTTCTGACGGAATATATTGACGAGGAATAAAAAAGGTGGTCGCTTGACCTCCTTTTTGTTTTACAAGTGTTTTTGTGCGAGGAAATAGCAAATCCAAAGGGCAATAACAAACAAAGTTTCGCAGGGGATTGCTAATTTTGTGTAAGGACATTTCCATCCTTTATCGACAAATAAGAATATTGTCCGAACTATTAAAACCGTATTTGCAAAAAATAGTCCGCCGATAAGTGAATAATAAGGTGTTTTTGTTGCCCAAGTTAAATAGAGCAAAAATGCACCGAGAGCAAACGATATACCACCATAATAAACACGGATTTCGGTTATTCCTGCATTATCAACCGGTTTAATCGAATATGCTTCTCCGCGTTTGACAGGGCTTGCGATAAACACAACTGCAGTTCCGAAAAAATATGCTGCAAGACAAATTACCGCAACGGCTGCCGGGACATTGGATGCTAAAATTTCTTTCATAAAGAACTCCTTTTACCGTATGATGCTTACATATTACACTCAAAATGTTTAAATTGCAAGCTGTTTTTATAAATAATGTTGACAATTTGATGAAATAGTTGTATAATTACCACTGGTGATATTATGGCAAGAATTAAAGAGCTTTTAGACTCAAAAATAATAAAGAGTGATGTCGGAGAAGAAACCGTCTTAACTTGGAGAGAAACGATTTCTTATGCTCTTGGCAGAGGTGCTCAAGGGTTAAGTACCGCTATGATGAGTTCCAAGAATATCAACTATTTTATGACCAACTTGATGGGTATTCCCCTGGAAATTGTTTCGAATATTCGTTTTTGGTGTGGGATTTGGGATGCGTTTAATGACCCTATTATGGGAGTTTTGGTGGACAAGACCAATACAGCCGACGGAAAAATGCGTCCGTATATTCGTATTGCTCCGATTGTCAGTGCATTCTTTACGGTTATGCTCTTTGTGGGACAGACCGGTTTCCCCGATATTGTAAAGATTATTTGGGCAACCATTGCAATGATTGGTTGGGATATGTCTTATACGGCGTTCGATATTCCCATGGGAGCATTGGCATTTTCGATTACTCCGTCGGGAATTGAACGGACAAAACTTTATGGTATAAGTTCAATTTTCAGAGCGGTTATTGGTGCCATGCCGCAGGTTTTCGTTATTGTTGCATTGATGATTCCTTATTTTAAAGAGAATACTGCTCCTGCTTATACTGTTGCGGCTATTGTTGCCGGTATCGGAATGATTCTCTTTTCGCGACCTACTTATAGAGTGTGCCAAGAACGTGCATCTTACAGTGAAAATGAACCTACAGTAAAACAATGTTTTCAGCTTCTCATTCAAAACAAGCCCTTGTTCATGTTATTTTTAGCTAATATGGCATTCTTGCTTGTAACAGTTCAGTCCGCAGTTACAACATACATTGCGGTTGACCTTATGGGTAACTCTTCCTATATCGGTGCACTTGAAGTTGCGGTTGCTCCGGCTCCCTTCATTGCGGGTATATTTGTTCCCAAACTTGTTGAAAAACTCGGTCCAAAAGCCGACTTTGTGAAAATCTATCGTGCTTGCTGTCTTATTGCAGCAGCTATGAACTTATTGTTTTTCGTAACTTGTGCAAAGCCACTGCTTACTCTTGATGCGGTCAATGAAAAGCTTTCAATTTGGGTTGTAGTTTTGATGATTATTTTCATTGCAGGTTACACTATTCCTCTTGAGTTTAAGAATCTTTTAGGTAAGGAAATGGAAGCTGAAACTGTTGATTATATCGAATGGAAGACCGGTGAAAGAGCTGAAGGTATTATGCTTTCGCTTATGTCATTTACCGGTAAACTTACAAACTCCGCTTCTTCAGCTATTGCATTGTTTGTATTGGGAATTTGTAATTATGTTACTCATGACGATGCGATACCTGTTGCTCAACCGTTATCTGCAAAAATCGCTTTATTCTCCTGTATTACTCTTATCCCAATGGTTGGTTATCTTTTGATGCTTATACCTATTAAGTTCTTTGGTATTACAAAAGAAAAACATACCGAAATGCTAAAAGAAATTCAAGCGAGAAGAAAGTCTGACATTCAATCTGATGAGACCGAGATTGAAGTTGAAGAACAAAACGCATAAGAAGTTTTCAGCGGGTTTTAACCCGCTTTTATCATAAAGGTGGAATATATGAGAAGTGAACATGAAAAAATGATTGTAGAAACGATATTGAATTTCTACAATTACGATTATGATTTGTTGTTTGAATTTCTTGATGATAATGCTTGTTGGTATGGTCCAAAGCAAGGACAGTATATTTTGGGCAAGCAAAATCTACAACGAGCTCTGAATTGGTCGAGAAAACTTCTGACTTTTGAAGTTGAGGATATATCGACGAAAATCGTATGTTATGAACCGAATATGTTTACCTGCCTTGCTGAATATAAGTTGCGAGTGAATCATATTGACGGTACTCAAAAAAAATATCATCAGCATGTTGTGGCAAGTGTCCGCCGTTTTCGGGATATGGACGGAAAAATCTATTGGCGAAGCCCGTTTGTTCATGTTTCCAATCTTGTTTTAAGTGATGATGACAGAGAATTTGCTATTAAACAGGAGCAAAATTATCCCACTTTGACTGAGGAACGCAGACTTGCCTTTCGTGGTGCAGAACATTCTACTGTCTATATCCGCGAAAATGCAATAAAATATATCTCCGGTGGCAAGGGTGTAAAAGCTTATATTCATACCCACAATGAAGTTTACTTGGTCAATATGCTTCTTAAAGATATTGAAACAATGTTGCCGGATAATTTTTGTCGTTGTCAATCAAGTTATATTATTAATATCAACAGAGTTGTTTCAATAAATCGACAGAGAATTTTATTAAATGATAAGACCGAAATTCCTGTATCTTCAAAGCGATATGCTGATATTAAAAAGTATATTGATGAGTATTTAGCGAAATGATTTAATAAATTGATGTTTAATTTAGAGATTAAGAATTTTATAGGCGGATTATTTAATTTTCCCGTCTTTTATTTATGATTCTTGACAATTGTAGCTCTATGGTATATAATGAACACATTAGAATAAACTGTATGATTTTACAGATAAAGGAGAATGATATGCAAATACCAAAACGAGCAAAAGACAGACAATTTGCTCCGCTAAATCACAGCACCTATGAGTACTATCGTAAGAATACTTATCAATATGGTGATTATTTTGCGTTCCGTCATGGGAAAATTAATCATCTTAAATCTGAATTTGTTGCTGATATTGAATCCTTTGCTTATTTTTTTAAAAATGAACTCGGATTAAATAAAGGTGATTGTTTTTCAATCTTCATGCCAACTAATGTTGAGAGCTTAATTCTATTTTTGGCTCTTAATAAGATTGGTGTAATTGTAAATTTTATTCATCCGCTGTTGCCATCTGAAAATTTTGCTGAGATTGTTAAGTTTACAAAATCAAAGGGTGTTGCTATTCTTGATATGTTTGTGCCGACTTATGTTGATACAATTGCATCTTTAAAACTTCCCGTGCTTTGCTGTGTGCCGGCAACTTACGCTTTGCCTGACAAATATGCAGCACAGGCAAGCGATGCGGCACTTGCTGCATTGCATGATAAAATTGACAAGTTTTTAATATATGCTGATGTGCTTAAAAAGTATGATGATAAGACACTCGGACATATCGTCGGCAGTCGTGATGACGTTGCCTTATATATGAATGGCGGCGGAACAACAGGTAAGAGCAGAACTATTAAACTTACAAATGAAGCCCTTTGTAATGTCATCCATATGCAGGGGCATATTGCTTATGCAGCAGAAGAAATAGGAGTTGATACTGAGCTTTGTTGTATGCCTTTCTTCCATGCTTTCGGTTTGTGTGCTGGTGCTCTTTCTCTTATCAACAAGGGATGTAAAGCAATATTTATGCCGAAATTTGACGTAGATGCCTTTGTCGCTCATTTTGATGAGAATAAGATTTGTGAGTTTAACGGTGTTCCGAATATGTTCCATAAGCTCCTTGAACACCCTGATTTTGATGGTCCGCATCTAAAATCAGTCAGAGTTATGTATTGTGGCGGCGATGATCTCAGCCCCGAATTTTTAGATGAATTTAATGCAGTTATGCGTAAAAATGGCTCAGATGCAGAGATTTGTCAGGGCTACGGTTTAACAGAATGTTGTGCAGTTGATGTTGTAAATCCTCCTTGGGATAACAATATTCGTTCAATTGGCAGACCTTTACCGGGGCTAACTATTGAAATTTGGGATGAAGAGCATAATAAAGTGCCTGTTGGTGAAATCGGCGAAATAGTAATGCACGGTCCGACAATGATGCAAGGGTATTTGACTGAAAATGGTCCGATAGATGAAGGATTATTTGAAGATAGAAACGGTATTAAATGGGTGCTTACCGGCGACCTCGGGAAATATGATGAAGATGGTTATTTGTATTTTGTCGGTCGTAAAAAGAGAGTTATTATTATCAGTGGATATAATGTATATCCTCGTGATATTGAGAAATTAGTTGCAAAACTTGATTTTGTTGTTGAATGTTGTGCAGTTCAGGGTTATGATGAAAACAAAAAGTCAATAGTCAGACTTTATGTTGTTGCGAATGACGGCGACAGGGAAGAACAGAAAAAAGAAATTCGCGACCTTTGTGCTAAATATCTTAATAAGTTCTCAATTCCGAAAGAAATTGAATATATTGATGCTCTACCGAGAACAAGAGTTCAAAAAGTAGATTTTCTGGCTCTTACACAGGCAAAGCCCGAATAAAAACAAAAGAAGAATTCCGCATAATTACGGAATTCTTTTTGTGTGCGGAATAATTCAACTTATGCTCTATGCCATTTGATTCCTTGTGCCGTATCTTCAAGAATGATTCCCATTTCTTTCAGCAAATCACGGATTCTGTCGGCCTCAGCCCAATTCTTATTCTTTCTTGCTTCCGTGCGTGCTGCGATAAGTGCTTCAACCTCATCATCAAGAGACTCAAGTTTACGATTGTATACAAGCCCTAAAACATCGGTTGCAAGTTCATCAAAAAGTTTTGTTGCTGCTTTAACATTTGCCTTAACGGGATTGTCCGTAAGGACAAATTTATTTATGTCGCGAACCAACTCAAAAAGCACACCTAATGCGTCGGCAGTGTTAAGGTCATCGTCCATAGCATTGCAAAATTCGTTCTTTCTTGTTTCGAGCATTTTTGCAACATCGGCGGAAATATCACCGTCAACAGCATTTTTTGCGGCAAAATCAAGACCTTCACGGCAGGTATAAAGACGCTGCAAAGAGGCTTTGCATTGTTCAACGATATCATAAGAATAGTTGATGGGACTTCTGTAATGGCAAGAAATAAGAAGATAGCGAATCGGCTCATAGCCGTAGAGATTTGCAACATCACGAACAGTGAAGAAGTTACCTTTTGATTTCGCCATCTTTTCGCCGTCAACATTTATAAAACCGTTGTGCATCCAATAACGAGCAAAAGTAACTCCGTTGCAACATTCACTTTGTGCAATTTCATTTTCATGATGCGGGAAAATAAGATCCTGACCGCCGCCGTGAATATCAAAGGTCTTTCCCAAATAACGGCGAGACATGGCGGAACACTCAATGTGCCAGCCCGGACGACCTTCCCCCCAAGGAGAAGACCAAGAAGGCTCATTAGGTTTTGCTGCTTTCCAAAGAGCAAAATCCATCGGATCACGCTTAATTTCTCCTACGGATATTCTTGCACCGCTTTCAAGTTCATCAAGAGGAAGGTGCGAAAGTTTGCCGTATTCGTCAAATTTCTTAGTGCTGAAATAAACATCACCCTCAACGGCATACGCATAACCTTTTTCTATCAAAGTCGAAATAATATCGATAATTTCGTCGATATTTTCGGTTGCTTTCGGATGATGGGTAGCAGGACGAATATTTAATCCTTTTGCATCGACAAAATATTCTTCGATATATTTTTCGGAAAGTTCTTTATAAGTAATGCCTTCTTCATTGGCTTTGTTGATAATCTTATCGTCAATATCGGTAAAGTTCTGAACAAGCGTAACTTTATATCCGCGATATTCAAGGTAACGACGGAGGACATCAAATACGCAAAACGGACGAGCATTGCCTATGTGAAAATAGTTATAAACTGTCGGTCCGCAAGCATAGATTTTAACTTCGTTTTCAACAAGCGGTATAAATTCATCTTTTTGTCTTGTTAATGTATTAAATATTTTCATCGGTATTCTTCTCACTTTGTTTTTTCAATTCATTTATCATTTTTTCAAGTCGTGCAATCTCTTGTGCAACGGGGTCGGGGATATTGATTTGGTCAATGTCGCTGATTTTCTGACCTGCGATTTTAACCACTCTTGCCGGAATACCGACTGCTGTTGAGTCTGACGGAATGTCATTAAGAACAACAGCACCGGCAGCAATTCTGGAGTTGTCTCCGATTTTTATCGGTCCCAGAATTTTTGCACCCGAACCGATAAGACAGTTATTTCCGACGGTCGGATGACGTTTACCTTCATCTTTACCCGTACCGCCTAAGGTAACTCCCTGATAGAGTGTTACATCATCGCCGATTTCAGCCGTTTCTCCGATAACAACCCCGTGACCGTGGTCAATGAAAAAGCGTTTCCCGATAGTTGCACCGGGATGAATTTCAATGCCGGTCTTGTGAGAGCATCGTTGTGATATAAATCGAGCCAAAAAAGGCATATTGTGCTTATGAAGCCAGTGTGCTTTTCTATATGCTCTGATTGCCCTATATCCGGGATACAGAAGCATTATTTGTATTGTTGATGTTGCCGCGGGGTCTCGTGCTTTGACTGCGGCAATATCTTCTTTCATTCTTTCAAACATTGTTATTTATAACCTTTTCAAATTTCGGTAATATGCCTGTTTTTCCATCAAGATGACGATAATTTTGCACCATGTCATAGGACGGAAAATTGTTTCCTTCAACTAAAACCGGACCATTAGGTGTAATTGCGACATCCCAGCCGATATAGCGAAGATTCGGAAGAACCATAGCAGCACTTTTGCACATTTCGACCGCTTCATCAAAATAGGGAATAACAAAACCGTTAAATTCAGTGTTTGTTTTAGGATGCCTGTCGTAATAAATGCCGGTCTTATCACAAAAAGCGGGTTTCGTGAGCATACCTTTTTCGTTTACGGACGTGTACATTCCGCCGCTTGAAATATTGTCAACAGCCTTATCTCCCGCACCCATACGAACGAGTGCATACATGAAATGCGGAATATTGTTTGTTGCAACGGTTACCATACGAATGGTGTTGATTGAACTTGGACAAAGTTTGTTCATCTCATCGTGTTGGATAATACAATCTTCAATTAAGAATTGCTTGTTTTCAGTGAGCCTTTGGTAAAGTTCGGTATAATTTATATCCGGAGTAATTTCAATTTTGTCAATACCCTGACCGCCGAATGTCTGTGCCTGTTTTGCAAATACGGCATGTTTGCCTTTACAGAATTCTTGCAAGCCATTTATGTCTGTTTCGCTTAAATCAATCCAGTCTCTACCTAAATATTCGGAAAATTTCTTGTTGAACTCGATTTTATTGTCAAGATAATGATATGCTTCTTTGTCGTTAAGACTGCGGACATAAGCAAGGTTATGGTTCATAGTCATAAATGTTTTTCTGTTCTTCCCGTGAATTGAAGCAAAACCGAAAACTTTATAGTCAAGATAACCCATGCCGTATCTTAATGAACACCAAATCATATCAAAGAAAATGATGATTGAAGGACGCTTATGTTCTTTTGAAATAAGCCCGATTAGCTCAAACATTCTTTTGAAACTCATTGACTTAATTCTTCGAAGAAATACCTTTAATTTCCGCATCATATATTCCTCCATAATAATTTAAGTCGTATATAGTTAATTATAAAAGATACTGGGCATTTTGTCAACCGTTATTTACAATAAAAAATCCTCATCGGAAAGATGAGGATTAACTGTTAAATCAAGCCTTGAGCCATCATTGCGGCAGCAACTTTTTCAAAGCCTGCAATATTTGCACCGGCAACAAGGTCATATCCTAAACCGTATTGTGCGGCAGCGGCAGCAGAATTGTTGTGAATATTTTTCATTATGGTATGGAGTTTTGCATCAACTTCTTCTGCAGTCCATGAAAAACGCATGCTGTTTTGACTCATTTCGAGTGCAGATACTGCAACACCGCCGGCATTAACAGCCTTTGACGGAGCGACTGCACGGCAGTTTGCCTTGAGGAAAGCAAGTGCTTCATTCGTTGTTGGCATATTAGCAACTTCGATGTAATAGGGTACACCGTTATCTACAATCATCTGTGCTTCTTCCATGCCGATTTCATTCTGCGTTGCACAAGGCATGGCGATGTCAACTTTTACGCCCCACGGTTTTTCACCGGGATAAAATTCACAACCAAATTTTTCTGCATAGTCCTGAACTTTATCGTGACCGGAAGCTCGCATCTGGAGCATATATTCAATCTTTTCGTATGTTGTGACGCCATCTTTATCATAGATATACCCGTCGGGACCGGAGAGAGTGACAACCTTACCGCCGAGTTCGGCAACCTTCTTTGCAACACCCCAAGCAACATTGCCGAAGCCGGAAATGGCGATGGTTTTTCCTTTGATTGTGTCTGAGAAATGCTTCAGAACTTCAACGGTGTAATATGTAGCACCGAACCCGGTAGCCTCGGGACGGATGAGAGAACCTCCGTAGGGAACACCTTTACCGGTTAATACACCATTTTCAAAACATCCTTTAATTCTCTTGTATTGACCGTAAAGATAACCAATTTCACGACCGCCAACACCTATGTCGCCTGCGGGAACATCAATATCGGGACCGATATAGCGATAAAGTTCAGTCATAAATGCTTGGCAAAAACGCATAACTTCTGCATCGGACTTGCCGCGAGGATCAAAATCCGACCCGCCTTTTGCTCCGCCGACAGGAAGACCGGTTAAAGAATTCTTAAAAATCTGTTCGAAACCTAAGAATTTCATAATGCCGGAATAAACGGAAGGATGGAAACGCAGACCACCCTTGTATGGACCGATAGCACTATTAAACTGAATACGATAACCACGATTTATTTGTACTTTGCCGTTATCGTCAACCCAAGTAACTCTGAAACATATTTGACGATCGGGTTCGACCATGCGTTCAAGCAAAGAAAATTTTTCATATTCCGGATGCTGTGTGATAACGGGTTCTATGGACTCAAGCACCTCGGTAACGGTCTGGACGAACTCAGGTTCGATTGCATTTTTTCTTGCGACTTCGTCAATGACACGTTTTACATAACTCATGAAGTAGACTTCCTTTCAGGCTGCACCCCAAATGATAATGGTGGTACGCCGATAAAATATCTTTTAATATATCACAAAATCATATTTTTTTCAATAGGAAATTGACAAACTGTTATAATTTTGTTGGAAATAACAATTAGAAGAATAAATTCAGACCTTTTATTAGTAATTAAAATATAAAAAATTTTAGAAAAATTGTATAATCTCTGAAGAAATCAAAATAATACTTGAATTATTGCGAAATTGTGATATAATGTACTTGTGAAAATAGAAGAATATTTTTTCTTTCATGAGGTAGAAAATTGGTTAAGCTATTAAAATATATGAAGCCGTATAAATGGCTTGCTGTCTTTTCAGTAGTTTTGGTAATTGCACAGGAGGCTTTGACACTGTATTTGCCGATGCTTACAAGACAAATGCTCAATGACGGACTTCAGGCGGAAGGCGGCCCGTATGCCGATATAATCTGGCGGGTTGGTATACAAATGTTTGCACTTACTGTTGTCAGTGCATTTATTACTGTTTTGAACAATCATTGTAACAACAAAATGGCTGCAAATTACACTTGTTCATTGCGTAAGGAAATATTTGCAAAAGTTCAAGATTTATCTCAGAGTGATATCAATAAATTCGGAGTAGCTTCTTTGATAACTCGCTCATCAAATGATATTATACAAGTTCAACAGATGATTTTGACTTTTTTGAGTATGGTTATAACCGTCCCGATAATGTTGGTCGGCGGTGGCGTTATGGCTGTTACTATGAATCCGAAACTCTCAAAAATGATTTTGGTTGTATTGCCGTTTATAGCCTTGCTTGTAGTATTCATATTCAAATACTTCACACCTTTATTTGCATTGATGCAAAAGAAGGTTGATGCACTTAACCAAGTAGTACGTGAGAAACTTTCAGGTATTCGTGTCATTCGAGCCTTTAATAAGTCGAAAGATGAAGATAAAAGATTTGACGCGGCAAATTTCGAGCTTACATCTATTGCCTTAAAAATTCAAAAAGCTCTTGCTGCAATGATGCCAGTTGCAATATTCTTGGCTTATATTTTAGTCGGATTTCTTTTGTGGTATATCGGTTCAACTGCAGAGAAACTTGATATCTCTATCCCTGAGCAAAAAACACAACTTCTTGGTACAATCGGTGATATGCAGGCATTTATTACATACTTTGCATTGGTTATCGGTGCTATCACAATGGCAGCAACAGTTTTTGCAGTTATTCCCAAAGCACAGATTTCTGCTCGCAGAATAAATGCTGTTTTATCTCTCGAATCAGATATCAAAGAAAGCGAAACTCCGATTGCTATTGATGAAAGCAAACGTGGTGTTGTCGAATTTAAGAACGTATCTTTCAAATATCCGGATATTATCCCAGATGATGACGGTAAGAAAAAGAAGAAAAAGCCGATGAAGAAAAAGAGTGATGAAATTCCGGATGGTGGAATCAATGTAGAAGGACTTTCTTCCGATGTTTCAACGAAACGTGAGGATATTCACGATGTATCTTTCACTTGCCGTCCCGGTGAAATTACTGCTATTATAGGCGGAACGGGAAGTGGAAAATCCACTTTAATCAATTTAATTCCTCGTATGTATGATGTAACCGGCGGTGAAATCTTAGTCGGAGGCGTTAATGTCAAAGATCTCTCATTTGATGATTTGAACTCATCAATTGCATTTATTCCTCAAAAAGCATTCTTATTCAGCGGTACGATTGAAGATAATCTGAGATTTTGTAAGGAAGATGCTACGGATGAAGAGATTGACAAAGCTCTTGAAATAGCACAAGCAAAGACATTTGTATATGATTCAGATGAAGGTATGCAACGCATGATTTCGCAGTCTGCAACTAACCTCTCCGGCGGGCAAAAACAACGTCTTGCGATAGCTCGTGCAATAATTAAGGGGGCAGATGTTTGTATCTTTGATGACAGCTTTTCAGCCCTCGACCTTGCAACAGATGCAAAATTACGACGTGCTATCCGTGAAAATATGACAAATACTAACATTATTATCGTAGCACAACGTGTCGGTACAGTTCTTGATGCAGACAGAATTATCGTCCTCGACAAAGGTGAGGTTGTAGGCATGGGAACACATAAGGAATTAATGGATTCTTGTCCGACTTATCGTGAGATTGTTGCCACCCAGTTATCAGCAGAGGAGGTGGATGCAATATGAGCAAGAAAAACAAAAATGATAAAAATCTTGAACAACAGAGAGTTGAACGCTCAAAACGTTATGCATCCTACCGCACGGTACGCAAAGAAGAAGAGAAACCGAAACATTTTAAGTCCACATTATTAAGACTTCTCGATCTGTTAAAGCCTTACAGATTTGCCGTAGCAGTTGTATTATTGGCTGCTATAATCGGTACGGTAGTTCAGCTTCCTTCATCCGATTGGATGGGCGATCTTATTGATGCTTTTAACTTTCAAATTCGGGAAAAACTAAAAACCGGAAATCCGATGGATTTCACTGAATGCGGAAAAATCATTTTAAAAGTCTTTGCACTTTTTGGCGGTTACGGCATTTGTTCATTTATTCAACAGTATGTGATGGCTGTTGTTACCCAAAAACTTATTTGTCAGATACGCGGCGACTTAAACTCAAAACTTTCACGTTTGCCACTCAAATATTTTGACAAATACACAAAGGGTGAGATTTTAAGTAAAATCATTAACGATTGTGATAATATCAGCTCGAACTTACAAAGTAATATTACTGCTATTCTTACATCGCTTGTTCTGTGCTTAGGTACGGCAATATACATGTTCTGGCTTAACTGGAGATTGGCTCTCGTTGCGATAATAATCGTTCCGTTTTCTACTATCGTAACTCGTGTTATTGCGAGAAAATCAAAGGTTTTGTTCAGAGAATTTTGGGATAGAATCGGCGAGCTTAACGGGCATATTGAAGAGATGTATACCGGTCATAATATTGTCCGTATTTTCAATAGAAAAACTCAGGTTATTGAAGAGTTTAACGATATAGCGGAAAGCACTGCAAAATCTTCATATAAAGCGAATTTCATATCCGGTTTAATCCATCCGATTCTTAAAATATTCAACAATATCAACTATATAGCTATCTGCTTTATCGGTGCTTTATTGGTAGTTGAAAGCGGTAATAATCCAGCAGTTGCAAGCGGTGCTACTATTGGTACCATCGTTGCATTTATCAGCTATTCAAGTCAGTTCGCAGGTTCAATCAACGGTGTCGCAAAGATTGTTAATGCAATTCAGTCAACCCTCGCTTCTGCTGAACGTATATTTACGGTATATGATGAGGAAGAAGAACCCGTTGATACCCCCAAAGCTGTCATTGAATCTTGTGAAGGCAATGTAGAATTTGAAGATGTTGAATTTAGTTATGTTGAGGATAAGGAACTTATTAAAGATTTCTCCGTTGATGTTCCTGCCGGTAGTTTGGTTGCGATTGTAGGTCCCACCGGTGCAGGAAAAACAACTATTGTCAACTTGCTGATGCGATTTTATGATATTCAATCCGGTTCAATTAAAGTTGACGGAGTTGATATTCGTGATTTATCACGAGAAAATCTACGCAATATGTTCGGCATGGTTCTTCAGGACACTTGGTTGTTCAAGGGTACCATTCGTGATAACATTGCATACGGCAAGCAGGATGCTACGGATGAAGAAGTAGAATCCGCTGCTAAAATGGCAATGTTCCATGATTATGTAATGGAACTGCCTGATGGATATAACACAAAACTTGAAGAAGACGGAGCAAATATATCTCAAGGTCAACGTCAGCTTTTGACTATTGCTCGTGCAATAATCTGTAATCCAAAAATTATGATTCTTGATGAGGCAACAAGCTCTGTTGACACAAGAACTGAGGCAAAATTCCAAGCCGCACTTGACAGTCTTATGGTTGGCAGAACTAATTTTGTAATTGCCCATAGACTTTCAACCATTAAGAATGCAGACACTATTCTTGTAATGCGTCGCGGTCATATAGTCGAAATGGGTAACCATGAAGAACTTTTGGATGCGGACGGATTTTATGCTTCTTTATACAAGTCCCAATATGTAGGTGGAATACCGCCTGAAGATATTGAATAATTCTTTGCGTCAGGCTTTGCTTGACGCTTTTGTTTATTACTACTGATGGAATTTTTTTGTGTTGAGATGAAGTTTTTCATTGAAATCAAAAAAACAACTTATAAATTAAACAAATAATAAAATTTAAAAAAAGCACTTGACAAAAGGTTATTTGTATGTTATAGTATTCAAGTCGCGTGAAACCATAGGCAGTCAGCAGGGATGCTCGACACATGGCGTGCGACGCACCTTGTGGGAGTATAGCTCAGCTGGGAGAGCACTTGCCTTACAAGCAAGGGGTCACAGGTTCGAGCCCTGTTGTTCCCACCACATGGCCCGGTAGTTCAGTTGGTTAGAACGCTAGCCTGTCACGCTAGAGGTCGACGGTTCGAGCCCGTTCCGGGTCGCCATAAATGCTTCTGTAGCTCAGTTGGTAGAGCAGTGGACTGAAAATCCACGTGTCGTTGGTTCGATTCCGACCGGAAGCACCATGAAGCTCTGAAAAGAGCTTCTTTTAATGCGGATGTAGCTCATCTGGTAGAGCGCGACCTTGCCAAGGTCGAGGTAGCGGGTTCGAGCCCCGTCATCCGCTCCAAAGAGAGAAAAGGGACGCAACTGAAGTTCCTTTCTTTGTTTTTATAAATATTATTATATTACAAGGGCTCGAAAAGGACGGTTGTGAGTGAAACGAGCAAAGTCGACAGTCCGGTGGACTGTCGGGTAGTCCGTGGGCGTGTCGCGAGCGGCAGCGAAGCGAGCGAGCCCCGTCATCCGCTCCAAAGAGAGAAAAGGGACGCAACTGAAGTTCCTTTCTTTGTTTTTATGAATATTATTATATTACAAGGGCTCGAAAAGGACGGTTGTGTGTGAAACGAGCAAAGCCGACAGTCCGGTGAACTGTAGGATAGTCCGTGGGCGTGTTGCGAGCGGTAGCGAAATGAGCGAGCCTCGTCATCTGCTTCAAAGAGAAAAAGGGACTCAACCGAAGTTACCTTTTTCTTTTAATTAAATAATTGACGAGAATATTATGGCATTGTTGTAATTAAGATGAGATTGTACATTTATTAAAATAATTTGCTCAAATATGCGAAATGTTTAAATATAACCTTGACAAATTTCAATTTAACTACTAAAATGTAGACATTATACTTCAGGAGTTGTTCTTTATGAAAATGTGTTTCAGATGGTATGGCGACGGAAATGACTCAATCAATTTGTCCGACATCAAACAGATTCCCGGTGTTGAGGGGATTGTTTGGGCTTTGCATTCAAAGATGCCCGGTGAAATCTGGGAAGAAGATGAGATAAAAAAAGCAGTTAATCAGATTCGCGAATATGGCTTTAATGCTGATGTAGTCGAATCTGTAAATATTCATGATGATATTAAAATCGGTCTTCCGACAAGAGATAAGTATATTGAAAATTATAAGATTTGTATTCGTAATCTTGCAAATCATGGTGTAAAAGTAATATGCTATAACTTTATGCCTATCTTCGATTGGACAAGAACAAATCTTTTTCATCCCGTAGGTGACGGTTCAACCGCTTTATTTTATGAAAAGAATAAAATTCAAGATGATTATAAGAGTATGGCTCAATATATTTTAGATTTTACCGAGAAATATAATATGTCTTTCCCCGGCTGGGAGCCTGAACGAATGGCAAGGCTTGAAGAACTTTTCGAGAAATATAAGGGAATAGATCACGAAAAATTATGGGCTAATCTTAAATATTTCTTAGAAGCTATTATGCCTGCTTGTCGTGAATGTGATGTCAAAATGGCTATTCATATGGATGACCCACCGTGGGATATTTTTGGTCTTCCCAGACTTCTTGTTGATAACGATAGTATAACTCGTTTTCTTGAAATGGTTGATGACGAGTATAATTGTCTTACGCTCTGTTCGGGAAGTCTTAATGCAGATCCGAAAAATAATGTTGCCGATGTTATTTATAAGCACTGTGACCGCATTGCCTTTGCTCATATTCGTAATGTCAAGCATTTTGAAAATGGTGATTTTTCAGAAGCAAGCCACAGAGATTGTGACGGCGATACTGGTATTTTGAATATCCTCAAGGCTTATCACGATTGTGGATTTGACGGATATGTTCGACCTGATCACGGCAGACATTTATGGGGAGAGAGACCGGGGAATATTCGTCCCGGCTATGGTCTTTATGACAGAGCTTTGGGTATAATGTATATGCTTGGTGTGTGGGATTCTTTAGAAAGATTTTCAATTTAAAGTAATCGAATTATTTTATGCAGAAGTTATTTAGGACAACAAATTTTATAAACTCAAATATGTTTCAGATATTTGAGTTTTTTGTGTTTATTGTTGGACACATTCTCTCATAAAATTAAATATTTGTTTAAAAATTAAGCAAATATAACATAATATTAACAAAAAATTATTCATTTGTTCATAACCTATTCATAGTTATGTATTATAATTGCATAAATCTTATTATGGAGTGATAATTATGATTGGATTAGGCACTTGGGAAGCTCATGTAGAAATGATGGTTTATACGGGTGATATAAAGTTTGATATTACTGATGAAGACGGTAAGTATGGCTTGCGTCTTTATGGTCCCGAAAAGTTTGAAAAGATACTTGGAAATGTAACTTATGAGGATATAAACGCAGAAGGAAACACCTTGTCAGGTAAGGGTGTATTTAAGATGGGCATTTCAAAAGTAGAGGTTTTTATTACTGCAACTTTTGATGGCGATACTTTCACGGGAACTCTTGAAATTCCGAAGCTTAAGAGAGTAATCCCGATTCAAAACGGTCGTAGGGTAGGTTAATATTATGGAAAAGAATATGATTGAATCGAAAGATTACAACTGCTATGAATATTATCTTATTGCTACACAGCAGTATGGCAATTATGATGCTGCACAGCATTTGGATCAGAAAATCACCAGAAGTGAATTTATCGGTGATGTTGAAGCATTTGCATACTATGCAAAGAAGGTATTAAAGCTCGAAAGAGGAGATGTGTTTACTATCTTCTGTCCGACCAATATTGAAAGTTTAGTTGCGTTTTATGCACTTAATAAAATAGGTGTTATTGTTAACTTTATGCATCCCTTGTGGCCTTCAGCCCAGCTTGAAGAGTATTGCAAATTAACGAAGTCTAAAGGTGTAATGATTCTCAATCTTCTTGCAGGTCGGCATATTAAGACACTCAACAAAATGGGTCTTGATGTAATTCTTTGTCGTTGCTCTGATTATGCTGCTCCGTTAAAGAAATATTCAGCACGAGCCGGAGAAATCGCTCTCGAAGCAGTTTTGCCGAAGATAAATAATTGTGTTACATATTCTTCAATTATGTCAAAGTATAAGGGCAGAAGAGTTGAGGGTGTTCGAAATAACGGTCATGATATTGCTATTTATGTAAATGGTGGCGGCACAACAGGTAAGAGTAAGACAATTAAAATTACAAGTAAAGCACTTAACGAAATTTGCTATAAAGTTGCCTATATTGATGAAATTCATGTCCCCGGTGTTGAAGCTGAAATTATCATATTACCGTTATTCCATGTATTTGGTTTAGGACTTGCTTGTCATATGATTATGTGTAATGCGGCAAGAATTATTCCCCTTATGCGATTTAATGCTAATCTTGTTGTCAAACTCTATAAGAAGAACAGAATTGCAGGTATTGTTGGTATTCCGAATATGTTCAAGAAACTTTACCATACCAAGGGGTTTGACGGTCCACATCTTGCAAATACTCGTATGATGTTTGTCGGTGGTGATGATTTATCTCCTGCATTCCTTGAAAAGTTTAATGCTATGCTTGAAAAGAATGGTACCGATGCACGTCTTCGTCAGGGTTATGGTTTAACAGAAGTTTGTGCTGCTTGCTGTACAAATACCAACTGGGTCAATAAAGACGGCTCAATCGGTAAGCCTTTCGAGGGTATTGATATGCAGATTTGGGACGATAATTGCAAAGAAGTTCCTACCGGCGAAATAGGTGAAATCTGTATTTCAGGCTCTACTCTTATGGCAGGATATTTAACAGATGACCCGGATGAAAATGGCGTTGGTCTTTATTACGATGAAAATGGTAAAGCTTGGGTGCGTTCCGGTGACTTGGGTTATAAAGATGAAGAAGGATTCTTTTTCTTTGCAGGTCGAAAAAAGAGAATTATCATTATTTCGGGTTACAATGTATATCCCGTTGATATTGAAAACCTTATGGATACACTTCCATTTATAAAAGAAGCTTGTGCTGTTCGCGGTACATCAGAGGAAGGAAAACCCTTTGTTCGGCTTTTTGTATCTCTTAAAGAAAAGGGAGATATTGAAGAATATAAAAAACAAATTATAGAGACTTGCGAAAAAAATCTTGACAAGTTCTCTGTACCTCGTGAAGTCATCTTCAGAAATGAACTTCCTCACACTCCGCTTGAAAAAGTTGACTTTATGGCTCTCGAAAAAGAAAATATTTAATTAAGGAGAATTAATTATGGGAAAATATAATTTCCAAGAAACCACAATCGGTGACATTCTTGATAACGAAGATGCTTATGCTGTTTTTAAGGAACTTGTTCCCGAAGCAATCGATCATCCTATGCTTGAGGTTGGCAGACCTTTCACTGTCGAACTTGCATTGCCATTCATTCGTGCAATCGGCGAAGAAATGGGAGTAGAAAATATCGATGATAGAGTCGAAAAATTTGAAGCTGCACTATTAGCTTTATAAAAACAAAGGTCTGCATAACGCAGACCTTATTATTTAGGAGCATGAAAGTATTGCCTTAAGTTTTTCTTTTCTTGCCTCAAAAGTAAGATATTGTGAGAAATAAACAGCGTAAATAGTTAAATTTGAGATGGTACTGTAAATTACATTTGTCTTCCCGATGTATTGCAAAATGTAATTAATAATAACCATTAAAAAACTGATTAATGTGATGATAACAGCAGCGAATGCAAAATTGTGCAATCGTTTGTTGCCTTCTTCCCGAACATATATTCTGCCTATAAACAGGCAAGAGATATTGGTAAGAGAGAAAACTTTATTCAGAGAATTGATTATAACTTTCAGTTGTGTTGAGAGTTTCGTAGCATTATAAAATGCAATTTCATCATCTCCTGCAGCTTTAATTAAAAGCTTGACCCTGTAATCCATAATGATATAGATAAAGAAAAGGACAAATGTTGCAATAAGGCATATTACAATAAGCCGTTTGAGTATTTCAAGAAAAACATCGGGTTCTTCATCTTTTTTGAGCATAAATGCTGCTTGCTCTTTTTTTAGTGCGGAGTGAAATATTATAAATGCTGCAATATTGGCTATTGGTGTAATTGCCAGTATTATGGTATTAAATGTATTGCTTGATGTAAGTTTTAAGAGATTAGTCACTATAAAGGACAGTAGTGTACTGGCAACCAATAATAATATTGCATTAGACATTGAGGATGTGGCGGAAAATTGCACACCCTCTTTTGTGTTATATAAACTTTTGTCAATTGGTTTTTTTGTCATTATAATTTGGAATAATATTCTCTTGTAATTTGTTCCATTATGGGCATTTTATTTTCAATGTCGGAAGCCAATTTAAACTGACAGCGACAACGATCTAAATTGTGGGTGGGATAATTTATTTTGAAATATACATCACCATTAAGATAATCTGTTAAAAATCTCATACCACATTCATAAGCCATGAGTTTGCAAGAAAATGCTAAATTGTCAACTTCGTTTTGTGTAAGTGTTTTTCCGGTAGCTCCTAAAAATCCCTCAACATAAGCTTCATATAAGTCCAGATCGATGCCAACTTTTGATAAATCGGTTTCATTTTCAGATGCTGTGTTTGCAGCAAAACGTATGCTGTCGCCAAAATCATAGAGAGAAAGACCCGGCATAATTGTATCTAAGTCGATAATGCAGACAGCTTCATTGGTTTTATCATCAAAGAGAATATTGTTGAGCTTTGTATCGTTATGGGTTACGCGAATAGGAAGTTCTCCCCGCTCAATCATATCAACAAGTTTAGATGCATCTTGTTCTTTAGATAATGCCCAATCAACTTCAGCCCTGACTTCATTAAGCCGACCTACTGCATTTTCATCTATTGCAAGAAGAAGATCATTGAATCTTTTTCTGGTATTATGGAACATTGGTATGGTTTCATATAGAGTTGTTCCATCGAAGTCAGCGAGGAGATTGTTAAAGTCGCCGAATGCTGCACCGGCACGCCTATATATCTCGGGATCGTCTAATGTATTGTAAGAGTGGGAGTCAATGACATAATTACATACCCTGAAACACTTGCCATCTTCATCAATGAAATAATGCTTACCATTTGATGCTTTCAAGAATGTCAGCGTTTCACGATCCGGATTTCCTCCGCGGGCAATTATCTTATCACGTAAAAATGCAGTAACGGCAACTATGTTTTCCATAAGTTCTTCAGGGTTTTTGAAAACATAAGTATTCACAATTTGAAGAAGATAGTGTTTGATTTCTCCGTTATCATCAAAACTGATTTTATAAGTACGGTTTATATTTCCGTCTGTAATTGCAATAGCTTCAATAAACTCCCCAGCTAAATCAAACTCTTTTGCAATAATGCTTATATCAAATTCGTAATTCATCATATATCTCCTATTATATGTACTTGACATAACTTAAATATAATAATATAAAAACATAAAATTGTCAAGCAAAAATGATGTAAAAAATGGTTGCAGCAGATATTCAATGTAAACAAAAGGTTACATCAAAAATCGACCCGAGAGCATTTCTCGGGCTAATTGTTAATTTGAATATACTTTGGTAAGAATATCAATAGTTTTTCGTGCCTCATGTTCATTAATGCTAAATTTACGGGAATGTTCAATTGAATCGTAAAAATCTCCGATAAGAGCATTATGTCCATCTCCCCAGTAGCTTTTTTTGCCAATGGGGTGATTTATATCAAATAATTCTTCTTCCTTGCCCTTGATTTGAATAAGCAACTTGTCGCCGAGCGAAATTTTACCGTTTTCAAAGTATAAATCAAGCTCAATGGGAGCATTAATGGCATTTGCAAGTGTAGCAAAGAAAATTCCTCTTGCCCCGCTTTCAAATTCGATAAGAATATCTGCAGTATCTTCAACTTCAATAGTATTAAAAAGACGTTTTGTTGAAATACTTGAATGAATATTTGATATCTTTTCCCCAACTAGCCAAAGAAGCATATCGAGAGTATGGATGGATTGATTAATCAAAACACCGCCACCTTCAAATCCTTTTGTTCCACGCCAAGCGTCAGCGGTATAATAACTTTCGTCTCTGTCCCAACAGACAATACCTCTTGCACCGAGTATTTTTCCCATTTCTCCGGAATCGACAATTTCACGCATAATAATTGATGATTCATTGTATCTATTTTGAAAGCATACGCCATAGTGAAGTGTATTGTGTTTTTGTATTGTTTTCTCGATTAGATCAGCCTCTTTGGAGTTTAAAGCCATCGGCTTTTCACAAAGCACATGTTTGCCATAATTTAATGACATAATAGTCATATCTGCATGAAGATAGTGCGGTGTGCAGATATGAACTACATCAAAATTTCCCCAATCGAGCATTTCTTTTATATTGTAAAATACTTTGCAATTAAGCTTTTCTGCGGCATTATCTGCACGTTCTTCCTGAATATCACAAACTGCTGCAATATTAATATTGTTTTTCTCAAGAGCAGTAAAATGAGAGTGCGAAATATTACCGCAGCCAACAACGGCAGCTTTAAGAAAAGACATAATTTCCCCTCTTACTTTAAGCTGATTTTGAAAGTTTTGATTTCAAACGGATTAAATTCTGAAATAAAATGGTTCGTGTTATTAGCAATTTCCGCCTCAACATTTTCCATTAAATCACATTCTTTAACCTTTGCAAAATTACTGCCAAATGTAAAGTCAGCTTTTGTTTTCTTGTTAAGCGTTTCGTAGCAACGGACAATAATATCATCTGAATCCTCAGCTTTTTTAACTGTTTCAATGATGATATTATCTTGTGTAACAGATATAAGTGAATATTCGGGGATAAGCGTACCATTTCCTTCAGAAATAACAGCATGAAGCGGTATATTCAGACTGTATCCGTGCTTAACAACCTTGCTTTGAGCAAAAGAACCTGCATGCGGATAGATTGAATATGTAAGAATATGTTTGCCGATATCTTGCATCTTGCAGGGGCTGTTCTGTGCACGAAGAAGTGAAATTCCGAGATGTCCTTCTTTGGCTGAATGACCATATTTGCAGTCATTAAGAACGGAAAGCCCGAAGCTGTTATCACTCATATCAGCCCATTTGTGTGCCGATACTTCAAACTGTGCAAAGTCGGAAATTAAGTTATTATGTGTATTTCTTTCGATATTACCAAATTGAATATCAAATGTTGCACGTGTGGTATTAACATCAACAGGGAAGTCAGCTCGAAGTAAAATTGCAAGTTCGTGCCAATCAATCTCGTTATAGACATCAATGCGGTCAATGTCGTTGTAGAGAGAAATATACTGTGTGATTGTGCTTTTTCTGAATTTCCTTACAAGCTTGATAACGCAACGTACTGCACCGTTTTCCACTACTTCACAGCTTGTCAAATCTTCTACGGGCCAAGCTTTATTTTTGTAGTAAACCTGAGTATTCCAAGCATCATATTCATAGGGTCTGTCTTCATAAGCGATGAGTTTGCCGGTAATCTCATTTGGAGAAACTTCTCGTCCGGTTTCCTTATGTATGAGTTTTGAGATTTCCATGTTTTCATTAAACTCAATTATAAAGAATTTCGTTTCATAGGTATTTCCGTTTATCTTTGCCGTATTATCAAATTCGGTATGATTTGAAACGGAGAAAGATTTATATCCTTTCGCAGGGACATTTCGTGCAAGGAAAACAGTTTTTCCGTTGTATGTTTTTTGAGTGGGGAGGGAAATATCTCCATCTGAGAAGCCCGAGTATTCACCCTCAACAAAAGCAATGTCATTGCGATTAAAGCCGGTAGTGTTAAATACAACCGCTGATTTTGTGCCTTTGTTTACATTATCTGCAATATTTTTGCAGTAAGTGTCAGCAAGAGCTTTACCGTCTTTTATGATTTCTTCGTACTGAATTTTTGAATCTTCGTAAACGGGACGAATTGATGAACCGGGGATAATATCATGGAACTGGTTTAAGCAGATAATTTCCCATGCATTGTTGATTGTCGTGCTGTCATACTTGGCGAAATTCTTGTTCAATATTCCGTTTAATGTGCCTAAGGTTTCAACATCATGATAAAGGAGCTCGCTTTTTCTGTTATAACGCTTGTTTGCGGCTTGTGAGGTATATGTAGCTCTGTGGAATTCAAGATAGAGTTCGCCACGCCATTTGGGTACATTCTTTCCTGCAATATCTTTTTCTAAGTTCTTGAAGAAGTCTCCTGCAAATTCCCATTTTACTTTCGGACAGCCTTCAATACCCTTGCTCATTCTCGCACCGAATTCAATCATATCTCTGTCGGTGCCGCCTCCGCCGTCACCGTGTCCTGCAGAGAATAAAATATTATCGTTAAGGTCTTTTTGTTGGTAGCGTTTCCAACCTCCTATTACTTGATCAGGAGCAAGATAACCGTTGTATGTGGTATTGAATTCACCCATTTCTTCACGGTCACTTCTTTGTGCACAAATAAAGTGGGATAAAATTTCGCTTCCGTCAATACCTTTCCATTTGAAAGTGTCATATGGTATCTTAGTATATTCATTCCAGCTTTCTTTAGTAGTCATGAAATACTTAATGCCACTTTTCTTAAGAATTTGCGGTAAAGCAGCGGAGTAACCGAAAACGTCGGGAAGCCATAAAATTTCACAATCAACATCAAATTCTTTCTTGAAAAAGCGTTTTCCGAGCAGGAGTTGACGAACCAGCGATTCGCCGGAACTTACATTAGTATCAGCTTCGACCCACATCCCGCCTTCGACTTCCCATTTCCCGTCTTTAACCGCTTGTTTTATGCGTTCGTAGATTTCCGGATAGTCTTCTTTAACATATTTATAAAGTTGTGCCTGAGAAGACATAAACTTAAAATCCGGATAATGATCCATAAAATACAGCATAGAGGCAAATGTTCTTCCTGCCTTATCACGTGTTTGACGAAGTCGCCAAAGCCAAGCAACGTCAATGTGAGTGTGTCCGATTACGGATACAAGCGGTCGTTCTGATTTCCCGAAAGCACCGGTTGCGATAATATTTCTTGCGACTTTGACACTTTCAAGAAACTCTTCACCATAAGGAAGTTCCGTGCGAACAATATCACAAGCTTCGGTTAAATATTTCAGATTGTTAATTCTTGCAGAATCATCGACTCCACAGAGATTGGCTACATCAAGGCAAGTTTGAAGATCATACATCAGTCCTTCAACTTCTTCATCAATACTATACAGTCTTGCACGCATACGCAGAGGACCTGCATAAGCAAAGTCATCTTCATAGGCATTGATATAAATTTCAAACTTTTCACCGGGAACAGCATTTTCGGTTAATATTGCAAATTGGTGGAAACGGTCAATGCCTTGAACCATCTTGCCGTTTACATAGAGAATTGCCTGAAACTGAAAACGATCTTGTTCAGGCATAATGTGATAGCGTAACTTCAAGCCTGCTGCGTCTTCGGGAATTATAACAGTTTGCTTAAACCAGCAATAACATTCACGATAACCCCAGACCTGTTCATCGGGATTATAGGAACTCCATTTCCCTTCATTGATTTGGTCAATGGTATGCTGACCGTCACGAAGAAGGAAGTTGCCTGTTTCTTGCGAGAAAGTTTCAAGATAATCTTCTTGCAGAACACGTATGTACTTAGTTACTCTCTTGGAGTAGGTGTATCTTTCGCTGTTTTTGTCACGAAATGGCATAATATCATGTAAAGACATTTTATATCTCCTTTGGAAAATTATTTTCAAATAATGTTTTTGTTTTCTGAGTATAATACTTGAAATGGCGAAAAAATTATGTTATACTATTCAAAGAAAATTCACTTTTTCTCTTACTATTTTAATTAATTCTTGGTTTTTTACGAAATCACAACTCCTTATTTTTATTCCTTTCTTAATGATATAGCATTTTAGAAAATAAGTCAAGTTGTTTTATAAAAATCCTGAAAATTCTAAAATGATTTAATTTACGATCCTAAGATTATTGCAATGCATATGTTTTGATATAATTACTCTTATTTTTTCTTCTTTTAATGATTACGTAGAAACTAATTTTTTGGAGGTAATAATGAAAATTTATACTGTTGATACGATAAGAAAAGCCGAACAAGATGCAAATCTTAGTGGTTTGTCTTATTATGATATGATGAAACGAGCAGGTATAAATACTGCAAATGAAATTTGTGCAAAATATGACATTGATTCTATGTCCGAATGTCTGATTACAATTATTTGCGGCAAAGGAAGAAACGGTGGCGACGGCTTTGTTATCGCAAATCAGTTGGCTAAATATGGAGCAAAAGTCAGTTTGATATTGCCTTACGGAAAACCAACCGATGAAGTATGTATTCAGGTGTTTGATGAACTTGATTCAAGTGTTTATATTTGTACAGAAGCTGAATATGAAGAATATATTGAAAAATCTTTATTCTTGATTGACGCAGTATTTGGCATAGGTTTTCACGGAAAGCTTGATGAAAAAATTAAGAAAATATTTGAATATTGCAACATAAATCGAGAGAATCAAATTCGTATTTCGATTGATATTGAATCAGGCGTGGAAGCGGCCAGCGGAAAATATGCTGACGGATATTTCAACGCACACCATATTTTTACGATGATAGGGTTAAAACCGTGTTTGGTTGGGAAAAATGCAACTGTAATTGATATAGGAGTAACTCCCGAAAAAGTCGATTATTTTGTTGCAGACGAAGAATACATAAGAAACAATTTGCCTGTTCGACCTGCTGATTCTCATAAAGGCACATTCGGAACGGTTTTATCTGTTTGCGGCTCTTATGAGATGCCGGGAGCTGCTGTTTTGTGTGCAAATGCAGCGGTGTGCAGCGGCTGCGGTTTAGTAGTATGTGCTTTTCCCAAAGAAGCATATAATGTAATCGCCGGTAAGTTGACTGAGCCGGTTTTGATGCCTCTTGGTGATAATGTATACGAAAACATTGAAGCCTTAGTTGAAAAATCAAAAAATGCAAAAGTGCTGGTACTCGGATGTGGTTTGGGTGTATCCGAATATGCAAAAATACTTGTTTGCGGTTTGATTAGAAAAGCCCATTGTCCGATAGTTCTGGATGCTGACGGGTTAAATAATATTGCTAATATCCCGCATATTTTAAGCGAATCTAAGCACGGTATTTTAATTACTCCTCACCCTGCTGAGATGTCAAGACTTTCAGGTGTACCCGTTCAAGATATTCAACTTGACAGAATGAATGTTGCACTGAATTTTGCGAGAAAATACAGTGTTACAGTTTTGCTTAAAGGTCATAAAACAATAATTGCAAGTCCCAACTCAAACTTGTATATGAATTTTACCGGGTCATCTGCATTGGCAAAGGGCGGTTCCGGTGATGTTCTTGCCGGTGTAATAGCAGCATTAGTTGCACAAGGTTTAAATCTTGTGAATGCGGCAGTTGTGGGAGCATATATTCACGGCAAAGCAGGCGAAAAGGCGGAGAAAGAATATTCTGCTTACTCTGCGACTCCTTCACGAGTGATAGAATTGCTTTTCAGTTAAAATAATACTTGACAATTTTTTGCTATTATGATAAAATTATTATAAGTGTAATTATATAGTGAGAAGTATTGATTTCTCCTTGTTATATATATGTCACTTATATTATAAGGAGGTGGGTTAATGAAGACACCCGCATGGATTGCAATTATTTTTGCAGCCTGCGTAATAGTCGGTGTTGTTATGTTTATCTTGGGCGGAATACTTAGAAAAAAACAGGCTGAAAAGACTATAGGTTCCGCAGAAGATGAAGCAAATCGCATTGTAACCGATGCAGTAAACAATGCCGAACGCACAAAGAAAGAAGCGATTACAGACGCAAAGGAAGAGGCATTGAGGATACGTAGTGAGGCTGATTCTTATGTTGAAATGCGTCGCAAGGACTTGGATCGCGAACAGGGAAGACTTGAAAGAATGGAGTCTAACCTTAATCAGAGAACAAATCAGATTTCCAAAAAGGAAGATCAAGTTCGTTCAAAGGAAGATGAAATAAATTCAAAACTCAACGAAGCGGAGTCATTTGTTCGCTCTCAAAGAGAGATGCTTACCCGTATTTCCGGTTATTCAGAGGAACAGGCAAAGCTTACTATTTTACAGAGTGTAGACGAGAGTTTGGATCACGAAAAAGCTATTCGTATTCGTGATATGGAAGAAAAGACCCGTGAAGAAGCAAATGAAAAAGCTAACAGTATTATTGCTATGGCAATACAGCGTCTTGCTTCCGATAGTGTCGGTCAAATTGCAGTATCTACCGTAACATTACCCAATGATGAAATTAAGGGAAGAATTATCGGCAGAGAAGGTCGAAATGTTCGAACATTTGAACAGATTACCCATACGGAACTTATTATAGACGACACTCCGGAAAGCATTACAATTTCTTGTTTCGAGCCTACAACTCGTGAAATTGCTCGTCTTACCCTTGAAAAGTTGATCGCTGACGGTCGTATTCATCCCGGTTCAATCGAAACATTTTACAATAAATCTGTTGCTGAAGTTGAACAGACAATTAAACAGACGGGAGAGCGTGTTGTTCAGGATTTAGGAGTAAATGGTATTCATCCCGAACTTGTCAAGTTACTTGGGCGGTTGCGTTATCGAACAAGTTTCGGTCAAAATGTGCTTGATCACAGTGTTGAAGTTGCTCGTCTTGCCGGTTATCTGGCTGCAGAGCTTAATTGTGATGTTAAGACAGCAAAGCGTGCAGGTCTCCTTCATGATATAGGAAAGGCTATGGATCGTGACAATGAAGGCACACATATTGAATTAGGCGTTGAACAAGCAAAAAAATATCGTGAAAAAGATGTTGTTGTTCACGCAATCTGGGCACATCACGGCGATGTTGAGGCAAAGAGTATCTATGATTTCATTATACAAGCTGCCGATGCAATTTCCGCTGCTCGCCCCGGTGCAAGACGTGAAGATTTAGCTAATTACATTAAACGTCTTGAAAAACTTGAAGATATTGCCCACAGCGTCAGTGGCGTTAAGGAAGCATATGCAATTCAAGCCGGTCGGGAACTTCGTATTTTAGTCAATCCCGAAACAGTTGACGACGACAAAATGCAGATTATGGCTCACGATATTGCTCAAAAGGTCGGCAATGAAGTCCAGATGCCGGGTCAGATTAAAGTTCAGATTATCCGCGAAAGTCGAGCAAGTGCTCTTGTTAAGTAGTAAAATATTGATAGCTCCTTCGGGAGCTTTCATTTTTTTATTAAACACAATATTGTGTAAAAATCAATATTAATAGTGCCAAAATCATTATAAATTCAACATCTTAAAGAGATAATGAATTAAAAAGCACTTGACATAAACGCAATTATTTGATATACTTTCTAATCGTTAAACAAATCTTTGGAGACGTATCGAAGTGGTCATAACGGGGCTGACTCGAAATCAGTTAGGGAGCAATCCCCCGCGAGTTCGAATCTCGCCGTCTCCGCCAAAAACTCCTTGAAGACTTTATTCTTTGAGGAGTTTTATATTTTTAACTGACACAGACTTATATTGTCCTTTATATTGATGTTTTGTTTAACTTCCAATAGCTGTAGTGTTTTAATTAAAAAAACAGCAACAAAATAATCGTTGCTGTTGAATTTTTATTCAGCCTTAACCTCTTCTGCTTTTGCTTCTTTTTTCTTGCGGAAGAGAATTTTGTCGACGGGGAAGTAAAGGAAGAATTGTAATGCTGAACAAATCATTGTAGCAATATTCTTTGCAAGTGCCTCATTGCACCACTCGAAGTTTACAAAAACACCTTTTAATGTGGGATTAAGCCAAGCGGAGAAGAGTATTAAGGCTATTGTAAATACGATGTAGATTGGAAGAGTAATTGCAACATTAGCACTGGAGTTGAATGTTTTTTCCTTATTTACAAAGAAAGCAACTATCTGAGCAGCAATATTTGCAACATTAGATACTATAAAGTAGCCAAGTCCGCCGACAACAACAGGATATTCAAATACCCACCAATTAAACTCGACTGTGTACAAATCTTTAACTGCAGGTATAAGTTGCAATGTATTAAGCAGAACAAACTGTACTATCATTGCAAGAAGGCTTACAAAAATGAATTTAACGAACTGCCATAGTGTGTTTAATGCCGAACCTTTACTTTCGGCTGCTTTGTCAATTTTCTTTAACTTAGACATTGACTACCTCCAAATAAATATAAATTTTTTTAGTTTAAAAAATGCAAGAATTGAGCATATGAAAATCGCTATTATTAAATACTTTCTAAATTTTTGAGCAAGTGTATCGTGTTCATTTTGTGTATCATCAGTAACAGAAATCCATTTTTCCGTTGCAGAATCAAACTGAACAAATTGAGGAAATTCCTGATAAGACCAAACATCTAATTGTTCTTCAGCGTAGAAAAGTTTATATGACAGAGCATTTATATAATCACAACCGATTGAATGATGAACGCCTTTAACAAACCAAGTATATTCGGGATAATCACAAGTTGACGCATCAATAAACTTGTCAGCGGAAACATGGTTATGACCATCATCTATGGCTTGCACATAGTCGTCTCCGAGTGTGGTGCCGATTTTCGCACAAGTTGCACCAAAGCTTGAATAAATTGCATCATTAACTCCGTCAGATTGAATATCATAATCCTTACATACCGGTACAACTTGCAAGCCATATTTAACAATAACGGAGAATTTGCCTCCATCAGCAATAAATGCATCAATAATTTCGTTATTTTTCGCTTGAATTTCATAATGATATCTGTCTATTACTTCAATAAATTCAGGATAATTTCTGTCTTTCAAAAGAACGTTCTTTGCATCTTCATATTCTGAGTCGGGAACTAAGACCCATAAAGAAGGAATGGATGCAAATATCTCTCCAACTTTGCCGGCATAAACATAATCAGTACATTCTTTGACAATTTTCATCAATGAGTCAACTGTAAAATCCATAATACCAACTTTTTTAAGGATCGTTAATATAAATGAAATAATGATTTTTAAGTTGTTATTCGGCATCAGATCATCAATGATTCCGATAAGAGCATTTGCGTCCGAATCAACTTTTCCGGCAAGCGGCTGTCCGCAAATAGAAGTTCCGTTAGCTGTAGAACAACGCATTTGTAGAGACGCAATTTTATCATTTCCGTATTCGCTTATGTATGTAAGAGCGACTGCTCCGCCTAAAGAAAAACCAATAAGATTTACTTTATCATGACCGGTGCCATTAAGGATATGATTAATATACTTATCAAGTTGTTGGGCAACTGAAAAGGGATCTTGACGCCAATCGTAATAAAAATGATACTCTGTTCCATGTTTATGATCTTTCAAAGATTTATTACTGGGTAATTTACGGAATTTTGATGTTACATTGTATTTGCTATTACCGTTAAAATCAAATGCTAAATATTTGAATACTTCATACGCAACATTGTCAATTACTTGTGATAGGGCTTCATAATCTTGAAGATCAGGAGATTTTGTCAAATTCTTGAGATTTGATGTGCCTTCCAGAATATTATTTATTGCATCCGATATGACTTCGCCTGATGGAGGAAAAACCATCTTCTCATTTTCAGCCCCTTGGTCTAAATAAAGCGGATCGGTTGCTATGCCTGTTACATAAACTGTTGGGGCGTATTGACATGTACAGGTACCGTTTGCTAAGGCAACAACTGAAAACGAGCTGAGCAAAATAACAACGGATAAAAGAACTGCTGGTATTTTCTGGCTTAATTTCATTTATCTCCTCCGTTTTGTTTTTTCTTTTTATCAATTATCGTCAACAAGACGAAAAGTACAATGAAAACAGAAGAAATTGCGATACCTAATTTAAGACCGGGCACATCATAATCAAAAACAATTTCATGCGTGCCGGAAGGAACATTAAATGAAAGCAGATAATCAGCGATAAGCTGTGTTTCAACTTTCTCTCCATCAACATAAACGTCAAATCCGTTGTTTTCCTGAGCTATACTTGTAAAGACCGTTCCTCCATCGGAAGTAATTGTTCCTGTAATTTTATCGCCATTTACGTTGTCAACAATCAATCCATTACTTTTTAGCTTTTTAACTTCTTTTGCAAATAATTCACTGTCTAAGGAATATAATTCCATACCGAAATATCCAACACCAACACCGGTTACTGTAACCTTGACGCTAATAACATCCCCTTTATGTAGTTGTCCTAAAGCGATATGCGGAACACGGTCAATATTAGGTTTATATTCGGTTTGATTGATTTTTATGACAAGATTCCCACGCTTGAAATTATTGGCGAGATAGAAATCTCCGTCATTTTGAACGGTATATTCAAAACTGAAATGACAAGTAGATTTATCCGGACAAGAATAGGTTGATTGCGACCAATCAGATGATTTATGTACACTTGCGTTTAAATTCGTTTTTTTATCCCATTTGATTTGGTTAAATATGTTTTTATCTGTTCCTGTAACAGCAGAGAAAAGAGTATCTTGATTTTTGATAAACGAATCTCTTGCAGAATATTTCCAAGACAGAACATTGTTATTTGCAACAAATGCAACAGGTAAACAGTATGAATTTTCAACGACGGTGATGTTGTTACCACATGTTCCCACAGTTTTCATACCTAAAGGGAATGCAATCATATTTCTGTTTGCAATATATTTAATACCAAAAAGAGAATTAGTTACGGGAGAATAAGGAACATAAATTGATGAAACATTTTTTGCATAAACACGCATTCCGAGATTTTTGAAAAAGTTATATGCATTGCCAGACATTGTAGAGGAATAATACGTCGGACCTTTTATTCCATATAACAAAGGTGAATTAAATGTCCAATTTTCATAAATATCAGTTCTGTAAAATTCTGTTGAATCGGCACTATATTGTTCGTCAAAAGAATTCATTGCTTCATCAAATTGAGTATATTTGCCTATATTGCCGGTATCTGTGTGGGTTACAAAAGTGTAAACTCCATTAAAACCTACTTCAAGAATAATTGCAACAGATAACATGGCAACCATCGTTTTTTGAAATTTGTCCTCTTTAAAAAGAGCAACAAGAATGAAAAGAATGATGTATATTGCAATGAAAATATAGGCAGTGATAATGGATTTAAAAGAAGTTTCTTCTTTAGCTAATAAGTATGATATACCAAAAAGAATAACTGAAATTGCTCCGGAAATGACAATTTTAGGAATTGAAATTTCTTTATATTCTGTGAAAACTTTTGCACAGAGTGTAAGTAATATAAACGAGAAAATAAATGTCCATCTGCCCGGCAATTGATTAGGGAAATGAAATCCGTGCCATATATAGTCAAGAACATTCAAGTTCATTGAAAAGAACAAGAAGAATATCAACAACACACTGAAAAATTTTTCTTTTATGTCTATCTTTTTGCTCAAGAAATATGTTGGCAAAAGCATAAATATTATTGAGCCGGAATAAATATTTGGTATGCCGTATTCAAGAGATACAGGGGTTTTGGGGAGCAACTTGAGCACATAATCAAAAAGTGAATTGTAAAGTTCAAGTTTAGTCGGTGCCGGAATATCTGATGCAAGAGTAAGACTTATTTGTTTGTAAATTGGTAATATTACAAATGCCACACTCAAACCGCCAATTAGCGAATATACACCAAAACGAACAGAAGTTTGAATTATGCTTTTGCGATCTAATTCTTTAGCATTAATTATGAGAAAGTAGAAGAAATAAACAACTAAAAACAAACAAACACAAAAACTGATGTAAAAGCATGAATAGATGCAAATAGCAAGACTTACGCAATATAAAATCGGCTTCTTTTCAATTACTAATCGTTCAAAACCGAGAATAATTATAGGAAAATATATTATAGCATCAAACCACATTACTTGGTTGGAAAATGCTAAACTATATGCACAAAGAGCATAACATACGCTGCATGCGACAACAGGGAAGTTAATTTTCTTGAATTTGTATTTGAGATAGAAGGACATTGATAAGGCAGATAACCCAAATTTTAACAGGATAAGCCAATCCAATGCATCAATAAGTAGTTTTCTGCTAAAAGGTACAAGTAACCAGTTAAACAAACTATTGCAGTAATAAGAGTTTTGAGCAAATGCGTTTATTCCCAATGCTCCGTTCCAACTAAAGCCGGAAGAGATGAATGCACGTCTGTTAGCATGTTGTTCTGCAATCATCGGAAAATATTGACTCCATAAGTCCATTGAAAGCATCGATTCATTGCCAAAAGGTGATATCCCTTTTTGAATAAATGCAATTATCATAATCACAACAGGACATACAAAAGCTAAAACATGCCAAAACAAGTTAGTATCATTGATACCTATTCTTCTTTGCTTCTTTGATTTAACTTGTGCACTCATCAAACTATCTCCAATTATATTTACTTCATTATATAGTGAACAACAAAAATTGTCAAGAAAAAAAGCTCCGAGTGGAGCTTTAATTTTAGTAGTTTATGTTAATTTCAACTGTCAATGAACCTGAACCACTTATACCGTCAAATTTTAATATTGCTAGTTTATATACGCAATCAGTCAATGTGCCTTTATAAGTATAGGTGATTTTAACAGATTTTATTTCATTGGAAACAACATTCGCATTGATCGTTGTGGCAGTAATTGTTGCATCAACTCCACCGACTGTTAAGTTGTTAGCTGGACCGTTTGCTTGTAAATCAGCAAGAGTAAGGAAGTCTTTTGTAACTTTTTCAATTGGGGTAGTGCCGGATCCGGGATTTATGGAATCTTTAAGTGTAATAGTTACGTTATAATTTAATGCATCTCCTGTTGCTGTTGCACTCAAAACATCTGCTTCACTTATTGCTGCACCAACAAGCATTCCTGTGCCGCTTGCATTTGTTGAACCGCAGGCAAGTGTACCTTCAATACAGCTTTTCGCTATGCTGTCGAAAGTATCACCGGCTCTTTCCTTCAAAGTTTTGACTGAATCGCCCTCAATGCTGTAATCCTGTAGTGTTTTAATTACTGTTTTAGATCCGTTTGCTGTTGCTGCTTTCGCTGATGCAGTATTAAATGCAGCAAGAACTTCGGCGGGAGTAGATGGAACAGCAGCTGATTGATTATTTGTAGGCATGTTGCCAGCAGGGATGTTTGTGGGCATATCTGCAATTGGGATGGTTGTATCATCTGAAGGTAAAATGTTGGGCGTTTGAGTTGTATTATCAATAGGGGTTTGTGTATTATTATTATTGTTATCTGGAGCATACGTGCTTGTGCCGATTATCTGTCCGTTGTTTCCGTCAATAAGTACGACCACATCCGTTGTTTCACTGTTTGGTTCATCTACAAAGACTTTGTGGTAGAAGTATGTTCCGCAAGTTACAAGTAAAGCAGTAACAAGGATGCCAATCAATATTTTATTCATAAATTTATCGCCTCATAAAAAATATAAAGTAATTATAGCACAATGTTGTAACAATTGCAAGAGGTTTTTCTAATAAAAAAAATTGAAAAAAAGACTTGCAATTCTATGGCAATTGTGTTATAATTATTTTTACGCAACTTGAAAGAGGTGAATCAAGATGAAAGATGGAATCCATCCTAAATACGAGGAAGTAGAAGTAAGATGTGCTTGCGGTGAGGTTTTTAAAACCGGTTCAACAAAGGGCGATCTTCGTGTTGATATTTGCTCCAAATGCCATCCTTACTTTACAGGCAAACAGAAGCTTGTTGATACAGGTGGTCGTGTTGAAAGATTCAAAAAACGTTTCAATCTTGACTGATAAAACAATATTTTACACGATACTATATAAAAAACCGGTTGAAAAATCGGTTTTATAATCATATCGTGTTTTTTGTCTTCATTTAATTTTATGAATTTACAGAATTATATGACTGTAAGATTTTTTGGCTCTGATTCAGTTGAGATAAAGCGTTCTAAATTCATTGGATATGCAAAACCTGTACGCACACAAGAAGAAGCTGTTGCTTTTATTGATGAAATTCGCAGGAAACATCGTGATGCAAGACACAACTGCTATGCTTATGTTCTTCGTGACTGTCAGCAAAAGCGTTACTCAGACGATGGCGAACCGCAGGGTACAGCCGGAATGCCGATACTTGATGTAATTCTAAAATCTGAACTTACTGATGTATGTGTTGTTGTAACACGATATTTCGGTGGAATACTGTTGGGTACAGGCGGACTTGTTCGGGCATATACCGAGGCATCTCAGTTAGCACTTCAAAAAGCCACCCCTGTTATGATGACAAGGTGTCATTTGGTAAGTACGACGATAGATTATTCGCTTTATGGAATGGTCGAAAATCTCATGCGTGAATATGAAACAATCGAACAGGGAATTGATTTTACAGATTCCGTTACGTTAAATTTTGCAATAGACAAAACGAAATTTAATTCATTTGCAGAAGCTTTTACGGATATTGTTGCAGGCAAAGTCTCTCTGAATATTATCGGCACAAAGTATATAGCTATTTAATTTATGTTATGCGATTTGATGACAGTTTTCTTGATGAGTTGCGTTCCCGAAATGATATCGAGAGCGTTGTTTCTCCATATGTAGAACTTAAGAAAGCGGGTAGAAACTTAAAAGGTTTGTGTCCATTTCATAATGAAAAAACCCCTTCATTTACTGTCTATGCCGATACAATGAGTTTCTTTTGCTTCGGATGCGGAGTAGGTGGGGATGTCATACATTTTCTGATGAGAATCCAAAATTTAAGTTATACCGATGCAGTCCGTGTTTTGTGTGATAGAGTTGGTATGCGTATGCCTATAGATGATTCAGATGACAGCGTTACAAAACTCAAAAAGAGAATTTACGAAGCTAACAGGGAAGCTGCAAAATTCTTTCATTCAATGTTAAATTCATCAGAGGGTCAAGTCGGACTTGACTATATGCTAAACAGGGGAATAACTGTTGAAATGATCACTCGTTTTGGTTTAGGCTATGCTCCTGACAGTTTTTATTCTCTTTGCAATCATCTTCGTTCGAAAGGTTTTAATGAATCAGAACTGATTAGTGCTGATCTATGCAAGCAAAGTCAAAAAACAGGGAAGGCTTATGATGCTTTTCGTAATCGTTTGATGATCCCAATTATTGATGTTCGAGGGAATGTTATCGGTTTTGGTGGTCGGGTTCTTGATGATAGTAAACCCAAATATCTAAATACCGGAGAAACTCTTGTTTTTAAGAAAGGGAACGAATTATTTGGGTTAAATTTTGCAAAAAACGGTAAAGATAAGAAGATTATTCTCTGTGAGGGTTATCTGGATGTAATTGCATTTCATCAATATGGATTTGAAAATGCTGTTGCAGGTTTAGGCACAGCATTTACTCCTAACCAAGCTAAGTTAATTTCAAGATATGCAGAAGACGTCTATATATGTTTCGATTCAGATGAGGCTGGAATGAAAGCTACAAACAAAGCACTTGCTATTTTTGAAAGAACTAATCTCAAGGTAAAAGTTATTGAATTAAAAGGCGGCAAAGATCCCGATGATATACTCAGAAATAAGGGATCTGAATACATGCATTCAATAATAACAGGCTCGCATAACAATATAGAATTCAAGTTGAACAATATACGAAAAAATTATGATTTGACCACATTAGACGGCAAGAGTGGTTATATGAATGAGGCAGTAGTGTTATTGGCAACACTAAGTAATGAGATAGAAAAAGAGTTATACATCGGAAAACTCTCCGACGAAACGGGAATATCAAAAGATTCCGTGATGCTTGAGATAAAAAAACAAAACAGAAAAGAACAACGACGCAGCCAAAATCGTCAATTCACTGAAGCTCAAAAAGGATTGTCCGGTAATTTGTCAACAAAACAGGGATTCAAGGAACTTTCAAGCAAAGCCGCTTCAAAGGCTCAGAGAATTATTATTGTTACCTTGATGAAAAACCCTGATTTTTTGAAAGATGTTTGTGATATATTGTATGCGGAAGATTTTATTGATGAATTTTATGCTCGTGTCTATAAACTGATTTGTGAAAAGAATCAAAATCTTAAAGGTACTGATGTGTTGGATTTTTCTCAAGATTTATCAAGTGAAGAAATGTCTTTTCTTATGCAGATATACAATGAGAATCAGACGGTAAGTAATACAACAAATGAATTGTTTGATTGTATTAACACACTGAAAGATGAGAAGAAAAAATCACTAATCTCAAATCCTTCAGAAATGTCAGATATAGAATTTTTGAAGTTGTTTGAATAATGGAGTTAACTTATGGAAAAGAAGAAATCTAAAGTAAGTCAGCTTGTTGAACAGGCAAAAGTAACCGGTAAAATTTCAAGCAAAGATATTGATATGCTGTTAAGTGATGGTTCATTTAACATTGATCATCTTGATGAGCTTTATAAAAGCCTTGAAGAAGCTGATATTGAAATAATTGACGATTTTGTCGATGGTAGTCTTGAGAGTTTGAGCTCATCAGGTGGTGACGGCTTAGGTGAAGGCGACGATGAAGATTATGTTGTCAGTCCTACTGATGACCCGGTAAAAGCATATCTTCGTGAAATAGGCAGAATTCCGCTATTGACAACAGAGCAGGAGATCGCACTGGCTAAGCGTATTCAAGATGGTGATGAAGATGCAAAGATTGAACTTCAAAAGGCAAATTTGCGTCTTGTTGTCAGCATTGCAAAACGTTACGGTGGCAGAGGAATGCAGTTCCTTGATTTGATTCAGGAAGGCAATTTAGGACTTATTAAAGCAGTAGATAAGTTTAAGTATGAGAAAGGTTTTAAGTTCTCTACTTATGCTACTTGGTGGATCCGACAGGCCATCACACGTTCTATTGCTGATCAGGCTCGTACTATTCGTATACCTGTTCATATGACTGAAACTATTACAAAAGTCAAACGCACAAGCAACCAGTTGTTCCACGAAAACGGTAAAGAACCTTCAATTAAAGAAATTGCCGATAAGCTTGGAATGACAAAAGAAAAAGTTCGGGAAGCACTGAGAGTTTCTCAAGACCCGGTTTCTCTTGAAACACCAATCGGTGAAGAAGAAGACAGCCATCTCGGTGATTTTATCCCGGATCATAACGCACTTGATCCTGCTGAAGCTGCATCACAGGCACTTCTTAAAGAAGAAATTGATAAGGTTTTGGAAACGCTTACTCCTCGTGAGGCAAATGTTCTTCGTATGCGTTACGGTTTAACCGACGGGCTTCCGCATACACTTGAAGAGGTTGGTGCTGAATTTGAAGTTACAAGAGAGCGTATCCGTCAAATTGAAGCAAAAGCTTTGCGTAAACTTCGTAATCCGCAGAGATTAAAGAGATTGAAAGATTTTGTTGAGGACTAATTTGTATGTATAAATTAAAGCCTGTGTTCAAAACTGCCATTTGGGGTGGTGAACGAATGCAAGAGTATTTCAATATCCCGATGCTCGGAATTCGTTCGGAAGCATGGGTTTTGTCTTGTCATCCCGATGGTTCTTCTATTATAGAAAATGGAGAACATACGGGAAAAAAGCTTGTTGATGTAATAAGTTCTTGCGATATTGGCAGAAATTACAACCCTTTAAATTTTCCTATTTTGATTAAGTTTATTGATGCTAAGGATAAACTATCAATTCAGGTGCACCCTGATGATGAATATGCTAAAGCACATACAGATGAAAAGAATGGAAAAACCGAATGTTGGTATATTATCGACTGTGAACCGGGTGCAGAGCTTATTTTAGGCGTAAATCAAGAACTTTCAAAAGATGAGTTTAGAACCGCTATAAACGACGGTACGTTGCCTGTTTATTGTAATCATGTGCCTGTTAAAAAGGGCGATGTTGCATTTATTCCTGCTAAAACCTTACACGCAATCGGTGCAGGGATTTTTCTTCTTGAAGTACAACAGAGTAGCAATACAACGTATAGAGCATACGATTATCAACGCAGAGATAAAGTAACCGGTCAGCTTCGTGATTTACACATTGATGATGCGGTTGAAGTTACTGATTTAACAGTTCAAGAAACCAACTTATCTCCCATTGAAAAACGAAAATTTTTTGATGATACAACTCGCACACGACTTGCAGAATGTGATTTTTTTAGTATGTCTTTGATGGAAGTAGATGGTAGATTTGAAGGATTTGCGGATTTTGACAGTTTTGTAAGTATAGTGATTATTGACGGTAATTTCAAGGCAACTGATGATGACTGTGAATATTTAGACTTAAAGCAGGGAGATAGTGTTTTCATTCCGGCTGATTCAGGTACATATACTCTTAAAGGCAAAGGTTCATTCATTATTACGACAATATGATTTTAAGTGCTCAAGGACTTAGCATCGATTTTGCTGGTGATTTAATCTTTTGTGATGCTAATTTTGATATTGAAGACTTGGATCGGGTGGGTTTAATCGGAGCGAACGGAACCGGAAAAACCACCCTTTTTCGAATTATTACCGGAGAAATTGAGCCAACCACGGGAAATATTTTTATATCAAAAAATGCTACAGTCGGAACTGTAGAACAACATGCTTGTACAAATCCGGCACTTACGGCGTATCAAGAGACATTGACTGCGTTTAATGATGTAATTGAAATTGAGAAAAGACTTGAGAATATAAGAAATCAAATTGAACTTTGCGATAAAAACAAGCGAATTGAGCTTATTGAAGAGCAAGACCGATTGATTGATGTCTATATTAAACGTGACGGATTAACTTATAAAGCTCGTGCAAAATCAGCACTGATTGGTTTGGGGCTGACTGAGGATGAAATAAATCTTCAAGTTTCTCATTTAAGTGGTGGGCAAAAAACAAAAGTTTCTCTTGCAAAGCTTTTGTTATCAAATGCTAATTTGATATTGCTTGATGAACCGACAAACCATCTTGATATAAATAGTGTTGAGTGGCTTGAAGATTTCTTGAAGAAATACAACGGAACGGCAATAATAATCTCCCACGACAGGTATTTTCTTGACAAAACTACTACGAAAACCATTGAAATTGAGCATAATCGTGTAACAATGACAAATGGTAATTACTCGCGATTTATGCAATTGAAACAAGAAAGATTAGAGTTTCAAAGACGTGAATATTTAAAAACAATCAAAGAAATTAAACGCATTGAAGGGATAATTGCACAGCAAGTTACGTTTAGTCAAGAAAGAAATTATATTACCATCGCAAGCAAACAAAAGCAGATTGATAGGTTAAAAGCTGAACTTGTTAAACCGGAAAGTGAAGAAGCTGAACTTAAACTCTCATTTCCAATAGCATCAGAAAGCGGCAATGATGTTCTTTTTGTTGAGAATGTTTCAAAATCATTTGGAGATAAAAAACTGTTTGATGATGTCAATATGAATATCTACAAAGGCGAAAGAGTATTTCTTGTAGGACCAAACGGTTGCGGCAAATCAACTCTTTTGAAAATCATTATGGGAAAACTCACATCGGATACGGGAAGAGTGATTTTTGGTCATAATACTCGTGTCGGTTATTTTGAGCAAGTCCAAACCGAAATAACAAGTGAGAAAACCGTACTTGATGAAGTTTACGATAGGTTTCCCAAAATGCTTTCCGGTGAAATTCGCAAACATTTAGCTGCTTTTCAATTTCGTGGTGATGATGTGTTTAAGCGAATGTGTGATTTATCGGGCGGCGAAAGAGCGAAAGTTGCTTTGCTTGTGATAATGCTACGCGGCTCAAATGTGCTTTTATTGGATGAACCAACAAATCACCTTGATGTTGCATCAGCCGAACATCTTGAGAGAGCATTAAGTGATTATAAAGGCACAATTATTTGTGCATCTCATGACAGATATTTTATTAACAAACTTGCAAGCAGAATATTTGTATTTGCACCGGATGAATTTAAGGAAATTGAAGGCAACTACGATACATATAAATCTATTCTTGATTCTGCTTTACCGGAAAAGAGCGAAAAGGTTGATACTGTTAACGACTATAAACTTAGAAAAGAGGCTGCAAGTTTAGAAAGAAAACGTCAAACACGTATCGCAAAAATTGAAGCTGAAATAGTTGAACTTGAAGAAGAAATAAATTTTCTTTCAGATGAGTTAAAAAGACCTGAAATTTCAAGCGATTATATCAAAATTACTGAGATTACCGATAAATTAACGGAACTTCAAAAACGAGAAGATGAACTCTTTTTGGAATGGGAGGAGCTTAATTTATGATTTATGCAGCAGTGTTTGCATCGGGCAGAGGAACAAGAATGGGCGGAATTCTCCCGAAACAGTTTCTTGACTATAATGGAGAGCCGATAATAATTCATTCCATTAGAGCATTTGCTGATAATAAGCGGATAGATAAAATATTTGTTGCTGTTCCGGATGATTACATCCAATATACTAAAAATTTGTGCCATGAATACTTTGAAAGTGAAATAGAAATTATCGCCGGCGGCAGCACAAGAAACAGAACTCTTCTTAAATTTTTGCATGCTATACCTTGTTCGGATGATGATATTATCATAACTCATGATGCTGTGCGTCCTAATATAACATCAGAAATAATTGATGCTTGTGTTAATTCTATGAAAGAATATTCTGCATCAACCACTGCGAATAAAGTTGTTGACAGTATGATAATTGCTGACAACAATGGCAATCTCGAAAACTATTTAGATCGCTCGAGAGTATATGCAGTTCAAACACCTCAAACATTTGATTTGAAAACTCTAAATGAATTAACAAATAGATTATCTCTTGAACAGCTTGATGAAATGACGGATTGTGCTGCTATATTTATGCACTTTGAATATAAAGTCGGCATTGTGCAGGGAAGTTCAAAAAATATAAAAATTACATATCCTGAGGATTTGGAGACACATTGATGAGCAAATTTTCTGTAATTGTCCCCTTAACTAATACCGGTAAATACTTAGATAAAGCCCTTGATAGTTTGATACATCAAACAGACGATAATTTTGAAGTAATTATTGTTGATGCCGGCTCAACTGATAACAGTGCTGAGATTGCACAAAAATATGTTGAAAACTATGTTGATTTCTTTTATTTGAAAGCTGATGAAAATACTCGACATGCTGCTTTTAACAGAGGAATACAAGCTGCAGTCGGAGAATACATCCTTTTCTATGATCCGGATGGTTATATTACCGACGAAACTATAGAAGAACTTAATAATACAATTACTGACGATAAGCCGGATATGATAACATTCAGAATGTGGAAATACGGTGATAATCGTTACAGTGATTTTGATTCAGCAGGTGATGTGCTTGCAATTTTACCTGATATAGATAAAGGTGAAAAAACAATGCTTTCAAATTTGGATATCTCCAATAAAGCATTTCGTCGTGCAATTATAGAAGCAAACAGATTATCTTTTGATGAAAATCCGCATAGTGACGGTCTATTTGTAATGAATTTTGTGATGAATTCAAGGAAAATTGTCGGCTGTCCGCGTGCAGTATATGAAAGACGACTTTATACTTACGCATCCGGATTCGATAAAATGAATATTCCAACAAAAGAGAATTTAGAATTTCGCCTTTCAGCTTGGGATAGCATTTATGATATTGTTTATGACTACATTGAAAAACAGTCCGGAAATGTTGACGGGGATGAATCATTGATTTCGGAAGTCAATAATTGCATTATATTTGATATTGTAAATAGGTTTTACCGCTATTTTTGGCACTTTGATGCTGAATTTTTGACTTTCTTTGTTGAGAAATATAATGAATATGCAAACAGATTATCTCAAGAAAAGATTAATGCCTTAAGGGATAAATATAAACATTTGTACTTGCCTTATGTTTTTGATAATCATGAGATAGCGGCAGAAAAACCGATTTACTCATTCATATTAGATATTGCAAAACAAGAAGAAATTAAGGATGTCATAGAATCGTTTTATGTTCAGACTATGCCTTTCTTTGAAATGTTTGTAAAACAAAGTGATTTTGCCTGTGAATATTTCCCGGAACGGCTAAAATCTTCTGCTAATCTTCATGTGCTTGCTGATAAAGATTTTTATTCAACGGCAAGAAAAAAAGCAAAATCAAAAATATGTATAAATGTACGCGACGGCAGATACCTTGATGAAAATGTCATTAAAGAGACCTTTACAGCTGTTGCTCCGTCAATGATGAAACCTTGGGTATTTGCAAACAAACGAAATAGTTTAAGTGTAAAAAAGAATCTAAAAGATAAGGGGTTGAATATATAATGGGAAAAGATGTTATTATTGCCTGCGATTTTCCGAATGCAGAAACAACTCTTGAATTTTTGGATAAATTCACAGATGTAAAACCTTTTGTTAAAATCGGGATGGAATTATTTTATGGTGCCGGTCCTGAAATTGTCCGTGATATTAAGTTCCGCGGACACAAGATATTTTTAGATCTTAAACTTCACGATATTCCGAATACGGTTAAAAAGAGTATGGCTGTTCTATCAAAGCTTGATGTTGATATTTGCAATCTTCATGCAAGTGGTACTATCCCTATGATGGAAGCTGCTCTTGAAGGTTTAACAAGACCGGACGGTACTCGTCCTCTACTTATTGCTGTTACTCAGCTTACTTCCACCGATCAGACAACAATGGAGAGTGATTTGCTTATTAATGAGCCAATTGATAAAGTCGTTATGCACTATGCAAAAAACGCAAAAAAAGCCGGACTTGATGGAGTTGTTTGCTCTCCGCTTGAAGCGGAAAAAGTTCATGAGGTATGCGGAAAAGATTTTCTTACCGTTACTCCCGGTGTTCGTTTTGCTGATGGTGATATTGGAGATCAGAAGCGAGTTATGACACCCAAACAAGCGAAACTTATTGGGTCTGACTATATTGTTGTTGGCAGACCTATCACTGCAGCTGAAGATCCCGTTGCTGCATATAAACGTTGTGTTTCTGAATTTGTTGATTAAGGGGTAATTATGGATATTAAAAGACTTATTGCAAAAGATTTGTTATCAATAAAAGCTGTTTTTTTCAGACCGGAAGAGCCTTTTACTTGGGCAAGCGGAATTAAAAGCCCTGTTTACTGCGATAACCGATTGACTTTAACTGCTCCCGCTGTTCGTACTAATATTGAAAACTCTTTAGCTAACGTCATTAAGGAGAACTATCCTGATGCTGATGTATTAATGGGTACATCAACCGCCGGTATCGCTCATGCTGCTATTACAGCTCATATTTTGGATATGCCCATGGGATATGTACGAAGTGGTGCAAAAGATCACGGAAGACAAAATCAAATTGAAGGTAAACTTGAAAAAGGTCAAAAAGTTGTTGTGGTTGAAGATTTAATATCAACCGGTGGCAGCGTTATTGAAGTAGTAAATGTTCTTCGTGATGCGGGTGCCGAAGTTTTAGGCATAGTTTCTATATTCACTTATGGTATGCAAAAAGGTCTCGACAGACTAAAAGACGCAAATGTTAAGAATATTTCTCTTACTGATTTTGATACAATAGCAGAAGTTGCCGCAGAAGAAGGCTATATTAAAAGCGAAGACATACAAAAACTCATTAAATTCAGAAACAACCCTTCTGATGAAAGTTGGATAAGCTCATGAAATCATTGATTGATATTTTCGATTTATCAATCAGCGAACTTGATGAACTTATGAACGTTGCTCTTGATATTATCGAGAATCCGATAAAATACTCCGAAAAATGCAAAGGGAAAAAACTTGCAACACTCTTTTTTGAGCCTTCAACAAGAACACGGCTCTCTTTTGAGGCTGCAATGTACGAACTTGGCGGACATGTTCTTTCCATGGCAGATGCTGTTTCGTCGTCTGCAGCAAAAGGGGAAAGTGTAGCTGATACTGCAAAAGTCATTTCATGCTATGCTGATATTATTGCAATCCGACACCCCAAAGAAGGAGCCGCACTCGTTGCAGCAAATAATGCCTCTGTTCCCGTGATAAATGCAGGTGATGGAGGTCATCTTCACCCAACTCAAACTTTGGCTGACTTGATGACAATCTATCGTAAAAAAGGCTCATTGAATAATTTGACAATAGGTTTCTGTGGCGACCTTAAATTCGGTCGAACAGTTCATTCTTTAGCGGGAGCTATGTCGCGATATGAAGGTATAAAATTTGTATTTATTTCTCCTGAAGAATTGAAAATTCCTTCATTTGTCAAAGAAAACTTTATTGCGAAAAATAATATCGAGTATGTTCAAACAACTGATTTGAAATCTGTTATGGCTGACCTTGATATTCTGTATATGACAAGAGTACAAAGAGAACGTTTCTTTAACGAAGAAGATTATCTTCGACTTCGTGACAGCTATATTCTCACTCCTCCCAAACTTGATACTGCAAAATCGGATCTCTTAATTTTACATCCTCTTCCTCGTGTAAATGAAATATCCGTCGCTATTGATAAAGATCCGCGTGCTTGCTATTTTGAACAGGTATTAAACGGCAAATATATGCGTATGGCATTGATATTAAAGCTATTGGAGGTAGAATGATGCATATTGATTCAATTCAAAATGGTGTCGTTATTGATCATATCAAAGCAGGTTCTGCAATGAAACTCTATCAGCTTTTACATCTTGACAGATTAGATACCAGTGTTGCTATGATTATGAATGTAACAAGTCGTAAAATGGGAAAGAAGGATATTATCAAGATTGACGCAGAAATTGATTTAGACCTTGATGTTATCGGATATGTTGATCCAAAAGCGACTATTAATATTATTCGTGATGGGGAATTAGTAGAAAAGAAAAATCTTGATTTGCCTAAAGAGCTTAAAAATGTAATAAAATGCAAAAATCCTCGTTGTATTTCGATAACAGAACAAGAGCTTCCACATATATTTGTATTAACGGATAAAGAAACCGAAACTTATAGATGCAAATATTGCGAGGTGAAAGGACAATAATATGAGTGACTTTAGAATTGAAACCAAATGTGTTCAAAGCGGTTACACTCCGAAGAATGGTGAGCCACGTCAAATTCCGATTTATCAGAGTACCACTTTCAAATATGATTCAAGTGAAGAGATGGGGAAGCTCTTTGACCTTGAAGCAAGCGGATATTTTTACACACGTCTTCAAAACCCGACAAATGACTATGTCGCAGCAAAGATTTGTGAAATGGAAGGTGGTTCTGCTGCAATGCTTACATCTTCGGGGCAAGCAGCTGCATTTTTCTCAATATTTAATTTGGCATCTTGCGGTGATCATATTGTCAGTTCATCAACTATCTATGGAGGAACATACAACCTTTTCGCTGTAACGATGAAAAGAATGGGCATTGAATTTACATTTGTAAGCCCTGAATGCACAGAAGAAGAATTAAACGCAGCGTTCAGAGAGAATACAAAGGCAGTATTCGGTGAAACTATTGCAAATCCTGCACTTACGGTGTTTGATATTGAAAAGTTTGCGAAAGTTGCTCATGCACATGGCGTACCTTTAATAGTGGACAATACTTTTGCTACACCTGTCAATTGTCGTCCGATTGAATGGGGTGCTGATATTGTTATGCATTCAACGACAAAATATATGGATGGACACGGTTGCTCTGTAGGCGGATGTATTGTCGATTCAGGAAAGTTTGATTGGACAAAATATCCCGAAAAATTTCCAGGGCTTTGCACTCCCGACGAATCTTATCACGGCGTAACGTATACAGAGCGGTTTGGTCTTGAGGGAGCTTTTATTACAAAAGCAACTGCTCAGCTTATGCGTGATTTTGGTGCAATTCAATCTCCTCAGCATGCATATTACTTAAATCTCGGTCTTGAGAGCCTGCATGTTCGTATGGCACGTCATTGCGAAAATGCACTTACTATAGCAAAATTCTTAAAGAGCGATGAACGTATTGCCTGGGTAACTTATCCCGGACTTGAGGATGATAGAAACTACGAGCTTGCAAAGAAGTATCTCCCCAACGGAACTTGTGGTGTTATAAGTTTTGGCATAAAGGGTGGTCGAGTTGCTTGCGAAAAGTTTATGAATAGCTTAAAAATAGCTGCCATTCAAACTCACGTTGCCGATGTTCGTACTTGCTGTTTGCACCCTGCAAATGCGACTCATCGGCAGATGAATGATGATGAACTTTTAGCTTGCGGAATTACTCCGGATTTAGTTCGTTATTCCTGTGGGATTGAGAATGTACAGGATCTCATTGATGATATAAAACAAGCATTGGATAATATTTAATATGCCTATTAAAATACCGAATGACCTGCCGGCAGTTCAAACGCTTGCAGATGAAAACATTTTTGTAATGACAGAGACAAGAGCAATTACACAGGATATTCGTCCCCTTAAGATATTGCTCTTAAATTTAATGCCAAAAAAAATCGAGACGGAAACCCAACTGTCCCGTCTTTTAGGAAATTCTCCCTTACAAGTTGATTTAGAGCTTATTCATACAAAAACTCATTTGTCAAAAAACACTTCTCCGGAACATCTTTTTACATTCTACAAAGTATTTGATGATATTAAACATCAGACATATGACGGAATGATTATTACCGGTGCTCCCGTTGAATTTTTGCCATTTGAAGAGGTTGAATATTGGGAAGAGCTTTGCGAAATAATGGAATGGAGTAAAACCCATGTCCACAGTACTTTTCATATTTGTTGGGGTGCTCAAGCAGCTCTTTATTATCACTATGGTATTGAAAAAGTAGCATTGCCCAAAAAATTGTCAGGTGTATTTCCGCACATAGCTGATTATAAAAAATCAATCCTATTTAGAGGTTTTGATGATGTGTTTATGGTTCCGCAATCAAGAAATACAACCGTCCGCAGGGAAGACATTGAGAAAATCCCGTCACTTCGCATTCTTGCAAGCAGTCTGACCGGAGATCCTTATGTAATTTCCGCAAAAGAAGATCGTCAATTTTTCGTAACCGGACACTCTGAGTATGACGCAGATACACTTAAAAATGAATATCTTCGCGACATTAGTGCTGGTCTCAATCCGTCTATCCCTGAAAATTATTTTGAGAATAATGACCCCGAAAAAGAGCCTCTTGTAACTTGGCGTGCTCATGCCAATCTTCTACATGTCAATTGGCTTAACTATTTTGTATACCAAACAACACCTTATGATATTACGGAAATAAAATAGATTTCTTCGCTATAATAAAACAATTAACGTTGGCATAATTTCAATGTCAACGTTATTGCTTCTCTATTTAAAATTTATAATTAACTCAATTCTCTAATCTTTTCATATATATGTTTTGCTGCATATTCAGTTGATTTTCCGTTTTGGAATGTATGCATCCGATTTTTTAAATCAATTCTCTCATTCAATGTTGCGTCATTATCTTTGAGAACATTTTTTAAGAATAAAATCATATCAGAATTGTTTAGTATCTTATCACCTTTAAGTATTTCAAACGGATCATCATAAACAAAATTACGAGACTCAATATATTTATCTATATCATCAAGTGTTAAGCCTATCGGTTTTTCAGTCAAGAGATAGTCGTAATACACTGAAGAATAATCGGTTATAAGAGCATCACTTTCGCCTAATAATTGATATAACTGAACATCATTATTCAGCAAATAATCATTATCTATAACTTTAAAATTCGTCAGTGTGTTTGCAATGGATGGATCAATCGGCTGTACGGGATGAGCTTTGAAAAGAATAAGCATATTATTTTCTCTCAAAAATGCGTCAACTCGTTCAATTTCTTCTATGGTATTAATTGTAGGGATGCCGGTATTTGTGGTTTCAATATTAAATGCTAAAACTTTTTCATTATCGCTTTTTCGATAGGTCGGAAGCCATACGATGACTTTCGTATAATTATTAAGATTTAATTTTTCTAATGCATTATCAGTATCAAACAAATAATCCGTACGGGGAAAACCGCAGAAAAACATTTTTTCATAACTTATTTCAAAATCTTTATGATAATTATCCTTAAAAAACTCAGAAACACAGAGTGCTTCACTGCAATTGTCTTTTATGCAATATCCACCATTAGATGCTTTTAACGGCATTCCGTGCTGAAGCATAATAGAATATTGACCTTCTCGATTTAAGCCAAGAATGCGGTTGCAACATACGATACCAACACTTGTAAATAACAAATATCGGTAATAAAACTTATCCCGCAAGCTTTTACAGTTTGAACCGTAATTCATCAATTCGACGTCTTCGTATCCGGTAGGCATCTTATCTTTTAGTCTATCATTTGTGAGCCAAACAATTTTATAGTCTTTTGAAATATTCATATTATCATATAAATACTTAAAAACCGGCCAAGTATTATCGGTAAATGCCGGATTGGATTCAAAAATAATGGTCTTTTTTACAGGCAGTTTTTTTAATAAATTTTCATATTGTTTAATAAAAAAATTATCAGAGTCCATAATCAGCCTTTTTTGTATTCTTGAGCTTCGTTTTTATATGATATTGATGAAAGTTTAATCATCATTTTCGTTTTATCGGATACTTCTTTCGTAACTTTTGCAGGTGAACCAAACGCTACTGAATTTTCGGGTATTTGCGTGTTTTCAGTAACCAATGCACCTGCACCAATAATTGAATTGTCGCCAATAGTTGCACCATTCATAATAATTGCTCCCATACCGATAAGACAATTATTACCGATTGTGCAGCCGTGAATAATTGCACCATGACCAACAGTGACATTGTTGCCGATAGACACAGGTTTTCCTAAGTCAACATGGATAACGGAATTTTCTTGAATGTTTGAGCATTCGCCGATTTTTATACTTGCAATATCTCCTCGAACAGTAGCACCAAACCAAACAGATGAGTCTTTGCCTATTTCAACATTTCCTGCAACAGTCGCTGTGTCAGCAATAAAACAAGACTCATCAATAGTAGGAGAGTTATCTTTATATGTCATTATCATAAGCATACAACCTCGCTTTTTTTAATTATACACTCAAGTAAAATAAAAGTCAAGGGAAAGAAAAAGCACTTGACAAATCATTTATTTATGATATAATACGTTGGATAACTCATGTATAGCTGATTTCGTTTAAGGTGCACTTTTGTGTTTAAGCGGAAAATGACGCTTACAGAGGCTTAACAAAGGAGGACATAAAATGTCAGTAATTTCAATGAAACAACTGCTTGAAGCAGGTGTGCACTTCGGTCACCAGACACGTCGCTGGAATCCGAAAATGAACCAGTACATCTTTACCGAAAGAAACGGTATTCACATCATTGACCTTCAGAAGACAGTCAAAAAGTTCGACGAAGCTTATATGTTCGTTCGCGACATTGCTGCAGAAGGCAAATCAATACTTTTCGTCGGCACAAAGAAACAGGCTCAGGAATCTATCAAGGAAGAAGCAACACGTTGCGAAATGCCTTATGTCAATGCTCGTTGGCTCGGCGGTATGCTCACTAACTTCCGTACAATCAGGCTCAGAATCAGAAGACTTGAACAGCTTCAGACTATGTCTGAAGACGGAACTTTTGATAGACTCCCTAAGAAAGAAGTTGCTAAACTTCAGCTCGAAATTGAAAAACTTGAAAAGAACCTTGGTGGTATCACAAAGATGAATACTATGCCGGGTGCGATGTTTGTTGTTGATCCTCGTAAGGAAAAGAATGCTATTTCCGAAGCTAAGAAACTTGGTATTCCGGTAATTGCTATAGTAGACACAAACTGTGATCCTGATGAAGTGGACTTTGTAATACCCGGCAATGATGATGCTATTCGTGCAGTAAAACTTATTGCAAGTGCTATTGCTGACGGCATTATTGAAGCAAGACAGGGTGAACAGAATGCTCCTGCAGCGACAACTCCTGAAGAAGAAGTTGTAGTTGATGAGGCTGAATAATTAAACTATTTGCCTCACTGCATTTTCGTAAGTGAGGCTATTTATACTTGGAGGTAATATAATGGCATTTACAGCTAAAGATGTCAAAGATCTTAGAGAAAAAACTGGCGTTGGCATGATGGATTGCAAAAATGCACTTGCTGAAGCTGATGGCGATATGGAAAAAGCAGTTACCATTCTTCGTGAAAAAGGACTTGCATCAGCAGCAAAGAAATCAACTCGTGTTGCTGCAGAAGGTGTTGTTACAGCACTTACAAACGACAAGAGCGGTGTTCTTGTTGAAATTAACTGTGAGACTGACTTTGTTGCCGGTGGTGACATGTTCCAAGAGCTTGCTTCAAAGATAGCAAAAACAGCTCTTGATGCTCGTCCTGATAATCTTGATGTGCTTCTCGAAACTACCTGTGTTGATGGTGAAGGCACCGTTGCCGATGAAGTTCAGGAAGTATTCCTTAAGCTTCGTGAAAATATGAAAGTTCGCCGTTTTGCACTTATTGATGGTCATGTTGTTTCCTATATCCACGCGAAGGGCACTGTAGGTGTATTGGTTAATTTTGACACAGACGATGAGACTGCTGTTTCTGATGAGTTTGTCGATATGGGTAAGAACATTGCTATGCAGATTGCTGCTATGAATCCTGCTTATCTTTCTGAAGCTGATGTTCCTGCAGAAGTTATTGAGCAAGAAAAAGAAATTAATCTTGTTCAAATGAAAGAAGATCCCAAGATGGCAAATAAGCCTGCTCAGGTTCTCGAAAAAATTATAGAAGGTAAGATTGCAAAGTATTATAAAGAAATGTGCTTGCTTAACCAGGAGTTCGTACGTGGCGATATTTACGAAGGCGATGTCAAGGGTTATGTAGCTTCTGTTGCTAAGGCATTAGGAAAATCTATTACAATCAAGTCTTTTGTTCGTTATGAAAAGGGCGAAGGAATTGAAAAGAAAGAAGAAAACTTTGCAGAAGAAATTGCAAAGATGGTTAATAAATAACCTTTTTTAAAGAAAATGCTCGCTTTGGCGGGCATTTTTATTTTTAGGTTGCAATTATAATAAAAATATGTTAATATGTAATAAAATAGATTTATTAGGAGTGATAATTTGAAACTTCAAAATCCTATCAAATTCTTTTTCTCAAAAGAAGCGGAAGAAGGATATGTGCCTAATCGCGATTTGTTAGCACATTCCGTTGCGTTGACCGGTCAAAACATGACCTATGGTTTTATTTCCGGTTGGTGGTTTACATTCTGTACTGATATATTGAAAATTTCACCGGATACAGTAGGTTGGATTACATCTCTCTCTCGTTTATGGGATGCAGTTAATGATCCATTAATTGGTTCATTGATGGACAAACACAGATTCAAAAGTGGGGAAAAGTTAAGACCTTATACTTTATATACCCCGCCAATAATTGGTATCATATCAGCTTTGATGTTTGTTGCATATGCTACAAATATTAAACTTACGATTGCCATAATGATGGTTCTTTATTTCGTTTGGGATATCTTGTATTCGATTCAAGATGTTGCGTTATGGGGAATGATTGCAGTATCCTCGCCCCATTCGGAAGAACGGGCAAGAGTTGCTCAATGGGTATCAATCGGTGCCGGAGCAGGTGGTATTTTCGTTGGTCTTTTCCCAAACTTTCTTGGTGATAATTTTCTGAATGCACTCAATATTGAGACTAAGACAGTATATCTTTTTGGTGGTATTATTTTAGGTCTTGGCGGCGAGCTAATTTCTATGCTTGCTTATAAGCAAAAAGAGCGAATTCGAACAATTAATGATAAGGGAGATTCGATTAAAGAAATATTCCGTGCATTAGGTCATAATAAAGTTTTATTAACAATATCTCTTGCAAGATTTTTACAGGCATTATCTCCCGGTCTTGACTGGATACATTTTTTTGAATCAAGTATTTCTTTTGATATTGGCTCTAAGCATATCGATGGAGGCAATGCTCAGTTCATTTTTGGCATGTTAGTTGGTGTGCCCGGAGCCATTGCAATATTCTTTGCTACAAGGTTTATTAAGAAATTGGGCGGAATGAAGAAACTTCTTATTGTTTCGCAGATTGCAAACATAGCACTTCGCATTATTTCGTTCTTTGTCGGTTACAAGTCTTTATGGCAGTTGGCAATAGTTTTAATTTTGATGTCTATTGGGTCTATCCCGGGTAGTATGATGGATATAGCTCATCGTAGTTTAACAAGTGACTCAATTGATTATATTGAATGGAAAACTGGTGTGCGGAATGAAGGCATTTCATTTTCAGTCCAGAATTTTATTTCAAAGATGCAAGGAGCTGTTTCTTTTTTGATAAAAGGTTATATTCTTAAATTCCTATCATATGATGCAGATTTAAAAAAATATAATCAAAATCCAACATATATGAAATGGCAGTGGCCGATTTTCATTTTAGGTCCTGTTGTCGGGTCAATTTTCTATCTCATGGCTATCTCCTTCGTTGATGACAATCCTGAAAGAAAAGCGATGGTTGAGGCAGAACTTAAAGAAAGACGAGAAAAGAGCTTGCAAGCTATCTGATATTACAAAAACTCCTGCATGGTTTAATTGCAGGAGTTTTTTCTGAAAAGTGAAAATTACTCTTGCTATTTTCTAATAACTTTGTTATAATATACACAGTATTGTCTATTTTTGGAGCTAAATAAATGTTAGGTAGAAATGTTCGGATAAAAGTCACCCATCCTTTTGGCTCGAAGGATCCTGAAAGTGGCTATAGATATAAGCTAAATTTCGGTACATGTACTGTAAATACCGACAAAGGTACTGTTACTTTGCAAAGCTATATCATCGGAATAACACATCCTGTAAAAAAATTTGAAGGCAGACTTATTGCACTGATAAAACGAAATGACGGCACACGTGTTTATGTTGCCGCAAATAAAAATTCTCGGTTTGTGAATTGTGATATTGTACCTTTAATTGAGCCAATTGAAAAAAGAAATCGCTATTATCTTTATTGTCTTTATGAAAACTCTTGCGGTGCGGCAGTTTATCGTATTATCAATGGAAAACCGAGATTCTTGCTTATTAAAAATAAGAGAAGTTCAAATTGGGGTTTTCCAAAAGGACATATGGAAATTGGGGAAACTAAACGACAAACCGCTATTCGAGAAGTGTTTGAGGAGACGGGGATTCGTATAAATATCGTTGACGGATTTTACAGTGAATCTGATTACAAGATAGCTAATAAAATCCAAAAAAATGTCGTCATTTTCCTTGCAACTACTGATGATACGCAAACCAAAATTCAACGCGAAGAAGTTGATGACTATGCTTGGTTAACATATGAAAAGGCCTTGAAACGTCTTAACTTTGAGAATGATAAAACCATAATGCATGAAATAAAAGATTTTATGAAAACTGAAATGGGGGTAAAAATCCATGACTGAACAGCTCACTCAAGCCTTAGTTGAGTTTTTCGGTGAAATTATACCGGCAGAGTTAACTATTTTTATAGTATCACTTTTGCCTATTCTTGAGCTGCGTGGCGGACTTATTGCTGCAAAATTACTTGGTGTTCCTTTTCTTAAAGCTTTTATCATATGTTTTCTTGGCAATATTGTTCCTATACCATTCATTATTCTGTTTATAAAAAAGATATTCGCATTTATGCGTAGATTTAAGATTTTTGACAAGCTCTTGGATAGACTTGAATCTAAGGGTGAAAAGAATCGTGATAAAGTTATGAGATATCAAAATTGGGGCTTGCTTATTTTTGTTGCAATTCCTCTTCCGGGTACAGGAGGTTGGACAGGTGCTTTAATCGCAGCCTTGTTAGATATTCCAATCAAAAAGTCATTTCCGATTATTGTTGCCGGTGTCTTTATTGCCGGAATAATTATGTCAATTGTAACATACGGTATTTCGTATATGTTTGCACTTTAAGGAGTTAATTATGGAAAATATGAGTAATATTGATGTTTTTGAGAATATTTCTCCACCTGAAACGGAAATTCCTAATAATAAGTTAACAAAGAAAAAAGGCAAGTTTTCTCTGTTCTTTGGAGAGAATAAGTATATTATTTTTGCAGCTCTTATCTCAGCTGCATTGATGATATTTGCCTATATGGTGTATAAATTCTGGCCGCTTGGTTCAAATACTATTCTGCGTATGGATCTTTATCATCAGTACGGTCCTCTTTTTGCTGAACTTTATGAACGCATAGTGAATTTTGATTCTTTGCTTTATTCTTGGTGCACCGGTGGTGGATCAAGTTTCACCGGCAACTTCTTAAACTATCTCTCAAGTCCTCTTGGAATAATAATTATGCTTATAATGGGACATGAGAATATGCCTGAGGCAATTGCCGGTATGATTTTAGTAAAAAATGCTATTGCCGCCGGCTCTTTTGCATATTTCCTAAAAAAGTCATTTAATCGAAATGATATTTCAATTACCGGTTTTGGATTGCTTTATGCTTTCTGCGGTTGGTTTATGGCATATTATTGGAACATTATGTGGCTCGATGGTATGTGCATTTTGCCGATTGTCATTTTAGGTATACAGTATATTATTGACGGAAAAAAGAAGCCCTATATTTATTGCGGAGCACTCTGCTTGGTAATGCTTACAAGTTACTATATGGCTTATATGATTTGTATTATCGCTGTTGTATATTTTATTTATCACTATTTCAGCAAATATGAATTTGGAACTATCAATACTAAACTTGACTACGAATTAAGACGTAGTGAATATAACCGTCTTCCGTTTTCTGCCAAGGCTAAATTATTTTATAAAAACTGTCTTAACAGTAAATTCTTAACGACCGGTATTAATTTTGCATTTTATTCTATTCTTGCATTCTTATTAGCTGCGATTGCTCTTATTCCTGTATATTTTGTTCTTAAGACCTCATCAGCAACAGGTAATAATTTTCCGGATGAATTCAAGCAATATTTTAATTTCTTTGATTTTATTGCAAATCATTTAGCAGGAGCAGAACCAACAATAAGAAGCAGTGGGGAAGACGTTTTACCGAACGTGTATACCGGTATTTTGCCGCTTATACTTGCTCCCTTATATTTCTTTTCAAAAAAGGTTACATTCAAAGAAAAAATAGCAACCAGTATCTTGTTTGCGTTTTGTTACTTCAGTTTTAATTTAAACTATCTTAACTTCATTTGGCATGGCTTCCATTTCCCGAATGATTTACCTTATCGCTGGTCTTTTGCCTATTCTTTCTTCTTACTTTTCTTTGCGTATAAGGCATTTAATTCAATCGATGAATATAAGCCTAAACAAATAGGCTTAGTGTCGGCAGCTGTAATATTTATGGCTGTTTTAGCGGAAAAAATTACTTCTAAAAATGTTGACAACAATGTTGTATTACAAACAATAGTTTTTGCTGCTGTTTATGCAATGATACTTATTGCGTTAACACAGCCGAAATTCTTTAAGTCTGCAATGATGGCATTGCTTGTTTGTTCAATTATTACTGAAATAATAATTGTAGATACGGATAATTTCCTTATCACTCAAGCTAAAGAATATTATACTGAACAGTATGAAGATTTTGTCGAAATGAGCGATTATGTCGATGAAATAGAAGGTGAAAACACATTCTACCGTGAAGAGCTTTCCGACCTTCTTACTCGTATGGATGCATCTTGGTACTATTATAACGGTGTTTCAATTTTCTCATCAATGGCATACGAAAGTGTGTCCAAATTGCAGAGAAAGTTAGGTATGTACGGTAATGATGTCAATAGCTATACATATTTCCCTCAAACCGCAGTTTATAATGCAATGTGGGGAATAAAATATATCTATGACAACGATAAGAGAATTCATAATGATATTCTTTATACTGAGTTAAATTCCAATGATAAGATAACTTTGTACAGATTTAACTATAATCTTCCGGTTGCTTATAGCGTTTCTCCATCCTTGAAGGATATGTGGATTACAACAGATACAAATCCTTTTAATGTCCAATCAAATTTCTTTAAGTATGCAATCGGTGTAGATGATATTTTTGATAGAATTACACCCGTAGTTACCGACTCAACAAATCTTGGTGATATCAGCGAATCTGATCTTGCTGCAGGTTCTGTTGCATATAACAAGACCGAATTAGGGAAATATGCAAACCTTGAGCTTACTATTACTCCCGAAACTTCCGGCAATGTTTATATCTACATGTCCTCAAGCGAGATTAAGAGTGTTACGGCTTCAATTGAGGCTAAAACATTCAATTATGATATTTCCACTTCATATCTGCTTGACTTAGGGCATATCAGCACAAACGAGGATGCTGTGCTTAATATTGAACTCCCGACAGAAGAAGCAAACAATGGTTCATTCCAGCTTTATTGTGTCGTTATGGATGAAAATGATTACATTGATTGCTATGAAAAAATTAAAGATAATGGTGTTTTTGTAGTCGACAGCTTTGATAATGGCACTCATTTAGGTGGATATATTGATGTTGCTGAAGATTCTATGCTTTTTACCTCAATTCCTTATGACGAAGGTTGGAAAGTTAAAATTGATGGTGAAGTGCTTGATAAATCAAAATATCATTCAGTAGCAAACTCATTTCTTGCATTTGATATTTCTGCCGGTCATCACGAAATTGAGTTTGACTATATGCCTTCCGGTCTTATCCTCGGTGCAGGTATTACAAGTATAACGATTATTCTAATTGCTTTATTCTTAATTCTCAAAAAGAAAGGTATATTTGGAGAGAATTCAAAGATTGTTAATGCATTAACTCTTACCAATTTTACTCCCTTTGAATATCTTGGACAAGAAACTGATGAAGCGAGTGATGAAAGTTTAATCGAAGGTGATATTGACGAATCGACTGACACAGATTTAATTGAAGATGATGTTGCCACTGTCATCAATGAAGAAGATGTTGTTGAAGATAATAATATTAGCGATAATATAACTAACGATGATAACAATGAAAATGACGAAGAAACCGTTGAACTTGAGCCTGAAAAAGAAACTGAGCCTTTAAAAACTGATGAAAGCTCAAATATTAATGCGTCAGAAGATGAAAACGAATAGAGGAATTTGATTGTCTCCTAAAGAAAAATCCGTTTATGTGTGTACTTCTTGTGGTTTTGAATCTGCTACTTGGTACGGTCAATGCCAAAAATGCAAAGAATGGAACACATTAGAAGAACTGGAAATTGTTCCTGTTAAATCGGGACAGGGAAGTCAAAGCCGTATTTCACATACGGATTTTTCTCCCGTAACATTAAATAGTATTAAAAACATTCGTGAACATCGTTATTTTTCCAAATTGAAAGAATTTGACAGAGTATTGGGTGGCGGGCTTGTCAAGGGTTCTGTCGTGTTATTAAGCGGCGATCCCGGTATCGGCAAGTCAACCATATTGCTCCAAGCCTGTGAACATTTTGGTAAAAATCTGAAAGTTCTCTATATTACCGGTGAAGAATCTGCTCATCAAATTAAACTTCGAGCGGACAGATTGAATGTTCAAACTGAAAATCTATCAATTCTGACTGAAACCGATTGCATGAAGATATGTTCATATATATCACAGAGCAAACCCGATATTGTTATGGTTGACTCAATACAAACGATGGAAATCACAGAAATTCAGTCTTCAGCAGGAAGTTTAACTCAGGTTCGAGAATGCACAAACCTCTTTAATCGTACTGCCAAAGCTTTAGATATTCCCATTATACTTGTCGGTCACGTTAACAAAGACGGAAATATCGCCGGTCCAAAAGTTCTTGAACATATCGTTGATACCGTTCTTTATTTTGAAGGTGAAAGGAATTTATCGTATCGTATATTGCGAGCCGTAAAAAACAGATTTGGCTCTACCAATGAAATCGGTGTGTTTGAAATGCGAAATGACGGACTTGCTGAAGTTCCCAACCCGTCTCAAATGATGTTAAGCGGCAGACCGAAAAATGCTTCCGGTTCTTGTGTAGCTTGTACGATGGAAGGTTCAAGACCGATTTTGGCTGAAGTTCAAGCTTTAGTTACTCCAAGTGGTTTCGGAAATCCGAGAAGAATGGCAACCGGCTTTGACTATAATCGTCTTTCGATGATTTTGGCAGTTTTAGAAAAGCGTTGCGGATATTTCTTCGGTAATATGGACTGTTACATCAATATCGTCGGCGGTCTTCGTATTGATGAGCCTGCATCAGATTTATCTGTTGCTATGGCACTTATTTCGAGTTTAAAAGATGAAGTTGTACGCGATGATGTTCTTGCTTTTGGCGAAATAGGATTAGCCGGAGAAGTCAGAAATGTTACGGCTTGCGAACAGAGAATAGCAGAAGCAGCCAGATTAGGTTTTGAACGTTGCGTTATTCCTCAAATGAGCTTAAAATCAATATCAAATCCAAAAGAATTTGACATTGAAATTATCGGTGCTTCAGATATTCGTAAAGCTTATGATGCATTGCTTTGATGGAACAGTATGTAAAACAACCTAATATTCCGCAGGAAAGTTGTAAACAGATTTTTGTCGGCAGACTTGGGGAAGATGCAAAACATTTGCTAAATCATTATAATATTAGTATTATTGATGTTGCTCCCAATCAAGATTTGCCGGAAAACATCTCAACTCACGCCGATTTGAATTTACTTTATCTTGGAAATGGGAAAATTATTAAGGCAGAAAATGGTCAATTAGGTTTATCATATCCCGATGATGCGAAATTTAATGTTGCAATCGTGGGTAAATATTGTTTTTGCAACACTAAAACCGTTCAAGCGGATTTGTTGCAGATGTTGCGAGAATATTACGAAATTGTGAATATAAATCAGGGCTATTCAAAATGTAATATGGCAATATTAAACGAAAATTCAATAATTACGGAAGATTGGGGAATATATGAAAAGGCAAAAACAATTGGTTTTGACGTTCTTAAGTTAGAACCCGGTCATGTTAAATTAAATGGCTATAAATATGGTTTTATCGGCGGTGCTGGTGGCTTAATTTCTTACAATAAGTATTTTTTTAACGGTGATATTGATTTACATCCGCAAGGATATATTATCAGAAATTTTTTTGATAAGCATAACATTCAAATAATTGGAATTAAAAACAAACAACTTGAAGATTTCGGGTCAATAATTCAGTTTATTGAGGAGGTATAGATATGCGTAGCAACAGTTTCGGTAATTTTTGTGCGTTTATGACACTGGTAGTAGTGGGGATGGCAGTCCGCCATGTTATGCGTAAATACGGCAGGAATTAAGATTTCTGCTTTTTCTTAGATGTAGATAATTATACAAAATTAAAGTTTTGTATAATTTGGGGAAGTGAGGTGTTACAGATTTGGCAATTAAGAATGCTGACGAGTTGCCGGCAGTACTGATTGAATTTTTGAACTATTTAAGCGTTATTAAAAACAATTCACAAACGACGGTAAATGAATATGCTCTTGATATTAAGTTATTTATAAAATATCAATTCAAACAAAAGAAACCTGAATTTAAAAATACACCGATTGATGATATTGTTATTATTGATTGTACTGCAGATTTTTTAGGTTCGTTGACTTTAGCAGATGCTTATAAGTTTTTTGTGTATTGTAAAACCGAACGTGATAATGATACGGCTGCACGTGTAAGAAAAACAACATCTATAAGGGTTTTCTATAATTATCTCTACAATAATACCCATAAGATTTCGTCAAATCCAATGGAAAATCTGGAATCACCAAAACAAAAGAAAAGTTTGCCGAAATACTTAACTTTAGAGCAAAGTAAAGATTTGTTAAGTTCAGTTGAAGGAAAAAATCAAGCACGGGATTATGCTATTTTGACATTATTCTTAAACTGCGGTATGCGACTATCCGAGCTTGTTTCATTAAATTTAACCGACATTCGATCCGATAATACAATGAGAGTTGTCGGTAAAGGTAACAAAGAACGCACGATTTATCTTAATAATGCTTGTATCGCTGCTATTAACAACTATCTTAATTACAGACCTGTTGATAATGTAATTGACAAAAACGCCTTATTTTTAAGCAATAGGCTTACAAGAATAAGTCCTAAAACCGTCCAGCATATTGTTAAAACTTCACTTGAAAAAGCCGGTCTTGACGGAATGGGCTTTTCAACACACAAACTTCGCCACACCGCAGCAACACTTATGTATCAATACGGAGATGTTGACGTGCTTTTGTTAAAAGAAATTCTTGGTCATGAATCAACATCCACTACCGAGATTTATACGCATATTGTTAGTGAACAACTGAAGAATGCCATTGATTCAAATCCCCTTGCCAATATTAATGATGATAAAGGCAAGAAAAAAAGCGAATAGCACTTCCCTATTTCCTTGACAAGATATTGCATATTATAAAAAAACACCCGAGCAAGAAAACTTGCTCGGTGATTTATATAATAATTATTTAACTGCATCTTTAAGAGCTTTGCCGGCTTTGAATGCGGGAACTTTACAAGCGGGAATTGTGATAGTTTCCTTTGTTCTGGGATTCTTGCCAACTCTTTCTGCACGTTCACGTACTTCAAAAGTACCGAAACCAATAAGCTGAACATTGTCGCCTTTTGCGAGAGCAGCCTTGATTTCTTCAATAGCAGCATTGATAACGCCTTCTACATCTTTCTTGGAAAGATTTTGTTTTTCAGCAACAGCAGCAACTAAATCAGACTTCTTCATTTTTTCTTACCTCCTTTTTGTTTTGGATTTATATTAAATCCTGATGGATTAAATATCTTTTTTCTTCACTTCTTCCCACAACTTATCAAGTTCTTCAAGGGAAGATTCTTTCATATTAAAACCTCGCTCCGTAGCAAGTTTTTCAATTTTTGAAAAGCGATTAAAGAACTTATCTGTTGCACTTGTAAGAGCCTCTTCAGCATCAACTTTTAGAAACCTCGATACATTTACTACTGCAAATAGTAAATCACCAAGCTCTTCTTCAATTTTATCGGAATTTCTATCAATTTCAACTTGAAGTTCATGAGCTTCTTCAAACACTTTAGCTAAAGCACCGTCAACATTATCCCAATCAAAACCAGCTTTTTTAGCCTTTGCTTGTATTTTAGTTGCTCGCATAAGTGCAGGAAGTTCACGAGGGACAGAATTCATAGCTTGAGTGGTGGTTTTGTGTTCTTTGGTTTGACGCTTAATATCATCCCAATTGCTTAAAACTTGCTCACTGTTTTCGACTTGAACATCACCAAATACGTGAGGATGACGTATTATCAATTTTTTACAGATACCATCACAAACATCATCAAAATCAAATGAATCAATTTCGCTTTCCATTTGTGCATGAAAAACAACTTGAAGCAGAACATCTCCTAATTCTTCCAAAAGAAGTTCCCTGTCATTTTTGTTGATTGCTTCAATGACTTCATATGTTTCTTCTATTAAGCTCTTTTTGTTTGATGCATGATCTCGTTCCGCATCCCAAGGGCATCCTTCGGGACTACGCAAAATCTTCATTATTTCAATAAGATCATTTATATTATAATTATCCTTGAAATAAAAATTTTCTATCATAATCGAGCCCCTCAAACAGCTAAATCATTATACATCATTAGATAAGAAAAATCAAGTCTTTTTTCAAAAAAATGCCGTAATTACGGCATTTTTATAGAATTATAGTAAGTAATTATATTATTTTTTCTTTCTAATATCTCATTAAATCGAATGTTATACTCATACGGATATTTAAAATTGAAAATTCTTGATATTTCATTGTTGAAAGGGTTCCTAAGCTTTGTTACAGCTCCACCTCCGCATCCGAACACAGAATGAACTTCTTCCATCATATATACATTGTAAAAACATTCGGTATTTACTTTTGCCCAACCTACATTTTCAAGATTACCGATTGTGCGGCTTTGGCGATACAAATAGTAAGGAATGTATCCATTATTCTCTAAATTTTTATTTGCATATTCAAGCATGCTTTGTGTATCTCCTGTTGCTTTATCTATACCTATTTGAGACACTAATTTGCTTGCTCTTTTAAGTGCTAAAGTATGAATTGTTATATTGTCAGGGTTAAGATTTATAGCGGTATCAATGCTATTCTTGAAACTATCTACCGTATCAGTCGGAAGTCCGGTAATCAAGTCCATATTTATATTAAAATCAAACTTTCGTGCAAGATTATAAGCATCAAAAGTATCTTGAGCTGTGTGTTTACGTCCGATTTCAATAAGCACAGCATCATTAAAAGTTTGGGGATTGATGCTGATTCTATTAACTTTATTTTCTGAAAGTGTTTGTAGCTTTTCAAATGTAATTGTATCCGGTCTGCCTGCTTCAACAGTGTATTCTAAAGCTGCACTGACATAAAAGTTCTCACTAATAGTTTTTGCTATCATATTAATTTGTTCAACATTTAATGAAGTCGGTGTACCGCCTCCCCAATATATTGTTGACAATTTTAAATTTAGCTTATCAGCAATTTGGGCTGTATATTTAATCTCCTCACAAAGATTCTTTATGTATAACGGAATTAATGTTTTAGCCTGTTCAACAGAATGAGATACAAAAGAACAGTATGAACATCTTGTTGGACAAAACGGAATTGAAATGTATAAAGAATAATGCTCAGGTTTGGAAAGAGAGATTATTTTATTTTCATTTTGAGCTACATCATAAGTTAATTTTGTCTTTTCCGGAGTTACTAATAGTCTGTTTATAAAATAATTTTGAGCCTCTTTCCTGCCATTTTTATTAATCAGAGTACGCATAAGTTTAGAAGGACGAACTCCGGTAAGTATTCCCCAATGCGGTCTGATGTTGGTAATATTTGAAAATATTTCAAATAAAAATAACGCCGATTCAATAATCAACTCATCGTCGGCGATATTTTTTTCGTAATCTCTTGTTTTTGAAAAAATATGCTCAAACAGGCTGCCGGAAACTGATAAAGATGAATCATTTTCAAACACATTGATAGTATTATTATTTGTATTTATTACATTACTTTCAGTAACAGTAAGAGGTTCATACGGGAAAAACAATCTGCAAATATTTTCAAGTTCATAATGATACTTGTGGTCATTTATATTTAATATCATATAATTCTTTTTAAGCGTGTATAACGATTTCGACTACGCTCTGCACCGATTGTAGTGTCAATATTATGTCCCGGATGCACTACGTATTCGTCCGGATATTCCATAAGTCTGTCTATTGAAGCAACAAGAGCTCGGACATCTCCATCAAAAAAATCATATCTTCCATAGGTAAGACAGAATAATGTATCTCCGGTAAATATATGATTATCTATAACATAAGATACACTGCCAGCCGAATGACCGGGTGTGTGTAAAATTTTTATTGTTTTTGAGCCAAAAGTTAGTTCATCATTATCGTTTAAGATAATATCCGGTTCTATTTTTTCAATTTTATTTATGCCAAAAGCATCAGCCATACATTTTGATACATCCGAAAGCTTATCTGCATCGAGAGCATGAACACAAACCTTGGCACCACTAAGCTTTTTAGCGGCGGCTAAAGCTCCGATATGATCATAGTGACCATGTGTTAAAAGTATATATTTAACATTGAGTTCTTTTATTCTATCCAGCAGGACTTTATTTTCTTGACCGGGGTCAATAATGACCGATTCATTGTTATCTGTCAGAATAAAGCAGTTTTGATTCATGGAAGGACTGGGAAATTTTTCTATTTTCATTATCTTCTCCAGGTTAAGCTGTCATAAAGGATAGTTACGGGACCGTTATTTGTCAGTTTAACATCCATATCTGCTGCAAATATTCCATGCTCAACTTTTCTGATCCCAAAATCTTTTAGTTTCTGCATAAAATATTCATATAATCTGTTGGCCTCATCAGGTGCAATAGAACCAGAAAATGATGGTCTGTTTCCTTTTCGGACATCAGCACAAAGTGTAAATTGCGACACAACAAGACATTCGCCATCAATATCAATAAGCGAAAGATTCATTTTCTCATTTTCGTCGGTAAATATCCGAAGTTTCGATGTTTTCTCAGCTAAAATTTCAGCATCTTTCTCCGTGTCACCTTCGCAGACACCGAGTAATATCATAAAACCGTTACCGATTTCTCCTACAACTTTTCCATCAACAGTAACAGATGCATCGGTAACTCTTTGAATTACAGCTTTCATTTCTTTTTACCGAAAAAACCTTTCTTGTTATTATCCTTTATCTCTTTGCCACCCAGTTCACTATTAAGTTGTTTGATAAGTTCCTTTTGTTTGTCGTTAAGATTTTTAGGTACTTGAACATGTATTCTTACATATTGATCTCCACGCCCTCTGCCGTTCAATCTTTGAATGCCCTTATCACTTAATTTGAATATATCTTCCGGTTGAGTTCCCGGATGAATTGAATATTTTACAAAACCATCAAGAGTTGGAACTTTAAGTTCATCACCTAATGCTGCTTGAGCAAAACTGATATTAAAATCACACCATACGTTATAACCATCACGCTCAAAGAAAGGATGCGGACGAACATTAATACCAATACGAAGATCGCCGGAAGCTCCGCCGTTAATACCACGATTGCCCTGTCCTCTTATGGTTACAGCTTGCTGGTCATCAATACCAGCAGGAATATTTATATCAATATCAACATTTCTGCGAATTCTGCCTTTTCCTTTGCATTTGGAACAAGGGGTATCAAAAACACTGCCTTTTCCGCTACATTTGGAGCAAGTCTTTTGTGTATTCATCATACCGAAAAGACTTCTTGTTTGTACATTAATATAACCTCGACCATTGCAATCAGGGCAAGTATGTGTACTGGTCCCTTTTGCAGCACCGCTTCCTGAACATTCATCGCAGACTTCAATTCTGGGAATGGATACTGTCTTTTTACATCCTTTTGCTGCTTCTTCAAATGAAATAGTGATAGTTGTTTGAATATCACTGCCTCTTTGCGGTGCATTGGGATTTGGATTTGAGCTTTGACCAAAACCACCACCAAAGAAGGAGCTGAAAATATCTCCAATGTCAAAATCCATAGAGCCTTCAAAGGGCGAATAACCTGTACCTTGACCTGTTGAGTAAGATGGATCTACTCCTGCATGTCCGAAACGGTCGTATTTAGCTCTTTTATCTGTATCCGAGAGAACCTCATACGCTTCATTTGCCTCTTTGAATTTCTCTTCAGCCTGTTTGTCATCAGGATTTAAGTCTGGATGAAATTGCTTTGCTTTTTGTCGATAAGCTTTCTTTATTTCATCATCACTTGCATCTTTATTGATTTCCAGTACTTCATAGTAATCTCTTTTTTTTGCCATTATAAACACCTATACGGCGTAGGATAAGAAATCCTACGCCTTGATTTTTATTCGTCTACATCAGTATAATCTGCATCATAGGAGCCATCAGGGTTGGGAGCAGAGTTAGGATCAAAACCTGCTGCATTGGGATCAAAGCCTACATCTCCTTCGGGAGCATTTGCCTTATAGAGCTTTTCAGAAATTGCATAGAATTCCTTTGTGAGTTCATCCTTACGATTGCGGATAAGTTCTATATCTTCACCCTTAAGTGCTTCCTTGAGCGAATCTATGGCAGAATTAACTGCACTCTTTTCAGATTCATCGAACTTATCATCGTTATCGGCTAAAATCTTTTCACTCTGATAAACCATTTGATCGGCTTCATTACGAACATCAAGTTCTTCCTTACGCTTTTTATCTTCAGCAGCGAACTGCTCAGCTTCCTTTACTGCCTTTTCAATATCTTCTTTAGACATATTTGTAGAAGAGGTTATAGAAATGCTTTGTTCTTTCTTTGTGCCTAAATCCTTAGCAGAAACATGAACTATGCCATTAGCATCAATGTCAAAAGTGACTTCAATCTGAGGTGTGCCTCTGCGTGCAGGAAGAATACCATCGAGTGAGAATACGCCTAATGTCTTGTTGTCTTTTGCAAATTCACGCTCACCCTGAAGCACATGAACTTCAACGCTCGGCTGATTATCTGCAGCTGTGGAGAATATCTGACTTTTCTTCACAGGAATTGTTGTATTCCTTTCAATTATCTTAGTGCAGACGCCACCTAATGTTTCTATACCAAGTGAAAGAGGTGTAACGTCAAGAAGCAATAAGCCCTGAACATCGCCACCTAATACACCAGCCTGAATAGCGGCTCCGACAGCAACACATTCATCGGGGTTGATTCCCTTGAAGGGCTCTTTGCCTGTGAATGCTTTAATTGCATCTTGAACAGCCGGGATTCTTGAAGAACCACCAACCATAAGAACCTTATCGATTTCTGCAATCTTAAGACCTGAGTCAGAAATAGCCTGACGTACGGGTCCCATTGTTGCTTCAACCAAATCAGCAGTAAGCTCATTGAACTTAGCTCTTGTAAGAGTGTTCTCAAGGTGCTTTGGACCGGATGCATCGGCAGTAATGAACGGAAGAGATATAGTGGATGTTGTAACACCAGAAAGCTCAATTTTTGCCTTTTCAGCTGCATCTTTAAGTCTCTGCATTGCCATCTTATCACCACGAAGGTCAATGCCGTCACTTTGTTTGAAACTGTCAGCGAGCCAGTTGATGATCCTTGTGTCAAAATCATCTCCGCCTAAGCGGTTATTACCTGCAGTAGCAAGAACTTCCTGAACACCTTCACCCATTTCGATAATAGAAACGTCGAAAGTGCCACCACCCAAGTCATATACCATAACCTTCTGGTCATTTTCTTTATCTATGCCATAAGCAAGTGCTGCCGCTGTGGGCTCATTGATAATTCTCTGGACATTGAGTCCTGCAATTTTGCCGGCATCTTTTGTTGCCTGACGCTGTGCATCAGTAAAATATGCGGGTACAGTGATAACGGCATCAGTAACCTTGCCACCCAAATAACTTTCAGCATCAGTCTTCAATTTTTGAAGAATAATTGCAGATATTTCCTGAGGTGTATATTTCTTGCCGTCAATAGTGACATTATAATTGCTTCCCATCTGGCGTTTGATGGAAGAAACCGTCCTATCAGGATTTGTAATTGATTGACGTTTTGCTACCTGACCAACCATGCGCTCCCCGTCTTTGCCGAAACCGACAACTGACGGAGTTGTTCTTGCTCCTTCAGCATTAGGAATAACTACAGGTTCTCCTCCTTCGATAACAGCAACGCATGAGTTTGTTGTACCTAAATCTATACCAATAATTTTTGACATATAAATTCCTCCAAAATTAATTTTATTAACTTGTTATTTTACTCGATTAGCACTCTATGTCAATGAGTGCTAATCCTTGATTACAGTATACTTCATATTAAATGGTTTGTCAATAGGTAAATTGTAAAATAATTATGAACAACCAATATATTTTAGAATATCATTAATAAAGTTATAAGTGATTGTCGCTATTAGTATTAATTAATAACTTTAACAGCTGCAGGTCGAATTACTCTGTCGCCAAATTTATACCCCTTTACAAATACATCAGAAATGACATTTATATTCTCACTCTCATCTTCATCGTGCATTACTGCATTGTGGAAGTTGGGATCAAAGTGCTCTCCGATTTTCCCAAATGCTTCAACGCCTATGTCTGCAAGTGTTTGGGTAAGCTGAGTCATAATCATTTCTACGCCTTTTTGGAGAGAATCATTTTCATTACCGCTTGCAAGAGCCCTTTCAAGATTATCAATAACAGGAAGGAGTTTTTCAATTACGGATATTTTCGCATCGATTGCAATATTTTCTTTCTCTCGTATACTACGTTTTCTGAAATTGTCATATTCAGCAAGAGCACGTAAGTATTTGTCGTTTATATCATTATAATCAGATTGTAGTTTTTCAAGTTCAGTCAGTTCGTGATTTTCAACTGTAGCTTCAGCATTGCCTGCTGTTTCTTTTGCATTATCTACTGTTTCTTTTACATTTTTTTCAATATTGTCTTTCTTTTTCATTACGTTCTCCTATAAGTTTGTCTTTAATGTTTGAGTAACCGTATCGGTAACATATTTTATATATGGTATATATTTTGAATAATCCATACCCATTGGACCTATTATCGCAAGCGTTCCGGAAATATTCTCAGATAAGTTGTATCGACTTGTTACGATTCCGGCATGCAGCAATTCATATATGCCGTTGTCTTGACCAATTTGAACTGAAATTCCGTCTTGTGCATTTGATAGAATTTTTAAAACAGCATCTTGATTTGAAAGGAGATTTAAGATATCGTGAGAATATGGAGTTAAAGCTCGATGATGAAAAATATTCTCATGACCGGTTGTTATAATTTGCGGAATTTTGCATTCATTGATAAGTTCATCTAAGGAAGTCAGAAGCGGAAGCATTATTAATAATTTATCCCCAAGGGCAGTAATTAAATTTTGCAAGTTAATTGCCGGTATGCTATTCGGTGTCTTATCAGTAAAATAATTCTTTGTTAAATTATAAAATAATTGTATTATTTCAATATCAAATTCACCGTCAATTCTGCATACCTTACTTTTGACTACACCTGAATCAGTTTTAATAATTATCATTGCTGAACTTGTGCCGAGCGTTACAAGTTCAATTCTTGAACATACGTTAAGTTCTGAAATAGGTGTGCTTGCAACTGCAATGCAGTTAGTTATTTCAGAAAGCAACAAACAAGCATTTTTAAGAAATAGAGACGGTTCGCATTGTTCTAAGTCAAGTTTTGCCTTAATTGCATATTTATCAGCTGCAGTTAATGAAATTTTTGGCATCAGATATTCAACATAATATCTGTAGCCTGCTCCAGAAGGGATCCTGCCAGCAGATGTGTGAGGCTGGTCAATAAATCCGATTTTTGTAAGATTTGCCATTTCATTACGAATTGTTGCAGATGAAATTGATGAGCCAAATACAGTAGTTAAAAATTTCGATCCGACAGGTTCGCCGGTATCAATAAAATGCTCAATAATCAGAGCCAATAATTTTTTCTGTCTTTGAGTTAAACTCATTATCTCACCTCTTTTCGTTTAGCACTCAAAATAAAGAGTGCCAAAATCTAACATCACTATAACAGATTTTAGCACTTTTGTCAATATTAAATTTGTAAAATAGTTATGAACACATCACGAAACATCAGCAAATTCGATATATTTGTGACCGTTATCGGCGATATATTCTTTTCTGCCAGTCAGATTGTCCCCCATTAGCAAATCAAATTTATCGCTCATACGGAGTTTATCACTGTCAGCTTCAACTTTTATCAGTCGTCTTGTTTCGGGATTCATTGTAGTAAGCCACATCATATCAGGATCGTTTTCACCAAGACCTTTTGAGCGTTGAATGGTGTATTTATCATCACCAATTTTATCAAGTGCATCAATTTTCTCCGCTTCGGTATATGCAAACCATGTTTGCCCTTTAGAAGTAATCTCATAAAGCGGAGATTCCGCGATAAAAACTTTACCCTCTTTAATAAGAGTAGGCATAAGACGGTAAATCATAGTTAAAATTAATGTACGGATATGAAAACCGTCTACATCGGCGTCTGTGCAGATAATTACTTTGTTCCAGCGAAGTTTCTCAAGATCGAAAGTGTACATGTCTTTCTTTTTTGTTTTAACTTCTACACCACAGCCCAATACCTTGATTAAATCAGTAATTATTTCATTAGCGAATATTCTTCCATATTCAACATTCAGGCAATTTAGAATCTTTCCTCGAACGGGAATTACAGCTTGGAACGCAGAATCACGTGCTTGTTTGCACGCACCTAAAGCTGAGTCTCCCTCAACTATAAATATTTCACGTTCATTAACATCTTTACTTCGGCAATCAACAAATTTCTGCACACGATTTGTTAAATCATTTCCCCGTGAAATTGTATTTTTAAGCTGCTGTTTTGTTGTTTCTGCTCGAATACGAGAACGCATATTGATCATAACTTGATCTGCAATTTTCTCTGCTTCAGCTTTGTTTTCAAGAAAATATACTTCAAGGCAATGCTTGAAAAACTCATTCATTGCATCCTGAATAAACTTGTTCGTTATACTTTTCTTTGTTTGATTTTCATAAGAAGTGTGTGTAGAAAAGCTTGATACAACAAATACCAAACAGTCTTCAATATCCTGGAAGCTAATTTTGCTTTCATTCTTTGAGTATCTGTTTGTCTGTTTAAGATAAGCATCAATCTGAGAAACAAATGCGGATTTCGTTGCTCTATCAGGACTTCCGCCATACTCCAGGAAGCTTGAGTTGTGATAAAACTCTTTCATTTGACGCTTATTTGAAAAACAAAGTGCGGCTTTTATCTTTACTCTATAGTCGGGGAGGTCTTCCCTGTCGCGACCTTTTCGTTCAGCTTCCCAAAGTTGAATTCCTGTAAATGCGTCATTGCCTACATATTCGTTGATATAGTCCTTTATGCCGTTTTGGTACAAGTACTCAAACTGCTCAAATTTCCCCGGAGATGTCTCATTCTTTAATATAAATTTAATATTTTCATTTATAACAGATTGACGACGTAATATGTCCTGGAAAAACTCAAGAGATATTGAAATATCAGTAAATACTTCTAAATCAGGTTTCCATCGGATACGAGTACCCGTATCTCTTTTATTGTACGGTTCTTTATTAAGATCCCCTACAATATCGCCTTTTTCAAAATGCAAAGTATAAAGAAATCCTCCGGCATGAACTTCGGCATCCATATATTCACTGGCATATTGAGTTGAACAAAGACCGAGACCATTAAGCCCCAATGACATTTCATAGCTGCCGCCTTCATTGTTGTCATATTTGCCACCGGCATATAACTCACAGAAAAGCAGTTCCCAGTTATATCTCTGCTCTTTTTCATTATAATCAACAGGTATTCCTCTGCCGAAATCCTGCACTTCAATTGACTTATCAAGAAATCGAGTGACAATAATCTTGTCACCAAATCCTTCTCTTGCTTCATCTATAGAATTTGAGAGTATTTCAAAAAAGCTTTGCTCGCAACCGTCAAGACCATTAGAGCCAAATATAACTCCCGGTCTTTTTCTTACTCTGTCGGCACCTTTTAAACTTGAGATGCTCTCATTGTCATATTTTTTCTTTTTAGCCATAAAACAACCTCATAATACTAACAAAAAACGACCGATCGGCCGTTTTTGTAAATGTTAGCCTTCAGGAGAAACCTCAACATCAGTAACATTGAGAGATACCCAACCGGATTTACCTTCATAGGAAGTAGCTCCCCAATTACCGGTAACATCAGTTGAAGTAACTGTCAACACAGCACCTTGTGGAATTTTTACAAGAATAGTACCATTTTCAGCAGCTACACTTCTTAGGTTGACTTCAGATGCGATTACTTTATATGTTGTAGAAGCGGTATTTGCAGAATTATTTGAAACAATGGGTAGACCATTTGCATCTGTTACAATTTCACCAGCTACGTTTGTGACATAGGGAGAGTTTTGAGCAGGTGAACCAGTCTGCTCTGCTTCAATTTTAAGATCCGATACTTCTGCTTTCAATTTGTCAATTTTTTTACCACGAACACTTGCTACAATACAAGCAATGATTGCAACAGCTAATACTCCGTAAAATACTCCACGAATAATATTAAATTGAAGTTTATTAAATCTTTTGTATGGTGCTGACATAAGTATTCCCCTTCACGCATTTATTCAATTTATTATACTACATAATGTGCCATATTGTCAAGCAATTAATTCCAAAAACCAACTTTTTTCTTGACTTTATGGAGAGTTTTTTGAGCTACATATTGAGCCTTTTGTGCACCTTTTGTTGCACATTCCTCAAGATATGCTTTTTCAGCAAGAATACGTTTGTACTCGACTTGTAAAGGCTTGAGTTCTTCTATAACGGATTCAGCAACAGCTAATTTAAAATCCCCATATCCTTTGTTTTCAAATTCTGTTTCGATGTCATCATAAGATTTTCCTGTGCAAACTGAGTAAATGTTCATAAGATTTGCTACTCCCGGCTTATCATCACTAAAATAAACACGAGCATCTGAATCAGTAACAGCACTCTTAATTTTTTTGACAATTACATCAGGTGTATCATCTAAAAGAATAAATGCTTTATTGTTGGGGTCAGACTTACTCATTTTCTTGGTGGGTTCGGCAAGTGACATAATTTTTGCACCGGATTGTTCTATAAGAGGCTCAGGTACTTTAAGAACTTCTCCGTAAATACCATTAAAGCGTTCTGCAATATCTCTTGTTAGTTCAAGGTGTTGCCGCTGATCTTCACCAACAGGTACATAATCAGCTTGGTAAAGTAAAATATCTGCTGCCATAAGTGTAGGATATGTAAACAAACCCACATTGACATTATCAGAATGCTTTGCACTTTTTTCTTTGAATTGTGTCATACGAGAAGCCTCGCCAAACATGGTATAACAATTGAGAATCCAAGCAAGCTCAGAGTGCTGTGGGACTTGAGATTGCACGAAAATAATATTTTTTTCCGGATTAAGTCCTAAAGCAATTAAAAGAGCATATAAATCTCTTGTACGTTTTTTCAAATCTTGAGCTTCTGTGCGAATTGTGATTGAGTGTAAATCTGCACAACCGAAGATGCAATTATAATCTTCTGCCATTTTTGCCCAATTTCTTAAAGCACCAAGATAATTTCCTAATGTAGGAGTGCCTGTAGGTTGAATTAATGAAAGAACAACTTTTTCGTTTGCCATGATTATTAAGACCTTTCAGATAATTTACGAATTAGAAGTGTTATAAAGAACATTATTGCACTCGTCAGTACTATCGTAGCTCCGCTTGATGAATTGATATAAAAAGATAAAATCAAACCGATTATGCCCGATAAGAGCGAAATGCTAATGGTATATATTAAATGCTGTTTTGAATTTTTTGCAATATTTCTTGCAGCTGCTGCAGGTAATATCAGTAATGAATTAATAAGTAAAACACCGATCCATTTTATTGATAGCATTACAACTACAGCTACCAATACGACAAAAATATTCTCTATAAGTCGATGCTTAATTCCCCTGCTTGCCGCTAAATCAGCATTCAATGACACCAGCAGAAGCTTATTATAAATCAGTCCCCATATAAGTAAAACTACTATCAGTAATACGAACAGTAAAAGTAAATCTTTAGAGGTTATTGCAAGAATATCACCGATGAGATATTGTGAGTATTTTGAAAAACCACCACCGATTGATAATATGACTAAGCCCAAAGCCACCGAAGTTGAAGAAAATACGCTGATTATTGTATCTGCAGATGCAGAATTTGTTGCTTTAACTTTCATTATTATCAATGACAACAATATTCCGAATGCAACCATTGATATTAACATATTGTCAATACCAATCATTACACCGATTGCAATGCCTGTTAATGCAGAATGCCCAAGTGCGTCCGAGAAAAACGCCATCTTATTATTTACAGTCATCGTACCTAAAGTGCCTAAAAGCGGAGAAATAAGCAAAACAGCAATAAAAGCATTGACCATAAAACCGTATTGCGTCCAGGAAAAAGGTAGTTTTTCAAAGAGAGCATATAGAATATCCATCACAAACCACCAAATTCTTTCTTAAATTCTTGTGATGAAAAAACCTCGTCAACTGTTCCGTAACAGAGCACGGATTTATTTAATAAGACGACTTTATCTGCATACTCACGAACCAGAGACAAATCATGAGAGACCATTGCAACTGCAATATGACGCTCATGATAGAGCTTATGTATCATTTTATAAAACTTCTCTGTGCCAACTTCATCTACGCCCGAAACCGGTTCATCCAAGATTAATAAATCCGGTGACGGATTAAGTGCAGCAACCAACAACACTTTTTGCAACTCACCGCCGGAAAGGCTACCAAGTTTCCTACTGATTAAATCAGCACATCCGACTTTGTCTAAATCAGCTCTTATTTCTTCAATAAGTGACTTTTTTTTCTTAAGCCAGACCGGTGTTTTTGTCCGACCGCTTAGGAGAAAATCTTCTACGCTTATCGGCATTGTTCGATCAAAATCAAGAAATTGAGGAACATATCCGACGGTAATATTTTCAATGTTTTCTCCGGTGCAATCTTCGTGAATGACCTTGCCTGTGTGGTTTATCTCCCCTAATATTGAACGCAGAAGAGTTGTTTTCCCTGCACCGTTTGTCCCAATAATGGCAGTCAGTTCTCCACACTTCACCAGAAAGGATACATTTATTAAAATCTTGTCTCTTCCTTTTTCGACAGACAAGTCATCAATTTTTATTTGACACAATCCACATCCGTCGTGACAAGGCATATTAGGCTCCTAAATTCTGATAGTTTTGCTTCATTGAATTGATATATGAATTAAGCTCATTGTTTCCGGATGTAATCGGATCAAGCAAGATAATTTTAATTCCTGTTTCTTTTTGAATTGTGTTGGCAGCAGTACCGGTATAATCGGTTGGTACTAAAATCGCAGTGATATTCTCATTATTAACTATATCGCAAATCTCTGCAATTTCTTTTGCACCCGGTTCAACTCCAGAATCGGTTTCTATAGTTTTTACTATTGTGGCACCTGTATCTGCAATAAGATAATCAAATCCTTCATGGAAGGAAACAAATCGTTGACCTTCGAGATTGGGTTTCTCTTTCAGTTCATAAAGATTATTTACATAATCATTATAACGCACTGCCATTACATCTGCATAAGCAGGAAGCACAGCAACTATTGCGGTATAAATAGTTTTGCATTCCTCAATGACATTATCAACTGAAAGCCAATAATGCGAGTTGTTTTCAATTAAAGTTGAACCGACGGATGCATCTTTTATGTTAATACCCGGAATTTTTGAAGCAACGTCTTCCAAAAAAGGTTCCATCCCGGCACCGTTGATAATAAACATATCACAATCGGCAAGTTTCTTCATATCCTCATTTGTCAACGAATAATCGTGAAGACAACCACCGTGGTTTTCAGTCATATTGAGAAGGGTTATTCCTTCAATATCTTTGACTAAATTCTGAGTAATTATATACACAGGATAGCAACTTGCTACAATGATAAAATCACTTTTCTCTTGCGGTGTACAAGAGCAAAGCGATAGCAAAATGACGGCAAGAATTATACAAATTGTTTTTTTCATAATTATTCCAAAATATTACTTGTTATATAGTCAATTCCCCAAGCTACTAAATCTTCAGCAGCTTTTTTATCATCACATGTCCAGCAGTTAACCTTAATACCATTGTAATGTAAGTTTTCAATAATATCTTTAGTTAAAGATGTGTATTTAATATCTAAGTCTAATTTATTTGCTTTAAGAATTTCTATTAAATCATGAGAATAGTCATCAACAAGATATTGTGCAGTGGTATTGGGATATTTTGCCCGTAAGTCGATTAAATTATCAAGCTCAAAAGAGATAAATATCGTATTATCAAGATAATCAAATTCTTTTATGATTTCTGCGATTTCATATATTTCGGCTGCTTGGAATCTGTTTTTAAGCTCTAAAACAGCGATTTTATCATATTTTTTGCAAATTTTAATATAATCAACGAGTGTCGGCATACGAAGATCTCGACGAATCTTTGTACCGTCTTTATCAAATAAAATTAAATTTTGCAGAGTTTCCATGCTGGTTTCTTCAACAGTCATGTTATCACCGGCAAGACGACCGGTAGTGTCATCGTGGAAGATAACAAATTTGCCGTCGCTTGTGATATGAACATCTGTTTCAATTCCGAAGTATGAACGATTGCCCGCCGCTACAAATGCAGAACATGTATTTTCAAGTTCAATTCCTGATAATCCTCTGTGTGCAATAATTTTAGTATTACCACGAGATATTTTAATAGTATCCATTTTCTAACCTCTTTAACTGTCTTATATCGCTACCACAAAATTTTAATGTTATGTAATTCCCCAAAAGTCGTGATGTAATTCTTCTTGTATATTTTTTTTCAAGCTCAGTAAATGTCAGATTTGTACTGATGATTGTCGGTAAACTCCTAAGATTACGAGTGTTGACAATATTGTAAAATGCAGCAATTGTAAACTGAGTTGAAAATTCTGCTCCGACATCATCTATAATGAGCAAGTCGGCTGAGTTTAATAATTCGGCAGTGGTTCCGTCATTACGATTAAACTTTTCATCTTCAAGTTGTGCAAACAGGTTTTGAGCCGAATCATATACGACGTTATATCCTCTGCGAATGGCTTCGCCGGCAATAGCCAAAGAAAGATGCGTCTTTCCTAAACCTGTTTCTCCCATCAAAAGCAAGTCCGGATTCTTTGTATCAAATTCCAACGCATATTCCTTACAGTAATCGAAAATCTTTTGCATTTGTATGTAGTCGCAGGTATTGTTAACTGTTTCTTTTGAATAGTAGTTTAAATCAAAAGTGTCAAATGAAGACAAACGCAGCGGAGAATTTGCAGATAAATCCTCAAAGGAATATTTTCGAAGCAAATCCCGCATACAACTACAACGATGATTGTCGTATATACCACTGTCATTGCATAAACTACAAGTATATTTTATTTCAAGATAATCAGCAGGATAGCCGCCTTGTTTGAGAAGATGTTGAATTTCCTCTTGAACTTTCAGGTTTTTATCCCGCAATGAATCCATTTGTTTTTTGATGATTTCTTTGTTGCCTTTTGCGTTGGTAACTGTATTAATTATTTCTGAACTTGCACCGGCTAAACTGAGTGCTAATTCAATATACTGAGGATATTTTTTTTCTATCTCTTCCCTGTGCTGTTCAAAGACATACTCGGCGTTCTGTCTGCGACGAGTAAGTTCATTGTTAGCTTTTTCATATACAGCATCTGAATATGCCATAAGACACCTAATCTTTCTTCCTGAATTTGGGAACTTTGCTTGTATGTTCTTCTGCTTGTTTCAAGTCATACGAAGAATTTTTATTGAGATGATTTTTTGATACGGTTGCTTCTTTTTCAACATCATTTAATGTTATAATACCTTTTTGATACCAATCAGCAAGAATTTTATCCCAATAATTAATTTGATATTTCCCGATACTGTCGAACATTTTGTAGTAAGCAGCGGAAATAATCTCAATTGAAAAATTGTATGTAATATACCATTTTTCAAACATTGCTTTAATTTTAGGCGATGGTTTTTTCTGTTCAAATCCTACATTGTCTACAAATTTACTCCAGGCAGTATCAAGATCTTCGTAGGTGGTTATCAGTTGAGCAGCTTCATCGACAGTAGTAATTCCACGATTGCCCCAGTCTTTAGATAATGTCTTGATGAAATTCATGTTAAGTCTGCCTTTCGACTTTGCATAATGAACCAGCATTAAAATCACATCACAAGGCAAGCCATAAGCGTCGTTAATCATCAATAATGTAGCTTGTGTGTCATAACCGACAGTTTTACCGGATATTTTTTGATATTCTCTGAAAAGATGTGAAAGCCCTGTATCTTCGGCACAACGAAGTGCTATTTGAGCTTGAGTCGGCTTAATAATCGGAATTTCAATATTTGTTTTAGAAGTATTTTCAGGTGTACCTTTTTCTGATGTGTCTTCTTTGGTTTCAGCAGAAATATTTATAAATTCTGCTGAATCAGATTTCATCACAAGTCCTGCATCAATCCAATAATCAAGAGCATCTTCAATTTCAGCAGGAGATATGCCCAAATCCGCTGTTATCTGTACTAAGTCAAATTTTTTATCTAAATGACGATATAGCCAGAGCAAAACCTTTAATGACGTTGCACCGGCTAATTTAATGTGTTTATCAACTATTGAAGTTGGTATAACAAAGCAAGATGTTAAAGCGAGAGGGTTTATTTTATAGTTCATTTGTTTCAAAACATGATACATCTAATTTATCAAATTTTTTAATAAAATCAACAAAAACCGATTTGATTTTTGCAGCACCGCCAAATTCGTTTGATTCAATATTTAACGGTAATATCGGGTCGTGTACGGAAAGACGTAATAAAAGCCAGCCATTTCCGTTGTTTTTATCAAAGGATAATCTGATTCCCTCGTGATTATCATTTGCAATAGTTATAAAATCAAACTGTTTTGAGTAATCTTCCAGTTCTTTTATTACATTATTGCCATAGGTTCTGAAATCACCATCAAGAATCTTTAATCTGTATTCGATAGCCTCTTTCGGTTCTTTAAGTGAAACAAGAAGATCAGAAATATCCTTGCCTTCTTTTCGCAGTTGCGCAAATTTAATGATTATTTTTGTAATCAAATATGCACCATCATCAAGAAAATAATTTTCTTTAAATGCAGCATGACCGCTTGTTTCAATTGCAAGAGGAGCTTCAATATTGTTGTCATTCAATCGTATTGCTTCATTGATAACATTCTTATATCCCCTTTTGAACCTGTGGTGCTTGCCGCCCAATTCTTCAATAAAAGTTTTAAGACCATCACTTGTAACTGAATCGGTAACAATAGTTCCACCCGGATAAGTTTCAAGCACAATAGCTGACGCAAGGGCAACCAATCTGTTTCGATTTATCTCATTTCCGTTTGAGTCAACACAAGCTGCTCGGTCAACATCAGTGTCAAATATAACACCTAAATCTGCATTATGTTCTTTTACGGCATCACATATAGATTTCATTGCGGTTTTATCTTCAGGATTCGGGATATGATTCGGGAAATTTCCATCAGGTTCTAAAAACTGACTATGACTTATATCCGCACCGAGAGGTTCAAGAACTTGTGTGGCATAAAATCCGCCGACTCCGTTCCCAGCATCAACGATTATATGAATATTTTCAAGAGGCTTATCTCCATTATCAAGAACTTTCAATATCATTGAGCGAAGGTCTTGAGCATATCTTGACATGAATTTAACTTTTTCGATTGTACCGGGTTGGGAATAGGGATAGGCATCAAGATTTTCTGCATATCCGATAATTTTGTCAATATCTGCACCTTCAAAACCACCGTCTTTTGTGAAAAACTTCAGCCCGTTTTTATCATAAGGGAGATGACTGGCAGTAATTTGAATTGCACCCGTACAACCCAGTTTTATTGTTGTCATAAACATAGCGGGAGTTGATGACATTCCGCAAGAGATGCAGTCCACACCAAGAGACAATAAACTGTTTTCAACACATTTTCTTATTCTTTCACTTGAAAGACGAGAATCAAAACCGACAGATACTTTCATGTTTGACGGAGATATATTTGTCTTTTTTTCAAGAACTTTAACAAAACCGAAGACGAGTTTCTTAATTACATCATCGGTTAATTTATTATACTCGCCTAACGCAACACCGCGAATGTCAGTACCGCTTTTCAAGTATTTCAAATCCATAAATGCACCTCCAAACAGCCAATATATAATAACATTTTTTCGTTATTTTGTCAATGCAATTTACAATAAAAAATTAATCTGAATTAGTAATGTTGTCAATATTTAAAACCAATTTTTCTTTTTGAAATATATAAACAGACCTAAACTAACCAATAGGTTTAATGCAATGACGTACAGATATCCGTATCTCCATGTAAGTTCGGGCATATTCTTAAAGTTCATTCCGTACCAACCGACAATAAGAGTGAGGGGTAAAAATATGGCGGTAATAACAGTGAACACTTTCATAATTTGATTTTGCTCTATATCAATTTGTGCCTGATAAGCCTCTCGCATTTGCGTTACATAATCTCGCAAATTCAGCACATAATAAAGATATCTGTGAACGCGTCCGCTTACAATGCCCATATATCTTTCCCCTTCAGGAGTCAAGATTTTATTGTCGTTAGCACAGAGATTATCTAAAATTAAGTCCAGTTGCTCGTAATAGCGTTTTAATGACAACAATTCCTTTCGGAAAGATATAATTTTGCTCGAGTAATCCTGTTTTGAGTTTGTAATTGCCGAATCCTCAACATCCGTTATTATGCTTTCAAAGTTTCCAAGATACTTTATATCATCATGAATCAAATTTACAAAAAACACATACAATGCTTTTTCATTGGAATATCCCTCTGGCAATAGTGATGATATACTTTTTAAACATTCATTGCTTTCGCACAAGATAAGCAAATCTTCCTCGTCTATGTAAAACAAAACTTTCTGCGGTCTTTTCGTTGATGATTTTATATCAATCCATTCAAAAGCAAAAATATCTGATTTTTCGAAACTTTCAAAAGCAAAAGTCTGTTTCGTGCTTATATACTCCGAAACTTTAGGTTCAAGCAAATCCGCAATTTTTTCAATTTCAGAAAAAAGTAATACCATCTGCATATTTTCACCTCATATAGTTTGACTTAGCTTCATTCACTTGCTCAGTAATTCTATTAAAATAACTTCCGGTCGGTTATTTATACGAACGGGAATTATGCTGTTTCCGATACCTCTGCTCACTATCATATTTGTATTTTCTTTTGTGTATAATCCCGAGTCATATTTAGGAAATAATCCTTGATTTGGAGCAATAATACCGCCTACAAAGGGAAGGCGCAACTGACCGCCGTGTGCGTGACCGCTAAGAACTAAATCTATATCGCTATCAACATAAACTTCAAATAATTCCGGTCGGTGAGACAGCAGAATTGAAAAACCGTCTACGTGTTTTGTCAAATCCTGTAATTTATTTGTCATAACACTTTTGGAATCATCAAATAAGTAATCTGCTTGAAAAAGCGGGTCATTGACACCAATTAAAGCAATTTTCTCTCCGCACTTCTCTAAATCAATGCGAATATCCTCCATTACAACAACGCCAAGCTTAATCAAGCCCTCTTTTAATCCATCATATTCAAGTACATTTGCCTCGTGATTCCCCGTTACATAGTAACATGGAGCGATCTCCATTGCTGATTCTACAAAATGGAAGGCTATTTTAATGTCGGTATTATAGGAATCAATGATATCTCCGGTAATTGCAATCATGTCCGGCTTCGTTTCTCTTAGCATAGCAATTAACTTTTCATTGTCTTTTCCCATCTCTGCATTATGCAAATCAGAGACATGAGCAATGCGATAGCCATTAAAGGCTTCCGGCAATCGTTCACTGATAACAGTGAACGTATTTAATTCCAGAGCCGTGTTGCCCCAAGCGATCCATATAATAAATGTCAAGAGGAAGGTTGCTACGGCAAGCAAAATAATTCTTTTTTTCTTAACCATTACTTTTGCCTCAATATTTTGATATAAATAATGATATTACTAAGTCGTCAGTAAACAATATTTTAGAGTAAACTTTATTAATAATTCCCCATAAAGCACATTATTTAGCTTTATGGGGAGTGATTTAGTCTAAAGACTTCATTGTAGGGAACAAAAGAACATCGCGAATTGCGGGACTGTCGGTAAGCAACATGGTAAGTCGGTCAATACCGTAACCGATACCACCTGTCGGAGGCATACCTATTTCAAGTGCGTTAAGGAAGTCTTCATCGGTACGGTTAGCCTCCTCATCACCTGCAGCAAGTAATTTCTCCTGTTCCTTGAAACGTTCACGCTGATCGATGGGATCGTTAAGCTCGGAGTATGCGTTAGCCATTTCCCAAGTGTTTATGAACAACTCAAACCTTTCAACAAAACCTTCTTTATCAACTTTCTTTTTTGTAAGCGGAGAAGTCTCGATAGGATGGTCAAGAATGAAAGTAGGTTGAATGAGCTTATCTTCACAATATTCTTCAAAGAACATAGCAAGAATATCTCCCTTTTTATGACGGTCTTCAAATTCGATATTATGCTCTTTTGCAAGTTTCTTTGCTTCTTCATTATTGGCAACTTCATCAAAATCAATGCCTGCGTATTCCTTAACAGCATCAATCATTGTAAGACGTCTGAAAGGCTTGCCTAAATCTATTTCATTTTCTCCATATTTGATAATTGTTGTGCCGCAAACAACTTCAGCTAAATGTCTAAACAGATTTTCGGTTAAGTCCATCATGCCGTGATAATCGGTATATGCTTGATAGAGTTCCATAAGAGTAAATTCGGGGTTATGACGGGTGTCAACACCTTCATTTCTGAAAACTCTGCCAATTTCATAAACTTTTTCCAAGCCGCCTACAATAAGCCGCTTTAAGTAAAGCTCGAGAGAAATACGAAGTTTAACATCTTCGTCAAGTGCATTAAAATGGGTTTCAAAAGGACGGGCAGCGGCACCGCCGGCGTTTGATACAAGCATGGGGGTTTCAACTTCAATGAAGCCTTGAGCGTCAAGGAATTGACGGATAGTGCTGATAATTTTTGAACGCTTGATGAATGTATCCCTTACATCAGGATTCATTATTAAATCTATATACCTTTGACGATAACGCAGATCTGTATTTGTTAAACCGTGATATTTTTCGGGAAGAATCTGAAGACTCTTAGCAAGTAAAGTAACTTCATTTGCATGAACAGAGATTTCGTCGGTTTTTGTTTTGAACACAAAACCCTTGATACCGACAATATCGCCAATATCAAGTTTTTTAAAATCGTTGTATTCATCCACTCCGATTGAATCACGTGTAATATAACATTGAATTGCCCCATCGCGATCTTGAACATTACAAAAAGAAGCCTTACCCATAATACGTTTGGACATAAGACGACCTGCTATTGTCACTGTGGAACCTTCAAGACCTTCAAAGTTATCCTTTATTTCAACAGAGTGATGAGTCAGATCATATTTTGTAATCAAAAATGGATCTTTACCTTTGCTCTGTAAATCAGCTAATTTCTCAAAACGAATCTTGCGTAGTTCATTAAGGTTTTCTTCGGTCTGAGGTGCTTGATTTATGTTTTCATTTATCATTAAATCACCTTATTTTGCTTTTGAAATACTCTTAATTCTCAATTTAATTTGACCAGAAGGAGTCTCAACAGTTACCTTATTGTTACGTTTTAATCCGATAAGAGCAGCACCAATGGGAGATTCGCTTGAGAGTTTATCATTCATCGGGTCTGCAACTGAGGGACTGACTATATCAAATTCCATATCCTCATCGTAGGTTTCATCATATACTTTTACATGAGAGCCTACCTGAATAATGCTGGAATCACCTTCAATGATTTCGTGGTTATTTACGATGCTTTCAAGACGGAGAATTTCTGCATGTATCTTTGCCTGTTCTTCACGAGCCGCATCATATTCACTGTTTTCGGAAAGGTCTCCTTGACTTTTCGCCTCTTGAACTTTCTCATTTACTTCTTCAATTTTCTCGTTACGGAGAAAAGATAAAGTAGCTTTTATTTCATCTAATTGTGATTGTGTAAGCTGATGTAATGCCATATTATCATATCCTTTTACAAATATTTTCAAGGGGAATTTTCATCCCCCTTTGTTTTTTGTGTTTAAATTATATCATAATCAATGAAAAATGTCAATTATAATTTTTCAAGCTGTGCTGTGAGGTTTGTAAATTTCTCTTGTGCTTTTTCAAGTTTTATTTTTTCACCCTCAATAACTGCAGCAGGAGCTTTTGCAAGAAACCCTTCATTGGCGAGCTTGTTGGAAAGCATAGTTATGTCTTTATTAACTACATCAAGTTCTTTTTGAAGTCGTTTACGCTCAGCCTCAAAGTCAACCAAATCTGCAAGAGGCATATATATTGTAGCATCACTTGTAACAACTGCAACAGAACCTTCCGATTCAAAACTATTTCCAACATTAATTTCGGCTGCACTTGCGAGTTTTACAAAAAACTGTTTGCCGTAATTAAATGTATCTGCATAATCAGTAATAATGTTTAACTGTGCTTTTCTTGATGGAGGTACATTCATTTCGGCACGACGATTACGAATAGCCTTTATTGCTTCCATAATTCTCTGCATTTCAGTTTCTTCAGCTTCAAAATTAAGACTTTCGTCAAACTTTGGCCATTCACTGATCATGATGCTTTCTCCATCATGAGGTAATGTTTGCCAAATTTCTTCGGTAATAAAAGGCATAAAAGGATGAAGAAGTTTAAGAGTGTTGCTCAAAACATATACAAGAACAGCCTTTGCCGTTTCTTTTTCTTCTCCTTCGGAATTCAATCTGGTTTTTGTAAATTCAATATACCAATCGCAGAAAATATCCCAAATAAAGTCATAAAGTTTCGAAACAGCTAGACCAAGTTCGTAACGCTCTAAACTGTCAGTAACTTCTTTTACGAGATTGTTATATTTTGAAAGAATCCATTTGTCTTCGAGTGCGATATTGTCCGGAATATAAGGGACAGGCTCTTTTTCGTTTAAGTTCATAAGCACAAAGCGAGACGCATTCCAAATTTTATTGGCAAAATTACGACTTGCTTCAACCTTTTCATCAGAAAAACGCATATCATTGCCGGGGGAGTTGCCTGTTGCAAGTGTGAAACGCAGAGCATCTGCACCGTATTTTTCAATAATTTCAAGCGGGTCAATTCCGTTGCCTAAGGATTTTGACATTTTTCTGCCCTGAGCATCGCGAACAAGACCATGAATAAGCACGGTGTCAAAAGGCGTTTCGCCCATATTTTCACAAGAAGAGAATATCATTCTTGCAACCCAGAAGAAAATAATGTCATAACCGGTAACAAGAGTATTTGTCGGGAAGAAATGTTCCAAATCGGCAGTTTTTTCAGGCCAGCCTAATGTCGAAAACGGCCATAATGCTGAACTGAACCATGTATCAAGAGTATCCGGATCTTGCGTCATATTGCCACCGCATTTTGGACAAGTATGCTCTTCAACCCTTGAAACAACAATTTCACCGCAATCATCGCAGTAATAAGCAGGAATTCTGTGTCCCCACCATAGCTGACGGGAAATACACCAGTCTTTGATGTTTTCCATCCAGTTAAAATAGATTTTTTCAAATCGTTCAGGAACAAACTTAGTTTCTCCATTTTTTACTACATCAATAGCCGGTTTTGCAAGCGGTTCCATTTTAACAAACCACTGACGAGATACCATCGGTTCAATTGCAGTGTGGCAACGATAGCAAGTGCCGACCTGATGTGTAATCGGTTCAATTTCTTTAAGAAAACCGCCTTTTTCAAGGTCTTTAAGAATAGCCATACGAGCCGTAAGAACATCCATACCGGCATATTTACCGGTATCTAATACCTCAGGTTCATCTGTGGCGGCTTTGCCGCTCTTAATAAGCTCATCATATTCATCTTTGTCCGTTTTTCCGGTCATTTTACCGGAATAAGTAAGTATTCTTACCATCGGCAGATTGTGACGCTTGCCTACTTCAAAGTCATTTGGATCATGAGCAGGAGTAATTTTTACAACACCTGTTCCTTTTTCCATATCAGCATGCTCATCGCAAACAATCGGTATTTCTTTGTTAAGAAGTGGCAAAATAACATGACAACCATGAAGATGCTTATATCTTGGGTCATCTGCGTTAATTGCAACTGCAGTATCTCCGAGCATAGTTTCAGGTCTGGTTGTAGCAAGCTCTAAAAACTCGCCGGTTTCTTTTACCGGATAATAAAGATGCCAGAAATTGCCGTCTTTTTCCTCATATTCAACCTCAGCATCGGAAATACTTGTACCGCATGTCGGGCACCAGTTAACCATGCGTGCACCGCGATAGATAAGTCCTTTGTCGTAAAGGTTTACGAATACTTCAATAACCGCACGATTGCAACCTTCATCCATAGTAAATCGTTCACGATCCCAGTCGCAGGAAGCACCTAATTTCTTAAGTTGTTCAATGATGCGACCGCCGTAAGTACGTTTCCATTCCCAAGCACGCTCTAAGAATCCCTCGCGACCTATATCATCTTTTGTAATACCATCTTCACGCATGGCTTCAACAATCTTTGCTTCTGTAGCAATGGATGCATGGTCGGTACCGGGAAGCCAAAGTGTGTCAAAACCCTGCATACGCTTAAAGCGGATAAGGATATCCTGCAAAGTATTATCAAGAGCATGTCCCATATGAAGTTGTCCTGTAATATTGGGAGGTGGAATTACTATTGTATATGACGGTTTTCCTTCATTTATTTCAGCATGAAAATATTTTCCGTCAAGCCATGTTTTATAAATACGATCTTCTACCATTTTCGGATCATATTGTTTTGCAAGTTCTTTTGCCATTACAATCCCTCTTGTTTCTATTAAAGTTTACTTCTAATAATCTTACCGCTGACCGTTTTGGGTAAACTATCCCTAAATTCCACAATTCTCGGATATTTATAGGGTGCGGTATTGGTTTTTACATATTTCTGAATTTCCTTCTTAAGTTCATCAGTACCTTCAGTCCCGGGAACTAAAACAATAGATGCTTTTACAATTTGTCCTCTGACTTCATCCGGAGCGGCAGAAACACCGCATTCAAGAACATAAGGAAGTTCCATAATAACATTTTCAATTTCAAACGGACCTATGCGATAGCCACTTGACTTAATAAGGTCATCGGCACGACCGACATACCAATAAAATCCATCTTCGTCTTTCCAAGCAAGGTCTCCTGTATGATAATAACCTTCTCGCCAAGTTTCTGCTGTTACTTCGGGACTGTTGTAGTATTCGTATGCAAGTCCGCAAGGAATACCATCCTTGATATTGATACAGATTTCACCGGTATCTCCGGGTTTAACATCATTTCCGTCAGAATCAAGAAGATGAACATCGTAAATTGGAACAGGTTTGCCCATTGAACCGATTTTGTGACTGTCGCCTGCAATATTGGCAATAATAACTGTTGATTCGCTCTGTCCGAAGCCTTCCATAATACGAAGTCCGGTCGCTTTTTCAAATTGGCGAAATACTTCAGGATTAAGTGCTTCACCGGCAATGGATGCGTGTTTGATTGAAGATAAATCAAAACGTGAAAGATCTTGTTTTATAAGCATTCTGTACATTGTGGGAGGAGCACAGAAAGTTGTAATATGATACTTTGTAAACAGCGGTAAGATTTTTTCTGCATCAAATTTGTCAAAGTCATATACAAATATTGCAGCTTCGCAAAGCCATTGACCATAGAGCTTGCCCCATAAAGATTTTGCCCAACCAGTATCTGAAATAGTCAAATGAAGACCATCAGGATCAACTCTGTGCCAATATTTTGCTGTAACAAAATGACCTAAGGGATGTTTATAATTGTGTGCGGCAAGTTTCGGATACCCGCTTGTACCTGATGTGAAGAACATAAGCATTGGGTCGTTTCCGCAAGGGGAATTATCCCGACGGCGGAATCTGCGACTAAATAATGAATATTCATCATTAAAGTTATGCCAACCTTCCCTATCACCGTTTACAATAACTTTTGTTAATGAAATGTCAAGTTCGGCTTCAGCTTTATCGACTTCGTGTGCCGTTTCGCCGTCAGCGGTACATACAACTGCGGAAATACCTCCAACCTTAAATCTATAAGTTAAGTCGTGCTGAACAAGCATATTAGTTGCAGGAATGGCAATAGCTCCGATTTTGTGAAGAGCAAGAATTGAGAACCAGAACTGATAGTGACGTTTGAGGATAAGCATTACCTTATCACCACGCTTAATTCCTAAGCTTGTAAAATAGTTTGCAACTTGGTTCGATTTATCTTTGATGTCTTTGAAAGTAAACTTTTCTTCCGTACCATCATTTGCAATATGAACCATTGCAAGTTTATCAGGTTTTTCACGACCTAAAATATCAACAATGTCAAATGCATAGTTAAATGAATCGGTGTTTTTAAATTTAATTTCTTTAAGAAGTCCGTTTTCGTCCTCAACTGTATCAACAAATTTATGATATACTCTTTCATTCTCATCATATTTAGCGGCATCAATGCGTTTTTCCTTGACTTCAACAACCGAATCAACAGTGTCTTGAGGACGAAGAACAACAGCATAAAAAATACAGTCTTTACCACCGGCAGCTACCATTCCGTGAGGAATTGATGAATCGTAATAGATAACGTCTCCTTCATGTAATATTTCGGTATGTTCGCCTATTTGAACCTTCATTGAGCCACTTATAATAAGGTCAAATTCCTGACCGATATGAGTTGTAAGTTCAATATCAGAATAATATGCCTCATCAGAATATTTATTAACAACATAAAGAGGGTCAGCAATTCTATTTTTGAATCCGCTTGCCATATTGTAATAAATCATTTCATGAGCTTGTTCGATTTTTTGCCCGTCACCTGCACGTGTTAAGGTATATGTCTTAAGTTTTGGACTGCTTCCCTCAATTAAATCAGTAACGTCTACATCAAAAGCAAGAGCACATCGATATAAAAATGCGAAATTGAGGTCACTTTTACCTTCTTCGCAGAGGATATATTCTTCAACATCTACACCGGTACGTAATGCCATATCTTCAGCACTCAAACCCGAAATTTCACGCAGTTCTTTAATACGACCTGCCATTTCACGAATTTTAACATCGATTCCTGTAATTCTATTTTCGTTCATAATCAACCTCAAAAAATAAAAACCATCTCAAGGAAATCTTGAGACGGGTCAAACTGACTCGCGGTACCACTCAAGTTGTGTATGCAAAAAGCAAACACCGCTTCTTCACACTAACGCAGTATTCTCGGAAGGGTTCTACTCACTCTCGCTTTCTTCCCTTCAACTCGGAAGCTACATCAATATTATTTACTTACTGTCTCTCACCAAACGACAGCTCTCTGAAAGCGTTTAATACTGACCTCTTCGTCATAGTTTTTGATATTCAATTCATTTAATTATATCGAATAATTTAATTTTTGTCAAGCATTATTTCTATTCTGATACAAATATGCTAAATTTGTTCAATTTATTAAATTTCTCTTGATTTTTAATAAGAAATATAGTAAAATATACGAAAAGGAGTGATTATATGGCAAAATGTCCGAAATGCAAAAAAGAATTGCGATGGTATCATTGGAAGCAACATTGCCCATTTTGTGATGCAAATGTGTTTGTTTATGACCTGCAAGAAAGACTTATGCAAGATGCTGACAAGGCGGAAGTGCAATACTATCATTTTCAAAAGAAAATCGATAGAATTAAATATTCATTCGTCGGCTCAAAACTTGCTATTGTGCGAATATTTACTAATATATTTCCTATTGCTGCACTATGCTTACCTTTGGCAAAATGCAAATTTTTTGCACCGTTCGAGCCGATTGAACTTGATGTTTCTTTAATTACAGTTATACAGAATGCTGATAAATTAAGTCTTACTCCTTTCTTAAATCTTCCTAAATGCACAGATTCAACATTGTTTTTATTCAGTGTAATATTCTTATTGCTTTCAATTTTAGCAACCTTTGTTCATTTTATATTAAATACACTTGCATGCTCACCTAAGGGAAATATTAGAAATTATATTCAAGATGTTTTTATTTTGATTTTTACTGTCGGAAGTATTGTTTGTTTTGGTATTATGGGTGAAAATTCGGTTGTTATAGGAACTTTATCAATAGGTGCATATGTGTATCTTGGAACACAAATTCTAAATGTAGTTATTGATGTGATGACTCAAAAACAGAATATAGAAGTTAAACACAAACAATGTTATGTTGGGGGTATTCCCATTGAAGAATATTTTGAAATGGTTGAAAGCGAGATGAAGCCGGAAGACATACGACAGGAACAGTACAGACGATTGACTGAAATACAACTTCAACAAGAAGCTGAACTTAAAAAGAAAAGAGAGAAGGAGGCGAAATTAAATGTCGGATAAAGTACCAAACAGAGATTTGAAAGAATCGACTACTTTGAATAAAGCATATATGAATCGCCTTTTCTGTTCAACAAAAGAAAGAATTGCTTTCATTTTGTATTCTGCTTTTGGCGGAGTTGGTTTAGGAAAATATGATGTTGGTTCAGATATTTGGCTTTATAAGATTTATGGAATTTCGCCTACTGCTTTTGCTAAGGCACAAGTTGGTTTAGGTATTTACGATATGGTAAACGATCCGGTTTCGGCTGCGATTATTGATAACATGCGTTCCCGTTGGGGAAAATTTAAACCGTTCCAATTTTTATCACTTATACCTTCGCTAATAACCGGAATATACACTTGCTTTCTTCCTCTCATTGCTGAAATTAAGGGTAAAGACGAGCAATCAAAACTTGTTTCCTATATGATTCTTTGTTACGTAAATGAAACCATCGGAGCATTTTTTGGAGGAGGTGGTTACATCAACAATGTGTTTACGCCAAACCCAAATGAACGAACTTCCCTGCTTGTCAGCTCAAAATTTGTCGCTGGTTTAATAGAAAAATTACCACAGCAAATCGTTGGTGTTTTAATGGACTTGATTGCCAATAATGTAATTAAAATCGGGCTAGCCAAAACTTTTGTTGCTTTCAAAACGGTTGTGTGGGTATGGGCAACATTACCCACCATTATGTGGTACATTATGTCAAAGGAAAGAGTTCCGCAATCTGAAAAAGCCCCAAACCCGATAAAAGGTATATTTGCAATATTCAGAAACAAACCGCTTTTGATTAATGTTCTTACGGATTTTGTTGACGGTATAAATGTTGGCACCGGCGAGGATTTATACTATAATGACGTTTTAAATTTTAACCTATTGCCAACTGTTGGCGGTATCGCCGGAAGTCCAATTTCGTATGCGTCATATGCCTTCGTGCCGAAATTCAGAGCGAGATTCTCAACAAAAACACTGTTCTTTATGAATCGTGGTTCTATTCTCATTTCGGAGACAGCATTTTTCTTGTTTGGTCTTATTGGCGGAAAAGAAAAAGGTTTATATCTGAAACGAGTACCTATGACATTGATTTTTGCAGCCGGTAATGTACTTGAAATGACATTTTATGCATTGGGCAAGGTCATCGGCAATGAAATAAACTTTGAAGTCCTTGACTATTTCGAGTGGCAAAACGGTTATAGATTAGAAGCTACTATTTCGCTTGTTCGAAACTACATCACAAAGGTAAAAAATATTATTCTTAATGTTATAAATGCTAAACTCTTGGAAAGCTGGGCAGGTTATCAGATAGGAGAAGATGCCATTCAAACAGCTGACACCAAATGGAGATTATTTATTATTGCATTCGGTCCTCGCTTAATTTTTGATGCTCTATCCCTTATACCGATGGTGTTTTACAATATTGATAAGAACACACGAAATAAAATGTATCTCGACCTTGAAAAGATGCGTGCAAAAAGAGCTCAAGAAGAGCTTGAAAGAGTTCAACTACTTGATTCTTAATTGCTATTTGTTATAAAATAACAAACCTCGCTGAGCAATCGGCGAGGTTTATTGTTAGAGAGTGCTTATTGCTGTTCCTAAAGGAAGAGAGTAAAGTAAAGTATCATTAACCGGAATATCGAAGATTTCTTGGACTGCTATTTTGTAGAATTCCATCTGTTTTGAATATATTTCTAACAAATCGTGTATATCTTTTACTCTATCTGTTTTGTAGTCAACGATATATGCCTTTTTGTCTTTGATGAAAACCAAGTCAATCATACCTTGTATAAGAATTTCTTCATCTTTTGCGTAATCCGGCACATTGTCATAAACAACTTCCGGTTTAACAAGAATATTAAATTCTAATTCTCGATATATCTCGTCAGCATTTGCTGCTGCTTGACCTATATCACTTTTTGCAAATTTAGATAAAAGATATGGGTTTAATATTTCGATTTCTTGCTTGGTCATATTGCCCTGTTTAGATACTCTTTCAATTTCTGCAGTGGGATTTTCTGCAAGTTTTTTAAAATTGCAGAGTTGCAAGAAGTTATGATAAGCAGTTCCTCGAGCTGCGGGTGTCATTATATCACCTTGCATGAACAAAGGTACCGATTTTGCTACGTATGTTGAGTTAAAAGCTTTATTTGAAAAAGATGCAGAGCGTTTTGCCATGAAAGAATTTAGTTCAAGATATGGATAGATATAGTCAGCACGCTTTTTTAACTCATGAAATTGTTCTTCGTCAATAATTGCATCTTGTTCCGGTTCGTTATTTATATCGGTTGATTCAAACAGTCCTTGAATGATGTCTGAATGAGCTCTTGAATCACTTTGCAATAAGGGTAAAGCCATATCAAACTTGTCCCGTAAAGAGGTAAGTTCATTGTGTCTAAATAGCGAATATACAAGCAAATTACCAAAACTGTTTGCGGAAAAAATTTCGTAAGGATGTAAAGTAACTTTCGCAGGATTAACAGTTGTACAATTACTTTTAAGAGAGGCGGTAAATCCAGATCTGGAAGGATCCGGAAAACAGAGAACTATTTTATTTCTGGCACGTGTTAATGCAACATATAATAGACGGAGTTTTTCAGCCGCTTCATCTTTTTCATTTGCCAATTTTACAGCAGTAAAACCTAAAGTTTCATAGTTTTGATATTTCTCTCGGTTAATAAGTTTCATGCCGAGACCGGTCGTTTTATGTAGTCGAAGTTGCCCTCTATCTCTGTTCCCCGTTGAGAATAAATCGCCGACAAAAACTACAGGAAACTCAAGACCTTTAGACGCATGTACAGTCATAATTTTGACAAAATTACCGGTGCCTGATGTAACATTTTTCTCTGTATCATTTTGATTTTTTGTTACATAGAATAAAAATCTCAAAAAGCCGTGTAGGTCAATAGTATTGTTGCTTTCATAGCTTTCAGCATATTTGAGCAGGTCAGTAATGTTTTGGTCAACATTCTCAGCATTTTTCAAACATTTTGCAATATGATCAAAGTCAGTTTCATGTATTATTCTACGGATAAAAGCGGAGATATTCATACAAGATGAAAGTGTGCGATATTCAGTAATTTTATCTGTAAATGACTTTAGTTTTTCATATAATTCATTATTTTCATCAAGAATAATTGAATTTATATTTTGCCATATTGATGTTGAGCGATCTACCATTCTGATTTTTGAAATCTCATCAATAGAAAATCCGAACATAGGTGAAAATAAAACAGCGACTAAAGATACATCATCAAGCGGATTGTCAATTACGGTCAGCAAGGCGGTTAATAGATTTGTTTCGTCAGCTTTTAACGGATTTGTTTTTGTATCAATACTGTAAGGAATATTGTAGTATTCAAGTGCTTCGGCATAGTATTGAGCCTTCGTTCTTGACCTTAATAAAATGCAAAAATCGCCGTAATTATTGCGATTTTCAATGGTTGATTTCTCAATATATTCTGCAATAAATTTTGCTTCATCTTGAACGGTTGAATCTTTTTCTCCTACATATATTTGAAAACCGCATTCTTCCTTAATTTCATCATTATGACATACAAGACGGTCATTTTTATAATCAATTCCGCCTAACTTTTCTTGCATCAGTTGCTCAAAAATAAAGTTTACATTATCAATTATATCCTTATCAGAACGAAAATTTTTCGATAAAGTTAATGCAATACCGTCATCCGTGTTTTGAAAACGCTTGAATTTGTCGGTAAATATTTCCGGATTTGCATCTCTAAAAGCGTAAATACTTTGTTTTACATCGCCAACCATAAATAGATTTTTTCCGTTTGACAACAAGCGGAAGAATTCATCTTGTGCATTGTTTGTATCTTGATATTCATCAATAAGAATCTCATCAAATGATTGACGATATGATTCACAAAGTGCGGGATTGTTCTGCAGCAGATCCAAACCTTTATGAAGAACATCAATAAATTCCAATACACCAGATTCTTGTTTAAGCTCATCAAGATATTTTCTGTACAAACTAACTGCTTCAAAAAAGCTTTCGGCTACGGGATAAATGAATTTGTTTTCCTCTGCATGTTGTTCGGAAGTTGGAAGTGTGCTTATTAAACTTGCTACTTTTCTTAATAACTCCTTTCCTCTGTCTCGGAAAAGTTTTGCCTTGTCAGAAATATCTTTATATTCCTTATTCCCTTTCCAAGTAACAAACATTCCCTGAGAATTTATGACTTCAGAATAATGGAAAAGAATTTTATCCCAATCATCATTTGTTTTTATGTTTTGGATTTTTTCACGGAATACTTCAGTGAAATCACGCTCATCTTCAAGTATCTTTTTTGTTGTCTCCATGCCCTCAAAATCAACTTCAGAATACCCCAAAGAATACTTTTCTAAAGCACAATCAAGGATACATGTTATATGTTCAAGTATAGTTTGCCCCCATATTGTTTCAGGAATATGACTATCTTCTTTGTACATATTAAGGAGACCTTTTAAGTATTCATCCGGATTTGATTGGGATTGTGATTTATCATACAAGGAATATATAGCTGAATCAATTAGTTCATCATTTCTGTCAGTCATAAACAATTCGGTTGCAGCAAAAAAGCCATCTGATTTCTTTTCGTGCATTTCTTCAATGGCTGCGGTCATTGCTTTAGTTTTAAATAATGCAAGTTCAGCATCAGAAATAATACTAAAAGTCGGAGTTAATTCAAGTAAACCTGCATTTTCACGGACAACTTTAATGCAAAAAGAGTCAATCGTTGAAATTTGTGCCATATCAATTTTCATTGAAGCTTGGGCTAATTTGTAGTTATTTGGATCATCTGCCAGACGGGTCGATAACTCGCTGATGATTTTAAATTTCATTTCGGCAGCAGCTTTTTTTGTGAAAGTTACAATCAACAATCTTTCGGGTGCACCGGTTTCGCTCAGTATTCTCATTACTCTGTCAACTAAAACTTTTGTTTTTCCGGAACCTGCGGCAGCAGAGAGGAGAATGTTATTTCCCGAACAATCAATCGCTTTCTGTTGTTCCTGTGTCGGCGTAAAGGTTGCCATCTTCGTCCTCTCCTTTCAGAAATGATATTACTTCACTTTGTTTTCTTTTCTTTTTAACCCTCGGACTGTCATAATTATTAAGACATATGCTTGAAAAACCGCAATATCTGCATTTATAAGGCGTTTCTTTCTCGGAATCTGTTAAAGGGGATATGGGAACTTTTCCTTCATGAAGGTTAATACCCATTTCATTGATAATTTGATCAATTTTGTTATGCAATAAATTGAGTGTCTCTAATGAAATCAGACCGTTACCGAATAGTTTTCCGTTCTTATCAATTTTTACATTAAGCCATATATACCTCTTTGTGCTGTCTATGCCTTCAAGAACTTCGGGAGTATCTATAACAAAACCTCCGAGTTTTCCGTTTAATATGCTCTGATTTTCAATCTCATCTTCACTTGCGTTGCGGTTCAAATTGCCACTGCCAATTCTTGCGGGAAAATACAAAACGCCAGCAGGCAAACCTGAAAACTTACTGATACTGTTACAGATAGATTTTAAGTAAAGTAGCATTTGAAGACGAGTTCCGTATAAGCAATCATTTAAATCAAAATCAACTGAGCCTGTCTTATAGTCAATAACCCGAACAAAATCATTGTTTTGTCCTATCATTTTATCGACACGATCAACTTTTCCCACAATTTCAACTTTCCCGTTATCATCGAGCATTATTTCATAAGCATTGATGTCTTTGCCAATTTCAAGCTCTGTACAAACCGGTTCAAACGAACTGTTCTGTAACTCGTCAAGCATCCGCTCAAGCAAGATTTCAATAGTTCTGCAATATGAATTTACTATGAAATTCATTCTGTTTGACATATTCCCCAAATCGCTTTGGATATATTTTTCAACTTTATCTTTCACTATTTTTCTAATTTTTGTTTTAGAGAATGCAGAAAGTGCTTTTGTTGAATACTCAGTTATAATATTTTCCAAAACATAATGGAAAATAAGACCTTCAACTCTCTCATCAATGGTTTGTATTTTTCGTTCTTTAATGTTTAAGCCGTGTCGCAAAAAGTAATAAAACTGACAATGATGGTAGTCCTCTACTTTTGTTGCAGACACTTTCATATTTTTGCCAAAGAGGGCTACTGCATTATTTTTATTCTCAAATTCAATCGGTGAGCAGGAAGAAAGCTTCTTTAATCGTTTAATTTTATCATCAAATTCTGGTTTTTGAGAAAAATATTTATCAAGTAAATAAAAATCTTTGTTTTTTACACGCATTAGTTTAGCATACATTGCATAAGCATCACTAAGGCTCTCGATATTTGATATTACATCATTTGTCGGATAATTTGTCTGAATGTTTGGAAATAATGCACGAACTTCAGAAAAGATTACTGAGGGTATTTTTTCTTCATTATCACTTGTTGCAGAGTATGACAAATACAGTTTATCAGTCGGGGCTGTAATAACGGAATACATTATAAATCTTTCTTCCAATGCTGCGGCTTCCGGACTATCTGCAAAATCCGGATATGCGTCTGCAAATTTCCACATCTCTTTATCGGAAAAGATACCCTTGTTTTCCTTAACTTTAGGATAATTTCCTTGACACACTCCAACTGCAAAAACAATTTTAGGCGAGCCTATGAGTATTCTGTCAGCATTACCGATTCTGATTTCATCAAGACCTTGCGGAATTTCGCCGATACTGAATGATGATAAATACGTATTCAATAACGAATAGAAGTCATTAGGGTTTACTCTTTCATCTATGATTACTAAAATATTGCTTAGAACATTCATCAATAAATCCCAAGTATTGGCACAGTCAATGGCTTCTTCTTCAAAGCCTTCTTTGTATAAATTATCGCAGTGGATACGTAATTGCTCATCCGCTTTTGTTTCAATTAAGAAATCATATACAGCAGTAACTTGTTCATAAGGCTCTCCTTCATCAAGTCGATATTGTAATTTTCTAATAGGCTCAACAAGTGCTTTTCGGGTTGCATTAATTCTTTCCAGTTTCTCTGCTGATTTTTCATTAAAAGACCGTCCAAGACCGTCAGGGTTTTCAGTCCAATCTTCAAGCCAATCTTTATCTTTTATTTCCCAAATCAAAGCATAGTTGTCAAGCTCACAAATATCTTCTAATGAATATGGTGAAAGCTGACATTTGGCATATCTGCAAAGCTCATCACCGGTGAAATTATGAGATGCTGCCTTTACTGCTGCAAGCACCATGCGAATTAATGGCTCATCTATTACTGAATGTCGCTTATCTTCAAAAACGGGTAAATTTACTTTTTTAAGTGCAGCTACAAGCAAACTGTCATATTCTTTTTCGTTACGCTCTATAATTGTAATATCTCTTGCTCTGATACCACATTCACGGACTAATCTTTTGCATTCGTGTGCAACTATTTCACATTCTTTAATAATGCTTGGAGCGTAATTGATTGTAATATCTTTCGGTGTACTTTCATGTTCTTCTTTTTCTTTTGCAAATATATAAGATTCTAACAGTTGAAGTTCGCTTGAATTGTATCTGCCACTGTTATCAAGAATCTTATAATCTGTATCAATCTCTAATTTATGTTTTTTTGCTATATCCCTTATTCGATTCATTATTTTAATAGGATGAGCAAAAACATTGTCCGGATTATCTGCACCATATGCAGAGCGAGAGCAAATGCTAAAATATACATCTTTTGCTTTAATACAAAGTTGTTCGATTATTAAATATTCTGCATGAGAGAAATGTCGAAAGCCGTCAATACAGATTGTATAATCAGAAAAATCATCGCTACTCTCTAAGTATTCCGCTAAACGGCTTAATACTGTACTTTTATCAATAAATCTATTTTCAATTAAACCGTTATATAAATCAAGAATTAAAGAAACATCTGTGCATTTTTTATAAAACGCACTTTCAGGTTTTTCTTTTGATGCAATGCTGAGTAAGTCGGCAGTAGTTATCCCTGCTAATTTCATTTTTGCATCTATTCTAATCAAGTCAGCAATAGTTTCTGCATCAAATATTTTTTTGGGAAAATAACAAAGCTCATCACGAATTTGAATCATAGAATAAGAAAGCAATGCTGCCTTTGCTGCTTCGTCAATTTCATCCAAATTTGAAGTAGTATTCTCATTAAGTGTTCTGCTTGCCAATCTTGTAAAACTTGTGATTTGTATTTTATTTATGTTTGCAGAACCGATGATTCTAAGCATTTCTCGTTCAGACTCAAAAGAAAACTGCTCAGGGACTAACAAAAGCAGTTTATTATTTCCGGCGTGAACTTGATTTTTCAGGATGTCTCTGATTTTTGTTGTTTTTCCGGATTTTGCAGGACCGATAATAAAATGGAGCATAGGTCTCTCCTTTCATCCTTATCGAAAAATTTTGTTATTCTGTCCGGTATAAGCTCTGAGCCATGGATTGTTTCATTTTCGGTTCCAAATATATCACGATAACGAAGCATATATGTATTATATATTTTGTCATAACCGTCTAAAAGCTCTACTACTCGAACACCTTGCTTAAGTCCGTCGCCATAGACACGAAAACTTGCAGTTTTGCACTGTGCAAGCATTATATCATCAACATAACCAACAAAATCATTCATATGGTCATGTCCGAAAAATGCTCCTATAATATTTCCCATCTTCTTCCAAGAAGCAAATTGTCCACTGTTATAATCGGGAGTGCAAGGGGCTTCGCCCATATATCCCTTTACTCCGGTTTTGCAATTAAGGACATAAGTATCATCTTTATTTAATGACAATCCGGGTACGCCATCTGCCACTCTTCTTATTGCCGAAACTTTTTTACAAAGTTCAAATTCTTCACAAACGGGAATATGTTGTATTAGAATTGAAGGGATTTTTTTACCGTATTTTTCAGAAATTTCTTTGGAAGTTTTTTCATACCATGCAATTTGTTCGGGTAAAATATAGGCATATTTTGATACTTCTTGATTTTCACACCTGTTTCCTGAATACATACAGAAAATCAAGTTAGAAACAGTGCTTCCTGAATAAATCGGTAAAACATAATCACCATATTCATTTGTGTATTCACTCTTTAAGAAATAAGATAAATCATAAGACTTGTAAATCTTATCCATTTCTTCCCTGTTGTTAAATTTGTGTTCAAAATCATGATTGCCGTAAACTGCAGTAAACGGCACACAAGCATCAATATAAGGTTCAACCATCTTATCAAGAGTTTTCTTAAAATCATCCGCATTATCAGCTGAAAGATTATCGCCCATTAAAACAACTAAATCGGGCTTGATATTGTCTAAAGCTGCACGCTGAAATTTGATATAATCACGAAAAGAAGATTTATCTCTTTCGGATTTTTCATTTGCGGTAATATGTGGGTCTCCGACTAACATTATCTTAAATGTTTTATTTTTATATCGCAACATGTTTAGCCTCAAAAATTTAGTTTATTGCTTTAAATTTTGCAGTATTTACTGCAGTTTCAATTAGCTCATCCCAGTTATATGCACTTTCAATTTCCTCAAGCTGCTCAATGGTAGGACGAGTGCGAGGATGTTTGGGGGTAAATACTGTGCAACAATCTTCAAATGGTTCAATGGAAATATCAAAAGTATCAATCATTCGACTAATCTCAATGATTTCGCGTTTATCCATACCTATAAGAGGTCTGAGTATCGGAATTTTCGCAACCGCATCGGTTACAACTATTGCAGGAAGAGTTTGACTTGCTACCTGCCCAAGACTTTCTCCGGTAATCAACGCTAAACACTTTTCTTTTTTTGCAATCTTTTGTGAGATTCGCACCATCATTCTTCTCATTACGAGGGTAAAATATTCTTCCGGACAATTATCGCGAATGGCTTCCTGAATATCTGTAAAGCAAACTGTTAACAAACCAATTCTTCCGCTATATTTTGCCACTTTTGAAAGCAAAGAATGGACTTTTATTTCGGCTTTTTCGCTTGTATAAGGAGGCGATGCAAAATGTATTGCGGTAAGTCGCAAACCTCTTTTTGCCATCATATATGCGGCAACGGGGCTGTCAATTCCGCCTGAAATCATAATGGCGGCATCTCCCGCAGAGCCGATTGGCATACCGCCTGCACCCATTAATTGATTGCCGCGAACAAACGCCTGTGTGTCGCGAATTTCAACAGTAACGGTTATATCAGGATTGTGGACATCTACAGATAAATTGCGGTGTTTAGATAATAAATAACCGCCAAGTTCTCTTGATATTTCGGGAGATGTCATCGGAAAACGCTTGTCTGCACGTTTTGCTTCTACTTTAAAAGTGCTTACTTCTTCTAATTCTTCACCTAAAAATTTTTCAGCTGCTTCTTTGATAATTTCAAAATCTTTTTCACATGCTATAGCACGAGAATAAGCGGAAATTCCAAATACTTTACTTATTCTTTCTACAACTTCATCAAAGTCTATATCATCATCAAGTGGTTCGATTTTTATAGTTGACTGTGCTTTTTGATATTCAAACTTTCCCAAATCACGTAGACGGAAACGAATATTCTTTATCATCATATCCTCAAAAGTATTTCTGTTAAGTCCTTTTAAGGCAAGTTCACCATTTTTAATTAAAATTACTTCTTTCACGTTCTGACCTTTCGAATAACTTGATTTAATTTGTCAATGAAAATATCAACCTCATCGGTTGTATTGTTCGCGGAGAAACTTATGCGAATACTTGAGTCCAATCTTTCGGGAGAGAGTCCGATTTTTGTAAGGACATCACTTCTGTGTCCTTTTTTACAAGCTGAACCGGCAGACACACAAATGCCGTTTTCGCTCATAAAATTAACTGTAACCTCTGATGGTACTTTCGGGATGCTGATATTGATAATATAAGGCAATGCATCTTCCGGACTATTAATAAAAACATTATCAATCTGTGAAATTTTTGATGCTGCATAGTCTCTTAAATTCAGTATATAATCATATTGTTCTTTGTAATTGATTTCTTTACAAGCCTCACCAAAACCAACGATTGCTGGCATTGCTTCAGTTCCCGCAATTAGTCCTTTTTCCTGACCACCACCCAAAATATAGGGCTTGATGTTTAAACCCCTTCGAACATATAAAGCACCTGCACCTTTGGGACCGTGAATTTTATGCGAGCTGACTGTCATTAAATCAACTCCTAACATGGAAGGTTTGATATTAATTTTCCCAAATGCCTGAACAGCATCACAATGAATAATCGCGGGACTATTTGCTGTTTTGACAGCTTTTTTAATATTCTTAACATCGTTAATTGTACCGATTTCATTGTTTATAAGCATTATGCTAACCAAGATCGTGTCTTTTGTTATAGCTGATTTTAAGTCCTCGAGAGAGTAATTACCGTTTTTGTCAACCGGCAAATATACTACATCAAAGCCTTCATCAGATAATCGTTTCATGCATTCGGAAACAGAGGGATGCTCCAAAGAACTTGTAACTATTCGCTTACCTTTTCGACGATTAAGCAACACAGAACCAAAAATAGCAGTATTATTTGCAACAGTGCCGCTGCTTGAAAAGTATATTTCTTCCTTATCGCAACCAATTGCACTTGCTACATTTTGTCTTGCTTCATCAAGAGCTTTAGCTGCTTTTATACCTAAAAAATGTGTGCTTGAAGGATTACCAAAATTTTTAATAAGCATGTCATGCATTGCATCTGCAGCATTTTTAGACACCGGTGTAGTTGCAGAATTATCAAAATAAATCATAAGTTTTCCTTGTTTTAAAAATAAAAATATGAGGAGAGTCGCCGGACTTCCTCATATTACATACCCGGCCGACCGGAGTACGCCTAATGAAACTGCACTGATGTACAGGGCGGCGCCGATTCGATGGGTTCACGCTCCCTTCGTCCGATAAATTATACCGGGAGGTCTGCAATCTGCCGTCGTTTTGATCGTGCCAATTAAAGTTAATGTTGGGTTCCCTTATAAACGTAAATTATCGAACCGGCCAGGCAAAAACTTTAGTCGAATTCAATAAGGCGTTCTTCGAAAATTTTGCAAACTTCGTCGTATTCCTTACTGTCTTCGATTTGAGAGAGAATTGGTGATCCGTCGTCTTCATCGACCTTTAAAATCAATACTTCAACACCCTCATCATCATTGTCAATAACAGCATCATCTTCTAAAACCGGTAGCAAAGCTATATATTTGCCGTTATCGGTTTCAATTCTGTCAAGCTCTTCAAAAAGATACTCAGAGCCATCATCATCTATGACACTGACTATTTCGGGAGTATATTCATCATCCATTACCTTCCCTCTCTTTCAACTACATTATAATATAAAATTTATGATTTGTCAAGTATAAATTATTAAATTTGTCTATATTTAAATTTCTGCTGTCCAAATAAATTCATATGCCTTTTGTGGCTCAAGGCGGAGTATAGCATCTTTTTGTGAAAAATCACTTTTCTTATGATATGAATCGTTTACCCCATCCCAAGGTTCAATACAAACGTATGGAGCACCGGGTTTTGCCCAAATACCTAAATATTTCGGCTTACCTAAATAAAAGCGAACAAATCTGTTATGATTATTACTTTTAAGAGTAATATAATCTGATTTAATACCTGATAAAATCAAAGCATCTTCATTGAAAATATCCTTAGTTATAACAATTTTCTTTTCATTGTTTAAAACAGGGTATGTATCATCAATACGAATTGAGTCGATTAAATCTATTTTTTCAGAAATGAGTGTTTCATTTTCATCAAATTCAAGATAATCTCCGATTTCACAATTGAATGCAGGATGAGCACCGATAGAAAAATACATGGTTATATTATTTATATTTTTGACAGTATGTTTTACTTCAAGTTTTCTGTCAATTAATTTATAGTTTACATAAAGCTCAAACTCAAAAGGATATGCTGCTCTTGTATTATCGTCTGCTGTGATTAAAAATGTCATTTCATCATTTTTCTTTTCGATTAACGAAAATGCTTTCTTTCTCACCAGACCATGTTTTGGCATTGAATATTCTTTACCGTTAAGGGTATATTTATCATTAAGAAGTCTGCCGATAATCGGGAATAATATTGGAGCTTGACCGCTCCAAATATCCGGATTTCCCTGCCATAAATACTCTATGCTGTTTTCTTTATCAAAAAATGAAGTAAGTTCAGCACCAATTTCTTTTACTGATACTTTTATTTTTGGATTTTCAATTGTATGAATCATTTTGAACCTCACAATATAGTCAAAGGGATGCATTCATTATTGCATCCCATAGTGGTATAATAATTAGTTAGCCTTTTTTCTGTTCAATAATAAGTTTACGACAATACCGAGAATAAGTGCACAAGCTATACTTGTAAGTGTAACTTTACCAATCTGAAGTTGCATTCCGCCAATACCGGCAATGAGAATTACGGAAACAGTGAAAAGGTTACTGTTTTGTTCAAGAGCAACTTTTTGAATCATTTTAAGACCGGAAACCGCTATAAAGCCATAAAGAGTTATGCAAACTCCGCCCATAACGCAAGAAGGAATTGTAGAAAGCAAGGTAACAAATGGAGCAATGAAAGATGCAGCAATTGCAAAAACAGCAGCAGCGAAGATTGAGATAACGGAAGCATTACCTGTGATAGCAACACAACCTACAGATTCGCCGTATGTTGTATTTGGACAGCCGCCGAAAATTGCACCAACCATTGAGCCAACACCATCACCTAAAAGAGTTCTGTGAAGACCGGGATCTTCAAGCAAATCCTTTTCTATAATATTTGAGAGATTTTTATGATCTGCGATATGCTCAGCGAAAACAACAAAAGCTACGGGAACATAAGCAACAGCAAGCAAAGCAAGATAAGCTGCATCAATTTCTTTTATTCCTTTTGCAGCTTGAAGGAATGTGAAATTAGGTACCCACTGCATATTTGAAAAAGCAGACCAGTCAACAATAATAAAATCGTTATTGCCGGTTTTCATACCGATAAGAGTGAAGATTGTGGCTACTAAGTAACCTGCAAGAATACCAATAATAAAGGGAATTAGTTTCATCATTTTCTTTCCATAAATAGAGCAAATCATAATAGTAAAGAGAGTGATAAGAGCACATAGAAATCCGATCCAACCTTTTGTGTTCATTACAAAACCTACATCAGTTTTTGCAAAAGTAAGAGCATCACCAACAGCATTACCGGCAAGGGAAAGACCGATAATAGCAACTGTGGGACCAATAACAACGGGAGGCATAAGTTTGTTAATCCAGTTTACACCGGCAAATTTTACAGCAATAGCGATTACAACATATACAAGACCTGCAAAAATACCGCCGATAATGATACCGGCATAACCAGCAGCAGTTGAAACAGCACCGCCAAATGCTGCGAACATTGAGCCTATAAAAGCAAAAGAAGAGCCTAGAAAAACAGGACTTTTGAATTTTGTGAAAAGCAAATAAACGAGAGTGCCGACGCCTGCACCGAACAAAGCAGCAGATTGAGACATTCCGTGACCGATAATACCGGGAACAGCGATTGTTGCAGCTAAGATAGCAAGTAGCTGCTGGAATGCAAAAACGATAAGTTTGGGGAGTGTGGGCTTGTCTTTAATGTTGTAGACGAGTTTCATTGTTATACCTTCCTTTTTATCGAATTCCAAGTCATTTGAAATCCGGAGTTAACTAATTTAATGTTTCGGTAAGGTCGATACCTTTAGTGTTGTCGTGTTCGGGGAGGCAAAATTTCACGATTTCATTGCAGTCTTGTTGGTCTCTCTGTACCGAATTAAAGATCTTTATAAACATACTAATACGCCAACTCATATTTGTCAATATTAAAATGGAATTTTATATATAATTTTTTTGAATGTTGTGATTTAAGAAAATCAGCGATTGAAATTTGCTTATTTGCTGATACTGTTCTTTAGTTTATCAAAATCGCAGGGTGAAATACCTTCCATATTCATCATTCCCAAAGATATGTCGGGTTTAGATGTGCCATGATAATCGCTGCCCGAACTTTCTAATAAATCAAATTTTTTTGCTAACAATTTCATTTTCAGGCTTGTATCATCATTATACAGGCTATAACAAGTTTCTATTCCGATTAAACCATGATCTTTGGCTTTCGGAAGAAATCCGGTTAGTTCATCAATTGTTAAATTAAGTGGGGCGTGAGCTATTATCGGCACGGCATTCATCATGCGAATATATCCTATCGTATCAAAAACATCTAAACGTTTTGGCGGTATGTAATTTCCGGATTTTTTACTTATAAGAGTTTCAAAAGCTTCATTAATGCTTGAAACGTATTTTTTGTCAACTAAGTACTTAGCGAAATGAACACGATTTACTCGTCCGTCGTTTGTGGTTTCACGAATCTCTTCATAATCAACTTCATAACCGTTTTTATTTAAGTTCGCAGCAAGAATAACATTGCTTTCCTCTTTAAGTGTATCAGCAAAAGCTGTCAGCTGACGCACGGTGTCATAATGCTCTTCATCAATAAACAATGCGATAATATGTATCTCTTTTTCGCCGTAATCCGTTGAAAACTCTACCCCGGGGACTACATCAACACCGTACTCCTTGCCTGCAAAAACAAATTCATCAAGACCTTCAACGGAGTTATGATCCGTGAGAGCTACAGTAATACCGAGTTCTTTTGCTTTTTTAACTATCATATATGGGCTGTCAGAACCATCTGAAAAATGTGAATGAGTATGTAAATCGAATTTCATTATTTGATTGCCTTAAGTAATTTATATGTTTTTGCTAAGTTTTCGTAAAAATCACCCGCAATTGACGCTTCAACAGAACAACGTTTACAGCCGACTTTTTCAATAGCATCTAAAAAACCTTTATAGTCATACTCATTTTTATCTGTGGGATATACTCTTTTTGCATTATTGGAATCAGAACCGGGATTCGAAATATGACTGTGAATAAGCTGAGAACCGACATCGAGAATATCCTGCCATGTTTCATTTTCTTCCTTCATATGATAAATATCAGCAAGAACGGCGATATTATCCTTTCCTGTTGCTACGGCAAGCATTGCACCTTCTTTTACAGTATTTATAATATTCACTTCTTTTTTACAAAGAGGTTCAATTGCTATTTGAATATCATATTTTCCAGCAATCGGAGATACAATATCTCTTAAAAATTCATAAAGACGTTTAAATGCTGTGCCAAATTCTACACCATCAGGGATTTGTTTTGCACCACCTGAACCAAAAACTACAATCCTTAATCCTAACTCTTGTCCGCGTTTCATTCCCTTTTCAACAAAAGCTGCAACTTCATTCATATCAGCATTGCCGCTTGAAATGTTAAAAGAACCGGGCAGAAAGCAGTTTGTTGTTTCACATTTTATATTTAATTCAGAAAGCAAATTTTTCATATTATTGAATGCTTTATCATCAGCATTCACAATAGCTTGAAAGGAAAACTCAACATAATCATATCCAATTTCGGCTGCTTGTTTTATTCCTTCAATATTGTCAAAGCAAATACATACACCGTATTTCATAATTTTTCTCCATTTTGTAATTTTGCAGCATATTCTAAATAATCTTTTGCACTATTAAGTTGTGCATCGCTGATATTGACACCGCCTGAAATCCGAGCAAGCTCACGAACTCTTGCGTCAAAATCAAGTGTTGTAACATCAGTAGTTGTTTTTCCGCCTGTAACTTTTTTCTCAATTAGTAAATGCGAATCAGCAAAAGCAGCAATTTGTGTAAGATGAGTAACGCATAAGACTTGTTTATTTCTTGAAATGTCTTTCATTTTTATTGCTATTTTTTCAGCGGCAGAGCCACTTACTCCGGTATCAACCTCATCAAAAATAAGTGTAGGAATTTCGTCTTTATCAGCTAAAACCCGTTTGATAGCAAGCATAATACGAGCAAGCTCGCCTCCGGAAGCAATTTTATATAAAGGTTTGGGTGCTTCGCCAATATTTGCTGAGATATAAAAAGAAACAGCATCAATACCATCATAAGAGAGTGGTGTTTTTTCAAAATCAGCATGGAAAGTTACCGACGGCATATTCAAACTTTTAAGCTCATTTATAATTCTGTTTGCAAAAATATTTGCAGTTTTTTTTCGAATTTCTGAAATGTTTAATGCTTTTTCGCGAACAGTTTTACTATCTGTTTCAAACTGTTTTTGCAATATTTCAAGCATTTCGTCTGAATTATCTATATCGTTTTTTTCTTGACAAATACCGTCATAATAGGAAAGCACAGCTTCTTCTGAGCCACCATATTTCCGCATTAAATGTTCTAATGTTTCAATTCTGTCATTTATTGCATCAAGTTCTTTTTCGCTAAATGTAATGGTGCTTAGATGTTCATTAACGCTGTCAATTACAGCTTCAACTTCATAATAGCAATTATTCAAAGCATCGGCATTTAACTTGAATGCGGGAACAATTGCCGCCGTTTTATCCAAAATATCGGCACAGGTTTTTGTCATTTGTTTGACACCGTCATTTTGCTCTGAACCGTCAAGCATATATAAAATGGAATTCAGGCTTTCAATGAGATTTTGAGAATTTTGTGCGATATCGCGAGTAGTTCTAAGTTTATCATATTCACCTATTGCAATCTTTGCATTCTCAATTTCTGTAATTTGAAATTTAAGCATATCAATTCGATCAAGGCGATTAGCTTCATTGCTTTTTAGTTTTTTTATTCTTGAATGAAGTTCTCGCAGGGACAAAAACGCTGAATGGTATTCATCAAATACTTCGTTACAATCACACAAAGCATCAATATACTTAATATGCATATCGGGATTGAGCAAATCCTGCGAATCATGTTGACCATGAATATTAACCAATCTATGACCAATTGTTTTAAGCATTGAAACATTAACGGATACACCGTTTACACGGCAATTATTTCTTCCGTCAAGATAAATTGTACGGCTTACGGATAAAGATTTATCATTATCTACGGGAATATTTAAATCGTTTAAGTATGCAATAACATCATCACTTAAATTCTCAAAATAAGATGCAACACGTGCCGAATTTGCACCGGTACGAATAAGTTCACGTGATGTCTTTTCTCCGATAATGCAGTTTATCGAATCAATTATAATACTTTTACCTGCACCTGTTTCGCCGGTAAGTACATTTAATCCTTCGGAAAAATCAATTTGTGCCGATTCAATAATTGCAATGTTTTCAATACTTAATGATTTTAACATTTAACCTAAAAGTAAAAAGCCTTGTGCGATAAGTAATTCTCCTAAGACATAAGTAAGCATTACAGTAAAGTGGCGTTTAAAAATAATATTTTCATTTTTGTGGTAGCGAACCAAATATAAGGAACAATCGGATACAAAGAATAAAACTGCTCCGATATAAGTGACGAGAGCTCCCGGTGATTTGAGTATGAGCAATTGAACCAATGCACATATATTAGTAAAAGTGTTGAAGAACAGATAAAGCAGCATCAATACAAACATTTTTTTCGAAAGATTTGCTTTGATAGAGCGACTTGTCAAGATGGATATTGCTATGTATACACAGCTAACGGGAATAATTAATATTAAAAATTTTGGGTTAAAATCGACTGTCACTATATTGAGCAAACATGCTGCTGCAAAGAAAATATGAGAGAATAAGAACATGGTGCCGCCGGATATAAACCATTTATTACCCTTAGGCATAAGTAATACATCGCCAAGCCAAGACAATGAAAGGGCAATAATCAACATTATAGAGGGAGAATCGGTTGCAAGTAAATAGTAGATCAATACCAAAATAAGCAAAAACGGTTTCGTTCTGCGACGCTTTTTTGCATCATCTTTCCAGCTGTCGATTAAATGAATAGTTGTAAATACGGCTAAAATACCTAAAACTGCATATTTCATAACATCATCCAAATAAATTATTTTCAAGTTCTGCACATAAATAATGATAAAGAGGCAAGGTAAATTCTTGTACTTCATAGGGAGTCTGTGCAGGAAGTTTAATTGTAATATCGGAAATTTCTGAAAGTTTTGAATTTTCTTTTCCGGTGATAGCGATAATTTTCATATCTAAGGCTTTAGCTGTCTGGGCAGCAAGATACACATTTTTAGAATTTCCTGAAGTTGATAAAGCAATTAAAACATCATCGCTTTCTCCATAGCCAAAAACCTGTTGTGCAAAGATTAAATCGGCATTATTATCATTAGCAATTGCAGTGATTAGCGAAGTTTGTGATACTAAAGAAATGGCAGGGATAGCTTGTTGTAAACCATTTATGAGTATATTGGCATCCGGAAGATTTTGAAACTTCTCTTTTAAGCTCTCATCAAGCGGTCGTGGCAGATTAAAACCTTTCATAAGTTCTCCGACAATGTGTTCACTGTCTGATGCACTTCCCCCGTTACCGCAAACGAGTATTTTATTCCGGCTTTTCACACAATTTAACAATACTGCATTTACATTGTCAATATCATCTTTCAGTTTAATAAGCTTTGGATAATCCAAATAAAATTTTTCTGTAATATTCATAGTTGCATAAAAAATGACATGATAAAATAAACCAAGATTTGAGCGACAGAGGCAAAAAGCAGATAGGGGATAACAGCAAATATTTTTCCTTTTCCTTTTTTCCTTATCAAATATTGATATGTCGGCATGTCGTTGGCTTCTTGTCTTGCTTTCATAATATCGGAATGTATTTTTTTGCGGTAGAAATAATTTCCGAAAAGACCTGTAATGACCATACCTGCAATAGAAATTCCACTGCTTAATGCGGTGCGAACATAGGATAGTTTTGCATTTTTATTGTATTCTTCTGCAGCAATAGTCATTTCGTCAACAAGTTCATCCCGTGAAATCTCGCCGGCAACAACTTCTTGAGACAATCTGAACACGGTATCGTAGTATTTTAAATCTGCACTTGTAAATGCTACAAAATAGGTTAAAAGCAACATGGCACAGAGGATTAAACCTATCTTATTAAGTCCTCGATAGAAACACCAGATTGGACCTAAAAATGCTGCCGTCCAGTTCCAGCTTGTCTTTGTTTTATGTTGATCCATCTTAACAAAGCGTGCAAGATATATAGGAGCAGATTGTCCGATATAATCGGCAACTTCAACAGCAGGAATATTATCGATTTTCAAATCATCAAAATGAACTCTTTGAACGCTTAAGGGACCTGCACGATAAACTTCTTCTGTGTGATTATCAGATTTTTTTCTATCAAAATAATGACCGCAATATTCACAAATTGTTGATTTCGGGTGATTTTCATTACCGCAATCAGGACAAATCAAAGGATGTTCTTGCTTTTTAATATTTTTTTCTTCTTCTTTGATAATGCTTTTCCAAACAAAGCCGGTACCATGAGAGCCGGTATTCACACATTCCCCGATATTCTGCCAGCAGGCACGATGATGCGGAGTGCCGCATTCGGGACAAACAACTATATCATCCCCCGTCTTAAATATTTCATTACATACTGGACAGGGATTATTTTTATATTTCATATTTTGGTTTTCTCCTTAGTAATCTTTTTATACACTATCGTAAATGATACGAAATGTGCAAATCCTGTTAATAACCAAGAAACAGGATAAGAAATATACAACACTTCTAATGTCGGATTTGCTGCAAAAACAGTTAAAATCCAAACTACTCTGAATGCACCGGCACCTAAAAGTGAAACTATCATCGGGAATATGGATCTGCCCAGACCTCGAAGGGAGCCGGCAAGTACATCCATAATTCCGCAAAGAAAATACGGAACAGCAATATACAATAGTCTAATTGCACCATATTCGAAGGTAGCGGGGTCATTGAGGAAAATTTTCAATAAGGGTTCATTGAATACATAGGCTAATCCGCCGGTTACAATACCGATAACACTTACAATACCTATACTGCAAAACAGTATGTTTTTTGATCTTTTTGCTTTGCCGGCACCTAAATTCTGACTGGTAAATGTCATAGTGGATTGGCTTACAGAATTCATCGCTGTATAGACAAATCTTTCAATATTGCTCGCTGCGGCAGAGCCTTCTATCACTAATGTACCAAAAGAATTGATTGAAGATTGAATAAGGGTATTGGAAAAAGCAAAAAGGCAACTTTGAATACCCGAAGGCATACCGATACGAACGATCTCTTTCAGTTCAGCTTTATTGATTTTCAGGAGTTTTCGTCTGATTGCGTAAGGTTTGTCAGTTTTGAATAGGTATATCCCAATCAAAACTGCTGACATGGCTTGTGATATAACAGTTGCAATCGCAGCACCGGCAACACCCATTTTAAAAGGTATAACAAATATTAAATTCAAAATAAAGTTTACAACACCGGAGATTGACAAGATAAAAAGAGGTCTTTTTATATCTCCGGCAGCACGTAAAACTGCTGCACCAAAGGTATAAAACATATTGACAGGGGCACCGAGGAAGTAAATTTTCATATATATGTCAGCTCTATCGATAATATCATCCGGAGTGCCTGTCCAACGAAGAGCAGGTCGAGAAATACAGAGTGCAAGAATCATAATGATAAAACCGGAAATTATCGATAACACCATTGAGGTGTGTGAAGCACGGCTTGTTCTCTTGACATCAGCGGCACCAATATGTTTTGCAACCACAACACAGGCACCGACTGAAAACCCTAAAAAGAAATTGACAACAAGGTTTGACAATGCTCCGGTTGCGGAAACGGCAGCCAAAGAGCCGGCGGGAGCAAATTTTCCGACAACCACCATATCAGCAGCGTTGTACAGCAGTTGAAGTATACCAGTTGCAATAATTGGCAAAGTGAATCTGATTAAATTGGGAAGCAACTTCCCGTTAATCATATCAATTTCATTTCGTTTCATTGTTATTTATTTCTCTCGACTATTTCACAAGTGCATTCAATTACCGAGTTTTCAAGAATGATTTCATCAATCTTATCCGCAGTAATTTTGCCCGATTTAGGATTTTTGACGGATAGGATAGTGCCGACAATATCAGCTTGTACATCAGAATACTCAAAACTCAAATCACTATCATGCATTTTGCAATTTATTAGTTTTAAATTTTCACAGTAGCACAGCGGTTGAGTTCCTATAATCTCACAATCAATAAGTGTAAGATTTTCAGAATACCAGCCAAGGTATTCCCCATTGATAAATGAATTTCGTACAATTACGTTCTTTGCGTGCCAGAATGCATCTTTTGTATTGAGTACGGAATTTGATATTTCGACATTCTCGGCATACTGAAAAGAATACTTGCCTATCAGATTCAGGTTAGTGCAAGTTAAATCTTTTGTTAAAAAGAACGGATAAACGGAAGTGATTTTTGAATTTTTAAATCTTAATCCATTACATTTCCAGCCGTATTCTTCACTTATAACATCAACATCATTTAATCTGATGTTTTCACACTCACGCAAAGCTTTTATTCCGTGCATTTTGGTGTTTGAAACATGACCGTTTTTACAATACCATAATGCTGCACGGCAAGTTTCTGTCATATTGGAACCGGATATTGTAAATTTGTCAACATGCCAAAAAGGGTAACGAAGTTCAAACCGACAATCTTTGACAGTAATATTTTTACATTCTTTAAATGCCGATTCGCCGTCAGTGATCCCCGAAAATTCGCAATTTTCAACAATAATATCTTTAAATCCGTAAAAGGCTCTTTCTTCATCAAACCTTTTATCTTTCGTTATTTTCTCAAACATAGTTACACCTCTGCACATTAACGTATATTATAACAAACATCAAGCATAATGTCAAATGATTTTTAACAAATTATATAAATTAATTTTACAAAATTATCTTTACAAATATTCGTTTATATGTTATAATGAAACTGTAAAATAATGTACATTTATACTAAAAGGATGTTTGCTATGAAAAGAATTAAAATTCTCTCTGCCATTATGGCACTTGTAATATTCATTCTTTCGATTGGTTTTACCAATGTATCAGCCGCGAATGATAATTGGAAAGCACCTGAAAATTCAATCAACGGATGGTATTTGAGGGGTGATGCCGATTTAAGTTCATTCGGCACAAACGAAAAACTCAGTGTCTTCGATGCACGTAAGGTATTAAAAATGGCTGCCTACCTTGAGGCAAAACCGACTGCCAATACCATTGCACATTATGCTGCGGATATTGACGGTGACGGCGTAATCAGCATTTTAGATGCCCGCAAAATCCTTCGTGTTGCATTGACTTTGGATGCAGCTCCTGCTCAGATCCCCTGTCCGTATAACAATTCAAAAGTTGTTGTTCAGCATATGATTGATGTATCAAATCAACTTAAGACTTATAACAGTCCCAATCATTGTCGCATTTATACAGCCACAGACACCACCAATACTACAAAATCTGAGTTTACTTTGTGGAACAAGATTGCCGGCAAATATAAAAATGTAACTAATGATATAAGATACAAAAACATTATGGATTCAATGGGTGAACCCAGTCTTGGCATTGATGAAGATACATATACTTACAATAATAAATATCCGACTCACTATTATGCAAGCTTCCCTGTTGAAGCTAAGTCTTATGTAATTGATTCAGCTGTAGCAAATGACACAAATGCTCTTGCTTCAGGTTCTTTCAAAAAAGTTGGCGATGAACATATATTAAAGGTTGTTTTGAAGACTCAGACTTTTAATTTAAATGAAGGAGGAACGATATACTTCGGTTATTTCAAAAACCTGACACAAGTCAATAAAGAATTCAAAGATATGGTAGATGAAATCACAAAAGGGGATATGGGGCAATATGTTACAGTTGTTCCAAAAATGACTTATACAAGTCCAAGTGTTGAATATAGATATAAATATAACGGTGATGGTAAGCTTATTATCACAAAAGCAACCTATTCTTTAGGTCTTAAAATTGATTTGGTTGTCGATTTTGATGCTGATGGTATAGAAGGTATTATTATCGGTACCATGTTGCCTGACAGAATGAAGTATGTAGCTGAAATGACAAGCACGGATGTAATTGTATTTAATACGCAAGATGCAACACTTCCAACATTAGACTGATACTTTATGACTATTCAAACCGTTCCTTGTGAGCGGTTTTTGTATTTATTACTAAATTTTGAACATATTTATATATTTAATTCTCCACTGAAATTTTGTGTTGCTTATTGACAAGGTACGATTAAAATTGTATAATAATATGAATTTATTTGAGGTAAGTATATGAAACGCTTTATAGCATTATTTTGTGCAACAATTTTAATTTTCAGTTTAAGTATTTCGGCAGCGGCAAGCGATGTTTTAGGTGATGCTAACGGTGACGGTGTTGTCAATCTTCTTGATGCACGACTTGTGCTTCGTTATGCCTTGGGATTGCCTGCCGATATAATTGTCGAAAATTGCAATGTCAACAATGATGATAAAATTAATGTCAATGATGCAAAACAGATATTGAGATTTGCTCTTAAGATTATTGATGACTTTAATCCGCAAGTCGATAAGACAAAGTGGAAGGTTGCAATGTTCGGTGATTCGCTTGTCGAGGGGCTTGCATTGTATGTTGATTCCGAAAGAATTGACTATTATGGCAAACTTAACACAAATACTTCAAATATCTATACTAAAAAACCAAGCGGACATAACGAAACGATGCTTAACTGTGTCACAGGCAAAGGATATAATATTATCATTATGCTTGTAGGCATAAACGAAGTGGGTAACAATACAGCTGCTTATATCGATGCCTATCGAAAGGTTGCCGAAAAAGTTATGAACGATAATCCTGAAGCACAATTTGTTATTCATGCCATGCTCCCGATTTCCGCTTCTGCATCCAATCAAAATCGTTACGGGGTTACAAATCAGAATATCAACATAAAAAACGAAGCTCTGAAAAATCTTGCCGATGAAATAGGTTGTGGTTTTGTTGATGCGGGTGTAATATTCAGAAATGAGTATGGTGTATTGCCGGAAGGTATTTCATCCGACGGAATACATATGAATAAAAAATATTGTGAAAAATGGGACAAATGGCTCATTGAAACACTCTTATAATTATAATGGCTTTCAGGTGAAATATGAAAAAAACGATTTCTTTCATTCTTTGTATCTTTGTGTTGTTAACATTCGTTTCTTGCGGCGGCAAAGATGATAACAATAATATAAATAATGCGAATGACCGGACAAATACTACTGTCAATGATGTTACGGATGCACCGACAGAAGCTCAAACCGAAGCTCCTACTGTTGACAGGACTAATCTGAGAATAGCTATGTTCGGCGATTCGCTTGTGGCAGGTCTTGCAGGTTACGGTGTTACCGACAGAATAGATTTGTTCGGCAGTGTAAGCCTTTCAACGCAAGGCGTTTTTGATACAAAGGCTCAAGGTGGCGATATTGCAATTATTGACGAAATTGCCGGTGACCAATATGATGTAATAATCATTCACTTGGGGATAAATGAGGTTGGCAATGATACAGACTCTTTCATTAGTACATATACAAAAGTAATTGAAGGTGTCCGTGCGAGAGCTCCCTATGCCGAGGTCTGGATTCATGGCATTCTTCCCGTCTCTCAAGGTGCAGAGGATTCAAGTCAGTTTGGAGTTACTAATGCTGGTATTTCTGAAAAGAATGACAGGCTTTCCCTGCTTGCTGCCGAACTTGGTTGTCGATTTATTGATGCTGGTGAAATATTCAGAGGGGATGATGGCACACTTAAAAGCGGTGTTGCGTCAGACGGCATTCATCCGAATAAAGAAAACTGCGAAATTTGGGCTAATTGGATTATAAATAAAGTTACTGCTTAAGGAGTGGACAATATGAAAAAAAGGATATTTGTTGTTATTTTAGTGCTTGTTATGGTACTTACTGTTGCATTTACAGCTTGTGATATAAAAGAACCGGAAAATACATCTTTGCCCGCATACACAACTTTGCCCACAACTACGACAGAGCCTGTTACTGAAACAGCAACCGGTGATGAAACAACTGATGTCGGGGAAAGCGAAAGTGATACAAATACTGATATTACTACTGAAAATGATACAACAATAAGTATTGTTACCAACAATTCTAACACGACTATTTTGGTGGAAACAGATGCTCCTGCTACCGAAGCCACCAATCCTCCGACTCCGACTGAACAGAACCTTTCTTGCAGTGCTCTCGCTGCAAATATTGCATCAAAAACAAATATGTTTGAAGAAGTGCTTGAAGAAGGAAATGTCGGCAGAGCCGTCAGCCTTTTCGGTATCAGTGAGGGCAGTTACTCTGATATTTCTTACTATACCGCCTCAGCAGGTGTTGCAGAAGAAATTCTTATTGTTAAAGCTACAGATGAAAGTCAAATTTCGTCAATTGTAAGCGGTATGGAAAATCGTAAGAATACCCAGATTGATGACTATTCCGACTATGTTCCGAAAGAAGTTCCGAAACTGAACAACGCTACAATATATACTGATGGGCTTTATGTTGTTTACTGTGTGTCTAATGACTATGAAACAGCTTCAAATCTTATTCGTTCAATGTTCTAAGTAATATGCTATTTTCAAGTATTGAATTTTTTGTAATATTTTTATCCTCTGTTATTCTTTTGTACTTTGTACTTCCGAAGAAGCTCCGCAATACTGAGCTTCTTCTTTTCAGTCTCGTTTTTTATGCCTGGGGAGAACCTATTTATGTATTATTGATGATATTCTCTATCATTATGAACTGGCTCTTTGGTCTTGGAATACATAAATATGACGATGATGAAAAGAAGAAAAAACTGATTTTAGTTCTTTCTATTATTTGCAATCTCTCGTTGCTTGGATTTTTCAAATATGCCAATTTTGCTATTGATAATATAAATGCAATTTTTAATGCAAATATTAATGCTATCAATATTAGTCTTCCCATAGGCATTTCTTTCTTTACTTTCCAAGCGATGTCTTATGTTATTGACGTATATCGTAAAAATGCCGATGTTCAACCAAACATTCTCAATTTCGGACTTTATATTTCTCTTTTCCCGCAACTTATAGCAGGACCGATTGTTCGTTATTCAACTGTTGCACAGGAAATTAACGAAAGAAAAGTGTCTTTTGAACTTGCAAGTACCGGCATTAAGCGATTTGTTATCGGTCTTGCAAAAAAAGTTCTGATTGCCAATAGTGTCGGAGCTGTCTGGGACTCAATACAAAATGATACTTCAAATATTTCTGTCAGCCTTGCTTGGTTTGGGGCAATATGTTATATGTTCCAGATTTATTTCGATTTTTCCGGTTATTCGGATATGGCTATCGGTCTTGGCAAGATATTCGGATTTAATTTCCTTGAAAACTTTACTCATCCGTATGCTGCAAAATCAATAACTGATTTCTGGAATCGTTGGCATATTTCTCTTTCTACGTGGTTTAAGGAATATGTCTATATCCCCTTGGGTGGTAACCGAAAAGGCAAGGTAAAACAGATAAGGAATATTCTTATTGTATGGTTGCTCACAGGACTTTGGCATGGTGCAAGCTGGAACTTTGTGCTTTGGGGACTATACTACGGGGTTCTGCTTATTCTTGAAAAGTTTGTTCTTGATAAAGTATTAAAGAAACTGCCTGCCTTTTTTCAACACTTCTATGCACTGTTTGTTGTAATCATTGGTTGGGTGCTTTTTGCATTTGAAGACATGACCGCCATGGGAGATTACTTCAAATTTATGTTTGGCGGCACATCCTTTATTAATGATTATACTACCAGTAAGATTATCGGCAATATTGCTTTGGTTATTATTTCTGCCATTGCCTCAACACCTGCTCCGGCAAATTTAGCTAAGAAACTCATTTCAAAGATTGAGAATAAAAATCTTGTTCTTGTTCTTGAAATCGTATGGTATGTAGTTCTGTTTATTGTAACCTTTGCTTTTCTTGTAAGCAGTACATACAATCCGTTTATTTATTTCAGATTTTAGGAGGGTGGAATATGAGAAATAAAATATTTGTCAGTATCTTTGCCCTTTTCCTCGCAATTATTTCAATCGGTACTCTTGTCGCTCCCAAAAAAGATTTTTCAGATAACGAAAACAGAATACTTGCTACTTTTCCAGAAGTAAATGTTAAAGCAATTGTAGATGGTAAATTTACCGCCGGCATTTCAGATTATTTTACTGATCATATTCTATTTCGTGATGGTTGGGAAACCTTGAAAACCATTACTGAAAAACTTATGGGCAAACATAATTCAGGCTCAATTTTTGCTGCTAAAAACGGAATGCTTATTCAGGAATTCTCTGATAAGGATTTAGAAAAAAGCATGAAAGTTCTTGAAAGCATCAGCCTTTTTGACACGATGATGAAAGATAAATTCAACATGGATGTCAAAATTATTATATCTCCGACTGCTACTCAAATATACAAAGAGGAACTTCATAAAGATTGCTACACAGCTGATAGCTCGGAGTTTTTCATTAAAGCAAATGAGATTGACGGATTTATTGATTTAAACGCTGTTCTCAATGCTCATAAAGATGAAAATATTTTCTACCGAACTGATCACCATTGGAGTCATTTGGGTGCATATTATGCCTATGTCGAATATTGTAATAATATAGGACTAACTGCAAAATCTCTTGATGATTTTAAGATTGAATGTGTTGCTGAAGAATTTTTTGGTACAACATATTCGAGATATGGTTTATTTGACGGTAAAAATCCTGATAAACTTGAAACGGTTTCTTATGATCTTCTGAAACACACAACAGCCACTGTAAAAGGAGAAACACATACTTCCATATTCTATCCGGAAAAACTTGAGAGCAAGGATAAATATCTTTACTTCTTGGGTGGAAATAACGGTAAAACAGAAGTTAATACCGGACTTAATACCGGAAGAAATCTGCTATTGTTCAAAGACTCTTATGCAAACGCTGTTCTTCCTTACCTCTGTTTCCATTTCGATAACATTATTGTTATTGATATGCGTTATTATCCGCAGTCTGTCTTTGACTTGGTTGAAGAATATAGTATAACTGATACCCTTTTGGTTTATAATATAAATTCCTTGTCGGAATCTCAGGCAGCTCTCCTTCCGATAGAATAAGTTTAACCGCATTCACGAATTGAATGCGGTATATTATTTTTTTATCCTTATGTCATTTTTTTATCAACTTCAATAACGCAAAATCCATTTTCAACTTGTTTGCGGACTTTTTCATTTATTAAATTTACAAGTTCTTTGTCTGGGATTTCATACTCATGTGGCACAACTACGTCAAATATCATATTCGTATGAGTCGGACCTGTGACAATTCTAAAATCATGAATTGTTAGCGTTGAATCAATACCATTTATAATGTCAGTAACGATTGATTTGAGTTTGAGTGTCTCTTCATCTTTATCTTGGATAGGATCCATATGTATTGTCGCCAGTGTTTTTAATTCAGTTCTGAGCTGTTTTTCTATATTGTCAATAGCATCATGTACTTCTAACATATCACTATTTGCAGAGACTTCAGCGTGAAGAGATATATATGTTCTTCCCGGACCGTAGTCGTGGACAATAAGATCGTGTATGCCCAAAACATTTGGTTCTGATAAGACTATTTCTTCAATTTGTTTCACAAATTCTTCTTGAGGCGGTTGTCCGAGAAGTGGTTTAATTGTATCAAGCGTTGATTTAATTCCTGTATAGAAGATAAATGCTGAAACCAACAATCCTACATATGCATCAAGATTGACGGAAGAGTATTTGGCTATTATTGTTGATATTAAAACAAAAAGTGTTGAAATTGTATCGCTAATGCTGTCGGCAGCGGTTGCCTTCATGGACACTGAACCGATTTTCTTTCCGATGCGAGTATTGTAGTAAGCCATATAGAATTTTACAAGAATTGAAATGGTTAATATTGCAACTGCAATAATATTAAATTCAATGGGCTCGGGATTCATTATTTTAAGAATGCTCTCCTTCCCCAAATTAAAGCCCATCAATAGAATAAGGAATGAAACTATCAGCCCTGAAATATATTCAATTCTGCCATGTCCGAAAGGGTGATCTGGATCAGGTTTTTTTGAAGCAATCTTAAAGCCAAGTAATGAAACAAGTGAAGAACCGGCGTCGGAGAGATTGTTAAGTGCATCTGCAGTTATTGCAACAGAAGCACTGATTGTTCCGGCGAACAGCTTTGTGGCAAACAAAAGAATATTTAAGAATATTCCGTATGCTCCGCAGAGAATTCCATATGCAGAACGCTTATCTTCTTTTCTTTCTACAAATATTTTTGCAAGCAGTTTTATCATTTCTTATTCATCTTATCTAATACTGAATTATAAGGCATAAGCATTCCTTCGTTCATCTTATTCCCCATTTTTGATTTGAGTTTTTTGTTTGACATTAAAGCACCGACTGCGTACATAGCGATCATTCTTCCTCGCTTTTTCTGCGGGAAATCGTATTGACCATGTTTTTTGTAGAACTTATGGTCAGCTTTCATCAGCCCTTGCATCTGCCAGATTAAATCTCTGAATATTTTCATTCCTCCAACACCATAGAAGTTTTGAGGAGGATTATACCTACGTTCAAGTGCATATTCAAGTGTTTCAGCAAGCTTATCTATTTCATTGTCGGGATTAAATTCATCTGTTGCAACACCTGCGAGATAATTTCCGCCAACTTGTGCCCTGCTTTCAACTATCATCTGAAGATTAAATTCTTTTGAATAATCGCCGCTGATAAGATAACCCATAGGCATCCCCATTGTAACGGTTCTATGACCGTTGCAAAACTGCCTGTCATCATAGAGTTTGAATGAAGCTCCCATGCTATGGTCTTTGATGGTAAAGGCAAATATAATTGCATCTGCTGTTTGAATTTCGTTACGAAGAAATTCATCAAAACCATCTTTATAAATACATTTGCCGGTAGTTGCACAATTAAAGCAACCAAGACAACCGCCTTTAAAAGGATATTCTGAAATATTTATAACTCGTGTACTTCTTTTGCATTTGGCTATAAATCTATCAATCATTGCTTGCAACTGACTGTCATCAGGCTCTTTGCTTGTGAGAATTACAACATCTCCACTTTTATTTTCTGTGCTTTCTGCCTTTGTTACGGCAATGCGTTCGCCTAAAGCATAAGAAACAGAAGGTCTTTCATAATGATTGTTTTCAACTGACCAACAAACAAAATTGTAAAAATCTTCTGCTTCTTTTTGCCCTTTCGTGGTAAGAAGGTCATCCATATCTGCAGAAAGACCATTAATATATTTTAATCCTAAATCTGCACAGTTGTCTTGAATGTACTTGTGAGCAGTAACATCATAAAAATGTTTTGAAGTGCTTATTTGAGTAGCAAACTTATTACTCAAATCAAGTTTTGCTTCTTTTAATAATTCAATAAATCTGTGAAGCTGCCACGGAGCAATAAAAGTATAAACCGGATAAGAAAAAACAAGCAAGTCAGCTTTCTCGATCATTTCGATGGCTTTACTCATATCTCTTTCGAGAGCTTTGATTTTATGTCCGACATGCAATATTTCAATATTATGTTTTTGATTTAGCTTTTTAATGTAATTTGTAGTTTGAAGTGTTATGCTGTAATCACCTTTGGGGCTTCCGTTAAGGACAAGTATATTCATAATTCTCTCCCATAAATTTTTTATCAATTATATACCATTCTATCAAAAAAATCAAGTATTTACATGTCAGCATACATATTTATGGTGTATTTAATTTATTATTTATGTTGTTCATAGAATGTTAATCGTATTTTATAAATTTAATAGTTGACAATTTGTCATTTTCTGATATAATATAGAAAATGACAGTTTGTCAGTCGAGGTGCATTATGTCAGAAAAACTTGAAAAAAGGCTTGAAAAAAGAAAGAAAATAATAGAAACAGGTTTTGCACTGTTTAAGAAGAATACTGTTGCTGCAACGGCTATCGACGACGTTGTCAAGGCAGCAGGAATAGCAAGAGGCACATTTTATTTGTATTTCAGAGATAAGAACGACTTATTAGAGCAGATTATTATGCATAAATCAGCTGAGAACATGCGAATAATATTAAATAACTTTCTTTTAGAGGCTGAGAATACTCAATTAACTCTTCGTGATTTTATAACTTCCTTTTTAAGACATTATTTTGATTTTATGGAATCGAATAAAGATATTCTTGCAATTGTTCAGAAAAACACCTCCTCATTTTTGAGATTTGTCAAAGACATCCCTGATGCGGAAATCAGAGATATTTATAACAGAATCATAAAGAAAATGGAAAATTTCGGATTTTCATGTGAAAATGCAAATAAAGCAATTTATATTGTTGCTGAGATGGTCGGTTCTATTTGTGCCGATGCTGTGCTGGTTGGCAAACCATACACTTTGGAAGAAATTAAACCTTCCGTTCTTGATGCTTCAGTTGCAGTTTTGGAAAGTTTTATTTAATAATGGTGATAAATGATGAATTTAAATAAAATCCTTAACAAAGTATTAAGTGTTGTATTGTCACTTATTGTTTTGATAATACCTGTTATGTTGCCTGTATCGGCAGTAACATATCCGGATGGCATAGATCAAAAAACTGTTGAGGAAACAATACCTAAATTTGATGCAATATTGTCGGTATTACTAAAAGACAGAGACATAAAATCGGCAGTTTACAGTGCGATACATACTGATGCAACCGTTAACTCACTCTTTTCGGGGATTTACGGACTTATGGTTGAAAATGCTGATGCATTACGAATAATGGGTGTTGACATATCTCCAAAAGCATTGAGTGAAGCGTTTAAGAGCTATAATATAGTTTCCATCAAAGTTGCAAGTTGTTCCTCTCTTGACGAAGTATTGAGGATATCGGATTCCTTTGTTTGGGGTGTAAATGACAGACTTAGCTTTAATCAAGCCGTTTATACTATACTTTCTCCTTTCTATGATATATTGTATATGGTTCTTTGCTCGGGCACTATTGAAATTAACGATGTTATCTCTTTAACCGGTGGTAACGGCTACCAAGATGTAATTGTGCCGATATTAAAAATATTAAAAGCTCCTGATATTATTTCGCAAGATGAGTATTCAAGAAATGCGAAGCTTGCAAAAAGATCAATAATTAACAATCTTTTAAACATGATTTGGAGAGCAACGGACAACATATTGAATGAGCCTGTTAATAATCTTTGTGAGATTTTGCCTGCACTTTCTGCATATTTAAAAAACAATGAATTAAGCAGTGCAATAAATACTCTTTTAGCTCCACTTACAATAAACATCGGTTCTTTAGTAAGTTTTAATATTTCAGGCATTCTCAAAAAAGTAGTTGACCTTGAAAACAATACAGATTTAACCGCATTACTTAACAACATTGATTTAAGCTCATTGAGTGGTGATATTAATCTAAAACTACCGCAATTAAGCATTGATGAGCTTGCTGCCTGTGCAGAAAAACAAGGGGATACATATATTGTAAAAAAAGGCGATGCTTTTCTTGTTATTCTTGATTTTGCAATTGAAACATTAAGATTAAACCAGAGAGAAATTGTTAAAATTGCAGGAGAGGATTTTGCTAAAATACTTGAAAAACTTCTTCAAAAATCAAATCAAGAAATAATTGCGTTGTTATTTAAAATTTTGACAGGATTAAATACTTCTCGCATACAAACGGTTACATATTCATATCCAGCACATACTCCAATCCCTGCTCCTGTTATTCAAGGATTGACCGATGAAAATTATCAAAAAGTTCTTGATGAAATTGATCCTTTATTTGAACAGATAATTCAAGAAAACGATCCGACTGCTACTCTTGAAAGCACAGTAAAATCTGCAGTTTATTCGAATTCTGTCGTCCGTACATTAACGAATGAGTTATATAAAATTTTATCTGATGAAAGCATAGCTTCGATTCTTCCAATGCTCGGCATTACTCCGTCTTATTGGTATCCATATTTTGTTGACGGAGATGCAAGTGGATTTAGAAATGCTTTAATTTATATATTAAAACCCTATACACCTTTACTTAAATTTTTATTAAAAGAAGATAGTTTGGACATAATGGGTATTTTAATTGGTGGTTCAAACGGGTATGACACCGTGATTATTCCCCTTCTTGAAAATCTCACATGTTCTTCTGAATCTATAAAAGTATATGGTGATTACGGAAAAAGCGATGATGCTGTTATAACCGATATCATTGACCCGATAATTGCTCTTATTGATGAAATTGCAGTTTCACCCATAAAGGTTGCATCTGCAAAATTACCACATATTATATATTTTTTAAACAGTGGTATTTTGTCTGTAATGATAGAAAACCTATTGTACCCTATTTCATCCTTAATTAATGAACTTGAGCTCGATGATGTTATAAATATAAAAGATCAGATTAAAAATGATGAGTTTAATATTGATGTTAATGCACTGATAAAAGACAGCGGTTTAACTGACTCATTGGGGATTGAGTTGCCCGATATAGATGTCAACAATTTAGCAGGATATGGCACTGCTATCTCTAAACAGAGCAAAATGACCGGTCAGCCCACATACACTTTTATAGATGGTGATTCAAAGGCAGTTGTTGCATCTATTTTAAAGATTCTTGCTCAGATGATGACATCTGAAGACTCAATGAATAAAATGATGGAATTAATGTCAGGTGGTGAAGGCGGAAACGAAATGTTCTCATCATTTGGAGGAAATATCTCATCACAGTTTGAAGGAATGTCTGAAGATGAGATGGTTGTTTGGTTATACAATTTATTTTTCAAAGAAAAGCCAAAAGCAGAAGTTACTGAAAAAGATGCTTTTATACCGACTATTATTTTTGAAGAACCCAAACAAAGTCCTGTTAAATACATAGCTATTACAGTTGCTATCATTGTATTTATTATAGGATTTATACTATTACTCAAGCGATTGGGGTATTTGGAGAGAGATTGATATGTTAAGATTAAAAGATATAAAGAAAGACTATGTTGCAGGCACGACTAAAGTAACTGCACTGAATGATATTTCTATCAACTTCCGAGAAAATGAATTTGTCTCGATATTGGGTCCTTCGGGTTGCGGTAAAACTACAATGTTAAATATCATTGGCGGACTTGACAGATATACAACCGGCGATTTGATTATTAACGGAAAATCAACAAAAGATTTTACTGATTCAGATTGGGATACTTATCGTAATCATTCTATTGGTTTTGTTTTCCAAAGCTATAATCTTATTTCCCACCAGACTGCACTTGCAAATGTTGAGCTTGCCCTTACATTATCCGGGGTAACGAAGAAGGAACGCAGGGAAAGAGCTGTTAAAGCCCTTGAGCAAGTCGGTTTAGGTGATCAGTTAAATAAAAAACCTGCACAAATGTCAGGTGGTCAGAGTCAGCGTGTTGCAATTGCTCGTGCTCTTATTAACAATCCTGATATTATTCTTGCTGATGAGCCTACGGGTGCTCTTGATAGTGAAACAAGCGTACAGATTATGGAAATTCTGAAAGAAATTGCCCATGATAAGTTAATTGTTATGGTTACACATAATCCTGAATTAGCTGAAAAATACTCGACTCGCATTATTCGTCTTTTTGATGGTCGAATTATTGATGACTCCGATCCTTTTGAGCCAACTCAAGATGATTTGGATAATGAAAAACACAAGATAGATGAAGAAAAATCCAAGGGTAAAAAACCTTCAATGTCGACAAGAACGGCATTTGCACTTTCTCTTCGTAATTTAATTACCAAAAAAGCTCGTACGTTTTTGACTGCTTTTGCAGGTTCTATCGGCATTATCGGCATCGCTTTGGTTCTGGCATTATCAAACGGTATAGAGGCTTATATTGACAAAGTGCAAAATGATTTGCTTCTTTCTTTACCTGTAAGTATTGAAAGAGAAGCGATTGATGTTGACAATGTCTTGTCATCTATTACCGGAATGGCTGAATCAGTTATGGAAGTGAAGCATGATTTAGACAAGATTTATGTAAACAATACATTCACTGATATGATTAATACTTTCATTTCGCAGTCTAATTCAAATAATTTACGCAGTTTCAAAAAATATATTGCAGATAATCAAGCTGAATTTGATGCAATATGCAACGATATTCAATATAAATATGAAACTCCTTTAAACATTTATCGTGTTTCGGATGGAGCTTATGTTCAAGTAAACCCAAACAGTGTATTTAATGAAGTAATGAATACAGCTTCATCATCGACCGGAATGAGTACAATGGATATGACCAGTATGTTTTCGTCAACAATGGCTAATATTTGGACTGAGCTTATCGGGGATAATGCTCTGCTTTCAAAACAATATGAAATAATCTCAGGGCGTTTACCCGAAAATATGAATGAAGTTGTTCTGATTGTTGATAAGAATAATGAAATCAATGAAATGGTTATGTATGGATTGGGACTGAAAGACCAAAGTGAGTTTATGACCAACATTATTGATGTGCTTGCAAACAGCTCCGAATTTGAATCAACAACCATTGAAGATTTTGAATATGCCGAAATTCTTGATATGGAGTTTAAGCTCGTATTAAACTATGAATACTTTACGCAGGACAAAGAAACCGGTTTATGGCTCAACAACTCTGCAAATCAGATGTATTTAAGACAGCTTATTGAAAACGGAACTGATATTAAAATTGTTGGTATTCTTCGTCCCGATCCGAATAATGTTATGAGTATCGGAACGGGAAGTATCGGGTATACGACAGAACTTATGGAGTATGCTCTTGAAAAGACTGCCAATTCGCAAGTTGTTTCTCAACAGCTTAAAGATGAAACTACTGATGTGCTTACAGGTCTTACTTTTAATACCTTAACTGTCAATGATTTTAATCTCGAAGATGTAGATTTAAGTATTATTGATTTTCAGTATCTTGATATAACGCCGTTTATGTCAATGATTGATATGATTGATATATCTGAAATTGATATTTTGAACTTTAATATCGCAGATTTTATTGACTTTTCCGATATGACTTCGTTCCAAAAGAAAATTGTTGAAGGATATTTATCAGATGAACAAGTTCTTGCTTTAAAACAAGCATATATTGACACAATAAATGCTGAATGTTCACTTACAAATACCTACGCACAGTTAGGTTACTCAACTGCAGATTCACCGTCATCCATATTTTTCTATCCTAAGAGTTTTGAGGATAAAGACCGACTTAATGAGCTTGTTGATTTCTATAATGCAGAGATGGAAAAACAAGGTTACATAGGTTATACCGTAACTCTTACAGATTATATCGGTGTGCTTATGTCGTCGATTACAAACATACTTAACATTGTAACCTATGTTCTGATATGTTTCGTCAGTATTTCGTTGGTAGTATCATCAATTATGATTGGTATTATTACCTATATTTCTGTCCTTGAACGTACAAAAGAAATTGGTATTCTTCGTGCTATCGGTGCATCAAAACGAGATATTTCTTCAGTATTTAATGCGGAAACAGTTACTATCGGTCTTAGTGCTGGTCTAATAGGTATCGGCATGACACTTTTAATTGAGATACCAATAAATCTACTGTTAAACTACCTTACTCATACAGGTGCAGCGGCACAGCTTCCGTTTGTTGCAGGTGTAATTCTGGTTGTAATTTCTGTATTTCTTTCATTCACTGCAGGTCTTATCCCCTCATCAATCGCTGCAAAGAAAGATCCTGTCGAAGCATTACGAACAGAATAAGACCATGTTTATTATACAAGTTATTTTTATAAATCTTTAAAATATAAAAGCCTCGTTAGGGGCTTTTATGTATTATGTTTGAAATATTATGCAACATTACAAAATAAAATAAAAACCCAAGAAAAGCAACATTAAGCTTTCCTTGGGTTGGCACGCCGGAAGGGATTCGAACCCCCGACCTACTGGTTCGTAGCCAGTTACTCTATCCAACTGAGCTACCGGCGCACATCTCTTTGTATTTTAGCATTAAAACTTTGTTTTGTCAAGTGTTATTTTAATTTTTTATATTATAATTAATTTTATGCATAACTAACAAAATATTGACGTAATTTTGTCTGATGTGCAACATATTACAGAAAAATTAACGAATTGTAAAAAAACACTTGCAATCTTTTCAAAACTGGATTATAATGTAATGGTAGGGAAACTTTTACTAAATTTTTTACAATATTGCAAAGGCGCTTTAAAATGCCGTTATTATGGGATTTTCAATGATGCTTCTTGTATTTATTCCCGTTTTATAAAGGCATAAGGAGACCAAAAAATGAAAGTAGATTTACATTTGCATACAAAATTTACCGACGGTTCATTAAGTATAGGTAACTTAATTACTCTTGCAAAAGCCAATGATGTTTCTGTAATTGCAATAACCGATCACGATTGTTTGGCTGCAATAGACAGAGCAAAAATCGATGCCGGAAGAGTCGGAATTGAAGTTATACCTGCTGTTGAGCTTTCTGCTACGGATAAAGATAATGGTAAAGAAATTCATATACTTTCATATTTTATGGAAGCACCTGACAGGCTCCAAGGTATTTGTCATAAAAATACCTTGTCAAGAAAACGGGCTGCTACATATGTTTCTCTCAAGTTCCGTGATAAATTAGGAATACATAATGACTTAATATTGGGTTGTGCTGATGAAGCAACTTGTGTCTTTAAGCCTCACTTTATGCTTAGTCTTATGCAAGCAGGTCTTACAACTGAAATATATGGTGAACTATACGAAAAACTTTTTAATCCTGATTCTCCGGACTATGTTGTTGTTCGTCAACCTAAATTTGCTCCTGTAAAAAATGTTATTCAAGAAATTCACGATGCAGGCGGTATTGCGATACTTGCCCACCCTGCTTTATACGAAGATGATTCTTTATTGGAGAAATATGTAGATTATGGTATAGACGGAATTGAAGTCTGGCATCCAACCGCAGATGAAGATTACGTTAACTATCTTAAAGATTTTGCAAATAAACATAAGTTGCTGATGACAGGCGGCAGTGATTTTCACGGAATGTTCAATAAAGCTCCTTGTGAAATCGGGTCGTATGGTCCTACCGAAGATGCCTATAATGCTCTTGTTGCCCATGCAGCTAAAATAAAAAAGCAAAGTAAAAAATCCGAATAGATGAAACCTCTCCAAATACGGAGAGGTTTTTCTATGCAAAGTTTATTTGTTCGGGAAATGAGAAATTCATTCTTTTTAGCTCATTGATTTTTATTTCCACTGTTTGCGGTGTTACTTTCATCACAGAAGCAATTTGTTCAACAGTAAATCCTTGGGATATATAAAACATTATGTCTTTATCCGGCAATAGGATATGTGCCATATATGCATTTGCTTCATATTCTAAAGTGTCAATATAATTGAGCATATCTAAATCCTTCAGGGGGATAGTTGCCATTTCAGGATGAAAAATAGAATGTGCGTCTTCATGAAAACCTGTTTGTAGCCAATCATAGTATTCCAGTAGATTATTAACAATTATATACTCCGTATCCAAATATCGAGTATACATACCTTTTACTTCACCTAAATTGGCTTGCTCATACCAGGTTATACCATTACTTTGTGCGATTAAATCCGGATGTTGACGTCCAAAATTTCGAACATCTGCCATTGCTTTGTTGTAAATGTATTTAGCATCAAGCATAACATTTATTTTTTATTATCCCAATATGCTTTCTGCAATGCCAACATAACGGCATCTTTATCTTTTTCGGATATTTTTCCTCCCATCATCAGTCCGCATATCTCATTGGTCAATGCACGTGCTTTCAAGGATTCCAACTTACCTTCCTCGACATATTGGTTTTGAAGATAATCTTCATTTTCAGAAAGCAAATAGTTTACATCCACTCCAAAATAATCTGCAATCTTGTAATAAAGATCACGATTTCGTGGGTATCGTCCATCCAGTTCGTAACTGATATATGTTCTTCTGGATATTCCTAAATCTTTTGCGATTTGGATTTGAGAAACATTTTTGCCTTTTCTTAATAGTTTAAGTTTTTCCCCAAACTTCATAGTATCACCTTTATTGTTATTTAGTTGCACATTAAGCATATCATATATTTACTTGTTTGTCAAGTAAATTTTTTTTATTTCTTTACATAAATGGTTAAAAAAGCTCTTGCAATTAAAAGAAAAATATGATACAATGTATTAGATTTGTTTATTGTAATTCAAAAACTCGGCAAATATTAAATTAGTATAAATTCAAACATAAAAGTTGGAGGAAAATATTTTGAAAGTTTATTACGCTAAAGACATTCGCAATATCTGTTTAGCCGGACATGCCGGTGCAGGTAAAACATCACTTGCAGAAGCTATGCTATTCCTTGCAGGTGCTTCTGACAGGCTTGGAAAAGTCGCTGATGGCAACTCAATTTTGGATTATGATCCGATTGAAAAGGATAGGAGGACATCCATTTCTACAGCTATGGCTCCTCTTGAGTGGAAAAGTACAAAGATTAACATAATTGACACTCCCGGTCTTTTTGACTTTGCTGGTGGTGTAGCTGAAGGGATGAGAGCAGCTGACGCTGCATTAGTAGTTCTTGCTGCCGGCGGCGATTTTGCAGTTGGTGCAGAAAAGGCATGTAAAGCTGCCACTAAGAGAAATATAGCAAAGATGTTTGCGGTTACTCGCTGTGATGCTGAACATGCTGATTTCTACAGAACTTTTGAAGCTATCAAAACTGAATACCCTGCTGAAACTTGTCCTATTGTTGTTCCCGTTATGGATGGCGATAACGTTAAAGGTTATTATAATTTCGTTGAAGGGAAGGCTTTTGCATATACAAATGGCAAAGCATCTGAATTCTCTGTTGACGGTGATGCCCATATTGAAGAGCTTCAGGCAGCATTTACAGAAGCCATTGCAAATGCTGATGAAGAGCTTATGGAAAAGTACTTTATGGAGGAACCTTTTACTATTGATGAAATTCGCAACGGTCTTAAAGCCGGTATCGCAAGCGGTGATATTTATCCTGTATTTGCATGCTCCGGTCTTAATCTTGATGCTGTCGATTTGCTTCTTCACGGTATTGTAAGTTTTGCACCCTCAGCACTTGATGCTGCAAGCGAAAAAGACCTTCCTGTTGATGAAAATGGTGATCTTGCTGCTATTTGTTTTAAGACAATTGCTGACCCCTTCGTTGGGAAAATGTCCTTCTTTAAAGTTATTAGCGGTAAACTCGAAGCATCTGCCTCTGCATATAACCCTCGAACAGAAAAAACAGAACGTTTTGGTAAGCTCATTATTTCCAAAGGTGGCAAACAGGAAGATGCTGATGTCATAAATGCCGGTGATATTGGTGTTATAACCAAATTAGATGAAACTAAGACTGGCGATACTCTTTGCTCTCAAAAGAAAATAGTAGAACTTGACGGTGTTGACTATTCGGCTCCATGTCTTTTCAAGGCCGTTAAGGTTAAGAAGAAGGGTGAAGAAGAAAAGGTTGCGACCTCTCTCAGAAGACTCATGGAAGAAGATCCTACAATCAATTTCGCTACAAATACAGAAACAAGAGAACAGGTGCTTTCCGGGTTAGGCGAACAACATCTTGAAGTTGTTTCTGCTAAACTTAAGACAAAGTTCGGTGTAGATGTTGATTTAGTTGTACCTCGCGTTGCTTATAGAGAAACTATCAGAAAAGTCAGCGATGCACAGGGGCGTCACAAAAAGCAGTCCGGCGGTCATGGTCAGTTTGGTGATGTATGGATTCGTTTTGAGCCTTACATGGGTGAAGAAGATTTTGTATTTACAAGTGACGAAGTTGTCGGCGGTGCAGTTCCAAAGAATTTCTTCCCTGCAGTAGAAAAGGGGCTTCGTGAGTGTATCGCAAAGGGTATTATTGCGGGTTATCCGATGGTCGGTATTAAAGCTGCACTACATGATGGTTCATATCATGCTGTTGACTCATCTGAAATGGCATTCAAAACTGCTGCTTCTCTTGCTTTTAAGGCAGCTATTCCCAATGCTGCTCCTACAATTCTTGAACCTATCGGAACACTTAAAGCATATATGCCCGGCGACAATCTTGGAGATATAATGAGTAGTGTTACTAAACGTCGAGGTCGTGTACTCGGTATGGGTCCCGTAGAAAATGAACCAAAGATGCAGGTTTTGGAAGCTGAAGTTCCTATGGCAGCAATGTCTGACTTCGCAATCGATCTTCGTTCAGTAACTCAGGGACGTGGTTACTTCTCTCTTGATTTTGCTCGTTATGAAGATGCACCGAAGGATGTTGCAGACATGGTTATTGCTGACGCAAAGGCTCGCGAAGAAGAGGAATAATCTTAATTCAGAATATCGCCCGACTATCGGGCGATATTTTTATATAAAAATTTACAATAATACAAAAAAGGTGAAACTTCTGAAGTTCCACCTTTAATTTTATTCCTTGACTGAAATTACTTCAAGTTCTCCATTGTTCATGGAACACTTAAGACTTGTAACGGGAAGTGAAGATTCAATAATAATATCGGCAATCTTATCTTCAATTTCCTTACGAATGCAATTTCTTACATCACGAGCACCTCGAACACCATCCACGCTCTTTTCGGCAATGTATTCATATACATCATCTGATACATCAAGTTTAATACCCTTTTCATCTAGGGCAGGTCGGTATTCATCAATAAGTATTTTTGCAATCTTAACGTAATCTTCTTTTGAAAGATCATTGAATACAACAATCTCATCAACACGACCTAAAAATTCAGGTCTGAGGAAGGAAGAAAGTGCTTTAATCTTCTTTTCGCGGTTGCTGTCTTTCTTATCCTTTGCAAAACCAATTGCTCCTTCTTTTATGTTGCTGCCGGCATTTGATGTCATAATAATGACAGTATTTGCAAAATTAACTGTTCTGCCTTGTGCATCAGAGATTTTTCCTTCATCCAATATTTGAAGGAGGATATTAAGCACATCGGGATGAGCTTTTTCAATTTCATCAAAGAGAACAACAGAATATGGTTTTCTTCGAACTTTCTCAGTGAGCTGACCTGCTTCGTCATAGCCGACATATCCGGGCGGAGAACCGATAATTCTTGATACACTATGTTTCTCCATAAACTCGCTCATGTCAAGACGAATAAGAGTTTCAGGAGTATCAAAAAGTTCATTTGCAAGCTGTTTTACAAGTTCGGTTTTGCCGACACCGGTTGAACCGACAAATATAAATGAAGCAGGGCGTTTTACAATAGAAAGCTGTATTCTCGTTCTCTTTATTGCAGCTGAAACTGCTTCAACTGCCTCATCTTGCCCAATAATTCTGGCTTTGAGATGTTTTTCTAAATCCTTAAGTCTCTGAATATCGGAGTCGATAACTTTTTTCGCTGGGATACCTGTCCAAAGTTCAATTACTCTTGCAATATCCTCTTCTAAAACTGCATTATCTGATGCTTTTTCTTTTAGCTCATTACTTAAAGTTTCAAGGTTCAATAATTCAGTACGAATCTGAGCCAAACGTTCAAAATCAGGTTCTTTGGAAGTACTGATTTCTTCTTCATCAGCTTTTAAGTCCTCAATATCAAGAAGGCTTAATTCATAATCACTGATGGCTTTATTTCGTAGATTTGCACTTGTACAAGCTTCGTCTAAAAGGTCTATAGCTTTATCGGGCAAGAATCTGTCATTAATATATCTTTCTGACCAAGTTACAGTTTTATAAAGGAGTTCATCAGAAATTTCAACCTTGTGGAAGTTTTCATAATATGACTTGATTCCCTTTAGAATTTCGTATGTTTGAGCAATGGAAGGCTCTTCGACTTTGATAGGCTGAAAACGGCGTTCAAGTGCAGCATCTTTTTCAATATTTTTACGATACTCATTAAAAGTTGTCGCTCCGATAACCTGAATTTCACCACGAGACAATGCCGGTTTTAAGATGTTTGCAGCATTCATGCCGCCTTCAGCATCACCAGCACCGACAAGCTGATGAACTTCATCAATGAAGAGGATAATATTTCCCTCTTTTTTAATCTCATCTATTAATTTCTTAATTCTGCTCTCAAACTGACCTCTGAATTGCGTACCGGCAACAAGAGCGGTCATATCGAGCATAAATATCTCTTTATCTTGAAGCTTTGCAGGGACATCTTTGCTGGCAATACGAAGTGCAAGACCTTCTGCAACAGCTGTTTTACCCACACCGGGTTCGCCAATAAGGCAGGGATTATTTTTAGTACGCCGACAAAGAATTTGAGTCATTCTATAAATCTCTTCTTCTCGGCCGATAATTGCATCAATCTTCCCTGCTTTTGCTTTTGCAGTTAAATCAGCACAGTACATATTCAGTGCATTTCTGTCGGTAACACGTTGATTTCTTTTTCTATGCTTTTTCTTACTACCAGCTTCAGGAGATTCTTCGTTTTTGCTCTTATTACGAGCTTTTTTATCTGCAACATCTTCCCCGCTACTGTCTTTAGGTGCTATAATTCCACCAAATAAGGGCATATTTGAAACACCGCCGGGTACAAATCCGTCACCTAAATTGTCCATAACATCTTCCATTGTATCGGAGATGTCTTCATAATCATCTTCGGAAATGCCGAATTGTTTCATTATTTGTTGTACCGGACCTATATTAAGTTCCGAGGCACATTTTATGCAATAACCCTCTTGCTTTTCTTGACCGGGGCGTGAAACAAATATCACGGCTCTGCGTTTATTGCAACGGGCACACATTATTTTTTCCATATTTTGTTTCCTTTAGTTTATTTGTTGTTTTTTCTTTCTTTGAAAAGTTTAATTGTTCCGGGAATATAGCTACACAAGGCAATGAAAGTAAGTATTGCAGAGATAATAACAAGAATCATCATGACGCTTTTTGGTAATACCAAATTCGGATAATACATTGTAACAGCACCGATTTCCGGACCAAATGTAATAACCATAATCATTACGGCGTAAAATACAAACGTTGCTACTTTGCCATAGATTTCTGCTGCTCCGGGACGCAGGCCGATTAAAAGCATAATAACGCTACCGATAACCATAATCGCTTCTTTGAGTAAGAAAAATAAGAATACCCAACTAAATGCTTTCATCGTTGAATCGTCACAAGCACGGAACTTAATGAAAAGCAGGATAGCGATAGTAATCTGTGTCAGTTTATCAGCGAGAGGATCGAGAACTTTCCCCAATGGACTGATTTGATTAAATCTTCTTGCGATTTTCCCATCAAATAAATCCGTTAAACCGGAAATAATAAGAATAATTATTGAATATACAATATAATTATTTTCGGGACTTGCTTTGACAAACAATACTGCAAATACAGGAATTAACAGTATGCGAACAAATGTTATTAAATTTGGAATTGTCCAAATTTTTGAAAATAGTGCATCTTCTTTTTTTTCAGCCATAGTAATTCTCCTATGAAATTATATTTTGAGCAAAAGCCGTTACAATTGAACAAATTCTTGATAACTCAATACTCTTTGCAAAAGTTGTATCTTTAAATAAAAGTGAAATAAGCACAAGTATTATTGACACTATGCCAACACTTAATATACCTTTCAATGCTGCAAATACACCGCCTAAGCTCATATCTACCTTTTTAAGGACGGTCTTTTTTATTAATCCGCTGACTAAATGTGTTACAATTTTAAGTATAATTCTTATCAAAAAGAAAAATATGATTGTCATTACTGATTCAACCAATCTGATAATGACAGGAGCGATATATGCCTGCTCAATATTAGAGATAGTCAAAGTTACATCCGGTAAAACTATACCCGCAAGCAAGCTGTCAAACTTAAATGTTGTAATTAATAGCGCAAGTTGTTCGGGAAGATAAGAAATAAGGGAGTCTGCTCCTGTGCCGGATAAAATTCTTAAATCCTCAGGTAACGCTTCAATAATTACATTAGTTACAATATCATGAAGAACGGCATCATAAAACGGTTGAGCGAGAAGTTTGGCAATAATCGTTGCAATCGTTATGCTTGCTAAGAAAGCAAACATATCCATAAGTGATTTGAAAAGTCCTCGTTTAATGCCGACTATTACAATTACCAAATAAAAAAGTATTAATGCAATGTCAACTATGTAATTCAATCGGTTACACCTTCTTCATTTCCTTCTATTATCGTTGGGGGTTCCGGTTGATAGTCAACCATAATATATTCTCCGCGAACATTAAATACGTATATATTATTCTGAGAAAGCAGATATACTTTTGAGCCCGATACAATACTTTTTGTCTGCCCCCAGTTAAATGAAACTGAACCGACATATTCTCCTGAAAAAGTATAATGTTTGGAATAATTACCGAAATTTACTATAATATACTTATCATTATTTGAGATGCTTTTAATATTAGTTAGGAATACAACTGATGTCAGCAAATCACCATTTCTTTTAAAAATATCAAGAGTTTCATTCTCCGTATTTGTATAATGACTTGTAAGCAAACCGATACGGGAATAATCAGATGTAGCAACTATTGCTCTCAATAACACGCCTGAATGAGTATCAAAAGTATTGACTACGTCCTTTTTATAGTCATATTGAGAAAAAGCAGTGTCAGAAATAAGGTTTATATGATTCTTATTTTTTGCAAAAATATCAATAATTGTTTCATCAAAAAATGTTTCAGTAAATAATTCACTTGCATAATCAAATTCATAAACTCTGATAATAGAATATATACGAGCGTCTTTGGTGCAAACAGCTGAAACTGCAATCGTATCGGAATTGATGAATGAAATTTTTATAACATACTGTTCTACTATATTAGCGGAAAATATTGTTTCATTTCTGAAATTATGGACATTTATGTAACTGTTTGCATTTTCACTGTCTGTTGACAACGCGATGTTGTTCTTGTATAGTGTCGCACAGTATATAGGATACTCACTTTCATATTCAAATAGTATACCGTTTTCATTCTCAACCCGATAATGCGTACCTCCTCTGTCATACAGCAATACGTTTGATTTATATATTTCAACAGCAGGATTTGCGTAATTATGCTTATTTACAGATGATTCTCCGTCTTCATCAAGATATACAACCGTTGAATTAGCGAGAATAATTATCTTATTTTTGTATGGTTGCATATCAATAACAGAATCGTTTGATACATAAAATATAGAATCAGCTATAACTTCTTTTCTATTTTCGTCTGAATTTACTATCTTGGGTTTCGTTTCAGCAGGATTTTGTTCTTTATATAAGCCAACAGCGAAAAAAATAATTAAGGCAGAAACCGAAATAAATATTAATACAATGAAAATTCTTAATATCTTTGTTTTCACACGATTTCCTCCTCATTATAAAATACTTTATTTAGATATAAGCCGTGCGGAGGAGCTGTAATTCCGGCTTTGTTTCTGTTTTTTGATAGGATAATATCAGGAATTTCATCCGCCTGAATTTTATTCTCATTAACGGCAAGTAATGTTCCTGCCATAATGCGAACCATATTGTATAAAAATCCGTTTCCTGAAATTATAAATATTACATCATTTTCGTTTCTTTCAACTTTTGAGTTGAAAATAGTACGGATGTGGTTTTCTACTGAACTACCGCTTGCACAAAAACTTGAAAAATCATGTGTACCGATAAAATGCTTAGATGCAAGATTAAGTTTTTCAACATCTATAGGATATGGATATTTTGTTACCAACCCCACACGAAACGGATCATCATATTTTGAATTTAGAAAGATATATTTATATTCTTTTCCTAGACAGTCATATCTTGCATGAAAATCAATATTTACTGTTTCAGCTGAAAATACACGAATATCATTTGGTAAAAAATGATTAAATGCATCAGGAATTTTTTCAATAGAAATATTGGAATCCGTTTTGAAATTCAAAGCAAATTCATTTGCGTGTACACCTGTATCAGTACGAGAACACGCCTTAATATCAGGACAATATCCAAATATATCATAAGCAGCAGATTGAATCCTTGCCTGAACAGTGCCTGCATTGTCTTGAATTTGCCATCCATGGTAATTTACTCCAGAATAAGCAATTTTCAGTAAAATATTTCTCATATTACAGATTTGAAAAAGATGTTAAATAATATGACACCGACAATAGCAATAGTTGTAACAGCAAAAGCAATCGCATCACGATAACCTAATTTCATAACTCTTAACCGCGTTCTGCCTGCTCCGCCGTGATAACAACGACATTCCATTGCAAATGCCAAATCAAATGCTCGTCTAAAAGAATTAATAAACAATGGGACGAAGATTGGTATCAGTGCTTTTGCTCTTTCAGTCAGACTTCCTGTGTCCAATGATGCACCGCGAGCCTTCTGTGCAGACATAATGTGGTCAATTTCTTCGATTAAAGTAGGAATAAATCGTAATGCTATGGTCATCATCATTGCCAATGTATGAACAGGCACGTGTATTTTATTCAGAGGAGATAAAAGACGTTCTATTGCATCAGTCAAAAGTGTTGGGCTTGTCGTGTATGTTAATAAAGAACTTACAAGAATTAGACAACAAATTCTTACTGCCATAAAAATAGCTGTAAAAACACCGCCGGTTGTGATTTTTATCTTCCAAAATTCTAATAATATATCTCCCTTGTCATTATAAAATAACTGCAAAAGAGATGTAAAAATAATAATCAGAACAATGGATTTTAAACCTTTGAAGATAAGCTTGAATGATACCTTCGATACAGCCACAAAAAGGAGCGTTAATGTTACAATTAAACCCAAGCCAAAAAAGTTTCTGCAAGCGAATATCAGCACCAAATAGCAAAGAACTAAAATAATTTTTGAACGTGGATCTAATTTATGCAAAAATGAGCCGGTCGGGAAATATTGACCTATTGTTATATCTCTGATCATTTATTTCCCCTTCCCTAATTTGGTAAGTACTGCAACCGCTGCGTCGAAAGTATAGATGCCGGCTGGTATATCATAACCTTGATTCCTTAATTCATTGCAAATATATGTAACTTGCGGAATATTAAGACTCATGGCAATAAGTTCATCGGCACGAGAGAATACTTCATCTACTGTACCGCACATTGAAACTTTTGCCTTATTCATAACTATTATTTTTTCTGCTATCTCAGCAACATCTTCCATGCTGTGAGAAACAATAATAACAGTTCTTCCGGTCTTTTTTGCATAATCAACAATAAGTCTTTTAATTTGTTCTTTTCCTTGCGGATCAAGACCGGCAGTAGGTTCATCGAGTATTAAAACTTCAGGTTCCATTGCAATAATGCCTGCAATTGCGACTCTTCTTTTTTCGCCTCCGGACAAATCAAAGGGAGATTTGTTAAGGAATTGATCTCCGAGACCAACAAAGCGGCAAGATCTTATAACTCTTTTCTCTATTTCTTCTTTTGGAAGCTTCATGTTTTTCGGGCCGAATGCAATATCTTCAAATACTGTACTTTCAAACAATTGATATTCGGGATATTGAAAACACAAGCCGACTTTGAATTTTATATCATATGCGGTTTTCTTTGATTCGTTGATATCTTTATTGTCAAACAATACACGACCGCTGTCGGGCTTAAGAAGAGCATTAAGATGTTGGATTAATGTTGATTTCCCAGAACCGGTATGTCCGATAAGAGCAACAATTTTGCTACTCTCTATATTTACACTTACATCATCTAATGCACGGATTTCAAATGGCGTGCCTTCTCCATAGATGTATGAAATGTTTTCAGTCTTTATAACTACACTCATTATAATTTTCGCTTTTGTTTAATATTTGCCGTAAAGGCATTGATAAACTCGTCAGTTGTTAATATATCATCGGGCATATTTATTCCGTTATTCTTAATAGCTTTGGAAAGCAAAGTCACTTGAGGAACTGCGAGGTCGCATTCATAAAGCAAATCACTTTGAGTAAACACTTCCTTGGGCGTTCCGGTCAGTATAATTTTGCCGTCATTCATTACAATTATTTTATCGGCATCAACTGCTTCTTCCATAAAGTGCGTAATAAGCACTATTGTATAGCCTTTTTGACGAAGATCATGAATTGCTGCTAAAACTTCTTTTCTGCCTTTTGGATCAAGCATTGCGGTTGGTTCATCAAAGACAATACATTCTGTTTGCATTGCTATTACACCCGCAATAGCAATACGTTGTTTTTGTCCGCCGGATAATTTATGAGGTTCATAGTCTTTATACTCGTACATACCAACTAATTTAAGTGCATTGTCGACACGAGTGCGAAGTTCCTTTTGCGGCACACCTAAATTTTCAGGTCCGAATGCGACATCTTCTTCAACAATTGTAGCAACAATCTGATTATCAGGGTTCTGCATTACAATTCCGACAGTTGTGCGGATTTTTAACTCATTGTCTTCTACTGATGTATCATATTCCTTTACAAATATTTTGCCTTTTTGAGGGACAAGCATCGCATTGGTAAGTTTAGCTACAGTAGATTTCCCCGATCCGTTATGACCTAATATTGCAACAAATTCACCTTTATTAATTTCAAAGCTTACTCCATCAACGGCATTGGGGAGAGTTTCTCCCTCGTCACCTTCATAAGCATAATATACATCTTCAAATTTTAGTATTGTTTCGTTCATAATATCCTTTATTTAATCCAATAAGATGAAGCCCCGCAAGGGAGAACTAAGCCTGATTCAGTAACAGGAAGTCCAATCTCGTCTGATTCTATATGTCCGCCGCGAGTTTTCTTAACAAGTGCACCTAAGATGTAGCTCATAACTGCGGGAGATAGTCCTGTTGTGTATGAATTAATTAAAAATGTAAGTGCATCATCAGATAGTAATTTAGTGCATAGTGAAACAAGGGGAAAGATTTCATCTTCAAGTTTCCACACTTCCCCGCCGGGACCTCTGCCGTACGAGGGAGGATCCATAATAATTATGTCGTATTTGTTTTCACGACGGATTTCTCTTTCAACAAATTTTTTGCAGTCATCGACAAGCCAACGGACAGGTCTGTCCAAAAGACCTGAAGAAGAGGCATTTTCTTTTGCCCACTGCACCATCCCTTTTGATGCATCCACATGAGTTACCGATGCGCCGGCTGCAAGTGCGGATACTGTTGCACCACCGGTATATGCGAACAAATTTAGTAACTTTACCGGTCTGTTTGCTTTTTTGATTATTTCGCTAATTTTATCCCAATTGACCGCTTGTTCGGGGAAAAGTCCCGTATGCTTAAATCCCATTGGCTTAATATTGAAAACAAGTTGACGGTAATTAACTTGCCATACATCCGGAATCTTTTTATATATTTCCCATTGTCCGCCACCTGAAGAGGAACGAAGATAGCGTGCATCAGCTGTTTCCCAAATTTTCGACTTTGGTGTATTCCATATAACCTGAGGGTCGGGACGAATGAGTATTACATCTCCCCAGCGTTCTAATCTTTCTCCGCAAGAGCAATCCAAAAGTTCGTATGAGCTCCAGTCGTTTGTTAAATTCATAATTTCTCCGAAAATATATTAAAAAGAAGTCTGTTCAAATCCAAGTTCATCCATACTTGTTGGCGGGTCGATTTCAAGATGGCGATAAGCAGCTAAAGTTGTTACTCTGCCTCTCGGTGTGCGAGCCAAAAAGCCAATTTGCATTAAATACGGCTCATAAACGTCTTCAATAGTAATAGCCTCTTCACCAATTGATGCGGCAATAGTTTCAAGTCCTACCGGTCCACCATTATAATTTCTTATCATCGCTGTAAGCATTAATCTGTCGATATTATCAAGACCAAGTTCATCTATTTCCATACGATTAAGTGCTTGCATTGCGTTATATTCATCAATAACGCCTTCTCCTAATACAGTTGCAAAATCTCTTGTTCTTTTGAGAAGTCGGTTTGCTATTCGAGGTGTACCTCTTGAACGGGATGCAATTTCAATTGCTCCTGCATCATCAATTCCTATATTTAATATTCCTGCTGAACGAGTTACTATTCTTCCAAGTTCTTCAGGAGAATAAAGTTCAAGTCTGAATACGCAACCAAAGCGATCTCTTAAAGGTGCCGAAAGTTGTCCTGCTCGAGTTGTTGCTCCGATAAGAGTAAATCTCGGCAAATCAAGACGAATTGAACGTGCAGCGGGACCTTTGCCAATTATAATATCAAGTGCAAAATCCTCCATAGCAGGATATAATACTTCTTCAACTTGTCGTGAAAGTCGATGAATTTCATCAATGAAGAGAATATCTCCCTCATTTAAGTTTGTTAGCAACGCAGCCAAATCACCGGGTTTTTCAATTGCGGGTCCTGATGTTACTCTTATCTGTACGCCAAGCTCATTTGCAATAATCCCCGCCAAAGTTGTTTTTCCTAAACCGGGTGGCCCATAGAGCAAAACATGGTCTAGCGACTCACCGCGAAGTTTAGCCGCTTCTATAAATATCTTTAGGTTTTCTTTGACTTTTTCTTGCCCTACATAGTCAGCCAAGACTTTCGGACGCAGTGAATTTTCATTGTCTTCAGCATCAAGACTGTTAAATTCGGGAGCGACTAAACGTTCGTCTTCATTAAATTCTATCATTAATATTCACCTAAGAGAAATTAGTTTATACCTTTTGCGATTTGACGAAGGGCATATTTAATCAAATCTTCAGTGTTCATTCCTTTCGGAGCACGTGCTACAATTGTTGAAACATCTGCAGTTGAATATCCCAATGCATTAAGTGCAGAAATTGCTTCCTGAACATTTGAAGACGCAGAAACCTGACCGATGTGTTGAATGTCTTCTGCAACATCAAGTGAAGAGGGAGTTATTTTATTTTTCAGTTCAAGAATTATTCTTTGTGCTATTTTAGGACCGATATTTTGTGCTTGTGTCAATGATTTTGCATCGCCTGTTGCTATACTTAGAGCTAAGGAGTCGGGAGTTAATGCCGATAAAACTGAAATAGCTGCTTTAGGTCCTACGCCAGAAACTGTAATAAGCATTTTGAAACAGTCAAGCTCATTTATTGTTGAAAAACCATACAAATCAAGTGCATCATCTTTGACGTTCAAGTGTGTATAAAGAGTTATTTTTTCGCCAATAGCACCAATTTGTGATAATGTATTTGTACTTGTAAAACATTTAAATCCGACACCACCGCAGTTTATTGCGACAGATGTCAAATCAAACATTATAATTTCACCTGTTATTGAATAAAACATAACGAATCCTTATTCTTTTAATAAACTTCCACTTGAAGTACCATGACAAATAGCAAGACCTAATGCATCAGCAGCATCATCCGGTTTGGGAATGCTTTTTAATTTAAGCATAATTCTTGTCATTTCCTGAACTTGTGCCTTTTCAGCTCTGCCATAACCAACAATCGCCGACTTAACTTGCAGTGGTGTATATTCAGAAATACTTAAACCGTTTTGCTGTGCTGCTAGCAAAATAACTCCCCTTGCTTGACTGACATCAATTGCCGTTTTCGCATTATCGTTAAAGAAGAGTTTTTCTATTGACAATGTATCAGGTTTGTAGTGATTTATTATTTCAACTAAATCCGTATAAATAGTAGCTAGTCTTGAGGGAAAAGAAGTATGTGCATTTGTAGTTATTGAACCGTAGTCAACAACAGCAAACCTATTCGATTGATAATCGACAATGCCCCAACCGACTATTGCATATCCGGGATCAATACCTAAAATTCGCATAATAACCTATTATAATACATAATATAGCATTATAACATAACATATAAGTTTTTTCAAGGGCTAATTGTAAAATTTTTTAGAATTATTTTAGAAAAAGAGCTTTTATTTTTCTTACTTCTGTGTTATAATATAAAAAATTTCTTTTCGGAGGAAATAATGGACAAGAAAAATCAAGCACCTCAAAATGTATTAACCAAACATCCCAATGCGATTGGAATGAAAGAAGGTACAAGTTATCTTATCGGTGAAGCCGGCAACATGTTTGTTCTGACTTTTGTTTCGAGCTTTTTGAAAGTTTTTTATACGGATGTACTTTATATTGATCCAACTCAAATTGCTACATTGCTTCTTATAACAAGATTATGGGATGCAATCAACGACCCTCTTTGGGGAATGATTGTTGCGAAACGAGCACCAAGCAAAAACGGAAAATTCAGACCATATCTTAAAACTGTGAGTATTCCTTTAGGTATATCTTGTATTCTTTGCTTTGTTAACTGGGCAGGGTTTATTGACAACAAAGGACTCATTCTCGCTCTTGCTTACATTACCTATACGGCATTTGGAATGATGTATACGGGAATGAATATCCCCTTCGGTTCGCTTGCATCTGTAATTACAGACGATCCCAACGGCAGAACTTTGCTTTCTACTATGCGTGCTGTCGGCTCGGGTGTCGGTGGCGGTGTAGTTTCTCTTATCGCTCCAATGATCGTATATTCATCTGCTATCAAAGTAGTAGATGGTAAGGAAGTAAAATACAATGTTGCTGATCCCAATGGTATGCTTAAATTTGCAATATTTATGGGATTAGGCTGTGTTGTTCTTTACATGATAAGTTATTTTACTTGTACCGAAAAAGTTAAATCTGAGGCAGAACCTAAGGTTGATATGAAAAAGACTTATCTTGGTATGTTTACTTCTCGTCCATTTGTTTCCTTGGCACTTATGGGTATTCTTATATCCGGTCAGCTTCAGTTTAACTCTTTTAACCAATATCTGTATAAAAATTATTTCGAGAATACAACACTTTCAATTCTCGGCACCATTTTCAACTACTTTCCTGTTGCTGTCGGTGTTTTAATTAACGGCAAATTGGTAAAGAAATACGGCAAACAAGAGCTTTGTGGTGCAACATCCGTAATTTCCGCTGTATCATCAATTATTCTTGCAGTCTTAGCAAACAATAAGTCATTTATCGCAATGTGTGGCGGTAAATTCCCTGCTTGGTTGTTCATGGCATTTATGTTCCTAATCGGTTCTGGATATGCATTTATTTCTCTTACAAACTGGGCAGTTGTAACTGACGTAATTGATTATCAGGAATATAAGACCGGCTTAAGAAGTGAAAGTGCAATTTATGCTGTCTATACATTCTCAAGAAAATTAGGTCAGACTTTTGCAGATTCAGGCGGTATGCTTCTTCTTGGTTGGTCTGGTTATAACGATAAGATAAACGGTCAGCCAATAGCAGATATGGGATATATCCCGGGCGTCGGCGAAAAATTGATGTTGCTTTGCACAATCATTCCTGCAGTTACGTATACATTGATATTTATTCTTATGAAATATGTATATCCTTTGAATAAAGAAAATCTCGAACCGGTTTATGACTTTATCCGTAAAAAACGAGTTGACTCTATCGAAGAATGAAAAATCGGTCAAGTCGAAAGGCTTGACCGATTTTTTAAATAACATAATTTAAAATTTTCTATCTTGAGAATAATTTTTTTATAAACTCTATAATTTTTCGGAAGAATGCAAGAATTCTTTCCCAAATTGAAGGTACAGGTTCCGGTTCAACTGGCGGTTCGGGAACAGGGGTTACGGTGATTTGGCTTTCGGCTGTAATCGTCGTATCGTCATCAAGTGTAACTGTTGCGGTAATTGTAGCCTTGCCCTCTTTAATTGTGGTAACGACACCGTTTTCGTCTACTGTTGCAATTGTTTCATCGGAACTTGTCCAAACAACTTCATATCCTTCCGGAACATTAAGTGCAGTGAGAGTAACAGTTTTTCCTACAACGACACTCTTGTTTGCAGGCGTAACTTTAAAATCGGGGATTTCATCAATATTGGAAGTGAAAGCTTTTAAGTTAACATTGTTTGAATAGTAGCCTTCTTCTGTTGAAGTGTCAAACCAAGTATTTTGAGAACCTATGAAGCTTTGACCGATTTTAGATGAGAAAACAAGTTTCTCATAAGCATTGCCCGAACCTTCTACAGGTGCATGTGCTACACTGCCATCTTTTGTTTTTATGGTAACAACTACAGAGAAACGCTCATTGGGAAGAAGCTCAACAGGATTTGCAAGACGAATAGTATGATAACCTAAAGTTTCAATATCTCCGCTTGTTGTTGCATCTGCTACTTTTGCACCCATCAATGGTGATGCCGCATCAATATCAACGTCAGTATAAACGTTTACGGTATAAGTTGCGTTTCCATGTAGTGTATAGAATGAAACAGCCTCAAGAAGCTCATAACTTTCTGATGTGAAGATATTGCCAAAATCTATTTCATCAACATTGTTGAAGTAAAGACTGTTGAAGAAATAAGTACCGTCATATTGATAATTCTTATCGAAATTGGTATTATCAGAAATATCAAAGCTTACAAACGGACCAATTCCACCGCTATAATATGACACATAGAAATATCCGTTATCGCCCCAATCGGTGTTCCAACTGTTTCGGCATATCCAGGCACCATTTCCTTCGGGTTTAATTGTTGCGTTGAAATTGTTTTTGTCGTAATTATCATCCCAACCAACGCAAAGAACATCATGGTTTTGAGGAAGTGCGTATGCTACATAATAAGCATTTGTTTGAGACAAATATATTTCGTTATAATAGATGCTCATCGTCATGGCACCATTTTCCATAAGTGTAGACTTGATGGCATTTTGTTCATCTTTTTCATAGTATGATACATTTTCAAGATGTGCTTCACTTAAATATCTGTCGCTTTCGGGATAATTCCCCATTTGACTTACATCATCTTTGTAATATGGAAATGCTTCTTCATTTGTAACACCTGACCAACGAGCGAGGTTACCGGTTACATCGCCCCAATATCCACCACAATTGTAGACATCATCTTTTGCGTAGCCGTCGCCATAGGTGCCGTCATTTTCATCTGTTGTACGACCGTTATAGGTGAACCAAACGAGATGTGCTTCTGAGTAGTTTAATGTAGTAACATCACCAGCACCATCTTTCAGACGATTGCTTTCAATAGCTCCGACTGCTGAAAATGCCCAACAGTTACCAAGCTCGCCTTGGTCTTTTACATCGGTAACATAAGATACTCCGTCAACATTACGAAGGTCGTATTGAGCAGGAAGATTTTCTGCAAAGAGTTTATCTTGATTGATTAAACCTTTTTTTCCTCCTTTGTTCTGTGGAAATTCGCGAACAATTACTTCGTTGCCGGGATTCAATATTGCTGATTCGTTGTAGATTAATTCTTTATCTGCACCAATAACACCAACTGATAAAGGAACACAAATAAGAACTAAGGTTAAAATTACGGATAAAATCTTTTTCATAAATTATCCCCTTTCATTTAAATTTACTCCCTAAGTTTATCATATTTTAATAATGGTGTCAAGCAAAATTTGCACAGAAATATGCAATTATGATTAATTTTGTGTAAATTTTGACGAAGTTATTCTTATAGTCAGCTTTTATTCTAAAATGAAAAATATCAATATCCAATTATTGCTTGAATCTACATATTAACTGTATTCATTGTGTATATAAAACCAAATATGTGGGTTTATTGTTCGCTTTGCTTAGTTTTAATTAAAGGTGTAAAATTGATGACAAATAAGAATATTTGCAACATTGCAATCGGTATCATTTCCATCAAAGCACTTTTTCCAACTACAGCAAAAATGAGTATAAATGTCAGCAAAATAGCAACAACGCAGATAAATAGGAAAATAAAGCTTTTATGTGTATTGCGATAGATTAAGAAAAATAATGCAATAGCTGCAAAAACACCAACAATATATAATCCTGTAGTTATCCAATGAACAACTCTTTTAGGATTCCATGAATCGATGGGATGCTTTAATGTAATTGTAACTCCTGCCATAGAAACCAGACTAAGAATGTTCAAAAAATTTAGGAAAGTATTTCTTATTCCGAATTTCTTGTACATATACTGTATATTTAATACTATTCCGCCGACTACAAGAATTGCCCACAGTACAAATAAAAATTTTCTGTCTTCACACATTAAAGATAAAGTTCCTGTCGGGGACAAAGGATTGTTTCCATAACAAAACGGAAGAACAAGTCCATAAATGAAAGAAATAACTGAATAAACAATTAAAAATGTTCGTGTGTTTTTGTTGTTACATTTCAATATGATCACTCCTATATTTTTATTATACAGCTTAACTCCATCAATTGCAAGGAAAACTGACTTTTTCAGCTATTTGTGCAATAAAGTAAGTAAAATCAAAATATTCTTGACAAAATATTGCAACAATGTTATAATCATTTTGCGAATTTATATATAATAAGGCGAGATATATGAAAAGAGTTATTAGCTTAATTATTTGTGTTGTTATATTGTTTTCATTAAATGCTGCAACATATTCAAGTGCATTGGCAACAAATCAAAATGAAAACTATCATTGGGTTGGTTCGTGGGCTACCAGTCCGATTAAGACCGGTGTAATGATTGGAAAATTAAGATTGCTTGATTTTTTAAACAATTGCACTTATCGCACCGTTATTCAAATGACTTTAGGCGGCACACATGTTCGACTTAAGTTTTCTAATATTTACGGAGATTCTGATGTTGTTATTGATGAAACAACAATAGCAAGAACAAGTACAAAAAGTGAAGGTGATATTCGAAGCGGCTCGGATATACCCGTTACTTTTAATGGTAAAAGAGTATGTGTTATCCCTGCCGGCAAATATGTATATTCTGATCCTGTTGAGATGAAGGTCTCCGCACTTGAATATTTAAGCATTACATCTTACATAAGCAAATTTACAAGAATAACCACCGGAGGTTTATACGGTGGGACTTCATATCTTGAAGCAGGTAAAAAAATCAATAATGAGTCATTATCGGTTACTGGTGCTCTTACTTTTAATTCCAACGCAATAACTTATCATGTTGTTCCGTTTCTATGTGCTGCTGATGTTTATTGCCCAAAGGATTGTTTTTCTATCGTTTTCATAGGTGATTCAACTATTACAAATCAATCTCCCTATTATTTAGCTGAAAGGCTTGTAAAATCCGGCGTTACAAATATTGGTATCTGCCAGGAAGCAATAATTGCAAATAAGCTTTTGACTGATGGCGAAGGCAATTCAATTGTCGGTAATATCTATGGCGAGGCAATGACAAAACGATTTGAGCGTGATGCATTGGCTACTCCAGGAGTAAAAAAGATATTCGTTAAAATCGGACTTAATGACGTTATTCATCCTCGTACAAACAGCATGAAAGATAAAGTTCCCTTAAAGACTGCTGAAGAAATTATTGAAGGATATCAAAAGCTGATTGATCTAGCGAGAAAAGAAAATCTTAAAATATATTTCTTTTCTCGTACGGCATGGAAAGGATATAGCCGTAATTTCGCCTTGACCTCTTCAAATAAGCCTGACGTTGTTTGGTCTCAAGAGGCTGATGACATTCTTAATGAATTAAATATCTGGCTTCAATACAAAGCTGATATTGACGGATATATAGATCTTGATTTTCTGCGTGATCCAAGCGATCCTGCTAAACTTCTTGCTGATTATACAACGGACGGAGCACATCTTTCGGAACTTGGAGCAAGATTATTGGCAGATGCAGTACCTGCGAGATATTTAGATATTGCTGATAAAAAAATCATCTCAATTAATGATCTTTACTTATCTGGCAAGGGTGGCGAGAAAGTTACCACCCCGTACACGTCAAATAATCCAACAACGACAAAACCACCAGCTGCTACAGCCACTGAAACCGTGACAACTCCTGCAGCAATATCTACTTCTTCTCTTACAAATCCTATGCCTACCGGTGGAGCACAACTTACTACTGCAGTTCAAACAACCGTTCCTTCCGGTACAATGCCTTCTTCAATTATTATTGTTACGGAGCTGAATACCGGTGAGGCTCAGACAGTTACTCATATCGTAACCGATCCGACAAAACCGACAATCACAGAACCTACACCGGAAGAAAAGATGGATACAGGCACTAAAGTCGGCATAGTTATAGTTGCTCTTATTTCAGTTCTTGCATTTTCATTTGTTACAGTATATTTCGTTGGTAAAAAACAACTAATTGATTGATATTGGGAGATAAATTTAATGTTAAAGACGATTCCTGACGGTGTTTATCCGACAATGGTTACACCATATACCGAGGATAACAAAATTGACTATGTCGCACTTAAACAGTTGATAGATTGGTATGCGGAGAGAAGAGTTGCAGGTTTATTTGCAATATGTCAATCAAGTGAGATTTTCTTCCTATCTTTCGAAGAAAAACTTGAAATTCTTAAGTTTATTATGGCGAATAAGCCTGCAGAAATGAAGATTGTAGCATCGGGACATACCGCTGATGATTTGGACACTCAGATTAGAGAGGCAAGAGCATATATTGAATGCGGTATTGATGCTTATGTATTTATCTCAAATCGTTTTGCAAAACAAGATGAAAACGATGATGTTTTCTATAGAAATATGATGTCTGTCATTGACGCTCTCCCTCAGGACACAATGTACGGTATTTATGAATGTCCATATCCCTATAAACGTCTTTTGTCGCCTAAGCTTATTGCAAAAATGGCAAACAGCGGAAAATTTGCATTCTTAAAAGATACTTGCTGTAATTTGGAACAGATTAAAGATAAGCTTGCAGCCACAAAAGGTACTAATTTCAAGATTTATAATGCCAATGCAGCATTGTTATATGACTCGCTTATAGCCGGTTGTGCGGGTTATTCGGGAGTTATGGCAAACTTTCATCCCGAAATCTATGCTGAACTTTGTGATTGTTACAAAACTAATCCTGAAAAAGCTCAAATTCTTTCTGATTTTGTAGGCTTTGCATCTGTTTGTGAATGTCAGGTATATCCGATAAATGCTAAATATTATATTTCTCTTGACGGAGTTAAGATAAACAAATTCTCCCGTTCAAGAAACATTAATGACTTTCCTCCTAATCGTCAAAAGGAGATTGAACAACTTTACGGATTTACTAAATACTTCAAGAAGAATATGGAGATTAAATGATGGGAAATTTTAATTATTCCGGCGATAAATTTTATCTTAACGGTGAAGAATTTACCGTTATATCGGGTGCAATGCACTATTTTCGTATTCCTCGTGAATATTGGCGTGATCGTCTTACAAAATTAAAAGAATGCGGCTTCAATACTGTTGAAACTTATACTTGTTGGAATCTTCACGAGCCTGTGGAAGGTCAATTTGACTTCTCCGGTATGCTCGATTTGCCTGCATATATTGATATTGCTAACGAGCTTGGCTTGTATTGCATTTTAAGACCGGGACCCTATATTTGTGCAGAATGGGAAAGCGGTGGATTACCTGCTTGGTTACTCAATTATAAAGATATGAATTTGCGTTGCAATGATCCGGAATTTATCAATAAAGTTGAGAATTATTACAATGCATTATTACCGAAAATTACTGACAAACTCATTACAAACGGCGGAAATATCATCATGATGCAGATTGAAAATGAGTACGGAAGTTACGGTAACGACCATGAATACATGCAAAAGATAGCTGATATTTATATAAAACACAATATAGATTGTCTGCTTTTTACTTCTGATGGTGCTTGCAATTCGATGCTTAATGGCGGAACGTTGCCTCAATATCTTTGTGTCGCAAATTTTGGTTCTCGTCCCGATGAAAATTTTGCAAAATTAGAGGAATTCAGACCGAATCAACCTCGTATGTGCGGTGAATATTGGTGCGGATGGTTTGACCATTGGCATGATATGCACCATACCAGAGAACCTGAAGAACTGGCAGGCTTATTTAAAGATATGCTTGAAAGTGGTGCATCTCTTAACTTCTATATGTTCCACGGCGGTACAAATTTCGGTTTTATGAATGGTGCCAACCACTATGAAAAATTTGAACCGACAATTACAAGCTATGATTATAATGCACTCTTGTCTGAAGCGGGAGATTTGACACCTGCATATTTTGCCGTGCGAAAAGTAATTGAAGAATACACAGGAAAAAATCTACCGCCACTTACTGTTAAAAACACAGAAAAAGTGGCTTACGGTACGGTAAATCTAACAGAATACGTTGATGTTTTTACTGCTGCAAAACAGCTTTCAGAGCCTGTCAAGTCTCCAGTATGTAAATTTATGGAAGATATCGGACAATATTACGGTTATACCCTTTATAGCTCTACATTATTTGGACCAAGTGAGGAACATGACCTTAATTTTGATGCAGTAAATGATAGGGCAAACATCTATTTTGACGGCGTCAGAAAAGGATATATTGAAAAATCTCAACACGAAGATAATATTCGCATTCCTGCTTTAGAAAAAGGACAAAAACTTCAGATAGACATTCTTAATGAAAATATGGGCAGAGTTAACTACGGTCCGCATATTATGGATAGAAAAGGAATCAAGGGTGTTCGTGCCGGTCTCCAATATCATTTTGGTTGGGAAATTTTCCCGCTTCCTATGGATAATTTAAGTTCGCTTAATTATTCAAAAGAAATTGATAAGAATGTCTCAGGATTTTACAGAGCAACGTTCAATATTGACGAACAACCAAAAGACACTTTTATCAATCCTGTCGGTTTTCATAAAGGTAATATTTTCATTAACGGTTTTAACCTCGGCAGATATTATACTGATGCAGGTCCGCAAATTACTCTCTTCTGCCCTGCCCCTATGCTAAAATCCGGTGAAAATGAAATAATTGTTTTTGAATCCGATTATTGTGACGAAGCTATTGTTGAATTTACAGATACTCCCATTTTAGACAAGAAACATGAAGAATAAAGTAACTTATCCTCTTATGGGTTTTAATTCGTGGGACTGCTACGGTGCTGCAATAAATGAAGAACAACTTTTATCTATTGCAGAATATGTCAAGGGAAACATGGCAGATTTTGGTTACAGATACATCGTTTGTGATATTCAATGGTATGAGCCAAAGGCAAAATCAACGCAATATAATAACTTTACTGAACTTTGTGTAGATGATTTTTCAAGAGTAATTCCTGCCGTCAACCGTTTTCCTTCATCAGCAAACGGAGTTGGATTTAAGGCTATAGCTGATAAAATTCATGATATGGGGCTGCTTTTTGGTATTCATATTATGCGTGGTATACCCAGACAATGTGTTCATCAAAACACACCGACAGTAACTCCCGGCGTTACAGCTCGTGATATTGCAAGCTCTTTTTCGGTTTGCCCATGGAATACCGATATGTATGGCATAAATCCTAATGCAAGAGGTGCTCAGGAATATTATGATTCAATATTTGAAATGTATGCTTCATGGGGAATTGATTTTGTAAAAGTCGACGATATTGCTAATACTGAATATAAACCTCATGATCCTTATTCTGCTAAGGCTGAAATAGAGATGATAGCAAAGGCAATTCAAAAAACCGGAAGACATATCATTCTTTCTCTTTCTCCGGGACCAGCACCGATTGACCATGCATCACATCTTGCCCAATATGCAAATATGTGGCGTATGTCCGGAGATTTTTGGGACGAATCAAAAAAACTTGATGAGATGTTTGAGCTTTGTTACAAGTGGTATGAATATATCGAAGATAACTCTCGACCCGATTGTGATATGCTTCCATTGGGAGTTCTCTGCCTGAATGATGAGAATGAAAAACATCGTGCCAGAAATTCTCGCTTTACTAAATCGGAGCAAGAAATGGTAATGGGACTTTGGTGTATGTTCAGATCACCTTTGTTTTTTGGAGGAGATCCGAGATTTAATGATGAGTTTACATTACAACTTATTACTAATGAAAATTTAATATCTCTTCAGAATTCATCAAAAAATAATCGCCCTCTTTTTTGGAATAAAAAGCAGGCAATATGGTATTGTAATGATAAAAACGGAGATTCTGTTTATGGCTTTTTCAATTTAGAAGATATTGCTGTAACAATTCGTACCCCATTTAATGAAAAAATAGCGGGATTAAATCTTATTGATAATAAAAATGAGACTATAGGCGAGAATACTATAATTCCTGCACGTTCATGTAAAATTTTCAGAGTTAAATAATATCCTGTTCCCAATATATTTTGCCGTTCTTAATAGGAACGGTTTTATTAAATTCTCTGTTTTTTGAACAACAAAGCAAAGTAACAGTTCGCAATAATATCGCCAATTATATAAAGATATTAACCATGAGGTTTATTTTAAGCATAATGAACGCCGATTTTTATTAGTATGATATAACTTTATATCTTAATTGTCAAGAAAATAAAAAAAATAACCGCCACGAAGGCGGTTTAAAACTCTATAATAATTATTCTGTTACTTCAAGAAGACCGAATAACTTCTTAATGAGAGCGATGATTATCTTAAGGTAATCGATGAAAATCTGGATATAACCATAATCCTTTGCCATTTCTGTTTCACCTCACATAAATAGTTTAGCTTTTACAGCACTTACACTATAACACACTTTGGAGAAAAATGCAAGTCTTTTTTGCTTAAAAAATAATATATTTTTGGTGTATAAATATTACGGAATTGTTAACATAACAACTATATTGACAAAATAGACGTGTTGTAGTATAATATATGCGATATATTTTTGAAAATGAGGTTTAACTATGGAAGGTTATCCTGAATATAGCGGAAAGAAACCCGTATATAACGGCGAGGAGATTGAAATCCCTGAAGACATTGATATGGCTGTGCTTTGGGAAGTTCAAAATTGTGAGCTGAAAATTTTAGAGGAACTTGAAAGAATATGCCAGAAGTATGGTTTACACTATTCTTTGGCAGGCGGCACTCTTATAGGTGCTGTTCGTCATCAGGATTTTGTACCTTGGGATGATGATATTGATATTGACATGTATCACACTGATTTTGAGAAACTTGTTGAGGTGCTCCCACATGAGCTTGGTGAAGACTTTGATTTTGTAAATTACGATGAATTTGGAGAATATTTCTGCGACTTTATTCCTCGTATTTTCTATAAAAAAAGTGAAACTATCAACTCTTTCTCCATAGACGGCACAGGCAAAAATATTGCAAATGACCCTCGGATGAATCATATTTTCATTGAACTTTATAATCTCTATGACACAAAAAAAGGTGCTGTTGTTAAGCTTCAGATTTTTGCTACTAAAGCTATTTATGGTATGGCTATGGCTCATCGAGCACAGAAAAAATCAACCGAGAATTATACACCTCTGCAAAAGTTACAGACTGCTGTTCTGGGTGCAATCGGTAAGCGTATCCCGCTAAAAACCATTTACAGAATGTACGAAAAGAACGCAAGATTAGTAAAAGACGGAAAAGGTGATGCTCTTTTCAAACCATCTGTACCCATTCATGTTCTTGAAAGAAATGTGTTTGATAAAGAATGGTTCTCCGGCTATACTCATCTTGAAGTTCGTGGAAAATCTGTTATGGTTCCAAAGAATTATCTTGCAATGCTTGGTGTTCTCTACACAAATTTCAGAGAACTTCCCCCCGTTGAAAGTCGTCGTCCCGATCACTTTAATTTAAGTCATGTTAAAATTTGGGAATAGGTGAGAAATCTATGAATATCATTATGATTATGTCCGGTGGTGTCGGTCATCGTTTTGGAGCTGAAATTCCAAAACAATATACTCTTCTTAAAGGTCGTCCTGTTATTGATTATGTTATTGATGTCGCTCAGGCGTCTGAAGAAGGCGACAGAATATTGGTTGTTATGGATCCGTCATGCAAGGAATATTCCGAAAAACTTATGCATGACGACTTAGATTTTGCAAACAGCGGAAAAGAACGTCTTGATTCCCTGCAAAACGGTTTTAATTTTATAATTGAAAATTATCCTGAATGTGAAAAGATTATTATTCTTGATGCAGTTGCTCCCTTTGTTACAAGTGAGTTAATTGATTTTTATCTTCGTAAACTTGACGATAATGATGCTGTTATTACATGCCAAAAGATTACCGGTGCACTCGGAAATTATGATTTTGATCCGCTTGATCGAGATCAGTTTTATATGACGCAATCTCCCGAAGCATTCAGATTTAAGACTTTGATGCCCTATTTTGATCCCACCTTCCCTTCACAGGAGCTTGCTTGGCAGCTTCCAAGAGAAAGCAAAAAGTTCTTATATTTCGGTTTCCCGGAAAATCTGAAACTTACTTATGCATATCAAAAGCAATATGCCGAGTATATGCTTGATTATTATCAGAAGCACAAGATTCAAATTACAGAAGAATAAAAAAGGTTCTCCGGAAACTCGGAGAACTAATTTTTTTATGATTATTGAATTTTTACAGGTGCATGTTTTGCTACTGATTCTTTGGCTGCAAGTGCAACTTTAACTGCTTGAAGTCCTGCGTGAATGCCTACGGGGACTTCTTTATCATTGACACAAGCATCAACAAATTGTTTCATTTCCTCTACAAAACTTTGCATATAGCGTTCAAGGAAGAAGTAAAGCGGTTTTTCTCCCGTAACACCATCAGAATTAGACAATACTGCCGTTGAAAGACTGTCATTTGATATAGCAATCGCACCTTTTGAGCCAAAGAGTTCGGCTCTCTGGTCATAGCCGTAAGCGGCACGACGAGAGTTATCAATAACAGCAAGTGCACCATTAGCCATTTTCATTGTAATAATTGCAGTATCAACATCACCTTGTTCACCAATAGCAGGATCAACCAAAACTGCTGAATTAACGTAGATTTCTTCAACATCACTGTTTGTAAGGAACATAGCCATATCAAAATCATGAATTGTCATATCGAGGAAAATGCCACCGGATACTGAGATGTACGCAGGGTTTGGTGGTTCGGGGTCGCGAGAAGTTATTTTAAGAATGAGGGCTTCTCCTATTTTGCCTTCATCATAAGCCTTACGAATAGCGGCAAAGTTATGGTCAAAGCGACGGTTAAAGCCGACTTGAAATTTTATGCCGGGATTTTTATCAAGTGCATCTGCTACTGCTTCTATTTTTTCAACTGTACGGTCAATGGGCTTTTCACAGAAAACATGTTTTCCTGCGTTGATTGCTTCAATAGATATTGAAGCGTGAGTATCCGTGGAGGAGCATACTAAAACCGCATCAATGTTTTTGTCTTCAATAATCTCTTTGTAGTCGTCATATACTGCAATATCACCGAAAGATGCAACAAATTTACGAGTTTCGTCATTAATAAACGGATCGGCTACTGCTGTAACCTGAGCATTCTTAACATGATATGAAATTGATTCGAGGTGTACTTTGCCGATGCGTCCTGCACCGATTATGCCTATGTTTAACACTGTTATTTCCTCTTTTTAACAAATTTAATGTGATAACTCAGATAGTTCCGTCCCAAGTTGTTACTTCAGTCTTTTTCATTTCTTCTTCGTCAAACCAGCGTGTAGTAACGCATTTTGATTCAGTAAAGAAACGATAAGCATCCTTACCTAAACAGTGAAGATCACCGAAAAAGGACTGTTTATGACCGGAGAACGGGAAAAATCCGATGGGAACCGGAATGCCGACATTTACACCAACCATGCCGCCATGGGTATGACGAGTAAACTCCCGAGCATAATAGCCGTTCTGAGTGAATATTACTGAGCCGTTTGCATATGCGTTGTCGTTCATAATACGAAGACCGTCAGCAAAATCCTTGCAACGCTTGATAGAAAGTACAGGCCCGAATATTTCTTCCTGACCGATTGACATATCTTCACCGACATTGTCAAAGATTGTTGGGCCAATGTAGTAGCCGTTTTCATAACCGTCAACTTTTACATTGCGACCGTCAAGAACTAAAGTTGCTCCCTCATCGATACCTTTTTGGATATCATCGACAACTTCTTGCCAATGCTTTTTGTATGTAATTGGTCCCAACTTTGAGGTCTTATCATAGGCAGGTCCAATCTTGATTTCGGAGGCTTGCTTTTTAAGTTCGGCAACAAATTCATCAGCGATGCTTTCTTCAACAACACAAGCGGACAATGCCATGCATCTTTGTCCGGCACATCCGAACGCGGAATTTATTACTCCTGCGACCGTTCTTTCGATGGGAGTATCAGCAAGAACAAGAGCATGATTTTTAGCCTGAGTTAAACATTGAACACGCTTTCCTGCGGCAGCAGCACGTTGATAAATAATCTTTCCGACCGGAGTTGAGCCTACGAATGTAATTCCCTTAACATCGGGATGGTCAAGAATTGTATTGATTTCATTTCTTGAGCAAGTAACTACATTTACGACGCCATCAGGCATACCGGCTTCTTTATAGAGTTCTGCGATACGAAGGGCAGTGCGGGGAGTGAGAGAAGCAGCCTTCAATACCATTGTGTTGCCGCAAGCGACACAAACCGGTGTCATCCAGCCAAAAGGAATCATTGCAGGGAAATTAACGGGGACAATACCTGCAAAAACACCAATAGGCTCACGATAAAGGACAGTGTCATAGCCTCTGGATGCGTCCATCGTTGAGTCGCCCATCATTAAAGACGTAACCTGCGTTGCAAGTTCAGTTCCTTCTTTTGCTTTAAGGACATCGCCTTGAGCCTCAGCCCAGACCTTGCCGTTTTCTTCTGCAACCAAATGAGTTAACTCATCCATGTGTTCAATCAAAAGCTCGCGAACTTTGAATAAAATCTGGGCTCTTCTTATTGCGGGAGTGGCTGACCAAGCGGGAAAAGCGGCTTTAGCGGCTGCAATTGCTGCCAATACTTCGTCATTTGTACAGCATGGTGCCTGACCTGTAATTTCACCGGTTGACGGATTATGAATGTCATAATATTTGTCGGTTGTTGATTCAACAAATTGATTGTTTACAAAATACTTTAAACGTTTCATTACTTATATACCTGCTTTCTCACGGATAAATTCACGTGCTTTTACTGCATACTCAAAAGGATTTGCTATAGACGGATCTTGCTCTGCTTCAACTAAAATATAGCCTTCATAGTCATTTTTTGCTAGAATTTCAAATACAGTTTCGAAATCTACTACCCCGTCACCGGGAACGGTAAATGTACCAATTCGGACACCTTGCAGAAATGAAAGTTTTTCATTCTTAACTTTTTTAACAACTTCAGGACGAATATCCTTAAGATGAATATGTTTAATCCTTTTAATATGTTTCTTCAATACGGAAATATAATCTTCGCCGCAATATGCAAGATGACCGGTGTCGTAAAGAAGATTAAATGTATCTGCTGTATTAGCCATAAGTCGGTCAATTTCCGCTTCAGTCTGGACAACAGTTCCCATATGATGATGAAAAGTTGTTGTTATTCCATATTCCAAAGATTTTTCAGAGAGCTTTGAAAGACCATCGCAGAGACGATTCCATTCATCGTCATTCATAACATATTTTTCATCAAAAACAGATTTTTCGGTTCCCTGAATTGAATGACTTTGTTCGGAAATACCAATAATTTTTGCACCCATAGCGGTAAGAAATTTGCATTGTTCAATAAATTCAGTCTCAACTTCTTCATAGGGTTTTGTAAGCAGAAAAGAACTGAACCATTGATTGCAGATTTTAATACCCCTGATGTCAAGATATTTATGAAGAATTTTGGGATCTTTCGGATATTTATTGCCAACTTCAGAGCCGGTATATCCTGCAAGTGCCATTTCTGAAACGCATTGTTCAAAGGTGTTTTCTGCTCCTAAATCGGGCATATCATCGTTTGTCCATGCAATTGGAGCAATTCCCAATTTAACTTTGTTTTTATCAAGCATCAATATTTCCTCGCTTTTGCTAAATTTTTCTGCATTGTGTTATAAGCGTTTTGTACGCTTTCTTTTCGGGCAGTTTGGGCAACACCCACGTGCCACCAAGCACCATAACCGTCGGTCATGGTTTTCGGCAATACCTTAATATCAATAAGCGTTGAAACGGTCTGTTTCTTTGCATCAATCAACGCTGCTTCAAGCTCATCCAATGTTTTAACGGTATATGTTTTGCAACCGTAACCTGCAGCACTCATTGCAAAATCTATCGGCATAATATCGCCCAAAAGCTCACCCTTTTCATCTCTGAATCTAAATTCAGTAGCAAGATTCCCCGCACCTTGTCCCATTTGAAGATTGTTAATGCAACCAAAGCCGTTATTATCAAACAAAAGAACGTTTATCTTTTTCTTTTCCTGAATTGAGGTTACCAATTCGCTGTGAAGCATTAAATAACTGCCGTCACCGCAAAATGCGTAGATTTCCCTGTCGGGCATGGCAAGTTTTGCACCAAAAGCACCGGCAATCTCATAACCCATACAGGAATAGCCATATTCCATGTTGTATGTGTATCTCGAATCCGTAGTCCACATTCTTTGCATACAACCGGGGAGCGAACCTGCCGCAGCGACAGTGACTGCGTCTTCATCAATAACTTTACGAATAAGTGCAAGGGCTGATGTTTGAGTGATTTTGCCTCCCGTAACTTTTATAAATTCGGGGATGCTTCTCTCGTCTCTTGCTTCAATCAGAGGTTCAAAATTCTCGTCATAAACATAAGCTGCAAGACGATTCATTTCCTCAGCCCAATCGGATTTTGCTTTAACAATTTCGTCTGTATAAGCATTTGAATATGAAGACTTTGATAATATCTCATCTATCTTTTCAATACCGATTTTTGCATCACATTGACATTTTATCGCATCCAATTTGTAAGCATCAAAACGGCTTACATTTATTGTTGCGACCTGTGCATTTGCAAATAATGATTTTGATGCTGTTGTAAAATCAGAAAAACGAGTTCCGATACCTAAAATAAAATCAGCATCCTTAGCAATGGTATTCGCGGCAGAATTTCCGGTAACGCCGATACCGCCTAAGTTCATTTTATGACTTGAAAGAACAGCTGACTTTGCACTTTGCGTTTCAGCAAAAGGAATATTATATTTAAGACAAAAATCTTCAAGCACTTTCCCTGCCTCTGAATAACGAACACCGCCACCGGCTATTACAAGAGGTTTTTTTGCATTTAATAATGCATTAACTACTTCATTTATTTCTTCAATGTCGGGATTAAGTCGAGGAATTTTATGAACTCTTTTAGCAAAGAAACTTTCGGGATAATCGTATGACTCGCCTTCGACATCCTGACAAATTGAAACACATACAGCACCCGTTCCGTCAGGATTTGTAAGAACTCTCATTGCATTTATCATAGCAGTCATTAACTGTTCGGGACGAGCAACTCTGTCCCAGTATCTGCATACTGCCTTAAAAGCGTCATTTGTGGTAACGCTTAAAGAATAGGGCTGCTCAAATTGTTGTAATACAGGATCCGGTTGACGGGTTGAGAAAGTATCAGCAGGCAGTAAAAGCAAAGGTAAATTATTGACTGTTGCCGTTGCTGCTGCCGTAACCATATTTGCAGCACCCGGACCGATTGATGAAGAACAAGCGATAATTTTTCTGCGGTTATGCATTTTTGCAAAAGATGTCGCAGCATGGGCTTGTCCCTGCTCGTTCTTGCCTTGATATACCCGAAGATTTCCGGGATTTTCATCAAGAGCCTGACCGATACCGCAAACAATTCCATGACCGAATACGGTAAATATTCCGTCAACAAATTTTGATTCTACGCCGTCAAAAGAAACATATTGATTATCTAAAAACTTAATCAATGCTTGTGCCATTGTCATTTTAGGCATATTCTCACTCCTAAATTTAATATATTACATGGACATCCAACTGTGTTCATCGGCTACAATACGAGTAGTTTTATACCACGGATTATTATCAAGATGACGAATCATCCAAACATAGTACTTGGTATATCCCGGTGCAACAACCTGACTGTGTATTTGACCGTCTGTTATAGTGCAAAAAGAACGGTCTACACTTTTATAAATTTCATCACCGTTATAGCATGCTCCAAAGCCCTGCGGTTTGTCAAATCGGAAATAATACACCTCCGGTTGCGGATGATGGTGAGGGGGATAACTCGACCAACAACCTTGTTTGTTATAAACTTCACCTAACACCATTTTCGATTTCGGTGCATTGTCAATATCAAACATAGTTGACACTATCCGATTTGCCGAGCCATCCCATTGATCCGAGCCAAACTCCTGATACAAAACATTATCGGGATTGTAAAACTCCGTTTCAAATTCCGCATCATTATCGGTTTGTTGAACAATAATTTCGCTTTCCGCATTTGCTACTATCTTGAAACTCTTGTTTTTACAAACATGAACAGCATAAGGTTTTTGTTCAAATGCACTTTCACGAACGGCGTGTTCTCTTCTGTTTTCAAAAATGAAATCGACATCGCCCTCAATTAAAAGTGCAGCAATTTCGTCAGTATCACTTGTTAAAGTAATTTTTTCTCCTGCAAGCAGTTTTTTGACATATATAGTCATAAGCATATTTGTGTGCTTGTCTTTTTGATTACAAAGGAGAATTTCATTGTTTTTATCAAATTTTGTTGTTTCAAACATTTTTTCTTACTCCGATAATTAAACTCTTGCAACCATGTCGCCATACTCGGCTTTTGCATCTGAAATAAATTTTTCAACCTGTTGAACATTTGGCATATCCTGTGAACAAGCATGACTTGCAACGAGCATCGCAGCGGCTGCCGAACCAAACTCAAGGCAATCTATAATTTCTTTTCCCTCAATCAAACTGTAAAGGAAAGCACTTGTATAACCGTCTCCGCCACCAAAAGATTTCAGGAGTTTAACCGGGAAAGGCTTAATGGAAAATGATTTTCCGTCGTTTGTATATGCAGATGAGCCTTCTTTTCCGTGAGTGATTATAACAATCTTAGCACCTTTACTGTGCCAATATTCAGCGGACGCTGTGTCGCTGCCATCCAAATCACAAAATCTTTCAGTTAAATCATATTCGGGACGAGAACCGATAATAATATCACTTTCAACTGCAACAGCATTGTAATAAATACCGATTTCATCATCATTTTTCCAGTTATATGCACGGTAGTCAATAACAAAAATAACAGGAATATTATTTTTCTTTGCAAGACGAAGTGCCTTAAGTGCCGCTTCACGAGAGGGGCTTTCGGCAAGTGCCGTGCCTGAAATTAGAAGTGATGCTCCCTGTTTTATATAATCTTCATCAATGTCATCAACATGAAGTTTTAAGTCTGCCGCTTCATTTCTGTACATAACAATACTGCTTTCGGTCGGGGATTTTATCTCCGTAAAAGTGAGACCTATTTTCTCGCCGTTTTCGCAACGCTTGATATGACTTGTGTCAATTCCTTCATTTTTGAAGAAATCAATAACAAATGTGCCAAGTTGGTCATCGGAAACACGAGCAAAAAAGCCTGCCTTTTTCCCGTAACGAGCAAGTCCGACAGCAATATTTGCAGGCGAGCCACCTAAATAACGTTTGAAAGTCGTGCTTTCATTCAGAGGACAATTGTAATCAACCGGATTTAAGTCAACAGCCACTCTTCCGAGTAAAATTACGTCATATTTTTTTGTCTTATCAAATTCAATATATGCCATGTTTATCTCCTTTACTTTTTTTGCAATTATTAAAGATTTGTATGTGTCTCTTTACAGTTTCATAAACGCCTTCAATCATTTTAGCGGACAGTTCAAAGAAATCTGCTTTTGTAACTGCGTTACAATATTCTTTTCCAAAAGCGGCAAGAGCATCAAAAGAGGCAGTTGCTACGTTAATTTTTCTTATTCCTAAGTTAATGCAACGGTGAAAATCATCAACACTTAAGCCTGAGCCACCATGAAGTACGAGAGGAATATTAACTTTATCATGAATATCTTTGAGAATTTCAAATCTCAATTCGGGTGGAACAGAGTAATGTCCGTGTGCATTGCCGATTGACGGTGCCAATGCATCAATTTTTGTTTCTTCAACAAATCTTACTGCTTCATCAGGCGAGGTAAATAACGCTTCAACGCCGGAAACTGATTCGCCGTTATTCCCTGATAATACACCGAGTTCAGCCTCAACGGATGCACCATATTTACGGGCTAAAGTTACAATTTTCTTTGTAATTTCAATATTTTCATTAAAATCAAGGTGTGAGCCGTCAAGCATAACAGATGTAAAACCATATTCTAAAGCATCGTGAACGCAATGTTCGGTAATGCCGTGGTCAAGATGAACGGCAATATCAATTTTTGATTTTTTTGCAGCCTCAACCATCATCGGAGCCATAAGAAAAAGAGGGCTGTTTTTAAGTCTTTTTTCTGCAATTTGAATAATAATCGGGGTGTTAAGTTCTTCGGCAGCGTTCACCGCTCCCATAATCATTTCCATATTTCCGACAGAAAAAGCACCGACTGCCCTATTGTCAATTTGAGCGTCTTTAAGCAACAGGCTCATGCTAACCAATGACATCTTACCACCTCCCATTTATTATACTATATATTTCTAAAAATGCAAGTGTTTCAAAAAATATTTATGCCGAAATCAAATAAAATTTTTGATAAATAAAAATACGGGTAATGATACCCGTAAAAATTTCATTGAATCTCAGAAAACCTAACCCAGTCAATTTACCAAAATTGGGTTATTCCTCATCAATAAGCTCTTTAAGGCTTTTGCCATTAGTGTCTTTCCACAGTACATTGCCACTTAGTGATGCTCCGCCAACAAACCCAGCAGCAGCTGAGGGACTGGAGAATAGCAGATCTGATATAAGCACATTGTTGTTATCAATCTTATCTGCATACTTTTTTCGATCTTTTTTTGCTCTTTCAGGACAAGTTCTTGTCATTGTTGGGTTGATGGTGCTTCCTTTCAGAATTACAAACCCATCACTTGTCCTCTTGCCGGTCGCACTTCCCTTTCCATATTCTAAATAAAGAATAGGTTCATCATCAGATGAATCAGAAGGTGGTACAAGAGGTTCCAATACCTTATGACCGAGTGCACCCATTACAATTTTTGCATAATCGATAAATTCTTCAAGCTCACTTTCGGTTTCCTCTGTTATATTTCCAAGATTAGGTTCATTATTATTTTTGACAATGTATCGGTCAGCTTGAATTGCCATATTACAAAAGCGATTTTCAAGGTAACTAATCTCAGTCGGACCGAATGAATTGTTTGTAGTAGTGAACATAATAACTTCAGTCCAATAGTCAATTATATTGTGTGGTTCTTGTATGCGTAGTAATAATCCTTTTCCATTTTTGCGTATGCCTGCTTGTCCTATGTAGACTGTTGCGTTATCAAACTCGTCTGTTCCAAAAAGAAAGTAAACACCGCTTTGTTTCAGCAGCTCCATATCTTTGCACTTATCCAAAGCAGTTCTTGAAATCTTATAAGCTATTCCTGTCCAGTTTGCTAGAGAGCATTTTATTCTTCCGCTTGGTTCACCATCCATTAAAAAAAGTTTTAATGTCTTACTTCTTGCCATATAATCACTCCCGGTCTTATTACGAGTATCAGAAAATTTGTCTGCCTTCAATGGCTCTGCCTAAAGTAATATTATCCGCATATTGAAGTTCCATACCTACGGGGATTCCATAAGCAGGGCGAGTTACTTTTAATTCAAACGGCTTTAGCAGACGTTGAATATACATTGCGGTTGTTTCGCCTTCGGTATCGGAATTTGTTGCCAAGATTATTTCATCAATTGCTTCATTCTTTACCCTGTTGAGCAATTCTTTAATTGTTAAATCATCAGGACCAATACCGTTAAGCGGTGAAATTTCACCGTGAAGGACATGATATACTCCGTCATATTCTCCCGTCTTTTCAACAGCCATTAAATCTTGTACCGTTCCGACAACACATATAATTGACTTGTTTCGTTTAATATTTTCGCATATCGGGCAGGTGTCATGTTCAGTCAAATTCTGACAAATTGAGCAACGATGCAATTTGCTGACCGCATCCGTTATCGCATCTGCAAAATTCTTTGCTTCATCGGGGGTTAATCCAAGCACATAAAAAGCCATTCTCTGTGCAGAAACTTTACCGACACCGGGCATACGCTCAAACTGTTCCGCTAACCTTTTAAGCGGAAGGCTTGTGTAATCCATTAGAATAAACCTAAATCGCCCAGACCGCCGGAGAGACCGCTCATTTCACGTTCCATCGCTTCGCCTGCTTTGCGGATTGCTTCATTTAAGGATGCAATAAGCAAGTCTTCAAGCATATCAATTTCTTCGGGATCGACGACATCGGGTTGAATTTTGATAGACAAAACTTCGTGTTTGCCGTTTATGGTAACATCAACTGCCCCACCACCGGAAGAAGCGGTAAATTCAGTTGCTTCAATTTCGGCTTGCTTTTGTTCCATCTTCTCCTGCATTTCCTGAATCATCTTCATCGGATCGCCTTTAGGTCTTTGGTTTGGAATTCTTGCTTTCATACTTATCTCCTTACATATCTTATTTCATATTGCTCGCCGAGTATTTCCTCAGCGACTTCTTTAATAACACGTTTGAAATTGTCATTGCCGTTTAGCATATCTATCATTATTTGCATTGGAAATTTAATAATTAATAAATTTCCCTCAATAGATGCTATGGTACCGTTTAATAAACCATTTAGAGGAGGGCTTATCTGTTTTGCTCGTTCAACTATCCGCTCCCAATTGGTAAGATTATATTCATTTGATGATGTCGGTTTTAAATTTATTTCAGATGATGCTATCGGCTCATCATCGTCCTCATCAAATGGACCACTTATCATCGGTTCGTCATCCAGTTCAGCCTCTTCAAAAGGTGCCTCAAATCCTATTGGCTCGTCATCCGGAACAGGAACATTGTCAAAAGGCATTAACTTATCAGTTTCATCGTTTTCTATAAAAGAAAGATCAGAAACAAATTCTGTAGATTGGGTAATTATTTCTTCCTGCTTTGTTTTTGGTGTTGCAGTTGTTGAATGAGGGGCAGAAGCCTGAGAAATTTTTGTTTCGTCAGCGTAATTATCAGCATTTGAGACTTTATTTTCAGACCTGCAATTTTTTAATTCAAGTTCGAGTTTTGAAATACGCTCAGCAAGGGCACTGTTATCTGAATTTATTTCCGGAATTCCAAGTCTTAATAATGCAGTTTCAAGCTCCACTCTGCCGGTTTTCGAATATTTTAATTTCTCAAAAGTGCGACATAAACTATCAATTATTCTCAAAGTTGATTCAACAGTCATTGATTTTGCAGCCGTCTTATAGCGTTTCATATCATCGGTAGTGCAAACAATTGCATCCTCAGGATTATTAAGCGACAACACAAGCATAAAATTGCGATAATGCTCAATCAATTCAGTACAAACTCGTTCACTGTCACATGAATCTTTATGTAAATTATCAAGCACTTGCAATATCTTTATACTATCGTTATCAGCAATACCATCACTTAAATCAAAAAGACTGTTACGGCTCATTACGCCCGCTGCTTTTGACACAACTGTTTCATCAATTATACCGTCATAAACAAAACAACGATCCAATAATGAGAGAGAATCACGCATTGCACCATCTGATATTCTTGCTATCATGAGTGCGGCGGTCTCAGTTATTTCTCTACTTTCTTGTTTACAAACATAGTTTAAACGATCTGCAATATCACTGCTGTCAATTCGTCTGAAATTGAATTTTTGACATCTTGACTGTATAGTCGGCAAAACTTTGTGAACTTCCGTAGTAGCAAATATAAATATCAAATGCTCCGGCGGCTCTTCAATTAGTTTAAGCAGTGCATTAAATGCATCGACTGAGAGCATATGAACTTCATCAATGATATATATTCTGTATTTTGCTTTTGTCGGCAAAAAGGCGGATTTTTCTTTTAATAGCTTTATATCATCAATACTGCGGTTGCTTGCTGCATCAATCTCGACAACATCTATTAACCCACCTTCATCAAAGGTTTTGCATATTGAACATTCATTACATGGATTCCCGTTTTTAGGTTGCTCACAACACAGGGCTTTTGCAAGTATTCTTGCACATGTTGTCTTGCCTGTTCCTCTTGTTCCCGTGAAAAGGTAAGCATGAGAAATACTCCCACTTATGATTTCATTAGCGAGAGTGATTGTTACTTGAGGTTGACCTACTACATCTGAAAATGTTTGAGGTCGCCATTTTCGGTATAAAACTTGATACATAACTTTCTATTCAAATACCAATTTTGATTACAAATAAAAATGAAACGCAATTTTTGTCATACGGCGCACAGGCGGACTGTATCGCCCAGGCTTTCCTCTTAATGCTGCTCGGTTCCCCGCCTGACATGGTTCGTGGTGCTCTGCCGTACAGGACCCACACGCCGCATGACAAAAATTGCGTTTCTGCTATAATATTATAGCATATTGTTATTGAGTTGTCAAGCAAAACAGTGGGATTTTAGGATTTTTCATCAGGATGTCTGTCACGCCAATACTGCGTATGAGTAACAGGATGGGAAGTAGAATTCCAAAGTTCTTCGGCAACAACTTTCCATTTTGATGCAAAATCGTCACATTTACTACAAAGTGTTTCAACATCTTCTTCAACAATTAAGTCTGTTGATTTAGCTCCGGTTTCCTTAACGATTTTTCGAAGTTTATCAGGATTTTCAAGCATTGGGCAAGGTCTTAAATGATTATCATTAAAAGGCTGACCTTTAAGAAATGCTGTGAATAAGGGACGTTTTAATGCTTCCAAAAGTGTGTGTTCATAAATATTGGAATCGGAGTAATGAATGAACACACAGGGTTCAATGTCTCCTTTAGCGTTAATATGAAAATAGTTTCTGCCTCCTGCAATACAGCCACCGACAAATTCACCATCATCCTGGAAGTCCATTATAAACATAGGCTTGCCGGTCTTGCCGTTTCTTACTCTGCGTAACCAACTATACATAAACTTTCTTTGCATGGGGGTGGGGATAAGCTCTTTATCGGCAGTGTGTCCGATGGGCATATAGTTAAAATAGAATGCGTAACGAACACCCATTTTAACCATTTCATCGAGAAATTCGTCGCTTGTTACATATTCAAGATTCTTGCTTGTGTAGCAAACGGAAATTCCGAAAAGACATTTCTTTTCTTTCAAAAGACGCATAGCGTCCATAGTTTTTGCATAGGCACCTTCGCCACGACGAGCGTCGTTACTTTCAGGGGTACCTTCAATTGACAATGCAAGTGTGATATTTCCTACTTTATTCATTTGCTCACAGAAATCTTCATCAATCAAAGTTGCATTTGTATATATCAAAAATGCACAATCTTGATTATTTTTTGCAAGTTCAAGAATATCTTTTTTGCGAATTAAAGGTTCGCCACCGGTAAGCATATAAAAATGCGTGCCGAGAGCTTTGCCCTGCGAAACAATGGACTGCATATCATCATTTGATAAATTAAGATGATTGCCATATTCCGCAGCCCAACAACCCTTACATTTTAAATTGCAGGCACTTGTGGGGTCAAAGAGAATAATCCACGGAATATTGCAGTCATATTTTTCTCTGTTTTCCCGCACTGTTTTTGTACCGAAAACTCCGGCCTCAACACCCATTGCCATAAGCATGGTTTTAATAACATTCCGATCAATGTCAGCTAACAGGTCTAAAAAAAGTTTTCTATAAACATTATCCTTGTCACGAGCACCGTCACGAATTTTATCAAAGTTTTTTGCGGGAAAAACTTTGCCCATAAGTTTCTCGGCAAAATTAATGACTTTGATAAGATTCTCTTCAGGATTCTTATCAATATATTTTAACACCTCATCAGCTAACAATGAGGCTGTTTTAACGGTTAAATCACGCTTTATATCCATTTTATTCACTCCTAAAGGGTACAAAACATACCCTATTATATTATACCACATCAGTTGATAAATGTAAAGTATTATTTTAAAATTTTGATTTTTTAATAATAAAAAATGGTTGACTTTATTGTAAAATAATGATACAATAAGATGAATATAAAATTGGGGTTGATATAATGATAAGAATTCGATCTGAAATTGTTGCAATAAGCAAAACCAATATTACAGATAGCGTCAACAGTGATAATCTGAATTTAAACGGCAAGGTTATTGCACCTGATGTTATTGATAAAGGCTATAAAGGTGCCGGAAATTTTAACGGAGATATTGTAATTGGTGTTGCACATGGCGAAAAAGATCTGAGAACTGCAACTACCGCGATGAATGCCCTTGAGGATGTTCGAGCTCAGCTTGCAGCATCTAAAGATGATTATGTACGCATTTTTGATTCTTACTTTGACAAGCTGACTAAAGATATTTCTCTTTCCGGTGGTTCACCTGAGCAGCTTGATGCTACCGTTATGTACGTTTTTGAAAACAAATTTATCGTTGCGAATGTAGGCAATGCTCTTGTTTTCAATTATAAAAATGGTGAGCTTGTTGCCGTTGAACCCGACAGCCAAGCTGAAATGCCTTTTTTCAATGTTACCTATAAAGAAGAAATTGTTGAAGAAAACAGTAAATTTATATTCTTATCAAATAATATCATAGATTTTTTAACCATCGATGATGTTACCGAAATACTTCAGAATGCAATATCAAATAAGGCAGCTACTCAAGGCATTATCAATAAGGCTGCTGAAAATGGTTGTCTCCTTGATATGACTGTTGTTTTAGCTGATTTAAAGCCTAATCAGATTTCAGACAATCCCCTCCCCGTTGTTGGTGCTTATGTTGAGGATAATAATCAAGAAAACAAAGATGATTGGCTCGGAGATAAAAATAAGAAAAAATCTAAAAAGGGAACAATCGGCAAAAAAATTATTGCTGTTTTGATTACTCTTATTGTTATATGTGCTATACTTGGCGGTGCTTATCTTTTTGTAACCGGTCACTTTGACGATCTGATTGCTAAGTTTACCGGAGAAACTACTACAATAGCTGAAACAACAACCGAAGAGGAAACTGAAGGTACTACTGCTGCTCCGGAGGCAATTTCAACTCTTCCCTCCGAAACTGAGACCGAGAGCGAAACAGAAACAGAAACAACCACAATAAAAGAAACTACTACAAGAAGACCTGCTTACACTACGGCAACTACCACACGCACACCTTCAACAAATCCGCCGACACAAGCACCTACAACCGAGGTTCCGACAACCGAAGTGCCCACAACTGAAACTCCTACGACGGAAACACCTACAACCGAGGTTCCGACAACCGATGCACCTACTGCAACTTCCACAAATCCGCCAAGCGAAACAAATGCAGGACCTGTCGGCTAAAATAAAAATAGCGGTATTTACCGCTATTTTGTTATATTTGAAAGGCGGCGATGAACCGCTTTATTTTAATATCCGTCAGGATTATTTTTTTGCCAATTCCAAGTGTCTCGACACATATCGTCAAGATTGCGTTGTGCAGTCCAACCAAGCTCAACCTTTGCTTTTTGAGCATCGGCATAGCAGACAGCGATATCGCCGGCACGACGAGGTGCTATTTGAATCGGAATTTCGATATTATTTACTTTCTCAAAGGTTTTTACTATATCAAGAACGCTGTAACCGATACCGGTACCCAAATTGTAAATATCAAGTCCTGTTTTGGTAAGAAGACGGGTAACTGCTTTTACATGTCCGTCTGCAAGATCAACTACGTGAATATAATCACGAACACCTGTGCCGTCTTTTGTTTCATAATCGTTTCCGAATACGCTCAAAACCGGTCTTTTGCCTACGGCAACCTGAGCAATAAACGGCATTAAATTGTTGGGAATACCGTTGGGATTTTCACCGATTCTGCCGCTTTCATGAGCACCTATCGGGTTGAAATAACGTAAAATACTTATACTCCATGTATTGTCAGACGAATATAAATCCTTAAGTATTGTTTCAATATAAAGTTTAGTAGTTCCATAAGGATTTGTAGTTCCGCCAACCTTCATATTTTCATTAAACGGGACTTCATTTTCGCTGCCATATACTGTCGCACTTGATGAGAAAACAATTCTTTTGCAACCGGCATTTCTCATAATCTGAAGCAGTTTTACTGTTCCGCCGATATTGTTATCATAATACTCAAGAGGTTTAACACAGCTTTCACCAACAGCTTTAAGACCTGCAAAATGAATTACGGCATCAATCTTTTCAACGTTGAAAACTTCGGCAAGACGCTTTGTATCACGAATATCTCCTTCATAAATCGGGAAATCTTTACCGGCAAGCTCTTTTACACGAGCAAGAGATTCCGGTTGAGAATTTGAATAGTTGTCATAAACGACAATGTCGTAATTTGCCTTTAATAGTTCAACACAAGTATGTGAGCCGATATATCCGGCTCCGCCGGTAATTAAGATTGACATAAATTCACCTGTTAATATATTTTTTAAAGAAAGTTGTTTTTAAATCAGACACAGATATGAGGAGTACAGTTTGAATCATAGTAAACAATATAGAAACAATGAGAACGAATACGATAATTCATGATATTGTTTCTGAATTTTTGACCTGCAAGACTGGTAATATCCCGATCGCCGACACGCATGGCATATACATATCCGATTGATGAAGAAAGGCAAGCGTCGTGTCCCGTTACTTGCAACCACTCAGCAGGATCTTCTGATAACTGGATACTTGAACTGTAATTTTTTATAAATTGATACATCTTTTCGCTTGAATAGGATTTTACATCAATATATTTCGCAGATGGGAAGAAGTCTTTTACTAAAATATCGTCATAACTTTTTACGGGAGTAAGATAGTCATAATTAGTTCCCCATACATATTTTTCATCGCAAGTCCAACCGGCTGTCATCGCTGAATATACGGCAATAATCGGTTTGCCTTGATATGTCATATATAGTCCAAATGTATCATCAACAGCCTTCTTTACAGCAGAGTTGACACTCGAATAGGATTTTGAATAAGCAACTGTTACAGAGTTGGGCAGAGTATAGTTATAGAATTTCAGGACTGAATAAATTGCAACGGCTTGAGCTTTCAAGGCTTCAGGGAAATTGATTGCTCCGCCCAATTCGGTCTGAAGGCAACGACACATAAACTCATAAGTCGGAATTTGAGCACCGTATTCAGTAGTAATATAAGCTGGAATATTGTCGATAGCAAAAGCAATACCTTGATAATAATGACTCAATATCTGAAGATAATCAAAACCACGGTGATCCATTCCCATTGCACCATAAGCGGACATTCCTACACCATGTCCGTAACCGTATGTTATGATATAGAATGTATCCGGAGATACATCATAAGCGGGTTGAGGTATCGGAGGCATATCTTCCGCAAATGCATTGAAATAAGGGATTGTAAATGATTCACCAGGATTGTAATCATTGGGCGAAACGTTAGTAGTTGGTTCTGATGAAGTTGGAGGACCGCTGACAGCAGCTTGAGTTGTAGTAATCGCGGTTGTTGTTACAATATTTGCCGTCTGAGTTTCGTCGGGGATAGTAAAATAAAGTTGAGGATCAAGAGACAGTGCAATTCTCAAAGTAAGCCTGGCATCAGCAATTGTTACCAGATTATCACCGTTGATATCACAGCAATAATATGCTTCCTCACTGTCAAACATTTCCATGCCAAGGCAAACAAGAAGAATAAATCGGGCATCGGCAGGGACTACTTTACCGTCAAGATTAGCATCGCCACGTAAATATGACTTAGCTGTTGCGGAGGACATCATTACAGAAATGATGATTGTAACGGTAAGCAGCACACTTAATGCTTTTTTCATTTTTCACATACCTTTTTCCTAAAATATAATATTTTAGAATGTTTCAAAATCGCTGTCATCATTCTCAAGGTTAAATTCATGTGTAATTCTCACTCTGAGCATGGTAAACAACTTGTTTGTAGCTTCAGACAATGCCTCATCAAGGATGTCGGTCTTGTCAAATTCATATGTTGAGACTTCAATGCCCGCAGATGATGCAACACTGAAAGCTACAGAATATCTGTCTTCGAGAATGTTCTCGATAACATTCGAAATTGCAATACCCATCACACAAGAAGTTTCTTCGGCTGCTGCTTTTGCTATACCGCCGATAAACGGTTTAAGTGGTTGGGCTGCACGAACAAAATTTTTATCTGAAAATTTAAATAAGTCTGAAAAACTGTCCGTTTTTTTAAGAGGTTCTTTTATATAATCAACATTATTTGTATTTGCAACTGCAACAGTTATATGAGCTTTACGCATTGTTAAACACAAATCATTGAATATTGAAAGGTCATCTGCAGCACGAGTAACACCGGTGATTTTTGAAAGTGTCGGAATTAATGCTCGTGTAACTAATGGTACTGTATGTTCCTTGTCCAGCGGCAAAAGCATAATATGTTTATTGCCGGAACGACAGCGAAAACCTGAATAAATACCGCCATCTCCGCAGAATATTTCTGAATTTACAGGGAAAAGACAGTGTTTTTTTATAAATTCACTCTCTATATCTACATCAGGAAAACTCTCTTTTATTTTTTCCTTTACGTCTTCATTGATATAGGTTTTCAGATGACAGGCATTTATAAATTGAGTTTTGACTGTTGAGAACTGTCTTAAACTGGCAAATATGAGAGTTATTGTATTATCTGAAAAACACTCAAATAATGCTTTTGCCATTGAAGGAAAATCGGCATAATCATAGAATATCGGAGGGTTATCGGCAAAAATACGTAATGTGGGAGAAAGCTTTGCCTTAATTATTGCTGCCCGATGTTTATCATCAACACCGATAGTAAATAAATTCATTTTCATATCGTCTAATCAATAAGCAGTTGGATCCCAGTTATCATCATCCCAATAGGGATTTTGCAATCCTTTTGTATCATAGTATTTTTGCGGATAACGGGGATTTTCATTAATTACAATTTTTGAGAAATCTACGTCTTTGCTTTCGCCATCACGGAGAAGACGTGCGAACACCACCAACCTTGCTCCGTCATATTCATAACTGCAAGTTGATAATGTTAAAATTTTGTCGGTATTTTTAAGCCCGACACCGGTATGATACAAGGCTCGTTTGTCAAGAGCTTCAATGAAGCCATCATAACACGGATCACTTAAGAAATCAGTGACAATATAATTGAATAAATACCCATTATCCTGCCACTTAGTACCCGATGTTATAATTGCGGTATAAACTTTCCAATAATATGTCTTGTAAGGGGTGCTGTAAATAATGAGCGGAGAATCTTTGTATCCGTCAACTGTCATATACTTTTCAAGTTGAGCGAAAAGTTGATTATCTCGCATATTGTGTCCGTAAATGACAGTATTTTGTGAAAGTTCCTTTAAATTATTACGATAGTCCATAAAGGGACATCCCCATTTTGTATCCTGTTTATAGAAATTTCGATGTAAATAGTAATCGTTTGTAGGATCATCGGCCTTTTGAACTACAGGGGTATCAATACTTGTGTTGCTGATAGAAATCCATCCTGCAAAATCTTGATTTTGGGCATAAAGCTCTGCAAATTTAAGCATCAAACCTTCAGGAAAATCAACATTGGGATATTTTTCACGTAATTTTGCCCATTGAGCAGCTTCATCGTCATAAACAGTATTATCAATCTTTTCAGCAGCTTCTTTTGCGACATTGACTGAATCGCGAAGATCAATAAAATAATTTGTCATATAAAGAGTGCAGACAAATAGCAGTATAAATGCTACATCCATAATTATCTTTCTGACAATTTCACTTTTTGGGTCACCTTTCCAAGGTAAAAATACTTTTAAAGCTCGTTGGGTAGTTGAAAGCTCTGCATCTTCGGGTTTGATTTTTTTCTCGGCAGCAACTTTTTGATTCATTGCCTTATGTTTGCTGAGCTTTTTTTTCTTTGATCTTTTCTTATTTAACTTCTCAGTTTCCTTAATCCGTGCTTCTACTTCGTCATCAATATTACTTACATCATCAAACGGCGCTTCGAAAGCAGCGTTATCATTCATATCTGCATCGTAGATAACTCTGATTCCGCTTGTGGTATATTGACTGTTTTCAGCATTTTTTTTGCTCTCAATCTCAGCATCGTAAAGAACTTTGTGACCATCGTTTAAAATGATAGAAGGATTATTTTCTTTTTTGGGTGCATTAAGATAACCACCCTGATACATATTCTCATATGGGGCATTTAAGTTATAATTGTCGTAATTTCTGCGGTTTCGGTTGCCTACATCATAACGACTTGCCATTTCGGAATACTCATCATTTACAGAGTTGCTACTTGTACCATTGGTTGAGAATTCCTTTAATATGGCATTGATTTCTTCATCATTTGCCCTTTTAGAGCTTTTATTGTTATTTCTCATTAATTTGCCTTTATATTTGTTTTAATAAATACTATCAATAAGGATACCATTTTTCTGCTGAATAATAGGGATTTTCACCACCAAAGATCTTGTAATAAAGATGAGGCATTCGAGGATTTTCATTTTGAACCGCTTTTGAAGTATCAACTTCAACACTTTCACCTTCACGCACCATCCGTGCAACAAGCACGCAACGAGCATTTTGAAGAGCACCGCCGACATCCCATTCATACTGACAAGTTGATAAAGTTAAGAGTTTGTCGGTTTCGATAACATCAACACCGGTATGGATGAAACTCCTCTGAAGAAGTTCGTCAATATATTCCATAAAACATTCATTGCTCATATTTACGGCAATATAATTAAACAGATAGTTTTGACCGTTGTCAACATCGCCGGTTGAGTCGCCATTTGTGAGCATACACGCAATTATCTTGAAAGTGTAATGTCTGGTTAATGTATCATATTCAATTAGCGGACGTTGCTTATAATATTCAACATCAAGATAACTTAAACAATCGCCAAAAATGATGTCATCCTGTTTGTCATCCTTGTTGTTATCAAAATTGTGACCATAAATAATTGTATTCCTGTCAGCAAATTCAATATCATTGCGATAATCCAAAAAGACTGTACCATAGCGGGAATAGTTGCCGGCTAAGTCCTTTTTGATATAAAAATCATTATCATTTGCTTGATATACAGCCATATCCATACAGGTACCGGGAACAGAAAAGTATGAAACGAAGTTTTTGTCGGTTGCATATGCTCTTTTCATTTTTTCCTGTATGTCGGCAGGATATTCAACATCTTCTCTTTCGTTGGGTTTCAAGTCATCAAAATAATGTTCGGCAGAGAACATCCTAACCTCATTGATTATTGTAGGATCTGATGGGTCTGGCACTGTCAGTCCGGGACGAAATAATAATAAATAAAGAACAAATGCGATTATTACAGCAAGAGTAATCCCAACAACAGAACCGAATATAATTTTCATTCTCTTGTCAGCTGTTGACAAAATCTTTTCTTGTTCAAAACGTTTTTGAGTTTGACTGTCAACAGTCTCTCTGATGGAATTGACAGGTGCTTCGGTGCCATAAACAACCGGCGTTTCTTTGACTTCGGGGGCTTTTTCGATAGGGTTTTCTGTTTGTTGTTTTGTAACCGTATCGGAATCTGACGGCTTAGCCACAGCACGAAGTGATTGTTTTTCGGTTGTTGACTGTTTTTTATCTTCAGAAGAATTATTGGTATTTGGTTTGAATTTTGATTCGGAATTATTTATCGAATCCGAGAAATTTCTATTATTCATTAGATTGACCAATCCGTGAAAATTAAAATAATAACACTATTTTCCATTATACATAACTGATAGTATAACACATTTAATTTGAAAAATCAACCCTTATATGTTAAATTTACAATTTGATAATATATTTTTTAATAATTTAAGTCAAAATCAGCTTGAATTTTTAAAAAATATATGTATAATAAATATGTATGTTTCTCATTAGTGAGTTTTTATTTGCTAAGATTAAAAAGATTTTATTCCCAACAATTCCAAATAAAAACTAAATTTTTAACTTTAATTCCCTGTTTCCGTTGTATGTAATAGCGGAAAACATGAAAGGTTCAATATGGATAAAAAAAGAATTGAAAACGCTGTCCGTGAAATTCTTATTGCTATCGGTGAAAATCCGGAGCGTGAAGGTTTGATTGAAACTCCCGAACGTGTTGCAAATATGTATGAGGAAATTTTCAGCGGACTTGAAGATAATCCCAAAGAACTGATTAAAACGTTCTCAACCGAAAGTCATGAGATGGTAACCGTTCGTGATATTCCTTTATATTCCATGTGCGAACATCATTTGCTTCCCTTCATCGGAAAGGCACATATTGCCTATATCCCGAGAGACGGAAAAATTATCGGACTGTCAAAACTTGCTCGTATCGTGAAGCACTTTGCATCAAGACCGCAACTTCAGGAGAAACTTACCGCAGATATTGCAAATTTCCTTGAAGAAGAACTGCATCCGCAGGGAGTGGCGGTTTTGATTGAAGCGGAACATCTTTGTATGACCATGAGAGGAATCCGTGCTGCCGGTGCCAAAACACAAACTTCAGCACTACGTGGGATTATTTTAAGTGATGAGAGAACTCGTGCAGAAGTTATGTCATTGTTCTCGAAATAAATGTGCAAATAAGGAGAAACTTATGTCTAAATATGTTATTATAAACGCCGATGATTTTGGTATGTGCAATGCCGCAAACCGTGCTGTTGAAGAACTTTTTGAGTGTGGAGGCATCACTTCTTCAACAATTATGGCACCTTGTGCATGGAGTTATGATGCAGTAAAATTTGCTGCTGCTCATCCCGAATATGCAATCGGAATACACTTAACCACTACAAGCGAATGGGGTACATATCGCTGGGCTCCCGTCAATCAAAATAACACCGCTTCGCTTCGTGATGAAGAGGGCTTTATGTGGCATGAAAGCGACCAATTTGAAGAAAACTGTGATCTCGATGAAGTTAAGGGAGAAATTATTGCTCAGATTGAGAAACTTAAATCACTTGGGCTTAATCCCTCTCATTTTGATAATCACATGGGTTCACTTTATGGAATTTATAAAGGTCGAACTGAAATTCTTGAAGCCACTTTAGGAATATGTGCCTTATACGGTATGCCTTTCAGGATACCTGCAAAATTCACCGATGCACAGATGAATAATGAAACTCTTGATATAAATATACCGAGAGAAATGATTGATGCTATTTTTGATAAAATCAACGAAGCGACAACAATGTTAAAAATTGCAACCCCCGACTTCTTAATGCCGGGAGAATGGAATGGATCGCAGTCAGAATCTTTTGAGAATTACAAGAAGTATATCTATGACTTATATGCGTCTTTTGAAGATGGTGTAACGGAAACCTATATTCATCCTGCTAAAGAATGCGATGAACTTAAGGCAATTACAGGTTCTTGGCAAAGAAGAGTTTGGGAATACGAACTTTTTAAAGACCCGGAAACAAGAAAATATTTTGAAAGTATCGGTCTGAAACTTATAAACTATCGAGACTTAAAGGAGTTGAGAGGATATTGATGAAACGTTTATTTTCAATAATTTGTATAATTGTTTTATTCCTCACATTGAGCATTTCATGTTTTGCCTTTGACGAAGGGGATATTTGGGACAGAGAAAGCGACTATGGAATTATTGCTGTGTCTTATCGCGGTTACCACAAGAAAGTTCCAGAAAACTCAAAGCATGCAGTTCGTTTGGCTATTGCAAATGAGGCTGATGCGGTATATTTGAATGTCAAATTTTCTTCTGACAATGTTGCTTTTTTATGTGCCGATGACAACCTTTCTCGTGTAACAAACTGCACCGATGAAACACTTATCAAAGATATGACGGCAGAACAAATTTTGTCATACAGAACGAAAAACGGCAAAGGCGGCCCCAATGCCGAAGTAACACCTTACAAACTAACTGCATTGACCGAAGTATTAAAAGATTTCGGCAGAAAAACGACCTTAATACTTGATTTTGATTTTGATCGTTTTGATGATGTTTTAGAATTATGCGAACAAAACAAATGTCAAAATAATGTTATTCTTGTTTGTAATACAGATGTAAAAAAATACAATGAAAAACTTGCTTCTCTTGAATATGAACCTCGCACAATTCTATTCAGAAAAACAAATATTGTCTTTACTGCAAGAGGTTGTGTTAATGCCGTAAATGACAAGGAAAACGCCTCAGTATGGCTTGCCACATCAAATTCTTACGGTGAAGTCTGGCGTAAAAATGTTACATCAAAATTTAATAATTCCCGTGCTGTTGTCTGCACCGCAGAATTTGAACTTTGCGGCAGACGCAATGATACCGAAAGTTATTGGAATGACCTTGTTTCTCGCGGTTATTCTGTTATTATTTCCGATGATTTGAAGGGACTTGTTGAATATCGGAATAACTCAAAAATTGCAGGAGAAAATTTACGCAGAACAGTCAAGGATATTCAGGAAAACTATACTCTTCCTGAATACAAATCCTACATTTTTTTAGACTATAAAAAAGCGTTTAATGAATATATGTTTGCTGCCGAAAAAATAATAAGCAATGCAGCTATTGCCGAGAGAGATGCTCAGGAACTTATTTATAATCTCAATCAAACCATTGATGACATTGATTATAACTACAAAGTTTTTGAACGCGGTGTTACAGGAATTAAAATCACCGTAACGAGAGTTATTATTGCGGTTATTTGTATTGCATTAGTTGTTATTGTTCAGATATTCTTTTTCAAAAGAAGGAAAAAACAATCAAATGAAAAATAAAGCCGTCCATTTTGAAGTTTTGCGAATTATTGCAATCTTTTTCGTGGTTTTTCAACATACGGGAGAATACGGAGCACAGTTATATTATAATTTAGAGCCGACAAGCATATCATATTGGCTTTCAATGTTCACCTATATGTTTGGTAAAATTGCAGTCCCGATTTTTTTCATGATTTCGGGTGCTTTGCTTTTGAAAAAAGATGAACCTTTGTCAGTAATACTGAAAAAAAGAGTGTTACGAATTTTCTTAGTTCTTCTCATTGTATCCGTAGGATATTATCTTATTGAAAATATGGACAATCTGTCCTTTGCTCTGATTCCTGATTTTTTCAAACTCTTTTTTACAAAAGGTATACAAAAAAACTTATGGTATCTCTACTCATATATTGCTGCACTTTTAATGCTTCCGTTTTTACGTATTCTCGTGAAAAAGCTGAAAGATGAACATTACAAATATCTTATCGTTATAAACATTTTGCTTACAAGTGTAGCGAGTGTTTGTTCAGCGTTCTGGCTTAAAAAAGATATTCATCCTGACTTGGAAATTCCGTTTGCAACATTTTGGAATATCTTTTACATGCTTATGGGGTATTATTTGGAGTATGTTATACCGAAGAAAAATTATACAAACAAAAATGCGGTAAAATTTCTGTTTCTTGGTATAGCGGTTACAGGGCTGTGTGTTTTAATTTCTCATTTCTACTTCTCAAAAAACGGATACACAGATAAAAATCTTATTTTCTCAAAGAAATTTATGACCCTTCCCGCATTGGCATTGTATTTCTTTGTAAAAACGTTGTGTCAAAATAAAGTTCCTTCAGAGAGATTGTCAAAATTTATTCTTTTCTTAGGAAGCAATGTTTTTGGTATTTATCTTGCAGATTCATTGTTGCGTAGAGTTTTTATTTCATTATTAGATATTCTACCTCCCGTTATAGGCGACCTTCCTGCTTGCTATCTATACGTATTTATCTGTGTAGTTGCCGGTTTTATTGTTATCGGACTTTTGCGACTTATTCCTTTTGTGCGGAAACTGATATAAATAAAACCGAGAGCCTAAAGCTCTCGGTTTTCTCATTCTTTGGCTATTGCATCAACTGCATTTGCGATAGTGTGTGCCGTGTTTTTTCCTAAAGAGTTTGTTTCTTCGTAATGTTTTCGATTGAATTTGTCCCTGCCGTCATTGATATAGGGAGCTTTTTTATCAAGCAGAAAATCGTTTGGCGGGATTACATATCCTACTTCATCATTTGCAAGCCCAAAAATTATCAAATGATCATCATTAAGAATTTCTTTTAAGGGCTTAGGATTTGCCGTGCTATTCTTCCCTGTTGCAGAATTTTCTTTATCTAAATATCCGCCATATACAAGTTCGGGAAATATTTCACAAGGCAATAGCAAGCACTTTATATTATCAATTTCAATAAGAGATATTTCCGATTTTAATAAATATCCGAGTGATGAATATTTTGACTTATATCGCTTGACATTTAATAAATCTAAAATACCTGCAAGCATAAGGACTGTGTTTTCACAATCGAAATAAACTTCTTTACGAACAATTTTTAATCTTGCCTTTAATTTAACTTCATTTTGAATATTAAGAGCATAATCCGCAAGTTTTCGACCGATTGCCATTGTATCATAAACTTTGTCTGCAAAAGTTTTTCCGTCAGCTTTCATCGAAATCATACCGCCGATTGCTCCGACGAAATATATCGTTTCTGCACCTGCTTTATTTAATATCTCACGTCGAAGATAACAGGGAAAATCGGCAGAAATATGCGAATTTTTGCCGCCCAAACTCTCGGAATGTGAAGCAAAATTCAAAAGGTAAACTTCCCTGCTGCCATCTTTCGGCACTATCCGAAAACGATGTAAATCTTTTGAATAAACAACAGGTGTCCGAATATCCTCTTGCATATCCGGAACTTCGATTTTTCCGTAATAAATATCACTCGATTTTCGGTTTTTATATGCTGATTCACAAGCGTTAATAATCGCATTGTAAAGCGTTTCCATAAACTCTCGGTCAAGTCCAGTTTTCGGAATTTTCCCCCAAATTCCCATTGTATCAATACCCGCGTGATTATGCGTAGCACAGATATTTATACTTTGGCAACCGGTTTTATTGCAAAAACTCTTGAGGCGTTTTCTTATATTTAATACATCCTTATTGAGTATTCCGACAACGTCAACACTGACTAATATCATTTTCGTGATACCGTTGTCAATCCACAATGCACTTGCCGTTTGATAATCTAAAACCGCAGTAGCAGGATTATTATCGTCGTAACCTGCAATATAATATTTATGCTCATTTATATCTTTCGGCGGAATAATATCACATTTACCGAATCCGACAAAAAAGCCGTTACCGATTTTTTCGTTACTGCCGTAAATTTTTGTTTTCGGTTTGTCGATATTTTCTTTTCCGAAAGACGAGAGTTTAATAATTGAATTAAGTGTTTTTGTAAGTATTTTCATAACTACTAAAAGCCGTCGATATTTCACGACGGCTGACTTTCAGCGAAATCAGATAGCGATACAAGTTTTTTAACCGCCGGACTCGTCTTCTTGGCTATAATCAATAACAACTTGAATCGGGAAAGCCTCTTCACTGCCCATACAAGCAGCTGTACGAATTGCAACTTCTTTATTGTTGATAACCTGTCCGTCTTCAATGAAATTGTCGCAACCATAGACGAAAAGAGGAACATTGGTGGCGGTATGACCGGTGTTTGTATAGCGATAAGAACCGTTGATAAGAGCAATACCGCCGGTTTCATGGTCTGCGGTTACAATAACAAGAGTATTGCCGTCAAGTCTTGCAAAATCAAGAGCAACTTCAACAGCATCATCAAATGCAAGTACGGAATCCTTCATGCTCTCTCCGTCATTGCTGTGACTGTGCTTGTCGATATGTGCGGCTTCAACCATAAGGAAAAAACCGTCCGTATCAAATGCAAGAAGTGAAATCGCCTTGGCTGTCATTTCGGCAATTGTCGGCATTCCTTCGGGAGGATTTTGGCTCCAACAATCACCGGAAAACTGTGCAAAACTGCGAGTTCCGGGAAGAAGGAGACCCATGTCCCATTTGTTATATACAGGAATAAAGCCGTTGTCTGTTACAACTTCTTCGGAAAATGAAGATGTTCCTTTCCCCCAAATCAAATCAAAGGGGCTGTTCATCTGTTGAGTGGTAATATCCTCTTCATTTCCTCGTGCAGCAGTGTGAGCTGAGAAAGCGGCGGGAGTAGCACCTGAAGTGCTGTCTGTGGTAATAACACCGGTTGCCTTGCCCATATCATAAGCCAAATCTGTCAAGCTCATCGGATAACTGTAAGTCGGTTTAGTGTCAAAGGGATATACTCCTATACAGCCATTTGATGTGCGAACACCGCAAGCGAGTGCTGTTCCGCCGGCAGCAGAGTCGGTGATAAGAGAGTTTGATGACCACGTTCTGTTTTCACCACGAAGTTCAAATGAATCCATTGCGAATTCTTCAACTTCATTTTCTAATCGAGTTTTTTCAATTGAATTAAATCCCATACCGTCACCAATCATAAAGATGACATTTTTAACTTGTGTCAAATCTTCGGGAGTTTTATTTGCTGTAAAACCCGAGATAACATTTGTGAATAACATGAAAATGGCGGTAATAAATGCAAAAAATCTGACTGCAAATGACATTTTAATTCTCCTTTACTATTTCTTTTGGTATTTGTATTATAACTCTTTTTGACTTCTTTGTCAAGTATGTTAATTGTTAAAATTGTACAAAAATATATGAAAATATTTTTATTAAACCTACTTGAAAATTCGCCATAAATATGTTATAATAAAAAATGGTTATGCAATAACTACATTTCAAATTATATTGGAGGAAAACTAATGTCACAAAAGTATGTATACCTCTTCTCCGAAGGCAACGCAACTATGCGTGAAACTCTCGGTGGTAAAGGTGCAAACCTTGCCGAAATGACCAACATCGGTCTTCCCGTCCCCCAAGGCTTCACAATTTCGACTGAGGCATGTACTCAGTATTATGAGGACGGTCGCACAATCAACGATGAAATCATGGCTCAGATCATGGAAGGCATCGAAAAGATGGAAGATGTCGTCGGTAAGAAATTCGGCGATCTTGAAAATCCCCTTCTTGTTTCCGTTCGTTCCGGTTCTCGTGCTTCTATGCCCGGTATGATGGATACCATTCTTAACCTTGGTCTTAATGAAGAAGTTGTTAATGCAATAGCAGAAAAATCCAATAACCCTCGTTGGGCTTGGGACTGCTATCGCCGCTTTATTCAGATGTACTCCGACGTTGTTATGGAAGTCGGCAAGAAGTATTTTGAAGAACTCATCGACAAGATGAAGGAAGAAAAGGGCATTGAGCTTGACGTTGACCTTAATGCCGACGATCTTAAAACCCTTGCAAATCAGTTCAAAGCTGAATACAAAGAAATGCTTGGTAAGGACTTCCCGGACGATCCGAAAGAGCAGTTAATGGGTGCTATTAAGGCTGTCTTCC
>DUNU01000017.1 GCA_012839185.1 Clostridiales bacterium | reverse complement strand
CGATGAGAATATGCGGTGAGACCTATCCGATAAAGGTCGTAAAAGAGCGATTTCGTGATATTGACAGGGGGACTTTTGAATATGTGAGTGAAATTTTGTCCCGCAATAAAGGCGAAATTAGAAATATTCGTGCCTATGTGATAAGTCTTATTTTTAACGAAAAAAGTAAAAACGATGTCTTTTTTACACAAACAACCGATGAAGAAATTCGGGCAAGAGAGATAAAGGAGGCGAGGAAAGCAGAATTAGAAAGAAAAATGGAGGAATTGATAAATAAAGGTCATCCTAAATTTGAAAAAAGAAGAACATAACAAACTTTTCAGAGGCAACTCTTAATTTGATTATCGTAAAAAAGCAGGCGGTCGACTGTGAAGTTTAATTTCATATATACATAGAAAAAAGCGGTGAAGCACCGCCTTAAATTAGTTGTTGTTTACGACAAGTTGTTAAATTATGTTGTTAAGTCATTTCTTTTCGTTTTTTTCTTCTGACACGATTTATATGTCGTTCAAAGTCGCCGTTGTTGATAAGTTCGGTCAGAACATATTGCATAAAGGTCGGCACCGTGCAGGAATAAAAGCCCAAGTTTTCATTAAACGGCGTTACAAGATGTTCGGGAAGCACCATATACCCGATACGCAGGGAGGGGGAAATTGTTTTTGAAAATGTATTCAGATATATAACATTGTCGTGTTCCGACAGGGAAAACAGCGTTTCGGTCGGCTTGGTGAAAACGGAAAATTCGGACTCAAAATCATCCTCGATTATATAACGGTCATTCAGATTTGCCCAACGGATATATTCATGTCTTTTGGATGCCGTCGCACTTACGCCACTCGGATAACTTCGATAAGGTGTCGTATGCAAAACATCAGCATTCGTTTCCGACAGGGCTTTGCTGTCAATACCGGTATTTGTAAGCGGCAGGGTTTCATATGCAATTTCCTTTGCTTTGTAAACCTGTTCAATCTTTTTGTATGAAGGCATCTCGATAGCAAAAATTCTATGTCTTCCCAATAGTTCGACAATTAAACCGTATAGGTATTCCGAGCCTGAACCGATAATTATTTGCTCAATATCCACGTAAATACCGCGGTTTCGGGCAAGAAGTTGTCTTATTGCTTCGCGAAGTTCATAACAGCCTGCATTCGGTGATTTTTCAAGCAAGAGATCGCCATGCTCGTTTAACACTTTACGCATGGTTTTGCTCAAAGTTGATAAAGGAAATTCGGGATAGGTCTTTGCGGTATGATAGGACGAATGGTCAGTTTCTACGGTGCTTGTCGCGGACGCAAAGCCGTCCGATTTTCGGAAGATGACAATATGTCCGCTTCGTTCCCGTGATTCAACATAGCCCTCTTCACAAAGCAAGGCATAGGCGTGTTCAACGGTGATTGTACTTACACCCGTTTCTTCGGCAAGTATGCGTTTGGACGGCAGTTTTCCGCCGTACACATAGTTCTCATTGATAATATCGTCTCGGATTTGTTTATAAAGTTGCAGATACAAGGGACGATTTTCTCGGTCAATAATATATCTCATCTGGTTATATAAAATTCTCCTTGTTTGGTTGTTGTTATATGGTCAGATATATTATATACTATCCGCAATGTTATGTCAAGGAGTGAAATGATGAAAAACAGAACCGGAAGAATTGTAATAACATCGCTTTTGGCGGCACTTGTCTGTGTTGCGACTATGGTTATTAAGATACCCTCCCCGTTAAAGGGTTACTTAAATTTGGGCGATTGTATAGTATTGACTGCCGGCTGGCTTTTGCCTCCTGCTTATGGTTTTCTTGCAGCAGGTCTCGGTTCTGCTTTGGCGGATATATTGTCCGGTTACGTTGTTTACGCTCCTGCGACTTTTGTTATAAAAGGACTTATGGCGATTACTGCATGTTATTTATTTAAGTTGCTTAAAAACAAATTTGCCGTGCTGCCTTCAAGAATTATCAGCGGTTTGGCGGCTGAAATAGTGATGATTTTGGGCTATTACGTGTTTGAGGGCTTTATGTACGGCTTTGTACCGTCCGCCGTCAATATTCCCGCAAACGGTGTGCAAGGAATTGCAGGGCTTGTTGTCGGTATTCTTTTAATGAAAGTTTTTGAGAAAAGTAAAATTACGCTTGATTAGGGGTGGCAATATGAAAAAGACAATTTATGAACAGACGAAAGAGATTATCACGGAACTTTGTGAAAAAGCCGAACTGAAATCAGGCAATATTGTTGTTATCGGTTGCTCAACAAGTGAGGTTTCAGGCTATGACATCGGCACAAACTCAAATGTGGACGCAGCAACGCAAATTTTCAAAGCACTTTACGAATATACCAAAGGCAAGGGAATTTATCTTGCCGTTCAGTGCTGTGAACACTTAAACCGTGCCATTGTAACCGAGCGTGAGGCTGTCCCTTATGCCGAGCCAGTTAATGTTATTCCTAAACCCAAAGCGGGCGGTTCATTGGCTACGGAGGCTTATAATAATTTTTCTAATCCGGTTGTGTTGGAGGAAATTAAAGCCGATGCGGGGCTGGATATCGGTTTTACGCTTATCGGTATGCATTTGAAAAAGGTGGCGATACCAATGAGATTGGAGAACAACGTTATCGGGGAAACGATGGTCGTTGCGGCACGTACCAGACCGAAATTAATCGGCGGAGCAAGGGCTATTCATGACGAAGAAAGTGAGCATAAGTGCGACTGATTTATACTTAATAAATATAACAAAAAAGCGTTGCACTGTCGCAACGCTGATTTTAACTCTCTGAAATTTCTTTAATCTTGTCTCGTAAATAGGCTGCGTGTTCAAATTCAAGCATTTTCGCCGCCTCTTTCATCTGTTTGGTAAGGTCGGCAACCATCAATTCACGCTCACGGCGGGACATTTTCCGAAGTGCCTTTGTCATATCGCTTACTTTTTCTTTTTTGGAAATTTCGAGTGTATCACGGACATCTTTTATAATGGTTTTCGGCGTGATATTATTGTCTTTGTTATATTTTTGCTGAATTTGACGACGGCGGTTTGTCTCTCTGATTGCTCCTTCCATTTGTGCGGTAACCTCATCGCCATACATGATAACCTCGCCGTTTACGTTACGGGCGGCACGACCTATCGTCTGAATAAGCGAAGTTTCGGAACGCAGAAAACCCGCCTTGTCCGCATCAAGAATAATTATAAGTGAAACTTCCGGCAGGTCAAGACCTTCACGAAGGAGGTTAATTCCGACCAAGACATCATATTCACCCAGACGCAAATCACGGATAATTTCCATTCGTTCAATGGTGTCAATGTCGTGGTGCATGTACTGGACTTTTACACCGAAAGTGGAAAGATAATCGGTCAAATCCTCCGCCATTTTTTTTGTGAGTGTGGTTATAAGTACGCGTTCTTTTTTCTCAACTCGCTTGTTAATTTCGTCCAATATATCATCAATCTGTCCCTCAGTCGGACGAACTGATATTTCGGGGTCAACCAAGCCCGTCGGTCTGATAATCTGTTCGACAACCTCGCTTGTGTTTTCAAGTTCAAACGGTCCCGGTGTGGCACTGACAAATATTCTTTGGTGCGTTTTGCTCCAAAATTCCTCAAAGAAGAGAGGACGGTTGTCGTAGGCGGACGGCAATCTGAAACCGAAATTGACAAGATTATCTTTTCTTGCCTTATCGCCTGCGTACATACCGCGAACTTGCGGAAGAGTTACATGCGATTCGTCCACAAAAAGAAGAAAATCATCGGGTAGATAGTCAAGCAAAGTAAAAGGTGCCGTTCCCGGTTTTCGTCCGCTCATAACCCTTGAATAGTTCTCAATCCCCTTACAAAAACCCGTTTCACGAAGCATTTCGCAGTCGTAATTCGTGCGTTCTCTTATCCGCTGAGCCTCCAAAAGTTTGCCTTGAGAAGTAAAATAATCAACCCGTTCATACATTTCATCCTGAATTTCGTTTATCGCTTTTTCCAATTTTTCGGGAGCGACAACATAGTGAGAGGCGGGATAAATTGCAACGTGGGAAAGCCGCGTGTTTATATTGCCCGTAAGCGGATTAAATTCCGAAATCGCATCAATTTCATCACCGAAAAACTCAATGCGTATAGCGTGTTCAAAGGTATAAACAGGGAAGACTTCGACAACATCCCCGCGTACTCTGAAAGTATTGCGGATAAAATTTATATCATTTCTGTCATACTGAAGTTCAACGAGTTTTTTAAGCAAATCATCACGATTTTTCATGTCCCCCGTGCGAAGTGATATAACCATACTTTTATAGTCAATCGGGTCGCCCAAGGGATAGATACATGAAACCGTTGCGACAATAATTACATCATTTCGTTCACCTAATGCTGCTGTCGCAGAATGGCGAAGTCGGTCAATTTCATCATTAACGGATGAATCTTTTTCAATATATGTGTCGGTTGTCGGGATATAAGATTCGGGTTGATAGTAGTCGTAGTATGAAACAAAATATTCAACGGCATTATTCGGAAAAAACTCACGAAACTCACTGCAAAGTTGTGCAGCGAGTGTTTTATTGTGAACCAAAACGAGGGCAGTCCGATTTGTGTTTGCAATGACATTTGCCATTGTGAAGGTTTTTCCTGAGCCGGTTACTCCCAACAAGACCTGATTTTCGACATTGTTGTTAAGTCCGTCAACCAATTTTTCAATTGCTTGCGGCTGGTCGCCGGTGGGCTTGAAAGGAGAAATCAGCTCAAATTTGTTTATACTCATAACAGGGCATAAGCTCCAATTTGAATTTGTTTATTTCGTGAAGTCGGTCAATTTTTGCTTTCAGTTCAAGATCATCAATTTCACCCGTACGAATATATCGGTCAAGAACGGCATAACTAAAACCTAAATTGTCCTCATCACTTTTCCCCGATAAACCGTCAACGGGCAGTTTTTCAATCAAATCAACGGGCAGATTAAGCTCATAACCGATAAGTTTAACCTCCTGAACAGTTAGCCTTGAAAGCGGAGAGAAATCGCCGACACTGTCGCCGTAGCGGGTGGAATATCCAACCCAGTCTTCTGATAAATTGCAGGTGTTGGCAACTCTGCCGTTTAATGATTGGGAAATGCAATACAAGGCGGACATTCTTATCCTTGCCGGCAAATTTGTTTTTGACTGAACAGATATTTCGAGATTTTCTGGCATGGCATTAAGCAGTGAATCAACGCTGTCTTTGATATTTACAACATAGTGTTTTATACCGAGATGGTTTACTAATTCATAGGCTTTGTCAATATCGTTCTGAACGCCCTGTGGCATTAAAATTCCGATAACCCTGTCCTTCCCGAGTGCCTCGACACATAAGGCGGCAACAATCGAACTGTCCTTTCCGCCGGACACACCTACAACGGCATTACAACCCTTGCCGTTCTTCTCGAAAAATTCTCTTATCCAAAGGACGATTTCGTCTTTTATCTTTTTTGCATCAAACATAATTATCACCCGAAATGATTATATCATATTACATTCATATTTTCAATAGATAATTAAAAAACCACCCCGAAGGGTGGCATACAGACAAACATTAGAATGAGGGGAATGACGGGAAAGATGCATCTTCACCATCGCCGAGAGCGCGGAAATATGCAACAATATCTTTCAAGAACTGGATAAAAGCCAGAATGAAAGCAATGAAAGCGTCCATCGATATAACCTCCTTGTTGAAATTCGAAGCATATCAGCTTACGATGACATTATATCACAAGATTTGCGTTTTGTCTATACTTTTTTTAAAAATTCAAAAACATTTTACATATAGAAATATACGCAACATTTTTAAAATAATTTGGTAATATTTTTTAATATTTTATTTCAAAAAACCTTGAATAATGACATCTTGAGCATCTTCTTCGGCAATTCCGAGTGTCATAAGTTTTAAAAGCTGGTCGTTATTTATTCTTCCGATTGCCGCTTCGTGAATCAGCATTGCGTCCGGATGATTGGCGGTGATTTCGGGTACGGAGGAAATTTTTGCCTTGTCCATAATTATTGAATCGCATTGGATATGGGCTTTGCAGGCATTGTTTCCTATCGCATTCGGTTTGAAAACTTGCACTGAATTTCCCTTGCCGACAGAACGGCTTATTATCTGAGCAGAACTGTCAAAGCCGTCTAAATTTACTGTCATATCACTGTCTGCCCTCTGGTCATTATCGGTCATCAGACGTTCGGTTATAACAAGTTTTGCACCGTCTTTTAAGCTGGCGACAGTATTTCGGAAAGTGGAATCAAGTCCGCCAATCTGTATCATTTCCATTATACATTCGGAATTTTCTCCGACATTGACAACCGTTTCCGGATTCATTATTTTTTTACCGGTATTTTCACCGTCCGCATAATGCTTTTCGGTATAGCTGACTTTTGAATTTTTGCCGATATGAAAAGCATGAACACCGTCATGACGTGATGTGTTGCAACCGTCGTTGTGAATACCGCAACCTGCGACAATTTCAATATCACAGTTATCGCCGATATAAAAATCGTTATATACGACTTCTTCAATACCGCTTTCGTTGATAACGACCGGAATATGTATTTTTTCGCCTTTGGTATTTGACTTAACTTTTATGTCAATTCCGCTTTTATCTGTCTTTGAAATAATTTCAACATTCTTAGAGTTCTGTCTTGCGGCACTTTGGGAATTTAAGCGAATATTGAATGCTCCCTCTTTTGGCAGTTCATATAAATCGGCAATTTTATTGAGCATACCGAAGTCTTTGATGTCAATTTTCTTCATCGTTTTCACCTCTGAATGAACAGCCTTTGTTAAATTCACCGATGAGTTCAGTAAATATTTCGCTTGAAGGGCCGCGTTTTGTAAGTTTGCCGTCGGCAATTACGATAATTTCATCGGCAATGCTCATAAGCCGTTCTTGGTGAGAAATAATGATAATCGTCTTATCGCCGGCTTTTGCCATCTGCTTAAAGCTTTCAACAAGCATCGAAAAACTCCAAAGGTCAATACCTGCCTCCGGTTCGTCAAATATTGCAAGACCGAGATCGCGTGCCATCAAAGTCGCAATTTCAATTCTTTTTACTTCGCCGCCACTTAATGATGTATCAACTTCACGATTGAGATAGTCCATTGAGCATAAACCGACACGGGTAAGATATGAACAACACTCGTTTTCGGGAAGTTCGGAACCATGAGCAAGTGAAATAAGCGAACGAACGGTAAGCCCCTTAAAGCGTGCAGGCTGTTGGAAAGCATAGCCTATTCCCAAAGCAGCTCTTTCATTTACAGGCAGATTTGTTATATCAATGCCCTTGTAATAAATACGACCGGAAGTCGGTTGTTCAATCCCCATTATAAGACGTGCCAATGTTGACTTTCCTCCGCCGTTCGGACCGGTTATAACAACAAAGTCTCCGTCATCAATTTCAAGGTTGATGTTATCAATTATTTCTACGCTTTCACCGTTTTCGGTTTGTGCGGAGAATGATACATTTTCTAATTTTAACATATTATTCTGAAACAGCTTCCGCTTTTTCTGCTGTTTTGTCTCCTTCTTCAGTTTGAATAACAGTTTCTTCTTGTTCTGCTGTTTTGTCTTCTTCTTTGGTGAGAATAACAGCCTCTTCTTTTTCTGCTGCTTCGTCCCCTTTTTTAGTGTGAATAGCTGTGATAATTCCCTCATCGGCAAGCATTTTGATGATAATAACGGTAAGCGGGAGGATGATAATTCCTAATGCACCGAAAAGTTTTACCCCGATATACATTGATACGATAGTTGCAAATGCAGGCATCTCAAACTGACCGGCAACAATTTTCGGTTCAATGACCTGACGAATAACTGTAATGATGGCATAGATAATTAAAAGTCCTATTCCTAAGCTTGTATCACCGAAAATAAGGGAGACTACTGCCCAAGGAATGAGAATCAGACCGGTACCCAATACCGGAATAATATCAATTAAGGCAGTACAGAATGCGATTAAGAATATATAGCCGGAATTATATATTTTCAGGAGTTTAAGTATACTCAAACCCAATGAAAGCTCGGCGGTAGTGATTAATATGATTATGCCATATGCTTTGCAGAGTTTCTTCAAACTTGTAGCTACAACTCTCTTTGCACGAGAGAATTTTTCAAGTTGGTCGGATTTAATTTGACGTTTGATAAAGCCCATAAGCGTGTCATAGTCGGCGGTAAAAAAGCAGGAAGCAATTATAGTAACAATGGTTGACATAAGAACAGAGGGAACTTTGCTCATAGCCGAAACGGTTGCTCCCAATGTGTTGCTAATCATGGAGTAGAGTGAAGACAAATTCCCCAAACCGGATGAATCAGGAGTATTTTTCGTAAATGATGCAGAAATATTATTGATATATTCGACAATGGTATCTGCAACTGAATTGGGCAACAATTTGCTCTTTTCAATAGCCCAAGCTTTAAGGCTTTCTAATAAAGCGGGCAAAGACTTAAACTGCTCAACAAGAAAAGACCAGAAACCTTTGACTTCTTCAAAAATTCTGCTGCCTAAGAGTACAATTATTGCAACGAGTATACCAAACAAGAAAAGGACACTTAATGTACTTATAAATCCTCTGCCGTGTTTAATTTTTTTATGTATAAAGTTAACCGGTCTTTGTAAAATAACGGCTATTAAGGTTGCAATAATAAACGGCATAATCAGACCAATCGCATATTTCATGATAAGATAGAATATGCCGAGCAATATTGCGAAATAAACGACGCTGATAATAAATTTTCTTCTGTTTTCGGTTTTATCCATAATTATGTTCCTCCCAAATATTGCTCGATACAAGGAAATACACCTTTTTTAATCAGCACATTCATACAAATATTATTTTCAACAGCTGTAACATTTTCTCGTTCGCTGCTGTCTTTTGCGGCAACCGAATCTAAATTGCCGTTTATATCAATAAGATACACTCGTCTCAAATCGTCGAAAGTAAAGGAGAGATCTGAAAATTCAAGGACATAGTTTAGTCCCTCGTCGGGGAGAGCAAACACAGATACACAGAGTTTTTCATCAATATTTCTTTCATTGACAATTTTTTGAATAAACTTGTTTTCAGGCGATGAGTCGAAATACATATTGCCTTTGCCGTACTCAAGTCGGATAGGGGAAGTTAAAGGTATTGTTTCCGTCTCGGTCTGGCTTTCATCGTTAAGTATTGTGGCTGTGTCTGCCTCTGCTATCGTTTCGGATGGTTGAACTTTGTTCGTCGTCGTTGCTTGTGTATTGGTCGTCTTTGTCGTCATTTCCGTTGTCGAAATCTTTATATACAAGGCTTCATCGGGAAGAGGTGAAGATTTATCATTTTCAGAAATAACAAATGATAATACAACAAAAATCAGGGCAAATACGCAAATTATAATGAATTGAATTCTGTGTTTCATATTAAAGCGTTAAATTGTCCAGTGAAAGTGCCACACGCAAAACTTTGCGAGCATCGGTTACATTGACTTTGCCGTCAAAGTTTACATCAGCCGCATCAAAGTACATTCCATCAAGCCGGAGCAGATTGAGTGCACCTTGCAATATTTTTCTTGCATCTATTACACTCACTTTGCCGTCGCAGGTAATATCACCAAGAACAGCGACGTAATATTTCAGAACAACGATTTTATCAAAAAGCATCAGTCGTAATGAATCTCCGGTTTTCAGAATATCATCATCACCGAGTTTTTGATTTTGCTGGTCATAACAACCGTTGAAAACATCCGTTGATATTACACCATCCATCAATGTTTTAGCTGTTGTGCCGGGAAGAACGGGACCGACGGTTTGTTTTGCAAGATTTATTGAATAATCATACTCCGCACCGATAATCTCGGAAATTAAATTTTTATTGCTGGTAACTTTTTGTGTTTTTTCGCTTTCGATTGTTCCGAAATAATTACCCGTGCCTGTTATCTTTACGGAAATACATTTATCAAGCAAAGATTTTGAAATATAGAGACTTTCGCCGGTTTCGTCTTTAATAGGCATATCGTCCGCATACCATTGATAGGATAATGAAGGATTTTCCATACTTAAATCGGTGTCGATTTTAAGAGTACGCTCAACATAGGGTGAAGAAAGAGAGCTTTGAGAAATCCCTATCGCACCCAAACCGCTTATTGTAACTTCGCCGGTAATTCTCGTTCTCTTATCGACATAAAAAGTATCATCAATTACTTTTACCGTATTGTTAGCCGAATCTGTGGCCGTTACGATATATTGATATTTACCTTCCGCGAGTTGGTTAAATTTCATATCGGCATCAACGCCGGAAAGATTATAGGTTACGGTATTCGGATTTACTGTTTTTGAGAATACGGCAGTTGAATTTGTGTCCACTATCTGTGCTGTCAAGTTCGTAATATTGCTTGTTGCAGCAACAGTTCCCGCAATTTTGAAGCTCTGACCGGGCTTAATATCACTCGGATGAGTGCAGTCGGATGCGGCAATTATGGTTGCATCGGGGGAGACCCTAAACGGACGGTAAATTAAAGTATATTCATCCGTGCCGTCACTTGCAAGTACTTCATATATATATTCACCGCCGGAAAGCTTGTCGAATTTGAGAGATGATGCGAGATTTTCTATGTTGTACGCATCGGCATTTACATTTACTTGTTTTGCAAATCTTGAAACACCGATTGAGTCAACAATTCGAGCTTTTACGGTTTTTATCGTAGTGTTTGAAACACAGGTTCCGGTTATATTAAATGGTGTTCCGGCAATGAGTAATATCGGATAACTAAAAGCTCCCGTCATTGCAATATAATTTTTCGTCGGTGCAGGAGTTGACGGTTCAACCGAAATGCCGGAGGTTGTTATTGAGATTATCGCCGTACCGCCGTATACGGTATTATTATAACTTTTAAGCTGGGTTAAATATGCTCCGTTGTTTGCCCAGTCGCTGCCTGTATAAGTTAAGTCAGCCGGTATCTGCAAAAATGGTCCTGCATCAACAACTTGGTCTCCTGCGTACATCTTAAAATCAAGATGATTGCCGGTTGAATAGCCGGTTGAACCAACCGTTCCGATAACCTGACCGGCTTGTACATAGTCGCCGACACTTACATAAATATCGGACAAATGACCGTAGCGGGTTGTAACGGGCGAGCCGTTAATTGTATCAAAATGTTGTATTTTTATAACTCTGCCGATGGAATTACAGCAGTTATAGCGTTTTCCGTAGTTATGTGTGCAAGAGCTGTTTACATAAGTAACCTGACCCGCCGCAGAAGCAATAACGGAACTTCCGCCCGCAGCGGGTATGTCAATAGCACAATGGTTTCTGCCGTCATCATAGCCGGCACTCATTTTAGCACAAGTGGGAACCGGCCACAGAAAATAGTAATAACCCCCGACAGCATGTACCGTGCAAACACTGCCAAGTAATAATGCGAGGGTGAGTAAAATAACTAAGATTTTTTTCCTCATTCGTCATCCTTGAATAAACTTGCGTTACTTAATATTTCGTCGGTAATTTCTATCGAACATTCTTTCATGGCACAGAAAATTGCACCAACCTCAGGGGGATAGGGGGGAAGGTCAATAAAGATGTTCGGGAAGCGTTTATGAATTAAAGCGGTGATTGTATCTCTGTAAACCTCTGAATTTTGCATTACACCGCCCCAGAGAGCAAGAGGTGTATTTTCGGGCATCTCATATAATAACGCCGCTGCCGTATTTGATAAAAGCAGGCACTGTTCTGCAATAACATCAATTGCCGCCGCATCGTCCATTTTTGCACATTCCATTACGTATTTACAGAAATTTGCAATACGAGTTCGCCTGATTGCGGGACGGTAGAAAATATTTAGAAGCTCGTGCGGGTAATTTACATCAAAGTATTCCAAAAGTGCGTCGGTTAATAAGGTCTTTGGTGCCGCATTGTCATAAGCACGAAGAGCAACACGCATTGCTTCAACGGAAATTGCATATCCGCTGCCCTCGCTGCCCAAAATATAACCCCAGCCGCCTTTTCTTATCGTCGTACCGTCGCTGTATCGACCTGCTACAACTGAATCGGTACCGTTAATGATAATTGCACAAGGTCCGTTAATTCGCATTCCTTCAAATGCAATGTTTATGTCATTGTCAAGTATGCAAACATCGGCACTGACAGTGTCTTTGAATAGCTCTTGACTTAACTCATTGTCCGTTCTTCCCGCAACTGCTGAACAACCGACATAAGCGACATCAAACTTTTCAATGCCTGTTTTGCTGTATAGTTTTTCAGTCAGCTTTTTCAATGCCTGCTTTGCAAGGAACATTCCCACAACCTCATAGTTTATACTGCTTGTTGTTTCGGTTGTGATAATATTCCCGTTTTCATCTGCGACAACGGCGACTGTTTTCGTGCCGCCGCCATCAATTCCTAAAAAATATTTCATATTCTCTCTTATTTTACGTAATTAGTTTCGCTTAATTTTGCGATTTCAGTATAATTCTCTGCTGTATATTCAGCATCCAAAGTGTGTTCGGCTAACTCTCCGCCCAAAAGGAACCATTCATAATTTTCGGGGGTGGATTCTTCATCCCAAGTAACATCAGCCCAATAATATTTATCCCCAATTCGAACGATATTCCAAGCATGCTTGTCACCTTTTCCGACACCGGCAACAATTCGGCAATCAACACCGTTTGACAGAAGCATACGATATAACAATGCAGAGAAGCCCTGACATACTGCTGATTTATTTATCAATGCTGCATAGGCTGAAAAATCAACTAAAGCTGCATTGCTTACAGGTCCGGTTATATAATCAACATTTTCGGTTATATATTGGTAAACCGCCAATGTTTTTTCATACTCGGATTTGCCGCTTAAATTAAGTGCGTTATTAACTTCATTTATCTTTTGAGTAACAATATTTTCTTGTTCAGCATTATGGAAATAAGTATATGTAGCCTGAAGAGTAATTTTGTTTGTGACAATTTTACATTTGTACTCTTTCTGAAATGTGCCGTATCGAATATAATCACCTTCATCGGACTGACCGGTATGTCTGAATGCAATAGTCTCAATTTCTTTTGCAAGTTGATTAAATCTGTTGCCGTCAAAATTCTGTGTATTTATATTATTGATTATCACTTCAATATTTACAACACGGTTTTTCATCTGTTCGCGAACAAACAGACCGATATTCTCAATATCAGAATAATTAAATTCTGCGGAAACATCTGCAACGAAGGGATCTTCCTCATGTACTTCATTTGAATAAGTTATTCGCAATTCAAGATTCAGATAATCATGGTAAACTATAGGTACATATTTAACTTGCAATACATTAAATGGAGTGTAGCCGCCGATAGCTGTTTCGAGATTGAAGATAAACTCTTCAAGGTCTTCTTGATCAAAATTTTCTCCGTCTATTCCTGTAAAGTCAATTGAAATTGAAGCCGCTTTTTTTAAGAGTTCGGATTTAATATAGTCTGCTGCTTTCTCTAATTCATTTATGCCTACTCTGAACGAAGCGGTTGGGTAAATGGTTGTCGGTTCAGGAACGGTTGTCGTTTCAATAATTGTAGTAGTTTCTGTTGTGGGTTCGATTTCAGTAGTTGTTTCAATTATTGTAGTAGTTTCAGTAGTAGTTTCAGCAGTAGTTTCTGTTATAACTTGTGTAGTGATAGTTTCAGTCGCAGATTCGGAAGGTGTTTCGGTAATTGTTTCTGTTTCTTCAATGCTTGAAGATTCTTCATTTGGGTCGGCAATGGTGGGCAAGGCTTCAATGCCTAAGGCTGCACGCAAAACCTTACGTGCATCAAGCGGTTTTATAACACCGTCGCCGTCAATATCCGCAGCTCTGAACTGCTCGTCAGTGAATGTTTCAAGTCCTAAGGCACAGCGAAGTATCCTTCTTGCATCTATGGGGTTAACAAGTCCGTCACCGGTTACATCTCCCGGCACAAAACCGGCAAAAGCTATGAAAGAGCCTGAGAAAGTTAATAAGGCGGCAAGAATAAGGCTTAAAGCCTTAATTTGATATTTTTTCATTGAGTATCTCCTGAAATTATAGTAATCGAATTTTTGTCTTTTGAAATATTAAATTTGATCTCTCTGTCCTTGAATGTAAGTCGGATTTCTCCTTTTTTACCAAGATAGGTTTCAAGTGCTTTTTTAAGCTTGTTTGACGAAAAACTGTCTGTAATTATCCATTTGCCTTTTCCGTCAATAATTTCGCAATATTTCCCTTTAACCTGCGAAAGAATATAATCGGGAGCAAAGCGTTTTGATGTAACGACGACCATACCCTTATCTTTTACCATTTCGGTAACGGCTTTAAGAGTATCAGCACTTATTCTGTATCCGCATAGAAATGCAAGTTTTACACTTTCAAGTTGTTCTTTTTTCACTTTATCATCAAAGACGACGGTTGAATTAAGAGTACAGAATGAGTGATGTTTTCTTAGTGCCTGAATATTGATTCTGTTCCATGTAAAAGAACTTTTGGGCACTTCGCCGTGAGATAAGAGATGAAATACTTCAAGCCATTCTTTAGCTTTATAGTCAGGTTTGACCTTATCATTGCCAAAGAGATTATTTCTCCAGGGAAGCGGAACAGAGCCTTGTCCCCAATAAGTATCATCCATTCGGATTATAGCAATTTCAGGATGATAATCCTGAATGTCATAATCTCTTTCGTTATTTGCATATTCATTTGCAAATCTGATAAAAGCCCGACCGTTTTCATTCAGGTGTTTAGTCTCGCCTGTTTTGTCAAAAAACGGGTTGGATGTCTCAACATAGACGTAATTTACGCCGGCATAGTAAGCAAATTTCAGATTGTTATACATCTCATTCGCATCATGACCGGGATGTTTAAGCATAAACCACATGTCAACGCAATTGAAAAGGGGTTTGTTATATTGAAGTGTAGCTCCTGCGGCAATGGAGAATTGAATATTTGAAATGCCTTCTTTCTGCGATTTGAAGTTGGGCGTTATCCCGCTTGTAGCAAATTTGTGGTATAAGACGGGGAACACATGTTCACCCAAAAAGAGCATATCCCCATGCTTTACTTTTGCGTTTTCTATATATTCATTAAGTTGAGTTTCTAAAATTTCTCCCTGCTCAATGGGGTCTTTTGTATCCGGAACAGGAAAAACCGGAAGATCTGTTTTGAACCTGCTTTCCATTGCGATAGAGATATTCCGATTGATTATTGTGTGTTCAAATTCGTCATACATAAGACCGATAAGAGTGTTCTTGCTGTTAAGTGCCTTGACGAAATCGGGATGCACTTCCAATCTGTGAGTGCCGTCAGCATGATTGACATTAAGATAAGAGCCGGTCAAATCTTTCCCGTGATTAAAGTTCTGCCACTCAAAATTTGCAACAAATTTAAGCTTATATTTATCTGTAATCTCTGCAATTTCTTTTGCTCTTTTGATGGCTGTGTCCAAGTCAGTGATATTGTCGGTGTGACAGACTATGAAATCCAAATCTTTGGCTGCCGTTGCAATTACGGCAAACTCCTCGTCTTTGGATAAAACACGAAGGTCATTAGTATTAAAGCCAATCTTTAATCGCTTGTTAATCATTAAATTCCACTCCTATTATCTCAAGTTTGATTATAACACAAAGTTATATAAAAATCAATATTTTTATAGAAAATCAAATAAATTTAAAAGAACAGCCCTCTTTGAGAGCTGTTAAGATTATAAGCGAATGATTGACTATTGTTTTGCTTGCATATCAATGTATTTTATTGATAAGGATATCCCAAAACTTCTCGCTTTTAATACGTACAAATTCAGCATGATAAGGAGATTTTTGAATATATGCACGAGCAGTGGTATGAAAATCAATCGGAGGTTCGCCGTCGCACGAAAACACGGTTTGCTTATTGTAATTTGTGCAGGAAATTTCCAGTTTGCTGTGACAGCCGAAAATGATTGGTCTTGAGCTTATTGTATAGGGACAGATGGGGGAAAGCATTATACATTCAAGTCCGGGCTCGACAATGGGACCGCCTGCTGAGAGCGAGTATGCCGTTGAACCTGTGGGCGTTGCGAAAATTACACCGTCAGCACGATAAGTTCCTACACGATAGCCGTCACAATCAACAAGTGCTTCAATAATTCTTACATCCTGTCCTCTTGCAAAAACAACGTCATTAAGACAAGAATATTTTGTTACATTATCTTTTTCCTCTACTGTTACGTCAAGCAGCATACGGCTGTCAATTTCATAATCACCGTCAATGAGCTTTGATAACAGGGAAAGTTCATTTCCTTCCAGACCTGCCATAAATGCAACATTTCCTGCATTTATACCTAAAATAGGTTTATTATGAACAGCAGCAAGTTTTGCAGTACGAGTAATTGAGCCGTCGCCGCCAACTGCAAGAACAAAATCAGAATCATCAATTAAATGGTGAATATTATTTGAATTTCGAAGATTTGTCTCATCGTAGTAAATATATTCAATTCCGAGTTTTTTTAATGTTTCTGCAACTCTTGCAGAAACTTCAAGTGAAACTTGTCTTGTAGGATTCGGTTTAATCAATACTTTCATATCAAACTCCTAATCAAGTACAACGGTTATGATACTGTTTTGGGGCATGTCGATATATCGTTTAATACAACCGTCAACCACAGTTTTAAACTGTTCTTCAGCTGTAGAGGTTACAACTTTCATCTTTGTAACAACATGCGGAATATTGATTGAAAGCTTTCTGTCTTCGCCCTCATTTATTGCGACGATAACATATTTTCCTTCGGGTGTTTTGTATGCGGAATAATAGAGATATTGTTGATAAGTACCCGCATCCCAATTGCCGTAACCATCTTTAATTGCATTGCTTACACCGATACGAACAGAGCCGTCGGGAATAAAACGTGAGTAGTGTTTAAGTGCATAATATCTCATTGCCGTGCTTAATTCTGTGAAGCTCTGGTTGGCAACTAAAAGACCGTCAGAAATTTTCTTGCCCTCTGCGTTTATTCCATAATCGTTGACACCAACCCAGGCAGACCAAGAATTTGCATTTGATTCGACAATATCGGAATATATCGTCTTTGCCATTATCATTGCACCTTCAAAGTCATCAATGGCATGAGTGCAGGGAAGTTCACACCATTCACTCATTATAATTTCCATATCGGAATATTCACGAGTAACCAAATCACCGAAATCGGATTTTATTTTCAGATTGCCGTCAATCCAATAGCTGTGATATGAGAAATTGCCGAGAACTTCACGAATTTCGGGGTCTTTATACATATCGGCAAAATATTCATCATTAAGCCAACCGAGCTGACCGCTTTCGGGACCTGAAAGTTTTACATCAAGCCCGCTTGCCTTTATTTTTCTTGCAAACACGCGATAAAGCTCAATAAGCTCATCTTTTTCATAATGGCAGCCCTCTTGACTTACCCAACCGCCGCCCCAGCTCCACTGAGGTTCATTTACGGGACTTATGTACTTTACAGGCACACCTTTATCAAGGAAATATCTCGTAATAGTCAGGAAATAGTCAGCATAAGCCTCATAATTTTCAGGAGGAAGGTTTGATACATAATCCTCCAAACCGCCCGATGCCTGACCGGAGACGGTCATTGAAAAATGCGGAGAATTGGCAAAGAGAACAACTGTGTCAATGCAACCTAAGGCAAGACATTTGTCTAACATATTTTGAGCAGCTGCATCACGTGAGAAGTCGTATTCATATTCACCCGTTTCCTCATTAAGATAGTAAAAACTTTCTGTTGCTCGCCAGCGACCGATACGTGAATTGGGATTGTCTTTTTCGCCTGCACCGATATTGTATCTGTAAACATTCAGAGCAAGTCCGTCTTTTGAATAAAGTTTTTGTGCAACCTCGTCGGCATATTCCGAATTACCGCAATTTTGCGACCACCAACAAGCGGAAGCACCAAAGCCCGTAATTTCCTGATATTCCTCGCAGGCATTGACATGTAACTCGATATTTGCTTTGTTGATGAAAAAATGCTTATTTGTGTTCGGGTACAAATAAATGTCAAGCATAGCCAACAACAAACAAATGATTCGGCGGAAAATAATCATAAGTATCTCCTTTTATATATTTTTTTCATTAGCTTCATCGATATTGCTCTCAACGTCAATATCAAGAGCATCATTGGGATTTGAATTAATCGAACAGAGTAATTTTTCAATAGCATTTTCTGTTTCAGGAATCGGTGTCTGGTCAGACTCCTCGTCTTCAATATCCATCTTTTTCTCAATATTTGTATTTTTACTTATAAAATCAATAACACCTTCGGTATCAAGTCCGTATGCGTGAAGCTGGCTTGACACTTCAGCATGCATTACAAATTCATCATCAACCGCTTTTATGAGATATTTTCCCTTAAATCCGTTTTCTAACAGATTTGCACTGAGAGTTTCGGCAATACCGCCCAATTTCTGTCCTTCTTCAAAAAAGAATACAGATTTGCTATTTACAATATCAAAAATATCCGGCAAGGGTTTAATTCGATTTAATTTTACGATAAAGGCATTTATACCTTTTTTGCTCAAATCTTTTAGTGCGGCAGCTGCAAAAGCAAATGTGCGTCCGTAAGTTACTATACAAACGGGATGCTCATCATTGCCGTAAATATCATAATCACCGAATAATGTTACAAAATCATTCGGCAACATTATCTCACTGCCACGGTTATAACGGACAGCAACAAGACCTTTTTCTTTGTATAACGCCTTATAAAAACAATTTCTCATTTCTGCAAAAGATGCAGGAGCATAAATTGTTGTTTCCGGAATGGAATTGAGCATTGCTACATCTAAAAGACCATTATGCGTTTCTCCGTCTGCACCGACAAAACCTGCACGGTCAATCGCAAGTATCATATGTAATCTCTGTAATGTTCCGTCGTGAACAATCTGGTCATAGGTACGTTGAAGGAAAGAAGAATATACCGCAAATACAGGCACCATTCCACCTCTGGAAAGACCTGCACAGAATGTTACGGCATGTTGTTCTGCAATACCGACATCAAAGAAACGGGACGGGAATTTTTCTGCAAATTTATTAAGTCCGGTACTAAGTCCCATCGCCGCGGTAACGGCACAAATTCGCTTATCATTTGAAGCGGCAGAAACAAGATAATCACCGAATGCGGCGGAATAGTCGGGAGAGCTTGATTTTCTTTCACCGGTATCGGGATCAAACTGAGATATACCGTGAAATTCACTCGGATGTTGTTCGGCTAAAGTATAACCTTTGCCTTTAACCGTTTTAATATGAAGCATAACGGGAATATTTGCAGCTTTTGCACCTTCAAGTGCATCAATAAGGGCGGGTATATCATGACCGTAAATCGGACCCATATATCTGAATCCCAAGTCTTCAAATATTGTACTGTTATATATCAGGTTTTTAATTTTTGTTTTTAATCTGAATATAGCATTTGAAATTTTTACACCGACGAAGGGGATGTAGTTAATAATTTTCTCTGTGCGGGCTTTTAGGCGGAAATATCGAGGATTAGAGCGAACTTTTGCGAAATATTTTGCTAAAGCACCGACATTTTGAGAGATAGACATATTGTTGTCATTGAATATTACAATAAGTTTTGTCTTGCTTTTTCCGGCATTGTTCATCGCTTCATATACCTCACCGCCGGTAAACGCACCGTCACCGACAACTGCAATGGTATAATCGTTTTTGCCCTTAATTTTATTGGCTGTGGCAACACCCAAAGCGGCAGAAAGAGCAACCGAACTGTGTCCGCTGAAGAAAATATCGTGTTCGCTCTCATCAGGACGGGTAAAACCCGATAAACCATGTTCCTGACGAAGGGTATCAAACTCTTCAAATCTGCCCGTTAAAAGTTTGTGGACGTAAGATTGATGACCTACATCCCAAACTATCTTATCATTAGGGGAATTAAATACTTTATGCAAGGCAACAGTCAGCTCCACCACACCCAAATTGGATGCAAGATGACCGCCTGTTTTGGAAACAGTCGTTATAAGTTCTTTCCTGATTTCATCTGCCAATATATTTAATTCGTCTTTGTTTAATTTCTTTACATCATCAGGAGATTGAATATTGGACAGATATTTGTAATCATCCATCAGTTTTTCCTGTCAATAAGTATATTTGAAAATTCAATCAAATCATTTGCACGCTCTCCCCAGATTGAAAGAGCGTCAACAGCCGCAATTGTATAGTTATATACAGCAGCTTTTGCATCTTCAAGACCAAGCACTGAAACATAAGTGCTTTTCTCATTTTTTATATCACTTTGTGCAGGCTTGCCCAACTCTTCGCTTGTAGCTGTAACATCAAGAATATCATCCTGAATCTGGAAAGCAATTCCCAAATTTTCGGCATATTCCTGAGCCGCTTCAATTTCATCGGGAGTGGCATCTGCGGCATAACAACCTAATGTGCAGGCTGCTTTAATCAATGCACCTGTCTTTAAGTTGTCAGTCATGAGTAATTTTACTAAATCTGCATCTCTCGTTTCGTTAAGCAGATCCATATACTGTCCGCCAATCATTCCGTCAACGCCGGCAAAAGCGGACAGAGCGGATATGGCGTAAATTTTAATTGTAGGAGGCAGAGGACTTCTTGTTATTGTTCCGAATGCATGCGTTAAAAGTGCATCGCCTGCCAAAAGTGCATTTGCTTCACCGAATTTTTTATGTGCCGATGGTTTGCCTCTTCTCATATCGTCATCATCCATACAAGGCAAATCGTCGTGAATTAGCGAATAAGTGTGTATGTATTCAAGTGCAACGGCGAAGGGTATCGCCTTATTGGGATCTCCGCCACACATGGCACAAAAAGCTAAACAAAGATAGGGACGAATTCTCTTTCCGCCGTTTTCAAGTGAATATTTCATAATGTCAACGATATAAGAATGGTCTTCGTCAACAATGGGCAAATATTCAATAACAGCTTCATCTATTCTTGTTTTTATATCATCTAATTTCATTTTGCACCTATTCAATCTCAGTAATTTTCTGCTTGCAATCAGCTAATTTCTTTGAGCAAAAAGCAGATAATTTTATGCCTTGTTCGTATAATTTCACTGTATCATCAAGCGGCACATTGCCCTTTTCGAGTTTTTCAACTATTTTCTGCAGTTCTTTTACTGCCTGTTCATAAGTCATTTTTTCAGTCAATTTTGATTACCTCGCAATCCAATTTGCCTTTTGACAAACTGAGATTTATCACATCTCCGATTTTAATTCCCTTAGTCGATTTAATTATTTTGTCATCAATCGTGGCTAAAGAATAACCTCTTTTCATCGTCTTTAAGGGACTAATCGCATCAAGTCGTGTAACAAGTGCGGAAAATTGGTTTTCACATTCATCAAATTTTCGCTGTGATGCAAAATCAAGTCGTATCATCAGATTATTTATATCATTTTCGCGTATGGAAATATATTGTAATATCCCCGTTTGGCTTACTCTTGCGGAGAAATTACCGATTTTCAATTCTTCATTTGAAATGTAAGTTTTATATAAGTGCTGAAGTCTTAAATATAAACTTATAACATTTTCACGAAGTTCAATAATATCCGGAACGGCAAGTTCAGCTGCCGCAGAGGGAGTTGCAGCCCTTAAATCCGCTGCAAAATCGGAAAGTGAAAAGTCGGTTTCATGTCCGACGGCACTTATAACGGGAATTTTTGAAGCAGCAATTTCACGCACCAAATTTTCATCGTTAAAGCACCATAAATCTTCCATTGAGCCGCCGCCGCGACCGATTATAATTGTGTCAATATCATCAAAAGAATTAAGTTTTTTTAGTGCTGAAATCAGAGAGGGAGCAGCGGTATCTCCTTGCACAAGGGCGGGGCAAAATACTATTTCAGCCTGCGGATAGCGTCTGCCTAAAACATTAAAAATATCTTTAACTGCAGCACCCTGAGGACTTGTAATTACTCCGATTTTTTGAGGAAAACGGGGAATAGGTCGTTTTCTTGTCTCATCAAAAAGACCTTCCTCGGCGAGTTTCTTTTTAAGCTGTTCATATGCAATTTGCAAAGCACCCGTTCCGTCCGGCTCCATTTTTGAGACATAGAGTTGATAGTTTCCGTTTTTTTCATAAACAGACACTTTGCCCGTCGCAATGACCTTCATTCCGTTTTCGGGTTTGAATTTTAATGTCGCCGCACTGTAATTGAACATTACCGCCGAGATTTGAGATTCTTCGTCCTTAAGCGAAAAATACATATGTCCCGTCTGAATATAGTGTTTAAAATTGGAGATTTCTCCGACAACTGCAATATTCGAAAGTCGGGGTTCGCTTTCAATATACGACTTTAAAAATCTGTTAAGTTGTGATACCGTTATGTTTTGTTTTATCATATTTGTATGCACCCAATATCGCCGTTCCGACAGCATTGTCCGTGCTAAATTGCGGTTCGGCAAATACTGCATTGTATTTATCTGTGAAATATTTTCTGATTATTGAATTCGACATTACGCCACCTGAAAAGACGACAGGCAAATCTCCTTGTTTTTTGAGAATATCAAGCATCATATTTTCAAGAGCGGTTTGAATGAATTTAAGACAATAAAGTGCAATATCTTCTTTGCTTTCGCCGTTTTTGAGCATATCTTCGCACTTGTTCTGCAAACCCGACAAAGACGGACAACCGTTACGCATAAAGGGTTTAATCTTAAATTTACGTAGGCTTTTTTGAGCAAGTTCGTCAATATATTTACCGGCGGGGAAAGGAAGCCCCATTTTTACACCGATTCTGTCAATAACCTGACCGGCATTTAAGTCAAGAGAATTTGCGATATTTTCAGTTTTAATAATCTTTTCGTCATCAGGCGAACATAAAACCGCTTCAGTTGTCCCGCCCGACACATGAAAAGCAATGAAATTTTGGTTTATTAAATTAAGGTGATTAGAGCTGTATAAAGCAGCCATAATATGTCCCTGTTGATGGGAATTTTGATATAGGGGAATATTATGAGTTTTCGCAATTATTCTACCGGTATTTTCTCCGACCAAGAAACAGGGAAAATAAGAACCTTCTTTGTCGCAGGGACGATTTGAAACGCTTACTGCATCAAGGTCATCCGCAAAATCAAACTCATCAAATAAGTCGGCGAGTTGTACTGTGTGATGAAAAACCGCATCGCTCTGACGGACGCCAAGTTCACCTTGTTTTACCGGAAGAAGTTTTCTTTTTGAAATTACGGAATTATTTTCGGTATCATAAATACAGACGGAAGTTGTGTAATTGCTCGTGTCGATACCCAAAAATTTACTCATTTGAGCTTTCCTTGGCAATTGAAGCTAAAAGACCGTTTATAAAGCCTTTTTCTTTATCTGTTGCATATTTTTTTGCAAGTTCAACCGCTTCATTTATTGCAACACTTACGGGAATTTCGTCAATATATTTAATCTCGGTAATAGCTATACGAAGAATTGCCAAAACAATTTTCGGTATACGAAAAATTGTCCAGCCTGTTTTGAGATTTTTGGATATAAGCTCATCAATTTCGGCGATATTTTTCTCAGCCGTTTCGGCAAGTTTTACCGAATATTCGGATGTTACTGTGGTTTCGCACATAACCGATAATAATGCTAAATCAGCAACATTTTCGTCCGTTTGAAACTGTTTTTCAAATATATATATGACTGCTTGTTCACGTTCTTTAATTCTTGAAATTTCGCTCATAATTTCCTCACTATATAACACATCACTATATTATAGCACACTGAAATTAAATTGTCAAGAAATATCAATTTATTTCTGAAATCCAAAATAAAAACCCTCTCGAACAGGCGAGAGAGCAAAATTTAGTCATCTTCTTCTATGTTTTCTTTTTCTTGAGGAATAAGCTCAAGTTTAACTTTTTCAATTCGTCTTCCGTCAACGCTCAGAACGGTAAATTTAAGTTTGCCGAAAAGTTCATCACTGTCCATTTCGCCGTCAACCGGAATTTTGCCGAGTTTGTCCATAATCAAACCGGCGATGGTATCAAACTCATCAGTCGGAAGATTTATTCCGAGCATATCATTTATTTCTTCAATATCCGCTGAGCCATCGACCGTGTAGATTGAATCATTTATCTTGCTGATATCATCTTCTTCGTCGTCATATTCATCACGAACATTGCCGATAATCGACTCAACAATATCTTCAAATGTAACCAGACCGGCAGTTCCGCCGTATTCATCAATAACGATAAGCATTTGAATTTGTTTTTCAATCATTTCTCGAAGAATATCGCCGCATTTTTTTGATTCCGGTACAGCATAGGCGGGACGCATTATGCTCTTTAATGTAGTGCCTTCATCAATATTTTTTCCGACATATTTAAGCAAATCTTTAAGGTAAAGCACGCCGACAATATTGTCAAGATCCTCTTCATAGACGGGAATTCTTGAATAACCTTCTTCAAGAACCTGTCTGAGAACATCCTCAAAATCATCTTCAATCTCAACGGCAACAATGTCAACTCGATGTGTCATTACATCCCCGGCATCAATATCATCTATCTCAAAAATATTGCTTATCATCTCGGCTTGAGTGTTTTCAATAACACCTTTTTCTTCGCCGACATCAACAAGCATCTTAATCTCTTCTTCCGTAACTTCTTCGGCGTGGATATTCGGATCTATCCCGAACAAACGAACAACTGCATTTGTCGATACAGAGAGCAACTTGACAAAGGGTTTCGTAATTTTGGAGAAAAACAAGAGAAGATCGACGACTGCAAAAGAGACTTTCTCAGCTTTTGCCATACCGACTTTTTTAGGCACTAATTCGCCTAATACAAGTGAAAAATATGACATCAGGATGGTTATGAGAAAAGAAATTACCGCATCAATTACAGATTTAGGAACGGCGGTGATATGCAAAGCGAGTTTTGCGGAAATAAGCGGAGCAAATGATTGAGCAGCGGTTGCACTTGTCAAGAAACCAGCCAAGGTAACACCAATCTGGATAGTGGATAAAAATCTTGACGAGTCGGAAATCAGCTTTACGATACGGCGAGCTTTCTTATGCCCTTCGTTTGCCATGCGTTCAATTTTGTTGTCATTTAATGTAATTATTGCAATTTCGCTCATTGAGAAAAATGCATTTACCAAAATCAGGGCAAAAAGAATGGCAACTTTAATAAGCACGGAAGCGATTGTAGTTTCATGTGCACCAACAGTTAAGAGCATAATACTTCGCGGGTCGGGGTCTAACATAAATTAAATTTTCCTTTCAAGCTTGAAAATATCGTCTATACATACTTATAGATGTTATGATTATACAACGATTTTATCGGCTTGTCAATATAAATATTAATATTGCAATTTGTGAAATTTTGCTGTATAATGTCAACGGTGATGAAAATGAAATTACAAAGAGCAACTGCACCTGAAAATCTCGGCTTTGACAGCAATGTAATAAAAAGAGTTTTGACCCAAGCTAAAGAATTGAAACTATATTATCATTCGGTTATGATTATCAGGGATGGTATTATAGCCTTTGAGTGTCACAGATACCCCTATACCGCCGATACACCACATTGTATGTACTCAATAAGCAAAAGTATTATCTCCATCGCCTTGGGATTTGCATTAGAAGAAAATTTAATCGGATTTGATTCAAAAGTCGTTGATATTTTACCTGAATATCTTAAAGGACGAGAGAAAGACGAGAGACTCAAAATGCTTACAGTCCGTCATCTTGTCTCTATGAAGTCGGGAAAAGTTCCGTCCCCCTTGATTGACAAGGCAAAAACGAATTGGGATGAAGATTTAATTAACGCAAAATGGGAAGCGGCACCGGGCGAGAAATTCAGATATGTAAACGAATGTACCGCAATGTTGGCAAGAATAATCACTCAAATAACAAAAATGTCCGTGGTTGACTATCTTATGCCCAGATTGTTTGAAAAATTGGAGATTGAAAGACCTTATTGGGAATGCGACAAGCGTGGAATTGAAGCAGGTGCTTGGGGTATTCGTTTAAGTGCCGAAAGTATGGCAAAAATCTTCCTCTGCGTTCAGAATGAGGGCGTTTTTAACGGCGAACAGATAATACCGAGAGAATATATCAGACAGGCTGTATTAAATCAGTTTAACCCTGAAAAACCCGACAAAGAAGACGGTTACGGTTTTGGTTTTTGGCGAAAATCCGAAAATCTTTATCGCGGTGAAGGCTTTTTCGGACAGACAGCGGGAATTTTTGAAGATTCTAATACTCTTGTTATTTTAACCGCCTCACAGGCACATTCCGGCGACCTTTGGGGAACTTTTGCTAAAATTGTAACAGAAGGTATGATTGAGAAAAATCCCGACGCAAAACCCGATGAAGAACTTGTAAAAATGTCTAAAAATCAATATGCAGATGTTATTGAGAAAAATAAACTTCGTTCCCCGTTTGAGCAAAAGTTTAACAATAAAGAAATCCGTTTTAAGCCGCACAGATTTATCTCTAAATTAGGTTTTCCGATGAGCATGCTTTCGCTGGCAACTACTCAATCTGCAAGGGCAAAAGGCGGTAATATAAGCAAAATTAAAATTCAATTTAACAGTGATGAATTTGTGTTTTCATGGTATGAAGATTTTTCTGAAAATACGATAAAATGCGGTCTTAACGGGGAATACCTCTACTCAAAATGTAATATCGCCACACATGATTTTGATGTCGGCGGAGCAGCATATTGGGTTGACAACAACAATCTGAAAATTATGATAAGACCGCTTCAAAGTATGGCAAGACGTGATTTGAATATTGAGTTTTTTGAAAACGGAAAGGTGTTGATGACACCTTCCACCGATCCGGATATGTATGCTCTTTTCGGTTCCGTTGTAGGTGCAATTCGCCAAATTTCAAAAAATAAAGTTATACAAGACCTGATTGAATTTGCATTCCGTAAATTCGCAGAAATGTTGGAACCGGTACACAAAGGGAGTATATGACAAAAAAGACCGAAAATGTATGACAAATTTTTACAATATATATTTTCAAACTACCTTGACAAAACATAAGATAATAAGTATAATAGATGAGTGTTCTTTGCGACTGACGGATAAGTGGACTAACCACGTGGAACAAAGAACTAATTTAACGCCGTTTTCGGCAAGCCGACCGTCTGGGCACACTTGATATTTAAGGTCAGGTGTGCCTTTTTCTATCGGTCAGAAAAGAGGAAGCATGAAAAAAGTTGCTATTATTATGGGCAGCGACAGCGATTTGCCGATTGTTGAAAAGGCTGTCGGGATATTAAAAAGTTTTGAAGTGCCTTATGAAGTACATATATATTCGGCACACAGAACTCCGGAAGAGGCTCGTGAATTTTCCAAAAAAGCACGAGAAAACGGCTTTGGTTGCATTATTGCCGCCGCAGGAATGGCGGCTCATCTGGCGGGAGCAATTGCCGCAAACACCACCTTACCCGTTATCGGAATTCCGTGCAAATCAAGTTGTCTTGATGGTATGGATGCTCTTTTGTCAACTGTTATGATGCCGTCGGGTATTCCCGTTGCAACCGTTGCAATAAACGGCGGAGCAAATGCAGCACTGCTTGCAATTGAAATTCTTGCAGTTTACGATACAGATTTAGCCGATAAACTTCAAGCAAAAAGAGCCGCTGACACAGCAGCTGTATTGGAAAAAGACAGAATTTTGAAAATTTAATTTCAAATAAGGGGTAATACTATGAACAAAACACTTGTTTACAAAGGTAAAACCAAGGACGTTTTTGCACTTGACAACGGGAACTATCTTCTCAAATTCAAGGATGATTGCACAGGAAAAGACGGAGTTTTTGATCCCGGTGAAAATGCGGTAGGGCTGACTATTGACGGTGTGGGTGATGTAAATCTTCGCATGTCAATTCATTTCTTTGAAAAAATTAACACAGCAGGAATCAAGACTCATTTTATAAACGCCTCTCTTGAAGATACTACTATGGAAGTTCGTCCCGCAAAAGCATTCGGGAAAGGGCTTGAGGTTATCTGCCGCAATAAGGCTGTCGGCTCATTCCTTCGCCGTTATTCGGATTATATCGAAGAAGGTGCAGACCTTCCCGCTTATGTCGAAATGACATTCAAAAACGACGAAAAAGGCGATCCGCTTGTAACAAAAGACGGGCTTATTGTTTTAGGTGTAATGACTGCTGAACAATATGATGATATAAAACTTATGACACAGAAAATTACTCAGATTGTAGCCGATGATTTAAAAGAAAAGGGACTTATTCTCTATGACATTAAATTTGAATTCGGTTATGATAAAGACGGCTCTGTTATTCTGATTGACGAAATCTCATCGGGAAATATGAGAGCATACAAAGACGGAGAATATATCGACCCACTGACACTTTCAAAATTATTTTTCAATGCTTAATTCGTTATTTCACACTAAATTTATCGGAGGTTAAAAATGGGCGGATTTTTCGGTATAGTATCGAAATATGACTGTATGGCGGACGTGTTTTTCGGTGTTGACTACCATTCACATTTGGGCACTCACAGAGGCGGTCTTGCCGCCTATCATGAACAAATCGGGTTACAGAGAAAAATTCACAGTATTGAAAATGCTCCTTTCAGAACGAAGTTTGAACGCATATTTGAAGAAATGAGCGGTACATCTGTTATCGGTTGTATAAGCGACAGCGACCCGCAACCGCTTTTGATAAGATCCAACTTGGGAACTTATGCTATTTGTATGGTCGGTATCATAAATAACGCCGATGAGTTTATGAACAGTTATCTCTCTTTTTCGGGCGGTCATTTTGACGCTATGACGGGCGGAAAAGTAAACAGCGTTGAGCTGCTTGCAGCACTTATAAACCAAAAAAGTAACTTTGTTGACGGGATTCGCTTTGCCCAAAAGACCATTGACGGCTCAGCATCAATTCTTATATTAACCGAGAATGGAGAAATTATTGCTGCACGCGACAGATTAGGAAGAACGCCCGTACTTATCGGCAAACGTGAAGACGGTTATTCTGTTACATTTGAATCGTTTGCTGCTGAAAAACTCGGTTTTGAGGAAGTTAAGGAGCTTGGTTCCGGTGAAATAGTTAAATTATCTGTTGATAAATGTGAACAGTTGTCGCCGCCGCTTAAGAAAAAACGCATTTGTTCATTCTTGTGGACTTATTACGGTTATCCTACATCGACTTATGAAGGCGTAAATGTTGAACTTATGCGTTATCGTAACGGTGCTATCATGGCAAAGCGTGACAGAATTCATATGGCTAAAAATGCCGACATCGGACTTAATGAGATAGATTATGTCGGCGGTGTTCCTGATTCGGGTACTCCCCACGCTATTGGTTATGCTAATGAAAGTCGCTTGCATTATGCACGAGCATTCATCAAATATACGCATACTTGGTCGAGAAGTTTTATGCCCGGTAATCAAATTGACCGAAATCAGATTGCCAAAATGAAACAACTTCCCGTTTTCGAGTTGATTAAAGGCAAAAATTTGCTTTTTGTTGACGATTCAATCGTACGTGGCACACAACTTCAGGAAACGGTCGAACTTCTTTATAAAAGCGGAGCAAAAGCCGTTCATATGCGAAGTGCCTGTCCGCCGATAATGTTTGGCTGTAAATACTTGAATTTCAGTCGTGTTACAAAAGATAACGAGCTTCTTGCCCGCAGAGTTATTCTTGAACTTGAAGGGGAAGAAGGAATGAAATATATTGATGAATATTCAGACCCCGAAATGGAAAGAGGTAAAAAACTACGTCAGACTATTGCGGAAAAGTTTAATTTCGCATCATTGGAGTTTCAGACTTTGGCCGGTTTGGTAGAAGCGATAGGAATTGACAAAAACGATCTTTGTACCTATTGTTGGAACGGAAAGGAATAATCATGATAGAAAATTCAAAATCAGATGCTTATGCTGCCGCAGGCGTTGACATTACCGCAGGTTATAAAGCGGTTGAACTAATGAAACAACATATTGCAAGAACTATGACGGCTGGTGTTTGTTCTGATGTCGGTGGTTTCGGCGGTCTTTTTGAACTTGATTTAACGGGAATAACCCGTCCGGTTTTGGTTTCGGGTACTGACGGTGTCGGAACAAAACTCAAACTTGCGTTTCTTATGAATAAGCATGACACGGTCGGTATTGACTGCGTTGCAATGTGTGTAAATGATATTATTTGTGCCGGTGCAAAACCTCTGTTTTTCCTTGATTATATCGCCTGCGGAAAGAATGTTCCCGAAAGAATTGCAGATATTGTTAAGGGTGTAGCCGACGGCTGTGTTTTGTCCGGAGCGGCTCTTATCGGCGGAGAAACTGCCGAAATGCCCGGCTTTTATCCCGAAGATGAATATGATATGGCCGGTTATTGCACAGGAATTGTTGATAAGGCAAAAATTATTGATAACAAAACTATGAAGGCGGGCGATATTGTTATTGCTCTCCCCTCAAGCGGTGTTCATTCAAACGGTTTTTCGCTTGTCCGCAAGGTTTTCGATGTTGAAAATGCCGATATTAAATCTCCCGTTGAAGAACTTGGCGGAAAAAGTATCGGTGAAACCCTCCTTACTCCCACTAAAATTTATGTAAAACCCGTTCTTGCACTTCTTGAAAAAGTTAATGTCAAGGGAATTTCTCACATTACGGGCGGCGGTTTTTATGAGAATATTCCGAGAAGCATTCCCGACGGTTTTTGTGCAAAAATTGATAAATCTGCGGTTAATATTTTACCGATATTCAATCTTATTCAGAAGATTGGCAATATAAGCGAACATGATATGTTCAATACCTTTAATATGGGCGTCGGTATGAGCATTGTCGTTCCTGCAAATGAGGTTGAAACCGCACTTGAAATACTTACTGAAAATGGCGAAAATCCCTATGTTATCGGTGAAATTACAGAAAACAGCGACAGCAAGATTATTTTAGAATAGTATGAAAAACATTGCAGTATTGGTCTCAGGCGGCGGCACGAATTTACAGGCAATTATTGACGCACAAAACAACGGTATTATAAAATCAGGTAAAGTTGTGTTGGTTATTTCAAATAATAAAAATGCCTATGCTTTAACCCGTGCCGAAAATGTGGGTATAGCGACAAAAATTATACTCAAAAAAGATTGTGTTGATACCTATGATTTTGAAGCGAAAATAATTGAAGCACTTGAAAATGCAAACATTGATTTAATCGTGCTTGCGGGTTTTATGTCGATATTAAGCGAGCGTTTCACTTCGCATTTTGAAAACAGAATTTTGAATGTTCATCCCTCGCTTATTCCGTCATTTTGCGGAGACGGTTTTTACGGACTTAAGGTTCACGAAGCCGCTTTGGAAAAAGGTGTAAAAGTTACGGGAGCAACGGTACATTTCGTCAACGAAATAACCGACGGCGGAAAAATCATAATGCAAAAAGCTGTTGAAGTCAAGGACGACGATACCCCCGAAACTTTACAAAAAAGAGTTATGCAAGAGGCTGAATGGATAATTTTGCCAAAAGCGATTGAAAAAGTCGCAAGTGAGATGTAGCAAAAAATATTTTGGAGAAAGTTATGGATATTTATAAGATAAACACGGTTGATGAACTTATCAAAGGAAACACTTATGTAGGACGCGGTATAATCATCGGCAAAACTCCCGATTCAAAAAAGGCTGTTGTCGCTTACTTTATTATGGGACGTTCCGCAAATTCAAGAAATCGTATATTTGTTGAGCGTGATAATTCCGTTTTTACCGAGCCTTTTGACAAAAGCAAGGTTGAAGATCCGAGTTTGATTATTTATGCTGCTATGCGTGGATATGAAAATAATCTTATAGTAACAAACGGAGACCATACCGATACCATATTTGACGGTATTAAATCAGGTTTAACTTTCTCTCAATCACTTGAAAGCCGCGAATTTGAACCGGATGCACCGAATTTAACTCCCCGTATTTCCGGTATGCTTACTTTCAAAAACAATGATTTTTCCTATAAGATGAGCATATTAAAGAGCATTGATGAAACAGGCTCCGATTGTGCAAGATACTTGTTTTCATATCCTTCAAAAGCGGGATTAGGACATTTTATTCACACCTATGTTTGTGACGGCAACCCAATTCCGACCTTCCAAGGCGAGGCGGAGCGAATTGAAACCGAAAATTGCATTGACAGTTTTTCCGAAAAACTCTGGAATGCACTTGATGACGATAACAAAATTTCTCTTTATGTCAGATATATCGACTTGAAAAACGGAGAAATCGAAAACAGACTTATCAATAAGAATAAATGAGGAGAGCATAATGAAAGAATTTGAATTAAAATACGGTTGCAACCCAAATCAGAAGCCTTCTAAGATTTATATGGCAAACGGCGAAGATTTGCCGATTAAAATATTAAACGGCAAGCCCGGTTATATCAATTTTCTCGATGCTTTTAACTCATATCAGTTGGTAAAAGAAATCAAGGCGGCTCTCAATATGCCTGCCGTTGCCTCCTTTAAGCATGTAAGTCCCACTTCTGCGGCAGTCGGAATTAAACTCTCCGACAAACTTAAAAAAGCCTGCTTTGTTGATGACATTGAAGGTCTTGACGATTCTCCTTTGGCTTGTGCTTATGCAAGAGCAAGAGGTACGGACAGGATGTGTTCTTTCGGCGACTGGGTTGCTCTTTCGGATGTCTGTGATGTTACAACCGCAAAAATGATTGCTCGTGAGGTTTCCGACGGAATTATCGCCCCGGGTTATGATAAGGATGCTCTTGAAATATTGAAAACTAAGCGTAAGGGCAATTATAATATAGTTGAAATTGATCCCGATTATGAACCCGAAGAAATTGAAACAAAGCAAGTTTACGGAATTACTTTTGAACAGGGTAGAAACAATTTTGAAATTAACGAAGCCCTGCTTTCAAACATAGTAACGAAAAATAAGAATATACCCGAATCCGCCGTTCGGGACTTGATTATTGCACTTATTACACTAAAATATACCCAGTCCAACTCGGTCTGTTTTGCTTATGACGGACAGGCGATTGGTGTCGGAGCAGGTCAGCAAAGCCGTATACATTGTACTCGTCTTGCAGGTTCAAAGGCGGATACTTGGTTTTTACGTCAAGCCGACAAGGTATTAAACCTTCCTTTCAAAGAAAATCTCGGCAGACCTGACAGAGATAACGTTATTGACGGCTATATTAACCAAAACGAAGAAGATGTCTGTGCTGACGGAAATTGGGAAAAGTATTTTACCTCAAAGCCCGAGCCGTTTACAAAAGAAGAACAGACGGAATATCTTAAAACTATTGACGATGTTGCTTTAGGTTCTGACGCATTTTTCCCGTTTAGTGATAATATTGAAAGAGCATACAGAAGCGGTGTAAAATATATCGCCGAACCCGGCGGCTCAATTCGTGATGACGCAGTTATTGAATGTTGTGATAAATATGATATTGCAATGGCGTTTACGAAAATGAGATTGTTCCATCATTGATTGGAGATTATATGAAAGTATTAGTTATCGGTTCAGGCGGCAGGGAACACGCTATTATTAAAAAACTCAAAGATAATAAGACCATAGCCGAAATTATAGCAATGCCCGGCAACGGCGGTATTGCTGAAGATGCAACTTGTGTAAACTTAAGTGCCACAGACATTGACGGTATTGTAAAATTCGCAGGCGAAAACAAGATTGATTACGCTGTTGTCGCTCCCGACGACCCGCTTGTTTTGGGTGCGGTTGACAGGTTAAATGAGATAGGTATTCCTTGTTTCGGTCCGACTGCAAAGGCAGCAATTATTGAGGGTAGCAAAGTTTTCTCCAAGAATTTGATGAAAAAATATAATATTCCTACTGCGGCTTATGAAGTGTTTTCGGATATTGATTTAGCCTTGAATTATATAAAAACCTGTCCTATCCCCACAGTTGTTAAGGCTGACGGTCTGGCTTTGGGTAAGGGTGTAATTATCGCAGAAACCAGAGAAGAAGCAAAAAATGCGATAATTTCCATTATGCAGGACAAGCAGTTCGGAAAAAGCGGAGATTCTATTGTTATTGAAGAATTTTTAAGCGGTCCCGAAGTTTCCGTTTTAGCCTTTACCGACGGCAAAACTCTTGTTCCGATGGTTTCGAGCATGGATCATAAGCGTGCAGGCGACAATGATACAGGTCTTAATACCGGTGGAATGGGTACTGTCGCTCCCAATCCGTATTACACAAAAGCGGTTGCCGATGAATGTATGGAAAAAATCTTTATTCCGACTATTAACGCAATGAATGCCGAGGGCAGAACTTTCAAGGGCTGTCTTTATTTCGGTCTTATGCTTACCCCCAACGGAGCAAAAGTAATTGAATATAACTGTCGTTTCGGCGATCCTGAAACGCAGGTTGTTTTACCTTTACTCCAAACAGATTTATTTGAGATTATGCAAAATGTTTCAAACGGAACCCTTGACAAAGTTGATGTAAAATTCTCTGAAAAATCTGCCGCTTGCGTAATTATGGCTTCAGACGGCTATCCCGCATCTTATGAAAAAGGCTTTGAAATAACAATCCCCGAAGATATAAAAGACAGTGTTTATGTGGCAGGTGCAGCGATTAAAGACGGAAAATTGGTTACATCGGGCGGTCGTGTTCTCGGAGTAACGAGTGTTGCCGACACTTTGGAGAATGCAATAAAATTATCATATGAAAAAGTTGAAAGAATTAAATTTGACAACGCATATTACCGCCGCGACATAGGAAAGAAAGCATTAGAGGTGTAAAAATGGTATATAAGATTTTCGTTGAAAAAAAGAGTGAATTTGCCCATGAAGCGAATGCTCTTTTATCCGATGCCGTTAATCTTTTAGGCATAAAAAATCTTTCGGCTGTTCGTGTAATCAACCGTTATTTTGCTGAAAATATTGATAAAGACCTCTTTGATTATGCGGTAAAAACTGTTTTTTCCGAACCTCAGGTTGACTTAACTTACAGTTCTATTGATGATATAGACGGTTATGTTTTTGCTGTTGAATTTCTCCCAGGTCAGTTTGACCAAAGAGCCGATTCTGCTGCTCAATGTATTCAGATTATTTCTCAGGGCGAACGTCCGCTTATTCGTTCCGCAAAAGTTTATGTCTTAAACGGTGATTTAACCGAAGATGATATTGCAGAGATTAAGAAATATGTTATTAACCCCGTTGAGGCTCGTGAAGCGGTTTTAGAAACTCCAAAAACTCTGAAAGTTGATTATGAAATTCCCGAAACGGTTGAAACACTTGACGGCTTTTGCGATTTGACCGCAGACGAACTTGCCCGATTTGTAGATGACTACGGTCTTGCAATGGACAATGACGATATTGCCTTTTGTCAGGAATATTTCATAAGCGAAAAACGAGATCCGACTATAACAGAAATTCGTATGATTGACACATATTGGTCTGATCATTGCCGTCATACCACGTTTTTAACCACTATTGACAATGTAAAATTTGAAGATGATTTGCTTCAAAATGCTTATAACGACTATATCAATATTCGCAAAGAACTTGGCAGAACAAAGCCGATTTGTCTTATGGACTTGGCGACTATCGCAACAAAATATCTTAAAGCACAAGGCAAACTCCCGAAACTTGATGAGTCCGAAGAAATCAACGCCTGCACGGTAAAAATTCAGATTGAAGTTGACGGCGAAAAGCAGGATTGGTTATTGCTTTTTAAGAACGAAACACATAACCATCCGACAGAAATCGAACCTTTCGGCGGTGCTGCAACCTGTATCGGCGGAGCAATCCGTGACCCACTTTCAGGTCGTTCTTATGTCTATGCCGCGATGCGTGTTACGGGTGCAGCCGATCCGACAGTTCCCGTTTCTAAAACTATTCCCGGCAAATTACCTCAGAGAAAAATCGTTACTACCGCAGCAGCCGGTTATTCTTCTTACGGTAACCAAGTCGGAATTGCAACCGGTATGGTTGATGAAATTTATCATCCCGGTTATGCCGCAAAAAGAATGGAAATCGGTGCTGTAATCGCAGCAACTCCCGCAAGCAATGTTCGTCGTGAAGTCCCCCAAGCCGGTGATGTAGTTATCCTTTTGGGCGGTGCGACCGGTCGTGACGGTATCGGCGGTGCAACAGGCTCTTCAAAGGCTCATACAACCGAATCGGTTGAGACTTGCGGTGCTGAAGTTCAAAAAGGTAACGCTCCCGAAGAACGCAAACTCCAGAGAATATTCAGAAACCCGACAGCGTGTCGAATGATAAAACGCTGTAATGATTTCGGTGCAGGCGGTGTGTCTGTTGCTATCGGCGAACTTGCCGACGGTTTGGAAATTGACCTTAATAAAGTACCTAAAAAATATGAAGGTCTTGACGGTACCGAACTTGCAATTTCCGAATCGCAAGAAAGAATGGCAGTTGTTATTGAAAAAGAAAATATTGATGCATTTCTGAAACTTGCCGCAAGTGAAAACTTGAATGCTTCTGTCGTTGCCGTTGTAACCGAAAATCCTCGTCTTGTCATGAACTGGAACGGCAGGAAAATTGTTGATATTTCAAGAGAATTCTTAAATTCCAACGGTGCTGAAAAACATATCAATATTGCTCCCGTTGCTCCCGCACTCAAAAAACAAGAATTTGAAGGCAGTTTTGCGGAAAACTATAAAAAATTAGTCGGCGATTTGAATATATGTTCAAAACGCGGACTTTCAGAACGTTTTGACTCTACAATCGGTGCAGGAACAGTCCTTATGCCCTTTGGCGGCTTTAATCAACTTACACCCATTCAGAGCATGGTACACCTTATTTCAGTTGAAAAAGGTCATACAAACGACTGTTCTTTGATGTCATGGGGATATAATCCCTTTATTACCGAGCAAAGTCCCTATCACGGTGCATATCTCGCGGTTGTTGAATCTGTCTGTAAACTCATTGCAACAGGTGCAAAATTTGAAGATGTCTATCTTACTTTTCAAGAATATTTTGAGCGACTTCGCACCGATGAAAAGCGTTGGGGCAAGCCTCTTGCCGCACTTTTAGGTGCATTTAAGGCTCAACTTGATTTGGGTATAGCCTCAATCGGAGGCAAAGACTCAATGAGTGGATCTTTTGAGGATTTGGATGTTCCTCCGACATTGGTGTCTTTTGCCGTAACAACCGATAAGGTTGAAAATATAATTTCAAATGATTTCAAAAATCCCGACAATAAAGTTGTGTTATTGGCTCCCGAATACGATAAAAACGGTCTCCCCGTTTCCTCATCTCTTATAACTTTATTTGAAAAAGTTATGTCATTAATGCGTAAAGGTGTCGTAAAATCAGCCTACACTCCCACCATGGGCGGTATCGCTGAGGCAATTTTCAAAATGTCGTTAGGTGCGGCAGGCGGTTTTGAATATGCAGATAATCTTTCATTAAATGATTTATTCTCCTATAAATACGGCTCATTTATTTTAGAAGTAACCGAAGATATTGAAGATGCAATTTTTATCGGAACAACAAGAGCAAGCGATTATTTCACATTTAACGGCGAAAAAGTTGACCATCATGAGCTTTTTGATATATACGAAAACAAACTTGAGAGTGTTTTTCCTGCCGATATTGAACAAAGCGAGAACTTAAATCGCACTTGTGCTTATGAAGTTAAGGACGAAAAAGAATACAAAGCACCCGCAGTCAAATTTGCAAAACCTAAGATAATAATTCCCGTTTTCCCCGGAACAAACTGCGAATATGACAGTTCAAAAGCGGTTTTTTATGCAGGTGCAGAGCCTGAAATTTTCATCGTCAACAACTTGACATCTGATAATATTTCTCGCTCGGTTGAAACCTTTGCAAATAAACTTAAAGATGCTCAGATGATATTCATTCCCGGTGGTTTTTCCGGTGGCGATGAACCTGACGGCTCAGGGAAATTTATTACTGCATTTTTCAGAAATGCCGCAATTAAAGACGGAGTAACCAATTTGCTTGACAATCGCGACGGTCTTATATGCGGTATCTGTAATGGTTTTCAGGCTTTGATTAAATTAGGTTTGGTTCCGTTCGGCAAAATTATTGATACCGATGAAAACTGCCCGACACTCACTTTTAACACCATCGCCCGCCATCAATCAAGAATTGTCCGTACCCGTATTTCTTCCAATAAATCTCCGTGGCTCAGTCTTATGAATGTCGGTGATATTGTGAGTGTCCCAATTTCACACGGCGAAGGCAGGTTTATTTGTCCTCCCCAATTATTAAACGAACTTGAAGCAAACGGACAGATTGCCACTCAATATGTCGATGATTTGGGTAATGTTACAAACGACATCTGGTTCAATCCCAACGATTCTATGTGTGCGATTGAGGGTATCACATCTCCCGACGGTCGAGTATTCGGAAAGATGGGACACAGCGAGCGTGTAGGCAAAGGACTTTATAAAAATGTTCCCGGAAACTACGACATTCGTATGTTTGAAGCGGCAGTAAAATATTTTAAGTAGGAGAAAATTATGGCATATTTAACCGATATAGAAATTGCTCAGCAATGCAAAATGAAACACATTCTCGATATTGCTGCTACTGCGGGAATTGATGAAAATAAAGTTGAACAATATGGTAATTATAAGGCAAAAATTGACTTGTCCGTATTAAATGACGAAACCAAAAAAGACGGAAAACTTATATTGGTAACCGCCATAACTCCCACTCCGGCAGGCGAAGGCAAGACTACAACAACAATTGGTCTTGCAGACGGGCTTAAAAAGATAGGGAAAAAGGTCGTTGTTGCTTTACGTGAACCGTCTTTGGGTCCCGTTTTCGGTGTTAAAGGCGGAGCAGCCGGCGGCGGATATGCACAAGTAGTTCCGATGGAGGATATAAACCTTCATTTCACCGGAGATTTTCATGCTATCGGTGCTGCCAACAATCTTCTTGCCGCAATGCTCGACAATCACATTCATCAGGGAAATGCTTTAGGTATTGATGTTAGAAAAATCACTTGGAAACGTGCCGTTGATATGAATGACCGCCAACTTCGGTTTATAACAGACGGTTTGGGCGGCAAGGCAAACGGTGTTCCTCGTGAGGACGGCTTTGATATTACCGTTGCTTCCGAAATAATGGCTGTATTTTGTCTTTCCGATTCGATAACTGACTTAAAGGAAAGGTTATCAAAAATTATTGTTGCCTATACTTTTGACGATAAGCCCGTAACCGCAGGTGATTTGGGTGCAGTCGGTGCAATGACAGCCTTATTGAAAGATGCTATAAAGCCAAACCTTGTTCAGACTTTGGAGGCTACTCCCGCCTTTGTACACGGAGGCCCCTTTGCCAATATTGCTCACGGTTGCAACTCCGTTATTGCAACAAAAATGGCAATGAAACTCGGCGATTATGCCGTTACTGAGGCAGGTTTCGGTGCTGATTTGGGTGCTGAAAAATTCCTTGATATTAAGTGTCGTATGTCCGGAATACGTCCGAATGCCGTTGTCATTGTTGCAACCGTCCGAGCCTTGAAAATGCACGGCGGACTTGACAAAAAACAACTTAACAGCGAGGATATTAACGCTCTTAAACAGGGAATACCCAATCTTCTCCGTCATGTAAAAAACATCAAAGATGTATTTAATCTTCCTTGCGTTGTTGCGGTCAATCGTTTCCCGACCGATACAGATAAAGAGATAGAATTTATTATCAACGAGTGCAAGGCTCTCAGTGTAAACACCGTTCTTTCAACCGTTTGGGCAAACGGCGGGGAAGGCGGAATTGAACTTGCAAATGAGGTTGTCCGTCTTTGTGAGGAGGATAATTCCGCTTTTACTTTTTCATATTCCGATGACCTTTCCATCACCGAAAAAATTGAAGCAATCGTCAAAAAAGTTTATGGCGGCTTTCAAGTTAATATTATGCCCAATGCAAAGAAACAGATTGAACAACTTGAAAGCTTAGGTTTTTCAAATGCTCCCGTCTGTATCGCCAAAACTCAGTATTCCTTGTCCGACGATGCGACAAAACTCGGTGCACCAACCGACTTTACCGTAACGGTAAAAAATGTCAAAGTATCAGCCGGAGCAGGCTTTATCGTAGTTCTGACCGGTGATATAATGACTATGCCCGGTCTTCCCAAAGTTCCCGCAGCCGAGAAAATTGATGTTGATAAAAACGGTAAAATTTCCGGTTTGTTCTAAATTTATCGTCTTTTCAGTTTTATAACAATTTTCAAAGAAATAAAGGTCTGTTTCGGCAGACCTCTATTTATTTAATCAAGGTTATAAGTGATAAAATCCTTTTTATTCAAAAACACAGCCGTCATACATACCGGAAAACCAGAGTTCCTCAGATGAAGCCTCGGCATCAAAAACCATTGTATCGTCAACTAAATCAAAACAATAAACGTATTTGCCGTCATCGGTTTTCAATGTCAATCTGTTGTCTTTCAAAACATAAGTGCCGACACCAAAGTAATCACTGACCGCAGAAAACGTAAATTCAAAACTTCCGTCTTCAAAAAGAACAAAATGAGGTTTAATTTCATCTTTGGATTCTTTGAAAGTATGAATTCTCAACAAATTAGTAGTGGTAGTCCATATTGAGTCATCAATAATCTGTGTGCTGATCCGAGCATCAACCGAATTAACATTTTGTAAATCTTCGTTCGGCACACCGATACAAATAAGCCAACCGCGGGACATTTCGCCTCTATAAGAAACAGCAGTTTCCTTTATTCCGAAAGATAAAACACCAAGCGACTTGCTTGCATAATCAACTGAAAATTTACTGTTGTATGTTTCTTCAGAGGTATAAATCAGAAATAAGGTTGATGTCTTAAAATATTCATCTGAATATGCTTTCGATATTTCATTAAATGACAAGTTGCCTGAATCGGTGAGACTGAAATTCATAGTTGAACTCATCTTGTTCTTAAAATCGTTTAACTCGTCTACGCTTGTAATTTTAACATTCGCCAAATATCTTATGCTGCTTAAATATGCCTTAGGTGGCACGCCGCCGATTTCTGTCATTTTTTCAAAACTGTTTCCGTCGTTATCTACACAGCAGACCGAATATTCCCAATTAACGTTTTGAACCTTTGCGTTATTTTTGTGTTCTTGGATAAAGGCGTCTACATCGTTGGTACGAATATCAATGCGATCTTCCGAGCCGTCGTTTGCTTGAAGATAGAAATACATGGCATCTTCTTCGGGGTATGTGCCGCCGATAAGCAATGAGAAAAGGTCATCAATAATATAATGTCGTATATATAAGCCTGAGCCTGTAACGAAATAAGAAAAGCCGTCAAAATCTTTCCAACGTAATTCATTACCTTTTTTTGAAAGAGATTTAACATTTTTAAGCGTCAGTTGTTTGCCGATAAAAGTCATTTCGGGAGCGACATCATAACCATAAGTTCTGCTTAAAGAAAAATATACTTCGGCTTTCTTTTTGCAGTTTTCCCGTAATTCGTCGGAATAGAAATAATCTTGGTATGCTTTTTTACGTAAATGTTTGGGAAACTTTTCACGTATATCAGTTACAAGTAATTCGCCGTCCCTCGGCTCCCAATATTCAACCAAAGAAAATTCTCCGTCTTTTTCTTCAATTGTCATGGCAATCGGAATAAGACTACCGCTTTCTTTCTGTATTTTTCCGCCTTCTTCGCTAAATTCACTATACAAGGCAAACATGTAAAGAATGGTATTTTCTTTGGTTTTCTCTGTGCCTAATATCTTAAAGTCGGCACAATAGAATTCACCGCTTAAATATTTTCCGTGATTATGTTCTATTATTTGCTCCTCGATAAATGAGGACATCTCTACGCTGATATTTGAATAAGTTTCAGGATTTGTCAGGAAACAGACAGCAAGAACAATACTTGCGATAAAAGCGACAATAATAATCCAAAATGCAGGCTTTTTATAACTCAATATTGATTTCACTCTGTCTTTTACTCCAACCTCTCCAAATGCAAGAGGGCAAGCGGCAACCATTCTTCTGTTTACGCTGCAAGTTAAGAGTGCCTGAGAATAATCCGCACGCTGTTCGGTGTTTAATTCTTTTGCTACCTTTTCATCGCAAGCAAGCTCAATATCTCGGCAGAGAAGCACATAAGCAAACCAGATAAGCGGATTAAACCAATGTAAAGTCAGAATAAGAAAACCAAGCGGTTTCCAGAAATGGTCTTTACGATTTATATGTGCTTGTTCGTGAGTAATAACATGCTTCATATCCTGTTCGCTTAAATTAAACGGCAAATAAATTTTAGGTTTTATAATTCCCAAAACAAAGGGCGAAACAACATTCTCACTTTGATAGATATTATCCCGAAGCAAAACCGCCGTGCCGATCTTTTTCTTCAGTCGAAAATAACTTACAATTGTATAAATAATCAAGCCGAGACTTCCGACAACCCAAATAACAGCAAGAACAGGAATGATTTTTTGTAAGGGGTTTGGACTTGTTTCGCCGTAGTAAGTTGGCGAACTTCTGATAATTGAATATATTGCATTGTTTACGATTGTTACGCCCGTATTGATTTTCGGATTTTCTTGTGTCATAATATCGGGACTAATTGTATTTGCATTCGGAATAAGACTTAATATACTTTCAAAAGAGAATGGAAAAACTAACCTGACCGCAACAATTCCCCAAAGAACGACCCTTATCCATTTAGGTGCTTTTTTGAAAAGAAGTCTGAAAAGCAACACAGCAAGCACAATCCAACTTGCCGATATACTCATATTGACAATGCTTAAAAAGAACTCACTCATTTTGATGCTCCTTCCCGATAACGGTCAATCATTTTTTGAACTTCATCAATCTCCTCTTCGGAAATTTTTTGGTGCTTTGTAAATGCCGCAATAAACGCAGGCAACGAGCCTTCAAAAGTCTTTTCCACAACCTCATTTAATTCGGCAGCCTGTACTTGCTCTTTGCTTACAAGCGAAGTAACAACTGTGTTTTCATTTTTCAATACACCACGTTCCGACAAACGTTTTATGACCGTGTATGTGGTTGTCGGCTTCCATCCGAGTTGTTCCTTGCACAATTCTACAAGTTCGCGACTTTTTACCGGCTCATGCTCCCACAAAATAAGGCAAAAGCGATATTCGCTTTCAAATATCTTTGGTATATCCAAAACATACCCCCCCCTTCTTCTGATGCATTATGATTTTTCGGTCTTTAAGGTTTTACTGCAAACGCTCTCAGAATGTCGTCTGTCTGAATAAAAAGATTTCCAAGTTCATCCGTGAACATGGGTGCACCCTCTTTTACTGAGTAACCGACAAAATTTTCGTTTGGTACGGTGTTGATGACGCTTTCTATTTTCCCGCAGGGGGTAAGAGTGTGTTTTTGTTCATATACTTCTTTTTTATTTGCATCCGGAACTACAACATATCCCCCGTTTTCTTCAAGTAAGAAAAAATACAAATCGGCTTCATATAGGCAATCATTATAATAAATCATCGCCTTTTGCGGCAGTCCGTCATCATATCCTGTCGTAGCGTTAATTTCCGAGTCAACGAATGTTGAGCTATCCGGTTCTTTGACTGTTTTGCATGACGTCAGAATTGCAAAACATAGTACGACAACAAACAAAACAATAATTTTTTTCATTATGACTTCCGTCCTTTCATTTTATACGAACTTAATCGAGAATACTTCTATAATAATACACAATATCAAATTAAATCAATTTTCTTAAAAATGAATTATTTGACTGTTTTCCCTGAAAACGCTGTTTCCGAATATTATCTTATATTCCATTGCAGACAATGCGTCAATAATTTCTTCTTCAGTTTTATCATTTTTTAGGCAGATGAATGTACTGTAACATTCCGAAACGGTATTTGCGGGTGCTTGCATTGTGGCAACGGGAATAATTCCAAAAATAATAAAATCATTGTCAGTAATCGGATAAATGTAATTAACAAATGCATCTGTCCCTGTTCTGTTATATACATTCACTTTGACATTGACCTTGCAATAATCATTCATATCAGCCGAAACAAAGGAGCAGCGTTCGTTCTTAAAACTGACACCGCTTCCGGAATTGTACTGACGCACAAGACTGTCAAAATGTGGTTGATAGTCAAAATTTTTAACAATTATTTCTGCATCGGGGAACTTTAACGGTCGTAGCAGATAAAAACTCAAGGATGCAGCCGAAATTATAAGAATTGTCAAAAGTACAGAAAGAAATATAAGAATTCCGCGTTTTTTCTTTGATTTGCTCATTTTAGTTCGCTCCTCTTTTAGTCATTAAAATGTTCTTGTCGGAATATTGGTAATTCTTAGGTTACAAGCATACTCTAACACATTAGAGTTAATTTGTCAAGAGTTTTTTCAAATTTTCATAAAAAATTCAAAAGTGCCGCATTTAAGCGACATATTTCAAATATGGAATAAATAAACAAACATAATAGTTTTTATAATACAAAAGTTGTGCTGCAAAGTTTTTGACAAAAAAATGACCTTGCGGGATTGCTCCTGCAAAGTCAAATTTATTATCTAATTCTGTTTAGCGGAATAATATTTTTAGAACAATCAAAATCAACGATATTACAACGGCAATAATTGCAAATATATTACCGTTATTTCTTTCTGCGGTTTCTTCTTTATTGTTAGATGCAACACTTATTTTTGGGTTATCGTCAATTTCGGTTTTTTGTTTCATCTCATTTAGGTGTGCATCTCGGAAAACAGTTTCAACAGTGTTTAAGTCTCCGCTTTTATCTTTATCAAAAAAATTGTCATTATGTGTGGGAAAAGGATATTGAAAACTTTTGTTTTTCATTTCTATCACTCATTATAGTTATTGCTAATTGTTATCAGTTGTAATAATTATAAATCAAATAAGCATGAATGTCAATAGCAAGGTTTTAGTAAAAAAAGACCTTGCAGGATTTTACCTCCAAGGTCAATATAGATACCAAAAATTTTCCTATTAGCAGCGATTTCGTCAGCAGTAAGGTAAACACGCCACGGGAAAAGCCTTTTTATTTATATGATTATATATTTAATTTTTTTAAGCTTCTTTTTTTGCTGTCATTTTCTTGGCTACAACACTCATTATAATAACAAATATGGGGATAGGAATAATATATAAAAGGCTGTAAGGATTTGAAAGGTCTCCCTTATTTGCAAGAACGGTAAAAAGAATGTTGAATGGAAGCATGCCGAGATTTGAAGCTAAAAAGAATTTCCAAAAATTGACATTCATGGCACCATAGATTACACTGAGTAAATCTGACGGAACTATACCTGAGGCTTTGGCAACATAAACTACCATAAATTCATTTTTGCCTGCAAAATCATCCAGCGTTTTTACTTTGGGAAAACGTGCTTTTAGTGCATCAAGCAGATCTTTGCCGGCAAATTTTCCAAAATAATAAGGAAGAATAACGCTCAATGCAATGCCGATAAAATTAACAGTTATCGCAACAAAAACGTTGTCAATAAGAAGACCTGAAACAGCAAAAATTACTGCCGGCGGAAAAATAAGAGTAAATGACTTTATTACAGTAAAAGCAATAATAATAAACGCTACCGTAAGAGTGCCACCCTTTATGTATGAAGAAAGCTCGGCAGCATTTCCAATGCTAATATTAAATTTCTTCATAATTATAAGCATCGCAATAAGCATTGCAAGCATAAATATTATTGTAACCACCTGTAAAACTTTTATTACTTTATTAAAATTATTTTTACGCATTTTTGTTTTTATATAACTCCTTACAGAATATAGCACAACACTAACACAGAGCAACTAAGTTAAAAAAGAAAGCCTATAACATCAAAAATGGTGATATAGGCTCTTTTTAGCATTTAATTTTACTCTTTATGAGCAATCAGAACCCTCTTGATATTGCAGGGGATGAAGCTGTTTCGCTTAGCCTTTAATAGCAGCCTGAGCAGCAGCAAGACGAGCAATAGGTACTCTGAAAGGTGAGCAGGAAACATAGTCAAGACCGAGTTCGTGACAGAATTCAACAGAGGAGGGATCTCCGCCGTGTTCGCCGCAGATACCCATATGAATATCTTTGTTGGCGGGTTTGCCAAGTTCGATAGCCATCTTCATAAGTTTACCGACACCTTTCTGGTCAAGTCTTGCAAAGGGATCAAACTCATAAATTTTTGCATCATAATAAGCATCAAGGAACTTAGCAGCGTCGTCACGGGATAAACCGAAGCCCATCTGTGTAAGGTCGTTGGTTCCGAAACTGAAGAAGTCTGCATTAGCAGCGATTTCGTCAGCAGTAAGGCAAGCACGAGGAATTTCAATCATTGTACCGACCTTATACTTAAGGTTTACGCTAGCAGCAGCGATTTCAGCATCAGCAGTCTCAACAACTACCTTCTTGACATACTTAAGTTCTTTAACTTCGCCGACAAGAGGAATCATGATTTCAGGAACTATATTCCAGTCGGGATGAGCCTTCTGAATGTTGATAGCAGCACGAATAACAGCCTTTGTCTGCATTGCAGCGATTTCGGGATATGTAACTGCAAGACGGCAGCCACGATGACCCATCATCGGGTTAAATTCATGGAGAGAAGCGATGAGAGCCTTAATTTCTTCAACACTCTTGCCCTGAACTTTAGCGAGATGAGCAATGTCGGCTTCTTCTGTGGGAACAAACTCATGGAGAGGCGGATCAAGGAAACGAATACAAACGGGGTTGCCTTCAAGTGCTTCATAGAGTTTTTCAAAGTCGCCCTGCTGGTGAGGAAGAATCTTCTCAAGAGCAGCTTCGCGATCTTCAACTGAATCCGCAAAAATCATTTCACGGAAAGCAGCAATTCTTTCTGCTTCAAAGAACATATGTTCTGTACGGCAAAGACCGATACCTTCTGCACCAAGTTCACGAGCCTTTAATGCATCGGACGGAGTATCAGCATTTGTACGAACCTTAAGTCTGCGATACTTGTCAGTCCAACCCATAATTGTTCCGAAGTTGCCTGAAATTTCAGCATCAACGGTGGGGATTATGCCGTCATAAATATAACCGGTAGAACCGTCAATGGAGATGAAATCACCTTCAACAAAAGTCTTACCGCCAAGTGTAAATTTCTTGTTTTCTTCGTCCATAGCAATGTCGCCGCAACCGGAAACACAGCACTTACCCATACCGCGAGCAACAACTGCAGCGTGAGAAGTCATACCGCCGCGAACTGTAAGGATACCTTGAGCGGCCTTCATACCGGTGATGTCTTCGGGAGAAGTTTCAAGACGAACGAGAATAACTTTCTTTCCTGCTTCATTCCATGCATTTGCATCTTCAGCAGTGAATACTGCCTGACCGCAAGCAGCACCGGGAGAAGCACCGAGACCTCTGCCCAAAGGAGTTGCAGCCTTAATAGCTTTTACATCAAACTGCGGATGAAGGAGAGTATCAAGATTTCTGGGATCAATCATGAGAATTGCTTCCTGCTCGGTTTTGCGACCTTCAGCAACGAGGTCAACTGCAATCTGGAGAGCAGCCTGAGCAGTTCTCTTACCGTTACGTGTCTGAAGAATATAAAGTTTTTCATTTTCAACGGTAAACTCAATATCCTGCATATCGTGATAGTGGTCTTCAAGAGTTGCACAAACTTCAATGAACTGTTTATAAGCAGCAGGGAACTTGTCAGCCATCTCAGCAATCGGCATCGGAGTACGTACACCTGCAACAACGTCTTCGCCCTGAGCGTTTGTTAAGAACTCACCCATGAGTTTCTTCTCGCCGGTTGCGGGATCGCGTGTGAATGCAACACCTGTACCGCAATCTTCACCCATATTGCCGAATACCATAGCCTGTACATTAACGGCGGTACCCCAAGAATAGGGAATGTCGTTATCACGGCGATAAACATTTGCACGGGGGTTATCCCAAGAACGGAAAACAGCCT
>DUNU01000016.1 GCA_012839185.1 Clostridiales bacterium | reverse complement strand
TTGCTCAAAACCACGCTCTCGAATTCTTTAAATACAATTGGCGAGAATGCTTTCAGAGGTTGTACCGTGCTTAAAGAAATCACAATTCCGAATTCCGTAGAGAATATTGGGGAGTGGGCATTTGAGAATTGTACCGGGCTAACTGAAATTAAAATTCCGGCTTCTGTTAAACATCTTGGCTTAAATCCGTTTAAGGGTTGTACGGGGCTTGAATCTATCGTGGTTGATGAGAACAATGCAAATTATTATTCTTCCGAAAATTGTTTGATTGAAATTGGAAGAGAAACAAAAACGCTTATTTGCGGATGTAAAAATAGTGTTATTCCGGCTGATATACCAGTAATAGGGAATTATGCATTTTACACTTGTGCTGATTTAACCGAAATCAATATTCCTGCTTCCGTAACAGAAATTGGTTGGTCTGCTTTTGAAGGTTGTACGGGACTGACAAAAATTGAAATTCCTAATTCTGTAAAAATAATTGACTGTTATTCTTTTGCTGGTTGTTCCGGTCTAACCGAAATCACAATCCCTGATTTTATAAAGGAAATTGGGCATTACGCGTTTTCTGACTGTAGTGGATTAACTAAACTCACAATTTCGGCTTCTGTCAAGAGAATCGGACAGTTTGCTTTTGCTGGTTGTTCTGGTCTAACCGAAATTATAATCCCTGATTCTGTAAGGGAAATTGAGCTTTCAGCTTTCAAAGGTTGTTACGGACTTGAATCTATTGTGGTTAATGAAAAAAATGAAAAATATTATTCTTCCGGCAATTGTTTAATTAAAAAGTATTCAAATACACTGATACTTGGCTGCAAAAATAGTGTTATACCAAACTCTGTAACGGAAATTGGTGGGGATGCATTTACTTATTGTAAGGGACTAACCGAAATCACCATCCCGGATTCTGTGATGAAAATTGGCAAGTCTGCTTTTGAAGGTTGTACAGGTCTAATCGATGTATATTACACTGGAACAGAAGAAGAGTGGAATAGCAAGAAGCTATATGATTTTGGTCCGAACGTAACTATGCACTTTAAGTGTACACATAAAAACACCGAAATTAGAAATGCAATAAATTCAACATGTACTGATGCCGGTTATACAGGTGATACATACTGTATAGACTGTGGAGAGAAAATAGCAGACAGTCAAATAATCGCCGCACTCGGACACAAAGGCGGTACTGCAACTTGTTCAAAGAAAGCAGTTTGTTCAACTTGTGGCAAGGAATACGGCGATCTTAATCCAACAAATCATGTTGGAGGTACGGAGATAAAGAATGAAAAAGTTGCAACATGTACTGATGCCGGTTATACAGGTGATACATACTGTATAGGCTGTGGAGAGAAATTAGCAGACGGTCAAAAAATCGCAGCACTCGGACATGATTTTGCAACTAAATTCACAATAGATGTAGAGCCGAAATGTACAGAAGCAGGCTCGAAGTCCAGATATTGTTCTCGTTGCGATGCCATTACTAATGTAACTGCAATTCCTGCAACCGGACATAAAGGTGGTACTGCAACTTGTTCAAAGAAGGCAGTTTGTTCAATTTGTGGCAAGGAATACGGCGATCTTAATCCAACAAATCATGTTGGAGGTACGGAAATCAAGAATATAAAAGAAGCTACTTATGAAGCTGCCGGATATACAGGAGATAAGGTATGTAAGTCTTGTGGCGTAGTTCTTGAAAAGGGTAAAGTAATTCCTAAACTTGAAAAGCCGACTGAAGTACCAACTAATAAACCGATTGACTTTCCTACTGAGGTTAAGAAACCTGATTATAATAAGCTTCCCGTTCAGACAGAAGAAAACGATAAGTATCTAGGTATCGCAAAGGATTTAACTGTTAAGCAGATTAAAGAAACTTTCAAGGATTTTACAGTTAATATCCTCGATATAAACGGAAATAAACTTGAGGATGACGGTGCAATCGGTACGGGTGCAGTAATTGAAATTTATGACGGTGAAAAACTTGTTGAGAAAAAAGTTGTTGTATTTAAGGGTGATATAAACGGCGACGGGCAAGTTAAGACTACTGATGCTCGAAATGCACTGCGTGCCGCATTAGGTCTTGATACACTTAAAGATGTTCAATCTCTCGCCGCAGATGTAAATAATGACGGTAACCTCAAAGCAACCGATGCAAGATCTATTTTAAGAGGTGCAATGGGGCTTGATGAAACGGACAACTGGCTTGGTTAAATCTGAATTTGTTTAGCCTCGAAATCCTGCTCTCTTTGTAAACAAAAAACAGCTCCTTCGGGAGCTGTTTTGCTATGTGATGTTGGTTTTTATGTTATTTAGGTTTCATCTCGGAGTACTGCTTCCGCTGCACGGATACCGTCAACGCCTGCCGAGACAATTCCTCCGGCATAACCCGCACCCTCGCCACAGGGGAATATTCCGCGTATATTTGTCTGAAAAAACTCATCTCGGATAATTCTGACGGGTGAACTGCTGCGGCTTTCGGGGAAGGTGAGAACGGCATCATTAAGAGCAAAACCGCGTAATTTCTTGTCCCACGCGATAATTGCATCGCTTATTCCGTCCACAACAAACGAAGGCAGGACATTTCTTATATCTCCGGGGCTTGTTCCCGTAGGACAGGATGGATTTACCGAGCCTAATTTTTTTGACGGCTGATTTTTAAGCATATCGCCAACCAACTGGCAGGGGGCGGTATAATCACTTCCGCCGTGTTCAAACGCTTTTTGTTCAATCTCACGTTGAAGTTTTATTCCCGCCAATGCAGAATTTTCGTCAATCATATCTGGTTCAATACCGACTAAAATCGCTGAGTTTGCATTTTCGCCGTCGCGAGCATATTCGCTCATCCCGTTGACGACGACCATATTTTCTTCGCTTGATGCAAGAACGACCGTACCGCCGGGACACATGCAGAAAGTATAGCCTCCCCTGCCGTGCAAGGGGTGATTTGATAATTTATAGTCGGCGGGAGGCAACAATGCTTTGTTGTAATTTTTGCCGTATTGCATTTCGTTAATCATCTCTTGCGGATGTTCAATTCTTGTGCCGACGGAGAATGCTTTTTTCTCCATATTTATACCCTTGTGGTAGAGCATTTCGATGGTATCACGAGGCGAATGTCCGATACAAAGAATTAAAGTATCCGTTTCCAAGTCGTGTATAGAGCCTTTTTCATCGGTATAAGTAATGGCTTGAATAAAACCGTTTGCGGTGATAATATCCACGAGTTTACAGCCGAATTTGACCGTACCGCCGAGACGGATAATTTCGTTTCGGATATTTTTTATAACATCACCTAATTTGTCCGTGCCGATATGCGGTTTTGCGGAAAAAGTTATTTCGTGGGGAGCACCGTAATCTTTGAAGGTCTGCAAAACAACGCCGACGCGACCGTCTTTTATTCCGGTAGTCAACTTGCCGTCGGAGAAAGTGCCTGCACCGCCTTCACCGAATTGAACATTTGATTCGGTGTTGAGTTTTCTGTTTTTCCAGAAATTTGCAATATCATTTTTGCGGGTGTCTACATCATTTCCACGCTCGATTATGATTGGATTAAGTCCCGAACGGGCGAGCATAAGTCCGCAAAACAAGCCCGCAGGTCCTAAGCCGACTATGACGGGAGAAAATTTTGAATTTCGCTTGTTTTCGGGCAAAACAAAGGCTTGTGGTTCAAAATATAAAACTTTATTCTTCTCGAATTTTGATGCGATTTCTTCTTCAAATCCGTCAAGCCGAACATCAACCGAATAGGTCATCATGATATTGTTTTTCCTGCGTGAATCGATTGATTCTCTTGCGATTGAAAAACTCAAAAAATCGTCGGCAGATACTCCCAAAGCCTTTGCTGCCGCCTTTTTTATTGTATTAACATCGGCACCGAGTGGTACTTTTATGTCGTTTATTCTTATCATTGGATCTGTCTTTCTTAAAAGTTTCGGAAAACTAATTTTGATTTTTGAGCATGGTAAATGCGGTCTGTCTGCAAAAAGTTAGGTTATAGCCTCCGCATTCTCCCGTAACGTCAAGCATTTCACCCAAAACGAAAACATTGGGCAGTTTTTTCAGTTCGAGATTTTTATTTATCTCGGAACAGGGAATGCCGCCACACATGACCTGTGCATTGTCAAAATCACCCGTTGCATGAATATCGAGTTTCATATTTTTTATCATTTTAACAAGCGGTTCAAATGACTTGATGTTTTTGATTGGTGTATCGGGTTTTATTCCCAGAATGCGAAGTTCATCATGAAAAAGTTTGTTGTTCAGATAACCCGAAAGGAGATATTTCGCTGGAGTGTCGGGATATTTTCTTTTCATATTTTCGCAAAAACGAATGATATTTTCGGTTTCTTCAAACGGCAGTTTATCAATAATCAGATGTGCTTTTTTCGCTTCGTTAAGCGATTGTGCCGCAATATGAGATATGTTCATAATAGGAATTCCCGACACATTCTTTTCGTTAAACTGCACCTCGCCGCTAACTTTTTCAATAAATTTTCCGTCAACAAAAATACAAACCGAACATTCCGCACGAACACCTTTCATTATGTAAGGCACGTCTTTGGTTTTTAGAGAGGTAAGGGCAGGGAGCAAAGGCGTGTGGCTGATACCGAAATTTTCTAGAATATCAAACATTCCTTCGGCGTAATCTGCCTGTGCTTTTCCTCCGCAGGCAAGGATTAGTTTATCGCAGGTATATTTTTGATTGATAAGGTATTTTTCGCCGTCTTTTTGAATATCTTCAACTTCCGTGTCAAATATAAAATTGACACCTTCCGAAACGGCTGCGTTATAAAATAAATCACGCACCGACAAAGCGGAAAAACTTTGAGGATAAAGCCTGTCGCTTCCGTCATCAGTTGTCGGAATACCCAGATCGAACAGAAAATCAATATCATTTTGCAGGGAATAGTCGCTCATAACAAGGTCAATAATTTGTTTATCGCCGGAATAGTATTCCGGTAAAATTTTGCGGTTTGCAATATTACACCTGCCGTTTCCCGTTGCAAGTATTTTTTTCCCTGCTTGAGAATTCTTCTCCAATACGGTAACTGGCTCTCCTTTTTTGGCAAGAAGAATTGCAGCGGTTAATCCGCTCATCCCCGCACCGACAATAATCGTATTCATTTCGACCTCGATATTTTGTAATTTCACACTGCTAATTATACTCTAAAAACTGATTTTCGTCAATAATATAATGAATTAATGCAATAAAGTACAATAATTTGATATTTTTTGCTAATTCTGTGAATTTTCTCTTGACTTTTTGAAAAAAATAGAGTATTCTGTTAATATAGATTATGATAAACTATTCTGAAAGGGGTATATAAATACCATGAAGAAAAATGTAATTCGTATCGTTGGACTTGTTCTTGTTGCTGCAATGATGTTTGCTTTTGCATCTTGCGGTGCCGACAACCAAGGCAACAATGTAATTTTAGTTTCATTCGTTTATGATAACGGTCAGTCCGGCGGTTCCACAGGTGGAGACACAAACGGCGGTTCTGATACTCCTGCTCCTACTCCGACAGCAGCACCCGTAACACAGGCACCTGTTGACACGCCCACAGAGGCTCCGACTGCCGGTGGTGACACACCCACAGAAGCTCCTACTTCTGGTGGCACAACACCCACAGAAGCTCCGACTGCCGGTGGCACAACACCCACAGAGGCTCCTGCTGGTGATAATCTCCCGAAGGATGCTGCCTCTATTCTTAAGAAGTACACCGAAGTTATGGATCAACTTAAGAATGACAAGCCCGGATTTAACAAGAAAGAATTCCAAGAAGTTCCCAAGGAGAATCTTCAGGTCGGTTCTATCGGAGGTATCATATCCCCGATTATCGACTCCTTTATGACAAAAGAAGCTGATGCCGAAGAACAGACTCATGAAAAGGGTAATGAGTTGAAATGGGTTCCCGTCAACGAGAATACGAAGGGTTGCCTTCTTACAGATGCAAGCAAGATTAAGTCAGCTACTTGCGAAAAGGATGGTACAAACTGGAAGATTACTTTAACTCTTGTGGATGAAGTTGACCCCGAACCTACTCCCGCAGGAACAAATGCTCCCGTAAGCTTCCACGGTGCAGTATTTAATCCTATTTCAAGAAATTCCATCACCAAGGAACTTGACGGAATCAAGGTTGTTACAGTTAACCGCTTCAACCTTAAATATCATGATTGCGTTGCTACTCTTGTATTCAACCCTGAGAACAATCATGTTGTTTCTCTTAAGCAGATTATGAATATTGATATTGATGCAAATGTTAAGGCTGCTATCATTACTCTTGACGTAAAAGGTCTTGTTATCAACAACATGTCAATGTACAACTTCGTATATTAAGATTATCAGAAAAACCGTTGCCGGTAAAGGCAACGGTTTTTTTATTTCATTCAGCAATTCTTGTATTATTGACAACAGAGAATAAAAGTAGTATAATATGCGTAATTTCTTTATTTACGAGGTTTATTTATGGAAAAACAAAAGAGAGTTGCGGCGATACATGATATTTCGGGCTTTGGCAAGTGTTCACTGACGGTTGCATTGCCGATTATTTCCGCTTGCGGCATTGAAACCGCTGTTATGCCTACTGCTGTTTTAAGCACACATACTTCCGGTTTTACCGGTTATACTTTCCGCGATTTGACTGAAGATATGCTTCCTTTTGCAAGACATTGGAAAGAGAATAAAATCGAATTTGATGCAATTTATACAGGCTTTTTGGGCTCAAATGAACAGATTGATATTGTCGCACAGATTTTTGATATTATTTCCGTCGATAAGACGGTTAAAATAGTTGACCCTGCAATGGCGGATAACGGTAATATGTATGCGATATTCAACAAGGAATTTGCAAGGAATATGGCAAATCTCTGCAAGAAGGCGGATATTATCATTCCCAACTTTACCGAGGCAGCATTTATGCTTGGTGAAGAATTTGTTAAGCCTCCTTATACCGTCGAATATGTCGAAGGGCTTATAAAGCGTCTTTCAAAGCATTGTGATGCAAATATTGTTCTTACCGGCGTTAGCTTTGATAACGAAAACCTTGGTGCTGCCTGCTATGACAAGGAAACGGATAAGACGGAATATGCTTTTTCAAAGTGGATTGAGGGTGCTTATCATGGCACGGGTGATGTTTTTGCAAGCGTATTTACGGGTGTTTTTGTCAACGGTAAGACTATGCTTGAGGCGACTGAAATCGCTGTAAACTTCACGCAAAAGTGTATTGTTCGCACACAAGCTGCCGATATGTCCCTTCGTTACGGTGTTGATTTTGAGCGAGGCTTATGGGAATTGGGCAGAGATTTACTTGCTTAAAGTGAAAGTTGAGATTCAATGGTACTTAATATTGTATTGATGGAGCCGGAAATTCCGCAAAATACCGGAAATATTGTCCGTACCTGTGCTGCTACAGGTGCGGTGCTTCATATCATTCGACCGATGGGCTTTGCCGTTGACGACAAGCAATTAAAGCGATGCGGGCTTGATTATTGGCATTATCTCGATATTTTTTACTATGACAATATCGACGATTTCAATACAAAAAATCCGGATGCGAAAGTGTATTATTTTTCCACCAAAGCAAATAAAACATATACGGATATTGAATATCCCGACAATTGTTTTATAATGTTCGGCAAGGAAACAAAGGGCTTGCCCGAAGACCTGCTTTTTGAACATCCCGATACGACCGTTCGTATTCCGATGTTAGGTGAAATCCGGTCATTGAACCTTTCAAACTCTGTTGCCATTGCGACATATGAGATTCTTCGTCAATGGAAGTTCCCCGCTCTTGTCGGACACGGAAAACTTCGGGATTTTGATTGGGAAAACGCATAAGGAAATACCTGCTTTTAACAGCAGGTATTCCTTTTATATGAGTGCGATTTTTAGTACTTCATCGACATTCTTGACGGGAATGAAATTAACTTTTTTCTTGACTGTCTCATCAACTTTATCAAGGTCAGCCATATTCATTTCGGGAATAATTACTGTTTTTATTCCGTTTTTGTATGCAGCCATACTTTTTTCACGAAGACCGCCGATGGGAAGGACACGGCCGCGAAGGGTAACCTCGCCGGTCATGGCAATATCTCCGCGTGCTTTTCTGCCGGTTAACGCGGAAACGAGAGAAGTTGCAATGGTAACACCGGCACTCGGACCGTCTTTGGGAACGGCACCTTCGGGAACATGAATATGAATGTCGCTCTTTTTTGCAAATTCGGGATCAATGTTTAATTCTTTTGCACGAGAACGAACATAGGAAATCGCAGCAACAGCCGACTCTTTCATAACATCACCGAGCATGCCGGTCATTTCAAGAGAGCTTTTGCCGTCCATGATTGCCGTTTCGACTTGCAGCAACTCGCCACCCACTGCAGTCCATGCAAGACCGTTGACCAAACCAACTTCGTCAAGGAGTTTTTCTGTATTCTTGAATTTCGGAGCACCTAAATATTGATGAAGAGTGTCGACTGTAAATTCGACTTTTTCGCCGGATTCAACTATTGAAACGGCGACTTTACGACAAAGTTTTGCTATAATTCTTTCGAGTTTGCGTACCCCTGCTTCACGGGTATACTCCTCGATAATAGTGCGTATAACTTTGGCGGGCAAACGAAACTGTTCTTTCGTGATATTGTGTTCTTTCATTTGCTTGGGGATAAGGTGTCTTTTTGCAATCTGGAACTTTTCTTCGGCAGTATATGAGCCTAATTCTATAATATCCATACGGTCTAAAAGTGCGGGAGGGATACTGCTTGCATCGTTTGCGGTTGCAACGAACAATACTTTTGATAAATCGAACTGAAGGTCGATATAATGGTCAACAAAGTGACTGTTTTGTTCGGGATCGAGAACTTCAAGCAATGCCGCAGCGGGATCGCCTCGATAATCGTTGGCGATTTTATCAATTTCATCAAAGAGAATCAAAGGATTTGATGTTTTTGCATCAATAACGGCATTTATAATACGTCCGGGAACAGCTCCGATATATGTCCTTCTGTGTCCGCGAATTTCAGCTTCGTCACGGACACCGCCCAAGGCAATTCGCTGATACTCTCTGCCTGTTGCCACAGCTATAGAACGAACAATAGATGTTTTTCCGACACCGGGAGGGCCTACGAAACAGAGAATTTGACCTTTGATTTTGTCGGAAAGAGCCATAGCGGCAATCATTTCGATAATACGTTCCTTGACTTCGGTTAAACCATAGTGGTCGGCATCAAGGATTTTTCTTGCTCTGGGCAAAGAAATTTTTGACGGCTTGATTTTTCCCCACGGGAGTTTCAAGCAGTATTCGAGATATGTACGAATAGTATTGGCTTCGGGACTTGAGGAGGGTGCAAGTCTTAATCTGCGAAGTTCGTCAAAGAGTTTCTCTTTATGTTCATCGGGCATCAGGCTGTCTTCGATTTGTGCCATAAATTTGTCGCACTCATCTTCGGCTGTTCCGTATAATTCTTCGCTGATTGCCGCCATTTGAGAACGCAAGAAATAATCTCTTTGGTCTTGCGACATTTCATAATGTGCACGCTCATCAATTTCTCTTTCAATTTTCAAAAGTTCAATCTGATGCTTAATCGCACCGGTAAGGGAGATTGCAGATTGCAAAATGGAGTCATTTGCAAATAAATCATAGAGGTTTTTATAACTTAATTCACTTAACGGAGACAACAAGTCAACAAGAACAGCAAGGTCATTGCTGTTTTTAACAATATCCCTAAGTTCTTCGGGGGTTTTCTCAAGCTCCGAATACATCCTGAATACACGCTTAAGTGAATTTATCATTGCTTTTACAACGGGTTTGCCGACAAGGTCTTTCGGAACTTCGGATGTATAAACATCAATATCAGCAAGTCGTATATTCTCATCCACTACAAGTTTATTGATAAAACAACGCTTTTCACAGACAACCAATATTATATTTTCGCCATGAACTTCACGAACTTGCAACAAATTACAAACTACGCCGATCTTTCCGTAAGTATCGCCGTTTTCATCGGGTTCTTTGACTTTATCATAGACAAGAACGATTTTAGAATCGGTATTTTTCTTAAATGCTGCCCTTGCAGTCTTGAAATTTATTTCATCATTCAATGAGAATTCCACCGACATGTGCGGGAAGAACACCATATCCTGAACAAGTAACGCTTTCATTAACATAGTATCACCTCTGTAACATAATATAATATCATATTTATCATATAAATGCAAGCATTTTTTAGAGTGCAAAAAGGAGCCTCCGTAGAGGTCTCCTTTAATGCAAATTATATTATTCAATTCTCTGAAGTTCCGCCGCCTTTGCAAGAGCATCTGCATCACCCGAACCGACTGCTGTGGATACTTCTGCACGGCGAGCAAGAAGGTCTGCATACATTGCTTCTTTCTTTTTGCCTGTAAGGTCATAGAAGAAGAGCGGAATAATTCCCAACGCACCGGTGATTGAAGGAACGATTGTAAACATGGCAAAGAGATAGAATTTAACCTTATCCGGCTGTTCTCTACCTTCCATATATGCGGACGTATCGTAGTTAACCAGTTTTTTAAACACTGTGGAAATGAAGCCCGAGCCGATGGTTGCAACCTTAGTTGCAAGACCTTTTGCAACGGAGGTCATTCCTTCTGTACGATAGCCATTCTTCCATTCGCAGTAGTCCATACATTCATTGTATACTTCAGTTGTAATAACCGTACGAAGTCCTAAGAACAAAGTCCAGATAACTTCCCATATAGCCATCGCAATACCCATCGGGACAATACGCTGATACATCGGTTTTACACCTCTTGATATCCCTCCGAATGTTTTCCAGTTCATTCCGATAATACCGAATAAGAATACTCCGGTTTTAAGTATCGGGTCAATATATTTTGCGACAATATACAAAGACCTTGTTGAGTATTTACGCCTCAGCCACGGGACATAAGAATATGAAACCGGAGAAATTGGTGCTGCGGGAATACCTGCAATCATTGTCATTGATGCAAAATGAAGAACATCAATATAATAGTCGCTCTTTGAGCCACCTATTGAGAATCCGCCTAAGAACTCGGAGAGAGTAACCAAGAGCATAGGTTTGTTGTTTAAAATTGAACGGACACCATCCATAACTGACGGGCTTTCAATTGATTGGATAACTCTTTCTTTCGAGATGAAGAAGAACCAAAATGACATAAGACTCGACACTAAAGTGGTGAATAAACCCATTCCCACAAAGGTTGTGCGGTACATAGAGGCTTTGGTTTTGGTCTTGCCTATTTTGTTGTTGTCGATAAGGTCGAGGATGACGGTGGTAATCTGTTCGGGAAGTTTTTCGCCGAAAGTACCGGATGCAAAGTTCGCAAGAGTAATAAGCCGAGTTCTGTCAACGGGATGCGGGGTGATGGTTGACATAAGACCGGTACGGGCAATACCTTGGAATGTTCCGACACCCTCCCGAATAATCGTCAGAAGACAGTAGAATATGAACTTTGTCATATCAACATCACTTCTGCCTTCAAACATCAGGGGCATAAGCCAATAAAGACAGGTTAAGATAAATCCGGGAATCGCAAGAGCAAGTAGGTAAGGACGAAATTTCCCCCATCTTGTTCTTGTCTTGTCGACAATCGTGCCGAAGAAAATATCGTTGACAACGTCCCAGACACCGTTAATAACGCCCAATATTGCCTGAAGACCTAAGTCAACTCCGACAACGTTGGTGATAAATCTGCCGGAATAAAGATTGATGTTGAAACTCTGGGCAGCATCCCACATAATAAAGCCTATCGTTTCTTTGCGGCCGACATAGCGACGGTTTTCATAGACGTAATTTAATTGTTCTTCCGTAAATTCAGTTTCCTGTAAATTTGTCTTGTTTTCTTTCGCCACTGCCACACCTCCAATTTTGCGTAATTTTTCTTATGCAGTATAACACATATTCATAATTTTTGCAATAGCAAATGTATTTTTTTATTTTAATTACGAAAAAGATCCGGTCTTTTCCTTTTTGTTACTTCAACCTGTTGTTCTTTTCGCCATTTTTCGATATTTGCATGATGTCCCGAAAGCAAAACCTCAGGTACACTCACACCTTCCCAGACGGCAGGTTTTGTGTATTGAGGCTCTTCCAAAAGTCCGTTATATAGGCTGTCATTTGAGTATGCCTCTTCGTTAGGCAACACACCGTCAAGCATTCGAGCAAGTGCGTCTATACAGACCAAAGCAGGCAATTCTCCGCCGGTTAAAACATAATCTCCGATGGAAATTTCCTCGTCAACGATCTTGTCAAGCACCCGTTGGTCTATGCCTTCATAGTGACCGCAGAGAAAAATAATATGCTCTTTTTTTGCTAATTCCCGTGCTTTTTCCTGAGTGAAAACTTTTCCTTGCGGACTTAAATATATGACATGCGGTTTTGTTTCATCTTTGCATAATGCTTTGTAGCAGTCAAAAACGGGTTGTGCCGTCATAAGCATTCCCGTGCCGCCGCCGTAAATTGTATCGTCAACATTTCCGTGTTTGTCTGTCGTATAATCACGGATATTGACTGCATTTACGGATAAAATTCCATTATTGATTGCTCTGCCTATAATGCTTTCATTAAAAACCGCACGACACATATCGGGGAACAAGGTCATTATATCAATTTTCAAGATTTTCACCTTTGATTTTCTGCATATTTTCCCAGAATGCCTGTTCATTTTTATTGTCTCCGGGACGATAATAAACAATGTTTTTTATTGTATCAGGAAGGTATTGTTGTTCAACCCAGTGATTTGGGTAAGAGTGGGGATAAAGATAATGTTGCCCTTTGTTTTTTACATCTGCACCGTCCAAATGAACATTCTGAAGATTTCTCGGTATTGGACCGCTTTTTCCTGTTTCAATATCTCGTCCTGCGGCGTTTATTGCCTCGTAGGCAGAGTTTGATTTTGGCGACATGCAGACTAAAATAACCGCATTGGCAAGCGGAATTCTTGCTTCAGGTAAGCCGACTTGCAGAGCAGTGTCACAAGCAGCTTTTACTATCGGAATTATCTGTGGATAAGCAAGTCCGACATCTTCGTTTGCACAGACTAAAAGTCTGCGAATTGCGGATTGCAAGTCTCCCGCTTCAAGTATTCTTGCAAGATAATGTATCGCAGCGTCCGGATCGCTTCCACGCATACTTTTCTGATATGCAGAGAGCAAATCATAATGCTCATCCCCGAACTTGTCATATCTTGCGGCACTCATTCCCGTAACCGCCTCGACAGTTTCCGCTGTGATGTGCTTTATGTCATTTTCATAAGCAGCGGTCAATACTGTCATTTCGGTGATATTAAGTGCTTTTCTGACATCTCCGCCGGAACAGAAGGCTATTTGTTCGGGTACTTCTTCATCGATAATAAAATCTTCATTTCGTTCTTTTGTGAGAAATTCATAGCCTCGCCTTACGGCTTTTTCAATTTCGGAAACGGCTACCTGTTTAAATTCAAAGCAGGTTGAACGTGATAAAATAGCACCGTAAACATAAAAATACGGGTTTTCGGTTGTCGATGCGATAAGAATAATATCCCCCGTTTCGATGTATTGAAGCAGGGTTTGTTGTTGTTTTTTATTGAGATACTGAATCTCATCAAGGTACATTAAAATACCGTTTCTTGCCGTCATTGTGCCGATTTTTGATATAGCCTCTTTTATGTCTGCGGTTGAACATAAGGTGCCGTTTAACTTAACCAATGTTCTGTCCGTTTGGGCGGCGATAATATTCGCAACAGTCGTCTTTCCCGTACCCGACGGACCATAAAAAATCAAATTAGGGAGATTTTCTCCTCTCTCCAAAAGATTTCGAATTGGTTTGTTTTTCCCGACCAGATGTTCCTGACCGACTATCTCATCAAGCGTTTTCGGTCTCATTCTGTCGGCTAAGGGGTTGAGCATAATTTACTCCAAAAGTTTATTGTAACCAAACAAGAAAGATAAAAAATGATAATTTGGCATTTCGTGTAGAGAATGAATGAATATTGTTATTTATAGATATTTTATCAAAAAAATTATATTTTGTCAAGATAATACTTGAATTATCACATATTATATGATATAATTACCCAAAAAGAACTGAAAAGGAGAAAAAGATGAAAAAACTTATTTCACTATTTTTATGTGTTGTTTTGCTCATGGGCTTAATGCCTGTCGCTTCTGCTGAAAATAGTTGTGGTTGCGGTTTTAGTCCGGTTATTTATGTCGGAGCACTTGGTTGTGCGGATATATATCGTGATGCGGGGCTTCCCACCGAACAACGCCTTTGGCAAATTGATACGGATTTTATTTTAGCCAATATCAAGCCCGAGTTACTTGATTTGACATTGGGAATTGCTGCATCCGATTACGACAAAATCGGTGACGTTTTAATCAAGGTTGTAAACAAAACTTTAGGTGATCTGGCTCTCGACCAGAACGGGGACTCTGCTGAAAATGTAACAGCTCCGAGTTTAAATTTCCCGACAAACAGAAGTCATAATGCCGACACGCAGTTCTATTTTAACTATGATTTTCGTTTAGACCCCTATATTCACGCAGACAGGTTAAATGAATGCATTGTTGAACTTAAACGCATTACCGGTCACGATAAGGTTCAACTTAAAGCCTCAAGCATGGGAGGTATTGTTCTCTCCTGCTATCTTGAAAGATACGGATATGACGATGTTGAAACCATTATCACTCAATGTTCTCCGCTTTGGGGAACTGCCGTTGCCGGTGAACTTTTTACGGGTAAATTTGAACTTAATGCGATTTCACTTCGTCGATATGCTCAGGGTGCTTTGCCCTATATGGAAGAAAGCGACTTCATTGAGGGAGTAATTTATTCGCTCACAGACGTGCTTTTGGTGACGGGAGTCTGGAGCGGACTTATTGCACTCGGCGACAACTTTGTAAACAAACTTATTGACAGAGTTTATGATGAGGCACTTGTTCCGATATTTGGTTCGATGCCCGGCATCTGGGCGTTTGTACCGCAGGAATATTATGAAGATTCTCTTGAGTTTATGGGGACGGATAAAGAAAGCGTCCTCTACGAAAAGATTGCAAGTTATCGTATCGCTCAGGCTAATTTAGTTGATAATCTTACCGTTGCAAAGAATGACGGAGTAAAGTTATACTTTGTCTGCGGATATAATGTTCAGCGTACTCCCCTCGTATCTGCTTGGAAGAACACTTCCGACGGTATAGTTGACACGAAATATGCTTCACTCGGTGCTACTTGTGCAGATTTGGGTGAGGAGCTTTCAAGTGAATATATCAATAACCTTTCTGATAAAACATATTTAAGCCCCGACAATATGATTGATGCATCCACTTGTGCATTCCCTGACAATACTTGGTTCTTACGTGATTGGCTTCACTGTACCGGAAATGCTGCACTTACCGAGTTTTATAAGTATTTCCTGACAAGTGATGAGCAGATTACTATTGATAACGAAAAATATCCGCAGTATTTGTTATATGACACCAATGCGGTGACACTCACTCCGGTTACCAAAAACCTCACAGCGTTTGAAATATTCAAGATGTCCCCGACGTTCCTGAATTTCATAAGAATGCTTTCTGAATTTATTACCAAATTATTTTATATGCTTTTGGGAGACAGATAATTTATGGCACTTTTCTATGTAAAAAACGACGAACCTTTTATTCCCGAAGCAATCAATCCTGAATTTGCGATTACCGCACAGGCTACAATCAAAGCTGCCCGTATCGGGTTGAAACTCACCATGAAAACAAGTTCACTTAAAAATGCAGCCAAGATCGGCAAGATTGAGAATATGCACGAGATTATTCAGAAGGCTCTTGTCAAAAACGGAGAGAAGTATTCTCAATATATGAACATGACCGGTTGCGTTGTCGGTGAGGTTGATGATGCTTTCTTCGCTGACAAAGATGAAGAATTCTACAAAAATCAGATTGCAGTTCTTTGCGATATGGCGGCGATTGATGTTGTTATAGAAAGCGGGCTTTTCGGTGCTCTTTCCGGTTCAATCAAACATATTTATAACAAGACAACCGAAGAAACATTTTTCTTTACAAATCAGACCGAAATTATAAAGCCTGAAATTACGGTCGAAGAATAATTAAAAGGAGCATATTATGGATTTCAAACAAGACGGCTTTATGATTATTGTCGGACTTTGCGTTATTGCGGTAATTCTCGGGCAGTCAATTCATTTTCTTGTTAAGGCATATAAGCAGGGTAAAAAAATCGGAATTGAAACGAGTACAATGAAGTCAACGATTATTTCTTCCGCTCTCTTTTCAATTACTCCCGCACTTGCAATCGTTGCAACCATTCTTGCACTTGCTCCGTCACTCGGTATAATTCTTCCTTGGATTCGTCTGTCCGTTATCGGCAATCTTATGCAGGAAACCTCTGCCGCTACCGCTGCCGTTGAGGCTTTGGGACATGGCGGTCTTACAAGCGAGATTACCGATCATACCGAGTTTACCGCAGTTGCATGGGTTATGGCTTTGGCAAGCATGATGCCTTTAGTTGTTCTTCCCTTTGTTCTCAAAAGACTTCAGAGTGGGATGAAAAAGGTTACGGGCAAGAGCGATACAAAACTTGTTGATTCTCTTTCCGCAGCGGCATTTATCGGTCTTATTTCCACATTCATTGCTCGTGCAATAATCGGTCAAGATACAGGCAAGGTCGTTGATGGTGTTGTAAAGTCCAATAATGACGGTGCAGGTGTTATGTCGGTTGCAACTTTAGTTTCGGCAGTTATATTTATGCTCGTATTATCCAAAATAGCCGAGAAATTCAAACTTCGTTGGCTTGAAAATTTTGCTATGCCGATAAGTATGTTTGCCGCCTTGGGTGTAGCAATAATACTCACACAAGTGCTTCCCGAAAGCATTTCTTCACTTGAATGGAGACCGCTTACTGCTTGCATAGGAGGTATGATGAGATGAAAAAAGAAAGAACTTATAACGACAAAATGCATACCTTGGGCAGAATTTGGGATATAATCGTTCTTGTAACTTTGCTTTTGGTGCCGGCTGTAATAGGCATCAGACTCAATGTTTATCCTTCCGCCTCCGTCATTTTCAAGGGACTTATGAAAGTTGCTCCTCTTTTTTGGGTAGCAGGCGTAGTCGAAATTATTGCATATACTCCCCTCTTGGGTACGGGCGGAATGTATCTGAGTTTTACAACAGGAAATATTTCAAACTTAAAACTTCCCTGTGCTCTTAATGCAATGGAAACCGCCAAAGTAAAACCCGGCAGCGATGAAGGTGAAGTTATTACTACCATTGCCATTGCTACTTCTTCCATTGTAACCACTCTTATTCTGGCAATATTTGTTCTCCCGCTTCGCTCTCTTTTGCCGGTAATCTCTGCTTCCGATTCGGTGTTTGCTCCTGCGTTAAGACACGTTCTTCCTGCACTTTTCGGTGCCTTGGGAGCTTCATATTTCGTCAAACATTGGAAAATTTCCATCCTGCCTATTTCTGTTATGTGTCTGATTTTAATTTTTGCAGGCACAATGACCGCAGGAAATCTTATCATTGTAGGTGTCATAGTATCAATTTTAGGTTGTTTGGCATTCTATAAACTTAAATGGCTGTAATAACAAACTGATTTTCAAAAAGGCGGCAATAAATATGAAAAATAAACATAATATAACCATTTTTATTCTTGTTTTAATTCTTGCAATTACCGCCGTCTTTTTGCCATATTCCGCCCAAAGTGAGGATAATTCATACACTTGGAAAAAGGGAGAAGACGGGACTTTAACAATATTGAACTTATCGGGCAAGGGGGTAGTCTTGCCCGATTTTCTCAATGATAATTTACCCGAGTGGTACCATGATGATGCTAAATTCTATACTTCGATTAAGTTAGTTAATGCGGTAGAAATCGGCAATTATTCATTTTACGGACTTGAAAATGTTGAAAGTATAACTTTTTCGGTAACAAACAACAAATACAGACTCGTAAGAATCGGTAATTTTGCATTTGAGGGTTGCAAAGAATTAAGCGGCTTTGAAATTCCCAAAACCGTAACAGAAATCGGAATACAGGCGTTTTCGGGTTGTACTTCGATTGCAAAATTTGAGGTTGATGAGGAAAACAATAAATATGCAGCCTTGGACGGCGTGCTTTATACAAAAGATAAAATAACCTTGATAGCCTACCCTCTCGCCTCTGATGCCGATAAATATGAAGTAAATGAATATACCGAAACCATTGCCGGCGGTGCATTTTGTTGTGCAAAAGGATTGAAAGAAATTATACTTCCCGAATCCCTTAAAACAATTCAGAATGCAGCTTTCAAAGGTGCGGGAATAAGTGAAATTATTATTCCGAAATCGGTTATAAATATTGCTCCGGATGCGTTTGACAGCGGGGTAAAGATATTCGGGTATAAAAACACCGAAGCACAAAGATATGCGAAAGATAAAAATCTTGAATTTGTAGCTCTTGATGAAGAAATTGCTGAAACCACAACTCAAAAGCCGACAACTGAAACTAATACTACAAAAGTTTTAACAACGGCACTTGAAACGACGACAGTAATTCCCGAAACGGCGTGTCAACATGACTATAAGGAGATAAAAAAGGTAGCTCCGACCTGCACAAAACAGGGCTATACGGAATATCAATGTTCAAAATGTAATGCAAAGTTTAAGGCTGATAAGATAGAGGCAACGGGACATAACTATAAGCAACAAACCCGAGTTGAAAACGGCTATGAAATAGTTGAAGAAATATGCTCAAACTGCGGCGATGTTAAGCTTATCAGCAAAAATAAAATATCCGAAAATTCGACAATTGCAACCACCGCACAGAATATTACCGAATGTCCGCATGAATATGAAGCAAAGGAAATTATTCCTCCCACTTGTACAAAACAGGGTTATACAAATTATGTCTGCAAACTTTGCGGTGCAGAAATAAAGGGCGATAAAATTCCTGCAAGCGGACATAAATATAAAAAGGTATCCCGTATTGAGGGGAATCTTGAGTATATAGATAAAGTATGCTCGGTGTGCGGAAAAACAATAGCCGATACGGTAAACAAACTGCCCACGGAGAGCATAGCCGATACACAGACAAAACCGCAAAACATCGAAGAAACTGCAACTTTCCCGAAAGAAACGGAACATAAAATTGAAAATCCGCAATACCTAACGGGGGATGTCAATCTTGACGGTGCGATAAAAGTTAACGATGCCCGTTTGGTGCTGCGTGCCGCTTTGAATATGGTTAAACTTACAGATGAACAGATAAGACTTGCCGACATAAACGGTGATGAAAGAATTAAAACGACGGATGCGAGATATATTTTGCGAATGGCACTCGGACTGCCAGTAAATTAATAATTATAATTGTCTGTTTTCTTGTTTTTGCTTTACATTTTTATGTTTTTGTGATAGGATTGAGACGAGGTGTAAAAATGTATACATTAAAAAAGAAAATCGGAATGGCTCGTCGCGGTGAATTTGCGACGGTAGACGGCACGGTACAAACTCCGTGCTTTATGAATGTGGCGACTTGCGGAGCGATAAAGGGCGGTTTGTCCGCCTATGACTTGCACGAAATCGGTGCGCAAATTCAACTTTGTAATACATATCATCTTCATGTTCGTCCCGGCGAAGATCTGATATATGAGATGGGCGGAATTAGAAAATTTACCGGTTTTAGTGGTCCCGTGCTGACTGACAGTGGCGGATTTCAAGTATTTTCACTTGCGAAATTACGCAAAATCAAAGAGGAAGGTGTATATTTTCAATCGCATGTGGACGGTCAAAGGATGTTTATCGGTCCCGAAGAAAGCATGCAAATTCAGTCCAAACTTGCGTCAACCATCGCAATGGCATTTGATGAATGTGTGGAAAATCCCGCCACATATCGATATGCAAAAGAAGCGGTTTTACGCACGGAGCGTTGGCTTGAGCGTTGCAAAATTGAGATGGACAGATTAAATTCTCTGCCAGAAACAATAAATAAAATGCAGATGTTATTCGGTATCAATCAAGGTTGCACTTTTGAAGATTTGCGTGTTGAAAACATGAAGAAAATTACCGAACTCGACCTTGACGGCTATGCTATCGGCGGACTTGCTGTCGGCGAACCTGCCAAAGAGATGTATCGGATTATTTCTGCCGTTGAGCCGTTTATGCCCGAAGACAAGCCGAGATATTTAATGGGCGTCGGTACTCCCGTTAATATTCTCGAAGCCGTTTATCGGGGAATTGATCTGTTTGACTGTGTAATGCCGTCAAGAAATGCCCGTCACGGTCACATTTTTACACATAAGGGTGTTATAAATATTCTGAATGCGAAATATGAATACGATAATACACCCATTGAAGAAGGCTGTCGCTGTCCGACCTGCCGTCGACATTCAAAAGCATATATCCGTCATCTTTTTAAGGCAAAAGAGATGCTGGCAATGCGATTGACCGTAACGCATAACTTATGGTTTTACAACAATCTCATGCAGGAAATCCGTGATGCAATGGACAACGATGTTTTTGAGGAATACTATCAGAAATATCGGAATATTTTCGACAAAAGAATATAAAAAACTCTCGGTTCGCCGAGAGTTTTTGCTTGAGGATTAAATTTAGCCTATGGTTACACTGAAAGATTCGTTGAGATAATCATCTGCGTACCAATCGTCAGAATCCTGAATAAGGAGAGTGAATTCAAGTTCCGTAATTGAATCGAAATCCGTTATTCCGATTGTTTCAAGGTCAGATTCGGAGAAGTTTACATCCGAAAGCGACCAGCAACCTGCGGGAACAATTTCCGACCAATATGGATCGCACATCATGTTGTTTAATGAAACATCGTTCCATTTGAAATAGAGATTCTTGTCAGTCTTGTTTTTGATATATACCCAGACATTTGCAAATTCATAGGAGTATTCGCCGGGATAGAAACTGATGAGATAGAAATCGAATTCGTCGGTCTCCACAACACTATATTCGGTATCGGGATATCCGGGATATTCGGGATAATCAAAGTCTTTGGGATCCTTGTCGGAAAGATAGACAACGAATTCATCCCAATAAAGATCTTCATAACTCTCTGATTCATAAACAGAAAATGTAAAGCCGATTTCGGAGAACTCGGTAATAACGTATTCATCAATGTCTTCTGCATCGAATGTGAGTTTTTCGATTCCGGTCTTGCCAGCCGCTACATTACAATAAAAATAGTCGGAAAAACCGCACTTCATAAGTGAGGGATATTCACACTTAAATGTTACAGCGTCAGCGGTGTCGTTTTTGCATTCAAAGTACACGACAAAGTCATCGTAGTCGTCAACTTCTGTCTTTTGAATGCTTGCCGAAATTCCGTCAATTGAGAATAATGGTTCGGCAACATCTACGCCAACGGGCAACTCGGTTTCATCATTTTCATCCGTTTCATCTGCTACGGTCGTGTCATCGGTGATTACGGTATCAGATTCCGTGGGATTGGTGGGATCGGGTTTGTTTTTGCCTTTGCTTGCGTTGACTACAAATACAGCAATAAGGGCAACAACCAATACAGCTACAATTGCTAAAATTATGATAAGAGCGGTATTGTTCTTTTTCTTTGGCGGTTGCGTCGGAGTCGCAGGTTGTATCGGTGCACCGTAGGGTGCTTGATTAAACTGTGGCTGTCCTGAGGGCTGCTGTACGGGGAAGGGTTGAGGAGCCGGTGGCTGATTAAATGCCTGCTGTCCTGAGGGTTGCTGTACAGGGAATGGTTGAGGAGCCGGAGGCTGATTGAATGCAGATTGTCCGGTTGGTTGTTGAATGGGGAAAGGTTGAGCCGGTTGTTCAACAGGTTGTTCAACAGGTTGTTCAATAGGTTGTTGTACGGGTGAAGGTTGAGGCGGAATTTGATTATAATCAGGTTGGGCGGGTGGAGGTGTGGGTTGTTCGGAAACAGGTGTTTGAGGAGCTTCCATGGGAGCACCGCAAGAAGTACAGAATTTCGTTGAATCCGGTATTTCTGCTCCGCAAGATTTACATAATGCCATAATTATCTTCCTTTCAAGATATTTGCAAGCTAATTATAGCACATTGTTTATGAATTATCAAGAGGTTTTTTACAGAATATGTATTTTTTTTGGAAATATTATGAAATTTATGAGTATTTTGTCAAAAAAATATTGCAAAATTGAATTTAAGAGAAAGAGGAAACTTTCTCAATTCTAAAACACTTTAATTTGTAACAGAAGAACAGCCATATGCAAAGACCGAAAAATTCCGGAATTTGTGGTGTTATTTCTGAGAAAAATCAAAAAAAGTACTTGATTTTTTCTTTCAAATATGTTATAGTCATAGAGTATAAGAGAATATTATAATTTTGTCGAACTTTCAACGGTGTACGGGAGCGACGCGAAATTATGGTACTTTCGACTTTTAGTTAGGAGGTGCAAAATTTGGCAAACATTAAATCTTCAAAGAAGCGTATTCTTGTTAACGCAAAGAAGGCTGCTCGCAACAAGTCCAATAACACAGCATTGAAGACTGCTCTTAAAAAGGCTTATTCTGCTATCGAAAACGATTCTGCTGATAAGGCTGAGCTTGTAAAGGATGCTGAGAAGAAGATTGACCGAGCTGTCGTTAAAGGAATCCTTCACAAGAATAATGCTGCTCGCAAAAAGTCCGCTCTCGCAAAGAAGGCTAACGGCTGATTATATATTCGATCCTCTCACCCGATCGTGATTAAAAATACCGAAAGGACAATTGTTATGAAAAAAGCATTAAAAATTATCGCAATTATTGCAGCCATTGCTGGTGTTGCCGCTGTCATATACGCTGCCGTCACAAAGTATATGAACAAGAAACAGGCTGTCGAAGATGAAGAAGAGAATTATGTCTCTTGCTCCTGCTGTGACGACGAGTTCATCGCCGAATCAATTGCATAAATCAAAAAAGGGCTGTCATTAGGCAGTCCTTTTTTGTTTAATTGATACTTCTTAAATAGTTAATAACCGCCTTGCGAGTTACGATCCCGATAAACTTGTTTCTGTCATCGACAACCGGCACAAAGTTTTGAGTCAACGTTCTGTCAATAAGTCGGTTCATTTCTGCAGAAATACTTAAGGGTTCATTCAGGTCTTTTTGGGCGATAGTGCCGACATTGATTTTTTCGAAATCCGGATTTTCAGGATTATCAAGCAAATACCAAAGAAAATCTCCTTCGGTAACCGTACCGAAATACTCTCCGTCTTCTGTCAGAACCGGCATCGCCGTAAAACTGTTTGCACGCATTCGTTCAATCCCTTGACGCAGGGTGCTGTTTTTATTTATCCATACTACCGAATCTTTCGGTTTCAATAAATATGCTATATTCATAAAGCTGTCCAATCAATTTTATGCACTCATTATATAGCAACTGTTTGACAATAACATTGAATAAGTATGAACAATTTGTTAACAATTGCATGTTAGATTTACAAAAAGATTTAAGCATGTTATAATATGTAAGCATAATTAAAAAGAGGCGTAAAATATGTTGAACAAAACGATGTTGAATTTAGGAAGCAATCGTTCCGTAATCCGTGAATTGTTTGAGTACGGAAAGAAACAGATTGAACTTTGCGGTGCGGAGAATGTATATGATTATTCTCTCGGAAATCCGAGTGTGCCGGCACCTGAAAACGTAAATATAAATATCAAAAAACTTGTTGACAGCAAGACAAGCATCTCGCTTCACGGCTATACAAGTGCGGTTGGGGATAATGCTGTTCGTACGGCAATTGCGGATGATTTGAACAGACGATTCGGTACAGATTACACAATGTCTAATCTCTATATGACCTGCGGAGCGGCAGCATCTTTGGTTGCAACTATCCGTGCATTGGTTACTGAGGCTGCGGATGAAATCATTGCCATTGCTCCGTTTTTTCCTGAATATCGTCCTTTTGTTGAGGCAAACGGCGGAAAATTCAGTTTTGTGTCTGCCGATACCGAGAATTTCCAAGTAAATTTTGATGAACTTGAAAGTAAAATTTCGGCACGTACACAAGGCATAATCGTAAACTCTCCGAATAATCCGAGTGGTACAGTCTATAACGAGGATACAATAAAGCGTATTGCCGATATTCTCAACAGAAAGAGCAAAGAATACAATAAACCGATATATATTATCTGTGATGAGCCTTATCGAGAGCTTGTTTATGATGATGTAATTGTTCCGTTTGTGCCGAATTTTTATGATAATACGATAGTTTGTTATTCTTATTCCAAGTCACTTTCCTTGCCGGGTGAAAGAATCGGTTATGCATTGATTCCTTCAAAATGTACCGATGCAACGGATTTATATAATGCAATAGCCGGAGCGGCAAGAATCTGCGGTTATGTTTGTGCTCCGTCGCTTATGCAGTATGTCGTGGGTGCTTGTGCAAGCGAAAAACCCGATATTTCGGCATATAAGAGAAATCGAGATTTACTTTATAATTCCTTGACTGAAATGGGATATGAATGTGCTTATCCGGCAGGTGCGTTTTATCTCTTTATCAAAGCTCCTAACGGAAATGCAGGCGAGTTTAGTGAAATCGCAAAGAAATATAATTTACTTTTAGTTCCCGGAGATTCGTTTGAATGTCCGACATATTTAAGAGCAGCCTATTGTGTGGACTACGAAATGATAAAACGCAGTCTGCCCGCATTTGAAAAGGCTATTCTTGAAATTAAAAAATGTTCGGATTATTGATTTTTGAGTGAAAATTTTAGTCCATCGAGTATATTTTATGGTTTATAAATATGTTTTTTGGAGGGAAAAATGACAAAAGAAGAAATTGCTGAAATAGTAAGGAAACAGCGAAAGTTTTTTGACAAAGGCAAGACAAGAGATGTTGAATTTCGCATCGCTCATTTGAAAAAATTACGCAAATACTTAAAAGACAACGAATCGGAAATTGCAGCCGCATTGAAAGAAGATTTGGATAAGCATCCGTTTGAGAGTTATATGACTGAAATCGGACTTATCATAGGCGAAATCAGATATTTCTTGACATATCTTAAAAAATTGGCATTGCCCAAAAGAGTTAAGACGCCGATTATTCAGTTCCCGTCGGTGAGTATAACCAAACCTGTCCCTTATGGTGTTACGCTCATCATGAGTACGTGGAATTATCCGTTAATGCTTTCGATTATTCCCCTGATTGATTCTGTCGCAGCGGGGAATACTGTTGTATTAAAACCTTCGGCATATTCACCTGCTACAAGCAAGGTGATTGCTAAGATGTGTGCTGAAGTGTTTGAAGACGGATATGTCAAAGTAATCTTGGGCGGTCGTGAAGAAAATCAGCATTTGCTCGATGAAAAGTTTGATTATATATTCTTCACCGGCTCGCAAAACGTCGGCAAGCTTGTTGCTGAGAAAGCAGCCAAGACACTTACTCCCGTAACATTGGAATTAGGCGGAAAGAGCCCGTGCATTGTCGATAAGACGGCTAATATTAAAATCACAGCAAGAAGAATAGTGTTCGGGAAATTTATAAACTGCGGTCAGACCTGTGTTGCCCCCGATTATATTTTCTGTGATCCTGAAATTAAAGATAAGCTCGTTGAAAATATTAAAGCGGAGGTTAATCGTCAGTATGGTGGTAATTATCTTACTTATCCCTCTTACGGCAGGATTGTAAATGAAAGACATTTTGACCGTCTTGCCTCGTTATTAATTCCCGAAAAAGTTGTTTACGGCGGAAAATACGAAAAATCCATACTCAAATTTGAACCTACCGTTATGGACGGTGTTTCGTGGGATGATGATGTTATGAAAGAGGAGATATTCGGTCCCATTCTTCCCGTTCTGACATATGATACTTTGGAAGGTGCCGTAAAAAAGATAAATTCTATGGAAAAACCGCTTGCACTCTATCATTTTTCTACGAACAAAAAGAATATAGAATATGTGTCCGAGATAGCAGCGTTTGGCGGCGGATGTATAAATGACACGATGGTACATATGACCTCTCCGTTTAGCGGATTTGGCGGTGTCGGGGAATCGGGTATGGGTGCATATCACGGAGCAACCGGTTTTGAAACTTTCTCGCACAGAAAATCGATACTTAAAAAGAGTAATCTTATTGACCTTCGTCCTCGCTATCAACCATATACGTTGATTAACGAATTGATTACCAGATTCTATATGGAAAAACGCTGATACAGAAAGGATATATCTATGTTTAATCATGAAAACTTAAAGGGCAGAGTTGCCGTTATTACCGGTGGCGGCGGAGTTCTTTGCAGCGGTTTTGCAAAGGATCTGGCAGCTCAGGGAATGAAAGTTGCCATTCTCGATTTGAATTTTGATGCGGCAAAAAAGGTTGCCGATGAAATTATTTCTAACGGCGGAAAAGCTATCCCCGTTGTATGTAACGTTCTTGAAAAAGAATCGCTTAAAGAGGCACATAAAACCGTTCTTGACAAATTCGGCAAGTGCGATTTGCTTGTAAACGGTGCCGGCGGAAACAGTCCCAAGGGTAATACCGATACCGAAGTATTTTCACTTGATGACCTTGACAATGCTGATATTAAGACATTCTTTGATCTTGATACTCAGGGTATTCAGTTTGTATTCAATCTTAATTTTCTGGGTACACTTATGACAACTCAGGAATTTGCAGTTGATATGGTCGGTCGTGAAAATACCTCTATTATCAATATCAGCTCAATGAATTCTTACAGACCGCTTACCAAAATTCCCGCTTATTCCGGTGCAAAAGCTGCTGTTTCCAACTTTACTCAATGGATGGCGGTATATTTTGCTCCCGTAGGTCTGCGTGTCAATGCGATTGCTCCCGGTTTCTTTGCTACAAATCAGAATAAGGCACTTCTCTTTAATGAAGACGGTTCTCTCACCGCTCGCAGTAACAAAATTATTTCTCATACTCCACTCGGACGTTTCGGCACTCCCGACGACTTGACCGGTATTCTTCTTTTCCTTGCAGATGAACAGTATTCGGCTTTTGTTACGGGTATTATAGTTCCCGTAGACGGTGGTTTCTCCGCATATTCCGGAGTATAATATGTTGTTCCGGAAGAAAAAACCGAAAGTCCCGACAGGGAAAATTATGGGACTTAAGATTAATGGAGAAGATGCAAAGGTTTCAAATATCAAAGTGTTCACCGACAAAGAAGGTGTGGGCAGATGTGATATTTATGCGGGGGAGCCTAAGGAAGTTTTACACTATGAACAATCCGAACTCGAAGTTCTTTCCGACAACGGAAAAAAGATTTATATGCGTGTAACTTTCGACTCTGCCGAACAAAAAAAGCGTGTATATATTTATCATCTTATTATCGAAACTTATTCTGAAATGTTTGCATAGTGAAAATCGACTGTCATTGACAGTCGGTTTTTTTGCTGAATAAGTAGTATAAAAACAGTTTTATATCTTTTAATTTTTATCTTGATTTTTTTCTTTATTTATGATAGAATTACTATATGTTATTGTAAATTATTATGGGTAAGTATATGGAAAACGAAAATTTGATTATTGGCTGCAATGCCGTAAAAGAGGCATTAAAAAGCGGCAGAGCGATAGATTATGTTATAGTATCCCGTGGCGAAAAAAAAGGTGCAAGAGCACAAATTATTTCAGAATGTCGTGAAAAGGGCATTATTGTCAAGGAAGCAGATGAAAAGAAACTTGATTATCTCTCAAATAACGGTAACCATCAGGGTATAGTAATGTTCGCAGCAGCCTGCGAATATGCAGAACTTGACGATATTTTCAAAAAGGCAGAAGAATCGGGCAAGCCTCCGTTTATTATTATTTGTGATTCTCTTGAAGATCCGCATAATCTGGGGGCAATTATACGTACTGCCGAGTGTGCAGGTGTACACGGAGTAATCATTCCGGAACGCCGAAGCGTAACATTATCCGGAACTGTCGGTAAGGCAGCTGCCGGTGCACTTGAATATATGCCCGTCGTCCGAGTAAAAAATTTAGTGTCAACGATGAAGATGCTCAAGGACAAAGGTGTATGGATATATGGTACCGATATGAACGGAAGCAGTCTTTATCAGACAGATTTATCCGGAAGTATTGCAGTAGTAATCGGCAATGAAGGTCGCGGTCTTTCTCGGCTTGTCCGTGAAGAATGTGACGGTATCGTTTCAATACCGATGTTCGGAAATATTAACTCTCTTAACGCAAGTGTTGCGGCGGGTGTTGTAATCTATGAGATAGTCAAAACAAGGATGTGATGATATGAACGAAGACACCATAAAAATATCAGATAGAAATATAGAAAATCCCATGGAAGGCTGGGACGAAGTAAGCGACCCTGTTGATGGAGATTTAGATGAGCTTAATGATGCCATTGAAAAGGCGATGCAGGAAGAAAGCAAGATAGATAATGACAGTTTTTACGGCAGACCTGTTCCCAGAGGTACAAATTTAAGAAACAGAAAAATCCGTACAGCTCCGGTTCAATATGCAGGCAACCGACTTGACGATACTCCTGATACCTATACGGGAAGATTTGAAGTTCCGAAGAAAGAAACCCCCGAACCAACCGCAAAATTTACTGCAACCGGAGCGAAGGAAAAAACAGGGACGACGCAATTCCGTCAGATAAATACGGATGTAGTTACTATAAAACAGCAAAGTGAAGGTAAGGGACAAACAAAGCGGATGAAGATAGAAATATCTCATGAACCGGTTAGGGAGTTTGTGCCGGAAGTAAATGAATACGAAGAAATGCCCAGACGTTCCTTCCTTGATTTTTTCAAGGCTGATAACAGTGATGAGCCGCTTGAGAATTTTTATGAAGTAACGCAGTTTTCTGATAAAAATGATGTAAAATTCTTTTTTGAAACTGAAAAACAAACTAAGATTTTTGAGTTGATTATTTTAGCCGTTCTGGGAATTGCCAATTTTGTGATAACAATATTTACCAAAGCCGGCGGAGGGATATTGGGTGAAAGTTCATTTACATTCCCGATAGTCAATTTTTGCTTATCGCTTGTCTATTTTGCAATTATCGGCAAGGAGATAGTAAAACCCGGTATAAAAGCACTTTCACATAAGAGATTTACAATTGAAAGTTCGTTCACGCTTGTATGGTTTTTGAACCTTTTTCACGGGATATTAGGCATAGCTTTTTCGTCGGCAGTCGGTGTAAAAGCATGGCTTTATTCAATGCCGTGTATGGTTATCACTTTCGTATTTGTTATTGCTCAATTTCTTCGGCTTCAAAAAACAGATATCGGTACAAAGGCATTTTTAGGTGCAAATTCATTGAATGAACTTGATGATATTGTCGAGCCCGAGCTTGTAAAACGTATCGGAGGCGGAATTATCGGCGAAAATGAGAAAATCTGTTATTTTAACAAATGTATTATCCCGAAGGATTATGTAAACAAGTCCCTTCAGGATGACCCGACAAATGAAATATCCAAACCATTTTTTATCGGTTCGGTTATTCTGGGATTTGTTGTATTTGTTATTTGTCTTATCCGCGGAGCCGGATTATTAGGTGCATTTTCGGCATTTACCGCTATAATCACATCCTGTGTTCCAATTGGTTTGTTTGCAGTTCTTGTAGGTCTTATGCTTAAATCTTCAATTTCCGTATCAGGTAAAAACAGCGGTATTGCAAATTTCAGGAGTGTTGATGATTTTGCTCAAAAAAAGGCTGTCGTGCTTGATGTGACGGATTTATACACAAGTGAGAACTGTGATATTACGGGTATGAAAGTTTATAACGATTTCTCGCCGAATACAGCACTCCAATATGCCGCAGCACTGTTTATGGAATCTAAAAGTCCCGTCGGGCTTGTGTTTGAAGATTTTATTGAATCAAAACTTGATGGGTTGCCCGAATTGACCGAATATAAATATGAAGATAAGTTGGGTGTGTCTGCCGTAATCGACGGTAAATTTGTAATCTTGGGTACAAGAGCAATGCTTCAAAGTCATAATACTGAAGTAATCCCTCAGAGAATTGAGGATAAGCTCAATGACAGGGGAGAAAAATTGTTCTATCTTGCGGTTGATGAGCAGCTTGTGGCTGCATTTACGGTTACTTATACACGACTATTGACTATTATTAAGAGTGTTCGCAAGATTACAAAACGAGGAGTTACTCTTTTAGTCCGCTCAACAGATCCGTATCTTACTGCTCCGTTTATTGAAAATCAGTTGAGACTTCCTGCAAATACCATAAAAATATTACCCAATACTGCAGCTGAAACATTCAAGGAGATTAACAAACCCGTTGCAACTCTTGATGCAAAAATGTTCTACGGCGGAAATACCGCATCAATGTTTAAGCTGATGCTTACCGCACTAACTTTGGCTGATATGAAAAAACTTATTAAGTATGCGGCAAATATTGTTATCGTGCTGTTTTGTCTGATTATTTCGGTTTTCCTTATTTCCGACACAGCCGCAATGACACCATTTATGATGATGTTCCTGCAAATTCTCAGATGTGTAATTATTGTTGCGGTTACATTTTTATTTAATCATATCCTTGAAATAGAGAAATAAATATGCTTTTTAATTCATTTCATTTTCTGTGCTTCTTCCCGATAGTCCTGTTGATTTATTTTATTATTCCCAGAAAGATACGCTATATCTGGCTTCTTGCATGTAGCTATTATTTTTACATGGCATGGAATCCGAAGTATGCGATTTTAATTGCAATTTCTACCGTTACGACATTTTTAAGCGGTATTTTTATTGAGAAATTAAAGCGAAAGAAATTGGTTGTTGCCTTTAGTTTCATCATAAATTTAGGCATACTTTTCTTCTTCAAATACTTTGATTTTGCACTTGATTCCGTAAATTACGTTCTCTCGAATTTTAATATTACGGCTATAAACAATCCGTTTGATATCATTCTGCCGGTCGGTATTTCATTCTATAGTTTTCAAGCTCTCGGCTATACCATTGATGTATACAGGGGAAAACTTCCTGCCTGTAAAAATATCTTCAAATACGCACTTTTCGTGTCATTTTTCCCGCAACTTGTTGCCGGCCCCATTGAGCGAAGTGATAAATTGCTTGCTGAAATAGAGGATATTCCTAATCGAAAAGGATTTGATATTGATAAGGTCAAATCGGGACTTATAATTATGCTCTGGGGTTATTTTATGAAGATGATGATAGCTGACAGAGCAAGTGTTTTTGTAGATGCAATTTTTGATACATATTGGTGTCGGGACTCCATCTCTCTTGTTGCAGGGGTAACGATGTTTGCAGTTCAGATTTATTGTGATTTTGCAAGTTATTCGACCATAGCAATCGGTTCGGCGAGAGTAATGAACATTGATATTATGGAAAATTTTGATACTCCGTATTTTGCCATGTCAATTAAGGAATTCTGGCGTCGTTGGCATATATCCCTTTCAACATGGTTCAGGGATTACCTTTATATCCCATTGGGGGGCAATCGAAAGGGGAAAGCAAGAAAATACTTCAATCTGATGCTCACTTTTTTAGTCAGCGGTCTGTGGCATGGTGCTGCATGGAATTTTGTATTTTGGGGTGCACTTCACGGAGCCTATCAGATTATTGGCGAGATGACACAAAAACCGAAAGAGAAACTTATTGAACGGTTTGATGTTGATAAAGAGTCGCTTTCATATAAATTCTTCAAAATTTTGGGCACATTCGTGCTTGTTAATTTTGGATGGATATTCTTCAGAAGTTCCTCAATATCAGCTGCATTTACATATGTTTCCCGTATTTTCACACGTCCCGACCCGTGGAGTTTGTTTGATAAATCATTGTTCGGTTTCGGACTTAACAGCACGGAAATGCAGATACTGATAGTAAGCATCATTGTTTTGCTTTTAGTCGATTTGATTAAGTATAAACGCAAAGAGAATTTGGATGAATTTTTAAGCAAGCAAAACAGTGTTTTTGCTTATGCAGTCCTGATTGTGTTGTTCATGGCGATATTTATTTTTGGTGCTTACGGGCGAAATTTCGATCCACAGGCATTCATATATTTTCAATTTTAGGAGGCCGTTATGAAAAGAAATATTTTAGCGGCAATATCCTTTTTGATTGTTATTGCCTTGACGATTACATCTTATATTTCGGCATCGAATTTTAAAGATCCGAGTTCGACTTTTATGATTGATGCGTTTTATGATTTGCCCGAAAATTCGGTTGATATTTTATCTGTCGGTTCAAGTCATTTGTATTACGGCGTAAATCCCGCTGTATTATGGGATAGTGCAGGTTATGCTGCATTTAATTTGTGTGCCTCAAGTCAGTACCCTTGGAACTCATATTTTTATCTTGTAGAGGCATTAAAGACACAAAAACCGAAACTTGTCATTCTTGAAACATATTTTCTTCATTATCCCGATGAATACGGTGAGTACGAGGAGTCACTGAAGAGTATTATCGGTATGAAATGGTCACAGAATAAGATTGATGCAATCAATGCAAGTTTTCCCGAAAACGAGAGATTTAATTTCTATGTGGATATTTGTCTGACGCACGGTCGATATGTCAATATCGGCGTTGATGACTATATAATGAAACAGGATTCCCTTGAGTACAAATTTTATAAAGGTCACATATTCAGTTCGCATATTCAGAAAATAGCCGGCAAGGATTTTTCGGAAGATAAGACATATCAAAAGCTTCCCGAAAAGGCTGAAGAATATTACAGAAAATCAATCGAACTTTGTATTGAGAGCGATATTCCGCTTTTGGTCTGTTCAATCCCGTTTAATGAGACTTTATTTAATCGCAGAATTTCAAATACCGCCGAAAAAATACTTAATGAGTATGAAGGCAATCTGCAATTTGTAAATTTTAATGACTATCGATCCGATATGAAAATTGATATTGCGACGGATTTTGCGGATAATCAGCATCTAAATTATACCGGTTCTGAAAAGTTCTCAAAATATTTGAGTGCTTATATTTTCGAGCATTTTGAAATACCCGAAAATACGCATGAGGATGACGAAAAATACAAGTCATGGGAACATGATTTCTTGGTCTATGAACGTAAAAAGATTAATGCTCAACTTGCAGGAACTAACGATATTGCCAAGTTTTTCAGTGAGTTAGTAAGTTTTAACGAGGGGTATAATATCTATATGGCAATCAACGGTTATCATGATGATTTTTATACCGATTATGCGAAAAAAGCAGGTGAAACGGAACGAGAAAAATATGACGAAAGCAATGATCCGTCATATTTGCAAGAACGATATGATGCGGCATATAGCAATGCCGAAAAGATAGTGTCACTGTTCCCGAGCGTTAAAGAAGCTTACTTTGGGTACATAAATAATGTTACCGGAGAAGAGATTAAGGATATTCAGAACGGTCTTATTTATATCGAAGATGGCAGTGTTAAATTTGAACACTACGGCACGGACGATTATTTTACTGCTTATTCGCTTAATCGTAAGGACGATATTGCTTTGTCCGGCGGGTTTGAAACATATATTTCCGATGAAACCGACGAGGAAGAGGAAAGGTATATGAATCGCATAAACATAAACGGTACCGATAAAACCGGCACCGTTAACGGTATTACGGTTTACATTTATGACACTGTTCTCAATGCTTCTGTCGATACCGTAACAATTAGTTTTAATAAAAACAAAATATCCTAATATCATTTATATATAAAACAATAGTCGCAGAGCGGTTAAACTCTGCGACTTATTTTACTCATAACTTACATTCTGGTTGATTTGAGTGATATAGGATGCTATATTTCTAAATGGTATACGGTCACTGCCTCGTGTAAAATTGAAGCTGGTATAGCAGGTTAATACATAGGGAACTTGAGTATAGACAACAGCACAATCATGATAACCCAATGTTTTTCCGCCACCTGTGCCAATTTTATTTATCACTCGTATACCGGATGGGATACCCATGGGGATACGGGTTCTTGATTCGTTGTGTTCCATTTCGTAGAGGAGGAAATCTTTATATTTGCCGTTGTATCTGTAAATATCGAGATAGTGTTTTGACATATCATAGGCATTATTTTCACCGAACATATACCAACCCAACCGAAGATTTGAGCCTATTCTCTGAGAATTCTTATTGAGAATATCCGCACCGAAAGTATCAAAAAGACAATTATAAGCAGTATTGCAACTGTAATGAAGTGCATAATGCATAACAGTGTGGATGGGTATCCAGGAACCCAGCCTGTATGAAGAGTTAAGGTAATGCCCTGACCAACAATGAGAAGATTTTAACTGAATTGTGGAGTCGATTGAAATATCATTTTCTTCAAGATATACGAGCAAGGCTTTGATATACGGAGCTTTGATGCTGCATTGTGTGCGATATACCCTGTCGGAATAGTACGAAATATAATATTTTTCTCGGACATCGGTGTAGTAGAACGTACAAGTATTGCCGAAATATGAGCAATATTGTTCAAGTTGTTTAAGTATGGGGAAGACACTTTCGTCATTGATGTTTGTAGAGAAACCTGTGACAGTCGGGGTGTAAGGTTCCGCAATATCTGCAACATCCACACAAACCCATTCATCCGTGCCGACAGGACCGTCGTAAACAACTAATTCTTCAAGTCCCATGGCTGTTCTTAATGCAAGACGTGCGTCAACCGCTTTGACTTTGCCGTCTCGATTCATATCTGCAAGAAGTGAATAGTGGTGAGTAATGCATATAATTCTCAACGCAAATTGTAAAATACGTCTTGCATCAAGAGTGTCGACACGAAAGTTTCCGTTGACATCACCGTAATATATAATTTTTTCCGGTTCGGGTTTGCTCGTTGTCCCTTCTTCTGCAAACGAAATAACAGAAATTTGGGAAATAAGTATCAGGCAGAGAACAAGTGTAAAAGCAGAATGTAAAACTCTTTTCATTTTATATCTCCAACAAGATGTTTTCGAAATTATAATACAGAAATACGCTTTTGTCAACCATATTTTTCTTGACTTATAATATAATATATGTTATAATATATAAGTATATTTATACGTTAAGAAGAGGTATTTTATGTCCGAATTGAACACAAATGAAACAACCGGCGGAAAACTGATTGATGTTGAAATTAACAAAGAAATGCGTTCATCATTTCTTGCCTATTCAATGTCGGTTATCACATCCCGTGCCTTACCTGATGTGCGTGACGGATTGAAACCCGTTCACCGCCGGATTTTATATACTATGTATGAGAATAATCTTATGCCTGATAAAGCATACAGAAAATGTGCGGATACCGTCGGTACGGTTTTAGGTCGTTATCATCCTCATGGTGACGCATCCGTATATGATGCCATGGTTCGTCTGGCACAAGATTTCTCAATGCGTTATATGCTTGTTGACGGCAGCGGTAACTTTGGTTCTATTGACGGTGATCCGGCGGCAGCATATCGCTATACCGAGTCAAGAATGAGCAAGATTTCACTCGAAATGCTTGCAGATATTGACAAAGATACAGTCGATTTTATGCCCAACTATGACGACCGTTTGCAGGAGCCTACCGTGTTGCCGGCAAAGTTTCCGAATCTTCTGGTAAACGGCTCTGCCGGTATTGCCGTAGGTATGGCTACAAATATTCCGCCTCACAATCTTCGTGAAACTTGCAATGCCGTAAAATGTCTGATTGAAAATCCGGATGCAACATTGGAAGATTTGATGAAGCATATCAAAGGTCCCGATTTCCCGACAGCCGGAATTATTATGGGCAGAAGCGGTATTCGTCAGGCTTATGCAACAGGCAGAGGGAAAATTACTCTTCGCGGTCGTTGTGAAATTGTTGAGGGCGATAACGGCAGATTTAAGATAGTTGTTTCCGAACTTCCCTATCAGGTTAATAAGGCTCGTCTTATCGAACGTATTGCTGATCTGGTTAAGGAAAAGCGTATTGAAGGTATTGCTGATGTCAACGACTATTCCAACCGTTACGGAATTAATGTGGTTATCGACTTAAAACGGGATGCAAATCCGCAGCTTGTGTTAAATCAACTCTATTCCGGAAGTGATTTGCAGATAACTTTTGGTATTATTACCATTGCACTCGATGACGGTGTTCCGAAGGTGTTAACTCTTCGTGATGTTCTTCAGAAATATATAGACCATCAGGTTGATGTAATTGTTCGTCGTACAAACTTTGAATTGAAAAAAGCCAGCGAGCGTTCACATATTTTAAAGGCATTGCTTCATGCTCTTGACCATATTGACGAGATTATCGAAACATTGAAAGCATCTAAGAATATCCAAGAAGGAAAGATTGCTTTAATGGAAAAATTCGGCTTTGACGAGGTTCAGGCTACATATGTAGTTCAGATGCGTTTGGGGCAACTTACTGGTCTTGAAAATGAAAAACTCAACGATGAGATGCAGACATTGCAGGAAAAGATAGCCTATTACAATTCTCTCCTTGATTCTCCGGAGCTTGTTTTGGGTGTTATTGATGATGAGATTACCGCTATCCGTGATAAATACGGTGATGACAGACGCACTGAAATTATGAATGTCAGCGGTGAAATTGATGACGAGGCTCTTATTCCCGAAGAAACTTGTGTATTCACACGTACGGCTATGGGTTATCTCAAACGTTGTAACGTTGATACATACAGACAGCAGGGCAGAGCCGGTCGCGGCATTAAAGCAATGACGCGTCGAGAGGATGACTATGCTGAAGCGATGTTGGTCTGTTCCACTCATGACTATATTATGTTTGTTACCAACAAGGGTAAGGCTTATAGGCTAAAGGGTTATGAAATTCCCGAAGGTGCAAGAACGGCAAGGGGTATGAATGTCATCAACATTCTTCCCATTGAGAGTGATGAAAGGATTTGTGCTTCGCTTATACTTCCGGAAGAAATCGGTGAAGAGTCCTTGATTATGGTTACTAAGAACGGTCTTATCAAGCGTACGGCACTTGACAATTTCAAGAATATTCGCAGAAATGGTATTCGTGCTTTGAATATTTTAGAAGGCGATGAGCTTATCGGAGCTTGCGTTACAAACGGCGACAGTGAAATTATTGTTGCCACCCGTGACGGCATGGCTGTTAAGTTCCACGAAACTCAGGCTCGCGAACAGGGCAGAAGTTCTCAAGGCGTACGTGCCATTCGTCTTAATGAGGGCGATTGTGTTGTCGGCTTCGGTGTTGTTGAAGAAGATAAATACATATTAACCGTTACTGAAAACGGTCTCGGCAATGTTGCAAATCCCGAAGACTACCGTCTTGTGTCACGCGGCTCTAAGGGTGTTATCAACTATCGTACTGAAAAATATGATACAAAAGTCGCAGCAGTCCGCATGGTCGGTCAGGACGATGATGTTATTCTCATATCCGACGACGGTATTATTATTCGTGTCAGCTGTAAAGATATTCCCGGGCGTTCCCGTGCATCTAAGGGCGTTCGTCTTATGCGGCTTTATGAGGATGCAAAAGTTGTTGCCGTTGCGGATGTTGAATACGATTGTGACGACGAAGAACAAGATGAAGACACCGAACAGGTTATAGAACAGGAAGAGGATCAGGAAGATATTTAATAAATAGGGGTTAAGGGTGAAATTGTTTTCCCCGATTTTCCGCCACTAATCGCAATAAAACAGGAGGTCGTTATGTCAATCAAACTTGCCGTAATATCAGACATACACTATTATTCTCATGAACTTGGCACAGAAGGTTCTGCGTTTAAATTTCGGGAGAGCATGTGTCAATATTATCTTCTTGAAAGCGGTGCAATTGTAGATGCCGCAATAAAGAATATTTCCGAATCCGATTGTGATGCGGTATTGGTTTGTGGTGATGTTACAAATAACGGTGAGATGTGTTCACATGTTGAGCTTATCGAGAAACTTCGTGTTCTCAATAAGAAAAAACCGGTGTATTTAATCACTGCCACTCATGACTGGTGTTCAAACGGTCATCCTCGTCGATTTGTCGGTGATGAAACCTTGAATGATGTTGAATCTCCCGGTCCTGCCGATTTGACTGACATGTATCGTGAATTTGGCTTAAACCGTGCTATCAGTGAACATGTGCACGAAAACGGCTCAGTTTCTTATTGTGTAAAACTTAAAAAAGGCTATCGTCTTTTGTGCTTGAATGACGATAAGAACGGCAAGGGCAGGGCAGGTTATACCGACGAGCTTAAAGAATGGATTAAAGAGCAGGGAGAAGAGGCAAAAAAGGCGGGCGATAAGATTTTCGCTATACAGCACCATTTGCTTATGTGCGGCATTTCCAAACTTGTTAATTCCACCCAATGTTGCGGAGATCGTGATGAACTTTGCGAGTTGCTTGCTGAAAGCGGAGTAAACTATGTATTTGTCGGACATTCCCATATGTATCGAATTTCTAAAAAGATATGTGGCGGAAAGATTTTATATCAACTGAATATTCCGGCTTTGACAGGTCATCCCTGTGGTGTGATTTATTTTGAACATGAAAACAACGAGGCAAAAGTTAAGTTAGAGCGTCTTGAATTTGAATATAACGGAAAGCGTTATACCCCAGCCGACGTTGAAGAAAAGACCACGCACCAGATTGTTACTCTTGTCAAACACATGAGCGAGGACAAGGAAAAATTCCGTCAGGATGTCTGTGAGCTTGGGATTCACATTAAATCTATTCCCGTACCCGATAAGCTCTTTACTTTTATTGGTAAAAAACTCTATGAGGGTACCGTTGCCGACGTATTGGCATTGCCGAATAAATTACTCGGTGTTGTCAATGATTTTGACTTGAAACAGGTCGGAAATGACAAGTTTATTGAATATGTAAAACGCATTTATTTGAGTGTATTTGACGGTTCAATTGTTGAATATCCGAAAGGTACACATGAATACAATGTCATAATGGCAATAAGCAAATTGCCGAGAAAATTACAGAAATTGCCGATTAAACAGCTTCATAGTGATAATATAAACAGCATATTCTCTGATATTGAGCTTACTTGTGAACGTATCTGCGTTCCAGAATATAATGCAGTTTCTTGCGTATTGAAAGAGGACTGATATGAAAGAAATTAAAGTTATTTCTCATCGAGGAGCTAATCGTTATGCTCCGCAGAATACCATGCCCGCATTTGAAAAAGCCGTTGAATTGGGGGTTGACGGTATTGAAGTGGATGTCCATATGACAAAAGACGGCGAGATTGTAATTTGTCATAACTATACCATTGACGAAACAAGCAATGGACTTGGGAAGATTGCCGATTACTCATTAAAAGAACTTGAAAAATTTGATTTCGGTTCATATTTTTCAAGTAGGTTTGTCGGTACCAAAATTCCCACTTTGGAAGAATTTTTGAGCCTTATCAAGTCTTCAGACATAGAGATAATGAATATCGAAATCAAGACTCCCATTCACGGTGAGGAAGGCTTGGTTCAAAAGACTTTCGATATGGTTAAGGCTTACGGGCTTTTTGACAGACTTTTGCTTTCTTCGTTTGACAGGAAACTGCTTATTGAAGCAAAAGAAATTGATGAAAATTGCAAGACGGCATATCTTTTCCCGACTTGGCAGAGAATAGAAGGTCAACGTATTTTACCGCCGCTTAATATGATTTTATCGGCAAATCCCGATTATATTCATCCGGCGGATGTCGTTTGCAATCGTGTTCTTTGCGATATTATGCGTCGTAATAATATCGGTATCAATGTATGGACTCCGAATACCAAAGCAGGTATGCAAAAACTTATTAATATTGATGATGTTGACGGACTTATCACGGATGAGCCGGAACTTGCGATGTCGCTCGTAAAATAATATCAAATTGAGGGAGTTTGTCATGAAAATAATGTCATTCAACATTCTTTGTGCACACTGGGAAGGCCGTGTATCTATGGTCGTTGATGTGATTAAAAGTCAGTCTCCGGATTCCTTCGGATTGCAGGAAGCCCATTGGGATTGGATGCAGAAGATTTCGGAAGCTCTTCCCGAGTATTCTTATGTCGGCGTAGGTCGGGACGACGGCGATAAAGAGGGGGAATTCAGTCCCGTCTTTTACAAAAAGGATCGTTTTACCGTTGTTGACAGCGGCAATTTCTGGCTTAACGAAGAGGTTACCGAGCCCGGTTTAGGCTGGGATGCTGCTTGTATCCGTATTTGTTCCTATGCACTTTTGAAGGATGAAATTACGGAAGAAATCTATGCTCATTTTAACACCCACCTTGATCATGTAGGCAGAGAAGCTCAAATAAACGGTGCGTTACTTATTTGCGAAAAAATTCGAGAACTTTATCCCGATGTTCATACGATATTGACCGGCGACTTTAATATATATCCCGATTCTGAGTGTTTTAAGATTTTCCTTGACAACGGTCTTTACGATGTCCGTGATATGGCTCAGGAGTCCGATATTATTGGCACTTGGCACAATTTTGACAAGAACGACGTATCAAACGGCGATCACACCATTGACTACATTCTCACTAATAACAAAGATGCAAAAGTTGCAAGTTTTAAGGTTATCAATATCCGTATTGATGGACAAGCTCCCTCTGACCACGATGCAGTTGTTGCTGAATTTGATGAGATTTGATATTTAACATGAAACATAAAATTAAACCGACAGTTGTATGCTGTCGGCTTAATTTTTATTATGCTTATTTATGCTACCGTTATAACGGTAAGCGGAGGTTCGGTGTCGTCAACACGTTTGATGTCTGCACCTAAGGCACTTAATTTTTCGACAACCGCTTCATAACCTCTGTCGATATGATAAATCTGTTCGATTTCGGTTCTTCCGGTTGCGGCAAGACCGGCGATTATCATGGCGGCACCGGCTCTTAAATCGTCTGCTTTGACCAATGCACCGTGAAGTTCGGAAACGCCCTTTATAACTGCAGTTTTATTGTCTCCCAAGCGTTTGATGTCCGCACCCATACGCAGAAGCTGATCGACATATCTAAATCTATTTGACCAAACACCTTCGCTGACTGTGCTTACGCCCTCTGCGATAGCTAAAAATGCGGTAAACTGTGGTTGCATATCGGTCGGGAAACCGGGGTAGGGGGTGGTGTAAATATCGCAGTTTGTGTGACGGCTCTTCTCTGTGCGGACACGAACGGAATCGACAAATTCGTCAACATATACTCCACATTCAAGAAGTTTTTGAGTGATACATTCAAGATGTCGGGGGATTACATTCTTAACGGTAACAGTACCGCCGGCAGCAGCACAAGCGAGCATATAAGTTCCCGCTTCAATTTGGTCGGGGATGATGGCATGTTCGCAGCCGCGAAGGGAGTCAACACCTTTTATCTTTATCGTATTTGTACCGGCACCGCGAATATCGGCACCGCATTTGTTTAAGTAGTTGGCAAGGTCGATTATATGCGGTTCTTTTGCCGCATTTTCAATGATTGTAACGCCCGGAGCTTTGACGGCAGCCAAGATGGTGTTTACGGTTGCACCGACACTTACCGTGTTAAAATAAACCGAGCCACCGGCAAGACCATGTGTTGTCGCCTCAATATAATAGCCGTCATCGGTAATTTTTGCGTTAAGTGCTTCAAAACCCTTGATATGTAAGTCAATCGGTCTTGCACCTAAATCACAGCCGCCGGGCAGGGCAACTTTGAAATGGTTGAAACGACCTAAAAGTACGCCCATTAAATAATAGGACGCACGTAATTTTTCGGCAATTTCTTTCTCGACGATTGTACAAGAAACATCGCGGGTATCAATAACATAAGTATGGGCATCTTCACGAGTAACGATTCCGCCCAGACTTTCGACTATTTCAAGCATGTTCGCGACATCTTCAATGTCGGGTACATTTTCTATACGGGAAACATCATTTGCGAGGATGGTCGCAGGGATGATTGCAACTACCGCATTCTTCGCTCCGCCGACATAAACCTCACCATTGAGCTGTTTTCCGCCATTTATTACAAACTTCTCCAAAGAAGATCACACCTAATTACATAGTCAGACGATTGCATTATATCACACATTACTATTTATGTCAAGACGGATTTTTTGCTTCAATTGTGTTTGTTTAAAACATTTTTACCTGCTGTAAAAATATTTTGTGAAAGGTACTTGACAATAAGGTGAAAATGTGTTACATTATGATTGTGAGAATTAATTACACAAATCAAGGAAAAGTTGCAGGAAATAAAGTATGGCAAGAACGATATTACATTCAGATATGAACAGTTTTTATGCATCGGTTGAAATGATGCTCAATCCCGATCTTCGCGGCAAAGCGGTTGCCGTCTGCGGTTCAACGGAAAATCGACACGGAATCGTGCTTGCGAAATCTGAACTTGCAAAAAGAGCGGGAGTAAAGACAGGAATGGCTAATTGGCAAGCAAAACAGGTTTGTCCCAATCTGATTATGGTGCCGCCGAATTACAATGAATATTTGAAAATTTCCAAATTGGCACATAAGATATATGAGAGATATACCGACTTGATCGAGCCTTTCGGGATGGATGAATGTTGGCTCGACGTAACCGGCAGCAGTATGGTTTTCGGTGACGGTGTGACGATAGCAAATGAAATTAAAAGTGCAATTAAGCGGGAACTTGGTGTGAATGTAAGCATTGGTGTATCGTTCAATAAAATTTTTGCAAAGCTCGGAAGCGATATGAAAAAACCGGATGCGGTAACTGAGATAAGACGAGATAATTTTCGCGAAAAAATATGGAATTTGCCGGCATATGAATTGCTTTATGTGGGGCGAGCCACCTCGGCAAAACTGGAGAGTTGCGGGATAAATACGATAGGTCAGATTGCTCAGACCGAGCCGGAAATTCTGGAAGGAATATTTGGTGTTCATGGCGGAAGAATGTGGACTTATGCCAACGGACTTGATGAGTCGAGAGTGATGCATATGAATTATAAAGTGCCGATAAAATCTGTCGGTCACGGGACAACATGTGTTACTGACCCGGTAAACAATGACGAGGTTGATGCGGTATTTCTGGAACTGTCGGTTGATGTCGGACATAGGCTTCGTATAAACAATCTTCTTGCGACGGGAGTGCAGATTATGGTACGAACCGAAGATTTAAGTTTTCGGCAGTATCAGACTAAACTTTCATATCCGACAAGAAATCCGCTTGAACTGACTTATGCGGCGAGAAAATTATTTCGTGAAAAATATTATTGGAGTATGAATGTCCGCTCGCTTACAATTCGGGCAATCGATCTGGTGCCTGACAATACGCCCGTTCAGACAACTTTTGATTGTGATGCGGGGATACAAGTAAAAATGGAGAAAATATTTAATACTGTTGATGATTTGAATATTCGGTACGGTAAGAAAACTGTGATGCCGGCGGCTCTTTTACAGAATATTCCGATAGCGGCAGACCGATGTGATGAAATAAAAATAGCGGGGAGGATGTTTGCCTAGGTGAATAAATTTCATAAAAATTACCAAGAACTGTGTAAAGCGATAGTTGAGCAAGCGAAAGATGACTATCGTTTGGCACTCGAAACTATTAAAAATAATCCGCAAAGCAAACGGATAAAACGAAATTTGAAGCGAGAATGCGAGGAGTTCTTTGCGGGAGATTGGATAAAATATTTAACGGATGAAGCCGGAGAAAAAATAATGAAAGACATAAAATCGGAGGTTTATGATGAGAATAAATAGTATAACCGTGAGCATAGCATCACTCGGTGCATTGGTTGGGTTTTTCATCGGAGGTTGTGACGGACTTTTAATTGCACTTATGTGCATGGTGGTTGCAGATTATATTACCGGTGTGATGGTGGCAGTGGTTAAAAAGGAGTTATCAAGCGAAATCGGGTTTAGGGGAATATTTCGTAAACTTACCATATTTTTGCTCATCGGTGCGGCAAATTTGCTTGATGTTTATCTTTTAACAGGCAGTTGTATGCTTAGAACGGCAACAATATTTTTCTATATGTCGAATGAATGTATTTCTCTGATAGAAAATGCGGTTGGTTTGGGGCTGCCGATACCTCAGAAAATCAAAGAAACACTTGCTCAGATAAAGTAAATATTGCAACAATGTGATATTTTGTTAAAATATTTAAGGAATATAAAAAAAGGCTTGCAATTTCAGTTTTAATGTGATAGAATATTACTGTAAGAGATTATCCGACATTATCGAAAGTGAGGTGTACACAAATGGCAATTCTTCTTCAGATGCTTCAGGCTTTACTTGATTTAATTAAGTACATCAAGAAAATGTTAGGTTTCCCAGTTGATGAAACTGAATAATTCGGATTTTCCCATTTTTGTTGTGAGGTGAAAACTATGTCATTCGAAGAAATTATCAACGTAATCAAGGCTTTCTTTAAGGCTATCGCTGATGTGTTCGCAGCTCTCTTTGGCAAAACATTTGCAGAGTTCTTTTCCAAGCCTTAGTTTAAGTCTTTAACAATTTTAATAAAGGAGTTTCATTATGAATTTTGATTTTGATTTCAGTTTCGGAAGAGAAGACGGTGCTGAGACTGTTTCCATCATTGAAATTTTCGTAGCTTATCTTGTTAAGCTTATCGAAATTATCAAAAAATTATTCGGCATTGCTACAACTGCTGTCTAATGTCTGATTTTCGACGGTGCGTTCTTTTGACGTGCCGTCAATTCTCAAATTTTTAGTAAAAGAGGTGTAATCATGGAAATTTTACTTGAGTACATCAAGAAGATTTTAGCTCTTTTTGAGCAGATTCTCGCAGCTCTCGGTATTGAAGTTGACTGGTCTGCTCTTTGGGGCGATGTTGGTCTCTAAAATAGACACTTTGTCTGATTATCCACTCCTTGCTGAGTGGATTTTGTCTTTTTTATGTTATTCTCCCTTGAAATGTTGCAACAATTTGCAATAAGTGTAAATATTCGCTTTTTTTGCAAATAATGCTTGCAATATTGAAATAAATCTGTTATTATACATATGTATCCAAATATTGGTACTATCAATCAGCTAAACGGAGGTTAAGGTATGGATCGTTTCATGGAATTCGTACAAAAATTCATCGCCATAATTATGCAGATCCTTGCCCTCTTCGGGTATGGCGGAGTAAGAGGCAGAGAAACTGAGCCTGAAACGCAAGCACCGTAAGCCGGCGCTGATGATTTGAAAAGAGGTGTGATTAATGAATACGGATATCTTCGCAGAGATTATTAATTTTTTCAAAACTCTCTACAATCTTATCGTAACATTCCTTGCTCAGCTCAAGGGTATTGAACCTGAAACCATCTAAGTTTGGTAAAAGTATTTTTACAATTATTTTATTTTGAAAAGAGGTGCACACAATGAGCAACTTCAATTTTGAGGCTCTTATCGAGTTCCTTAAGGGTTTATTCGAACTTCTCAAGAAGCTTTTCGGTTTCCTTACCGCTTCTGAAGCATAAGTAATATGACTTTTAGGTCCGGGCAAAAGTCCGGGCTTTTTTTGTAATATTTCGTTGACAAATTATCGAATATATGATATAATTCTCTCACCTGCGGATGTGGCGGAATTGGCAGACGCGCCAGATTCAGGTTCTGGTGAAAGCAATTTCATGTGGGTTCAAGTCCCGTCATCCGCACCACTGTTCGCATTTGCGGACATTTTTTATTTTTAAAGGGGCAGTTATGAAATCTTATCGTATACATTTAATTCGCTGTGGTTATACCGAAAATACATTAAAGGGAATATATGAAGGTCAATATACCGATATTCCTATTTGCGATGAGTCAATCCGACAAATTCGGGATATGGTTGAGAACAGTATATACCCCTATGTTCAGACGGTATTTATTCCGAATTTAGAGCGTTGCTTTGATACATATATGCTCATTTATCCCGACAGTCAATATGCGAAAATGGACGGCTTAACCGAATGTGATTTCGGAGAATATGACGGTAAATCTCCCGACGAGTTGGCGGATGATCCCGTTTTTGTCGAATGGCTTAAGGGAAATCCCGATTTTGCCGCTCCCGGTGGAGAAACCAACCGAGAATTTGCAGCACGAGTATGCACAACATTCGGATCAATTGTTGAGGCAATGATGACTTCGGGAACAGAAGAGGTTGCTATAATTGCTACCGGCGGAGTTATCATGACAATATGTGCCTTTTTCGCTTTGCCCGAAATGCCAATAACCGAGTGGCTTACTCCTCCCGGAACGGGCTACACTTTAAGAACCGAGAATATGTTGTGGCACAGCGGGAGAAAATGCGAACTTATGCAAGAAATTCCGATTGTTCAAGACGGTGATATTTATGAATAAAGTCGGTATTTCATCCGCCTGTTTTTATCCCGAAGAAACGGAAATATCTTTTCGGAAGATTGCCGATATGGGAATAAAAACCTGCGAGTTTTTTATAAATTCTCCGCGTGAAATTGAGGATGAGTTTATAGATAATATTCTGAACATTAAGAACAAATACGGTATGGATATTGTGTCCGTTCATCCCTACGGCTCTTTTGCGGAGAGTTTTTCGCTTTTTTCAAGTTATTATCGTCGCTATCTTGATTATATTTCGCTGTATCGTCGCTTTTTCGAGGTAACAAAAAAACTCGGTGCGGATATATTTGTTGTTCACGGTATAAAAAGTCCGGGCAGTATTCCGGATGAAGAATATTTTAAGCGATTTTCCGAAATGATTGATATTGCAAGTGAATATGGTGTGATTTTTGCTCAGGAAAATGTTGTGTTGCACAGAAGCGAAAGCCCCGAATTTTTACTGAAAATGAAAAATGCAATAGGCGAAAAATTTAAGGTTGTGCTTGATGTAAAACAGGCTCGTCGTGCGGGATATTCACCCTATGAATTTATCGAAAATTTGAGCGAAAGCATATGTCATATTCACATTTCCGACAGCAATTTTGAGGATGATTGTCTTCCCGTCGGGGCGGGTGATTTTGATTTTAATAAATTTTTTGCCGCTTGCCGAGAAATGAAATATAATGGTGCGTATATTTTAGAACTTTACAATCACAGTTTTCATTCGGCAAACGAACTTTTGCAGGCGAAGAATATCGTTGAAAAGATGGTAAATGATGGAAATAATTAAAACAAGCAGATCATCAAAAGTAACGCCGGATCATATTATGATAAGCATATATGACAATCCGTCAACGACAATGGCGGTTACTTGGAGATGTGATATTTCAGTTACCGACGGCTATGTTGAATACCGAAAAGACGGAGACGTAGAATATAAAAAAGTCGCCGCCGAAACAGGAGAATTTAAGAGCGATATTGACCATTCCCGTATGTTTTGGGTGCATTTGGCAGGTCTTTTGCCCGATACGAAATATTATTACACTTGCGGAGACAGGCAAAATCGCAGCGAGGAATATTTTTTTACTACTGCTCCCGAAAATCTTGAAAAGTTTAAGTTTATTTGTGTAGCCGACCAGCAAAAAGGCGAGCCGCACGAATGTCCCGACTATTCGTATTTTAATAATCTGCTCAAAGAGACTTTCAAAAAACATCCCGACGCAAGATTTATTTTGACGGGAGGCGACAATACCGATTGCGGTCAGCACGAGGTGCAATGGAACGGTGCCTTGCTCGGATTTAAGGATATTATGGAGTATATTCCGCTTCAGATGGCTGTCGGAAATCATGATAACCGCGGTTTTGCGGACTACAAAAACGGAATCGGTCGCTACTATGCCGAGCCTGCCGAATTTTTTAACAAGCAGTTTAAGGGCAGTTATAAATATGACGGTCCGAGCATTTGGAAAACCGAATGTTATACTTTCGATTACGGCAACGTGCATTTTTCGGTTATCGGAATAAACGGTCCTGAAGAAGTCAATGACTGGCTTATTTCCGACTTGGATAAAAATAATTCAACTTGGAAAATAGGTGTATATCATTTCCCGATTTGCTATTCGGGAGTTGACTGTCAGAACTATGATGCCTATCCCGTTATGCGGGAGGGTATGGAAAAGTTGGACATTCTTTTTTCCGGTCATGAACATAATTTTTCCCGCTCTTTCCCTCTTAGAAATGAGGAATTATTTGAAAAACCTTCATGCGGGACTGTTCATTATATGCTCGGCAACTCAAACCAAAATCCTCCCGGCTCAAAAACGATGAGTAAAATTTGGCACGCCGCATATTATGCACAGGAAGAGCGAAATGCCTGCGTAACCGTCGTTGAGGTTGACGGCGATAAAATTACGATTACCGCTGAACTTGATGACGGAAGAATTGCCGATAAATGTGTTATCGACAAGGGAAAAGATGAGATTTTACCGCATGCGGTTGCTCCGTTTTTCGGTCCGAACAGAACAAAAATGTTTTTTAAGGGTATGGATTTGGGGCTTATGCAGGCGGATTTATGCTGTCGGAATATTGACGGTATCTGGTACGGTGCTTTGGGACTTTTGGCTCCTTTTGTCGGCGGAGATGTTAAGAAAACCGAAGGCAAAATCCGATTGGATATGTATGCTCACTGGGCGGAATTTACCGAAAACAGCGATATTGCCGAGACGGACAGGGGGCAGGTCAAACTTCCCGCCACCGTCAAAAGATTAAACCGCGACCAACTTTATATCCCCTTTGATGCGGTTCATATTTTTGAAATGCGTTGGGCTTATGCAAAGCGAAATAACTTTATTTCCGTTGAGCATGAAAGCGAAGCAAAGCATGTAACCGCCCAGCCGTAACGATTTATTGTAAAATAACCCTTTGGATATTCTCCATAGGGTTATTTTAATTGGGAATTTCTGAAAAAGTGTCAGAGGACATTTTTACAAAAACGCATTGGTGTTTTTCATAACGGGCGTAATGCCGAAAAAGAGATGCTATGTTGGTTTTTGTATTTTTTGAAAAAATTAAAAGTATGAAGAGTTAAATTAATTTATGTTGTCTTCAATTAAAGGTTTTGCATTAGTTAAGTTCATATATCAAATCTAAGATTTCTTTGCAAATCTCTGAATGATATGCTTCATTAATTCTCTCGTTAATTTTGTTATGGAGCTTATCATAAAGCTTTTTACTAATTTTTGTTCCATCACCGGGTAAAGGTCCTATTAGTAATTGAACATCATCAAAAGTATTGGCAATGACAATTGCTAGTTTCTTTTTAATTGTGTCTTCCGATAGAATTTCGTTCAATTTGAGAATAGTTGAATCATTTCTGTTGGTTAGTGTTGGCGGTAAATTATTTACGGATCCTTTGAGTAATTTGACTTGATTATCGAAATAATGATTATAAATATGGTCAAAAGCTATGCCTTGTATAAAGTCATCGTCAGTCAATAATTCAGCAGATTTTTCACTAAAATAGTGCTTAAATTCTAATTCTTCAAGAGTTTGTGCCGATAAAAATATATCGGTATGATCAGCATATTTATCGGCAACAAATTTATCGATTTGCGGAGCTGAAAGATAACCGCAGGATATACTTGTATCGTGTCCAAAAAGCGTTTCTGCCAGATCTTGAATTCGAAAAATCTCATCGACTACTGTTTTTTCCTCTTGTTCGGAATCAATTAATAAATATTGAGTTTTTGCATCAATTTGTTCGGAATCAATTAATAAATATTGAGTTTTTGCATCAATTAGGTCATCAAAAATAAGGGAATAAGTCACTCTGACACAACGCTTGAAATCATTTTTTTTTAATGTGTCAACAATTACAGTTTTCTTTTTTGTTAATTCTTTTTCTATATCAGAGAGAAAATGATAGTTTTCTATAACGGAAGAAATTGCACGTGCAATAACACTATTATCGAGTGATTTTGTTTCAAAATAGAGGGTACCAATATTCTCAGGGGGAAGATTTAATATTGTGAGAAGTAAATCAAATATTTTTATTTTTCCGGGAAGGAGATTATTGTCGCTCATATCTCTTTTTATAACATTAAGACGTCGTTCGTCTTGAAGAATGCGTTTGTCAAGTTGTGAAATGATAGAAAACATAGATATGATGTTTTCATTTTGATAAACTCCTTGCACTATTTCGCGGCAGAGAAGATGAAATTTATCAACACTCTCAATCTTTTCATTTAGTTTGTTTACAAATGCACCAAGTATCTGTTTTAGTTGTATTTGCTCAGCATAAATTTGATTTATTTGCAAGCCGAGACTGGGTATGATTTTTTCATCAATGCATTGACGATCATAGAGAGCGGCAATTGCTTCGGACATATAAGCATTCAGTTTATCATGATTTTGTTGAATTTCCAGTTTTGTTGCTTTGTTCTTGCCTAATACCGTGTTAAGCATACGCTTATACCAAGATTGAGATTCCATTGCTTCAATATTAGCATCTGTATCTTTCATAAGTGCTGTCATTCCGGCAAGTGTGATGTTGATACGGTCTGTTGATTGATTCACCAGATAGTCTATGTCTTGTTGGGTTAAATACTTCATTTTGCTCTCCTTAAATCGAATTATACAGGTCAATTAAATCTTTATTTATTTCTTCGTTCTTTTCTGATAAGAGTTGATAGGTATTGCATTGATATGCAAATTGAGTTATAAATTCTCCAAACTGATTTGCGGATTGTTCCATACTCATAACTAAACCGTCATATATGTCTTCAAGACTTTGATAATATTTTGCTTCATTAAGATATTTTTTGTAGTCGCCTCTGCCAAAACATGGAGCAATGATTTTATTTATGCCGGCACTAACTACAAAGGCGATGGGGATTGTAAGAAGATTTGATACCCCGGCTGCAGTAATTGCCGCAGAAACGGGTATCATAATTCCTGAGGTTGCAAAGCCTGTTAACCCCGCATCGCCACCTGCTTTTGCAATTTCCTTTAAGTATTCGCTGTCTGTAAGTTGTCCGGATTTCCAAAGTTTATAGGATGCTATCGTTTCAATTGTTACACCAAAGGCACATGCTATTAGTCCGCTCTTTACCATTGTGCCTGCAACATTTTTGAAATTATACGTAGGTGTTGCTTTTCCGTCTTTAATTTTTTGCATGCGATTATCAACATTTTTTTGGATGGTTTTTGCATCTTGAAAGCTTTCTACATCTTTATATCCATTTTTAGAAACTATACCGGTTTTTTCGGCGTTGGTTACGACTTTCATATCTTGGGGAGTGGTTTTTAAATCAGGATTTGTTTTGCTGACATATGCTTTCATCTGTGCTTCATAGGATTTTCCGGTAAGAATATCTTTGACAGTAACATCGCTTGCAGCACGGTTTGCTACATCTCCGGCATCATAAACTTTGGTAATATTACGAATACTGTTTCGTTGTGCAGTCATCCAATCCCATTCATAGCCTTTGCCTTGGATTTGTTTTGCAAACCATGCTTCTTTACCGGCACCTTTATTAATGTAGTTTAGCATATTGCTGTTTGAATTGAATATGGTGGATTGCCGATAATTTTGTGCCATCCACTTGAAAAATTCAACATCATTTGTCAAAACAGTACTATTTTGAGCAGCTGCGAAAGATGATGATAAATTGCTTGCCCGTTCTTTTGCTATAAGTTTGCTGGTATCATCAAGCATCTCCATGACTTCCTGTTCCGAGTAATTGACAACTTGCTTATTTTCCATAATAAACATCCTTTCCGGTTGAGGTATGGTTTTATACTACCTCTTAAATAATAGATTTTTGTGATGAGCAACGGGTTGATATATTAAGTTAATTGTAATACATTTTTACTCAAAAGTCAATTGATTTTTTGGGGAAATATCGAACAATTTACTATATTATACTAAAATCAAAAATAGTACTTGACATTTGGGGATAAAATATGTATAATGTGAGGAGCGTTATGTTCGTTGTTTCCTGCAACGGTGTTTAATGTACGCACATTAAATCGGACGGTCCTCTGCGAAAATCGCATGAACGCCATAAAAATTGGAGGTCCCATTATGGACGCATTAAAGCTCATATCTGACAGCTGCTTAAAGTCAGACCCCCCGCAGTTTAATATCGGCGACACTGTTGCTGTTTACATCACTATTCGTGAAGGCAATAAGGAAAGAGTTCAGAAGTTTGAAGGTACTGTAATTGCTCGCAAGGGTAGCGGAGTTTCCGAAACTTTCACTGTTCGTCGTCTTTCTTACGGTGTTGGTGTTGAAAAGGTTTTCCCGATTCACAGCCCTCGTGTCGGTGCGGTTGAGGTTATCAGACGCGGTCGTGTTCGCAGAGCTAAACTTTATTATCTTCGTGGTAGAGTTGGTAAAGCGGCTAAGGTTAAGGAGCATATTCGCTAAGATGGGTGTACGCCCTCTTTGAATTTTGGGGGAGCAGTATGTCTCCCTGCTTTTTATTTCAAAATATTAGGATAAATTGATGAAAACTACCGAAGAGAATTATAAAGCGAAGGCAATTACAACGATGATAGTTGAAGCGGTTTCATCGGTTGCGATTGCTTTTGTGCTTTTTGCGTTGATGCTTGCATTTCTGTTCAGACCCGTTCAGGTTGAAGGACATTCCATGAATCCGACCTTGGTTGACGGTGATTGGCTTGTGGTATCGACGGGATTTTATGCTCCCGAATATGAAGATATTGTCATTGTCAGCCGCGAAATAACCGACGAAGAACCGCTTGTAAAGCGAGTTATCGGCTTGCCCGGTGATGTAATTGACATTGATTTTGTAAGTGGTGTCGTTACTCGTAACGGCGAAATTTTGCAAGAAGATTATATTGCGGAATTGACTAAATCTCAATATGACGTTGAATTTCCGGTAACAGTTCCCGAATACAGCGTTTTTGTAATGGGCGATAATCGTAATCATTCAAGCGACAGTCGTGTCGGCAGAATCGGTATGATTGAATTTGAAAGAATTTTGGGCAAAGCACAGTTGCGTCTGCTTCCGACAGGCAACTATGCGATATATGACGAGGAAACGGTGAGCTGATGAACGAAAAAGAATATCTTGACAGTTTAGAAAAAAAATACTCCCGCACTCCGCCACAGAAAATTAAATCCGGACAACAGACCGTTTCAAATATTACTGCTCATCTGGTTTCTGAAAGACTTCAGGAGATTGAGAAAAATACAAGAGAATCAGACGAGAAAATCAAGAGAGAGTATTTGTATGCGGCAACGGGTGAAGGACCTACTCCCGAAGAAATTGAACTTGCGGAAGACCCTGAAGAAGTTGTTACTCCCAAAATAAAAAAAGCACACAGCCGTTTGCTTGAAACTATTTCCATTGTCGTTTCCGCACTTGTTGTCATTGCGGTAATATTTACTTTTATCTTCCGTCCCGTCGGTGTAAGCGGACATTCAATGGAAGACACGTTGCATGACGGCGATTGGCTTGTCGTTCAGACGGTATATAACAACCCGTCTTACGGTGATATCGTGGTTGTTGTAAAACCAAACGAATTTAATGAGCCGATTATCAAAAGAGTAATTGCCGTCGGCGGTCAGAAGGTTGATATTGACTTTAATCAGGGCTATGTCTTTGTTGACGATCAGGCACTTAATGAAGTGTATGCAAAGACGATGACTACCGAACATGTGAGCGACGAAATGGAATTCCCGCTTTATGTTCCCTACGGCTGTGTTTTCGTGATGGGAGACAATCGAAATAACAGTACCGACAGCCGTTCAAAGATTATTGGTTTTGTTGAAGAAGAATATATTTTAGGCAAGGCGATATTCAGGATTTTCCCTGCCGGCTCGCCTTCGATTTATGATTATACTGAATAATGACTGATACACAAAAACAAAATGTCCAGTGGTTTCCCGGTCACATGGCAAAAGCTACTCGGAAAATTAAAGAGTCGCTCCCGCTCGTTGATTGCGTGAGCGTTCTTTTAGATGCTCGAATTCCAATGTCGTCAATGAATCCGGATTTGGACAGCATAATTGAGGAAAAACCGCAGATTATTTTATTGAACAAATGTGATTTGGCGGATAATAACACCACTCGCCTTTGGATTGAATATTTCAAAAATCAGGATAAGATTGCCATTGCCGTTGACTGCCGTTCAGGTCGCGGTCTTAAACAATACAGAGAAGCTGTCGAAACCGTTTGTGCAGAAAAGATACAGGCAAATGTTGAAAAAGGTATGGTCGGCAAAGCGATTCGTACGATGGTTGTCGGCATACCGAACACAGGGAAGTCGTCTTTAATCAATCGTATGACGGGGAATAAGCGTGCAAAAGTTGAGGACAGGGCAGGTGTTACTCGTCATAATCAATGGTTTGTCGCTCCCGGCGGACTTGAGCTTTTGGACACTCCCGGCGTTCTCTGGCCGAAATTTGATGACCCGTCGGTCGGTGATAAACTTGCAATCACCGGCGGAGTAAAAGATCAGGTTTATGATATTGAAACTCTTGCTTGCAGATTTTTGGAAATTCTTGCAAAAGACTATCCCACAAGACTTACCGAAAGATATAAGATGACTGATTTCGACGGTCTTAACGGACATGAACTGCTCGAACTTTTAGGCAGAAAAAGAGGGATGCTCATAAGCGGCGGAGAGATTGATACCGAACGTGCGGCGATTATTCTTATTGATGAATTTCGTGCGGGAAAACTCGGCAGACTTTCTTTTGAAAAACCGGATTTGGATTGATATTTGTACTATGTCTGATTATATTATTGAAAACGAATTAAAAGAAAAAGGTTATAAACTTATCGCCGGTGTTGACGAGGCGGGACGTGGTCCGCTTGCAGGTCCCGTATTTGCAGCAGCGGTAATTTTGCCCGACGGTCTTGTCGATATTGGCTTGAACGATTCAAAAAAACTCTCCGAAAAGAAGCGAGAGCAGCTGTTTGATGTTATTACGCAAAATGCAATAGCATATTCAATCGTGAGTGTTGATGAAAAGGTTATTGACGAGATAAATATTTTAGAAGCAACAATGCAGGCAATGCGTGAGGCGATAAACAATCTGGAAATTACTCCCGATTTTTGTATCGTTGACGGCAACAGACTGCCGAAAAGCAATGTTCTCGAACAATATGTTATTAAGGGCGACAGTTTGTCCGTATCGATTGCGGCGGCATCTATTTTAGCAAAAGTATCGCGTGACAGATACCTTAAAGAACTTGACGAAAAATATCCCGAATATCAATTTGCAAAACATAAGGGCTACGGCACGAAACTCCACTATGAAATGATTGAAAAATACGGAATTTCACCCGTTCACAGAAGGTCATTTCTAAAAAAATTATTGAAATGAAATTTACACAAACACAAAAGATAGGCAGTTACGGCGAGGTTTTGGCGGCACGACACCTTCGGGTCAAAGGTTATGAAATTCTTTCCGCCAATTTTCGCACAAGTGCCGGTGAAATTGATATTATTGCCGAAATTGACGGTATTATTTGCTTTGTTGAGGTTAAATCCCGTCAGGCGGGACAGATGTTTTCTCCCGGTGAGGCAGTCGATATTGACAAGGAAAACCGCATTAAAATTACCGCATCTCATTTTTTAGCAAAAGAGAAAATCAATAACGACATTCGCTTTGATATAATTGAAGTAGTATTTGAAAATGACAGGAAATTTTCGTTAAATCATATCGAAGGTGCATTTTAGACGATTTTATGGCGGATAGATTTTTATTATTTAAAAGTCTTGACAAATCAAAAATAGTATAGTATAATATTTTGGCGTTGCGAGAATGTTCGCTCGTTAAATATTCGGGGCATTAGCTCAGCTGGGAGAGCGCTTGAATGGCATTCAAGAGGTCAGCGGTTCGATCCCGCTATGCTCCACCATAAAAAATGGCTGTGTATTGCGGTTTGCAATATATAGCCTTTTTCTTTTTTGTATAATTTGAAGAAATATAAACTTGCTCGACTGCCAAAACGAATAAACAGCTCCTTCGGGGGCTGTTTTGTTATTACGGTGGGAGTGATAGGATAAGTTTTACATCCGCCGTTTTTGAACATATTAAAAATTAACCGTTATTTTTTATGGGTTAAGGGTACAAAAAATAGGGGTTAAGGGTACAAAATTTAATGGTTAAGGGTATAAAAAATAGGGGTTAAAGGTACAAAAAATAGGGGCAAATAATATTAAGGAGTAATATTAAGAAATAAGATTGATGAATAACATCAATCAACAATCTAAGAAATTTATTTTTTTAGGAGAGGGACGGAAAGAAAAAAATGAAATTTAATCATTTGAATATATTTCAACAAGTTTTTGAATGCGATAATTTTATAGTTCCCAAACGATACAATAATAGTTCCCAAACGATACAATAATAGTTCCCAAACGATACTAAAATAGTTCCCAAACGATACTAAAATAGTTCCCAAATGATACTAAAATAGTTTCCAAACGATACCATAATAGTTTCCAAACGAAACACAAGTAATACTAAGGAGTAATACTAAGGAATCATACTTAGGAATTATACTTATCAACCATACTACCAAAAATTATAAATTTTTGTTTTAGGGGGGAGGGAAAGAAGAAAATGAAATTAAATTGCATTGAAAAAATATTTTGCGAAACCTGCTTGACAGGATTTTCAGTTTGTGATATAATATGACTGTGAAAAAACAGACAGAAAAATATTGTTGTGATACGGAAAATCATTTCAGGTGAAAGCGGGAGACGGATACCGAAATTTATGGGTGATTGCAAGGCTTATAAGGTCAAGCCGTAAGCAATAAACTTAACTTGGAAATATTGAAACCGAAAGTGATTTTATCACTGAACGCAAGTTAAATATCGTGTATAATCAACTCACAAAACCGAACAAGCAGTTTTTACGCCATTGCTGACACAATGTTTAGGGATGGAGTTTGACGGTGTGAAACTCAGACGGTTTTGGGGCGGGCTGAATTTGCCCGATCTGACAGGAGGATGAGATTATGAAAAGGATTATACCTTTGTTGCTTGCGTTGCTGATTTTTGCGAGTTGTACGGCAACGGATGAGCAACCGAAAGCCGATTATCGTCAAGTAACGATGGATGAAGCCGTTTCGATGATGGAGACGGAAAGCGACTACATTATTCTGGATGTTCGCACATTGGAGGAATATAAAGACAAACACATTCCCGGTGCGATATGTATACCTAACGAAACCATCGGGACGGATGATATTCCCGAACTTCCGAACAAAGAACAACTGATTTTGGTCTATTGCCGCAGCGGAAACCGCAGTAAACAGGCATCGGCAAAGTTGGCGGCTTTGGGATATACGAATGTCGTTGAGTTCGGCGGTATTATCAGTTGGACGGGTGAAACCGTAACCGGCGAATAAAAAATAATGTGATTTTATCACAGAAAAGAATTTTGAAATGTGCTATAATGAAGTTACAAAAATGAAGGAGGACTTAAAAATGTCAGCACTTAATATCACTAAAAACAATTTCCAAAGTGAAGTTATCAATTCCGATAAGCCAGTATTACTCGATTTCTGGGCACCTTGGTGCGGTCCTTGCCGCATGGTAGTTCCCATCATCGACGAAATCGCCGCAGAGCGTTCCGACATCAAGGTCGGCAAAGTCAATGTCGATGAAGAACCGGAGCTTGCAAGCCAGTTTGGTGTCATGAGTATTCCTACTCTCGTTGTAATGAAAAACGGCAAGATTACAAATCAGGCTATGGGTGCAAGATCCAAGCAGGCAATTCTTGCAATGCTGTAAGGTGAAACGGATATGGGATTTTTCGATTTCTTCAGAAAGTCTGATATAAATCAGGCTGTAAAAGATTTTCAGAATACTGACGGTGCCGTCCTGTTGGATGTGCGTACAACCGAAGAATACAGCAAGGGTCATATTCCGGAAAGCAAAAACATTCCGCTTCATATTATCTCAACTGTGGAATTTGAGGTGGAAAATAAAGATACTCCCTTGTTCCTCTACTGCCGTTCCGGCGGCAGAAGCGGACAGGCGGCAAGTCAGTTAAAGGGCATGGGTTATACCAACGTAAAAAACATCGGCGGTATAATGTCTTATTCAGGAGAGGTGGAAAGGTAAATGAAAGTTGTTATTATAGGTGGTGTCGCGGGCGGAGCAACCGCAGCGGCAAGAATTCGCAGACTGGATGAACATGCAGAAATTACAGTATTTGAACGTTCCGGTTTTATCTCCTACGCCAACTGTGGTTTGCCTTATCACATAAGCGGAGTTATCGAAAATCCCGAAGATCTGACACTTCAGACACCTGAGGGATTTTTCTCTCGTTTTAACGTTAATGTAAAAACTCTACATGAGGTTACGGCAATAAATATTGACAGAAAAAGCGTTAGCGTTAAAAATCTTGAAACGGGAGAAAGTTTTGAAGAAAGTTATGACAAACTTGTGTTGTCTCCCGGTGCAAAGCCCGTAAAACCTGATATTGTCGGCACGGAAAGCGAAAAATTATTTACTTTGCGTACCGTTGAGGACACTTTCCGTATCAAAGATTTCATTGATAAGAATAAGCTGAAATCTGCCGTTATGGTGGGCGGCGGCTTTATCGGGTTGGAAGTTGCCGAAAATCTTCGTGAACTGGGGATGGATGTTACCATTGTCCAATGGCCGGCACAACTTATGAATAATTTTGACGGCGACATGGCTTCTTTTATTCACGCCGAAATGCGTAAACACGGTGTCAAACTTGCTCTGGGTTATATTGCCGAGGGTTTTGAGGAGAAAGATTGCGGTATAACGGTACATCTTGAAGGCGGTGCAAGTTTACATGCAGATATGGCTGTTCTTGCCATCGGTGTCGCTCCCGAATCAACGCTTGCAAAAGAGGCGGGTATTAAACTCGGGATGAAGGGGAGTATTTTAGTCAATGACAGAATGGAAACTTCCGTTCCCGATATTTATGCCGTCGGTGATGCTATTCAGATTAAAAACTTTGTAAGCGGTGAAGATGCGTTGATTTCCCTTGCGGGGCCTGCAAACAAGCAGGGCAGAATTGCCGCTGATAATATTTGTGGCGGAGACAGCCGTTATCTGGGCAGTCCTGCAAGCAGTGTTCTTAAAGTATTTGACATGACCGCCGCCTCAACCGGTATAAATGAAACAACTGCTCGAAACTTAGGTTTGGATGTTGACAAGGTTATTCTTTCGCCGATGAGCCATTCGGGTTATTATCCCGGCGGAAAAGTAATGACGATTAAGGTGGTTTTCGAGAAAGAGACCTATCGCCTCTTGGGTGCTCAGATTGTGGGTTATGAAGGTGTTGACAAGCGGATTGACGTGATTGCAACGGCAATATTTGCCGGCTTGAAAGCAACGGACTTGAAAGACCTTGACCTTGCTTACGCTCCGCCCTATTCTTCCGCAAAAGATCCCGTAAATATGGCGGGCTTTATGATAGATAATATCTCTAAGGGTATTCTTAAACAATGGCATATTGAAGATGATGCAAAACTTCCTCGCGACGGAAGTGTTACCCTCTTGGATACCCGTACTGTCGGTGAATTTCGTCGGGGACATATTGACGGATTTAAGAATATTCCCGTTGATGAACTTCGTGAACGTATTGATGAGCTTGAAAAGGGCAAACCGGTATATGTAAACTGTCAGAGTGGTGTGCGTAGTTATATTGCCTGCCGTATTTTGGAAGGTTACGGCTTTGAAGCTTACAACTTTTCCGGCGGATTCAGGTTTTATGATGCGGTTATGAATGACCGTGAGTTGATTGAGAAATCTTACGACTGCGGTATGGATGCGTAAAGCAAAACACCCGCTGATTTAATAACGGGTGTTTTATTGGTTTTTTTACAGGTTTCTCAGTTTTTCTTCGTCAAGTATGGTAACCGTTCCGCGAGAGAGTTTGACCATCCTTTCGCTTTGAAAATAGTTAAGCATTCGGGTGATGACCTCGCGGTGTGAGCCGAGATGGTTGGCGATGGTTTCGTGAGTGATTTTAAGTTCCTTGCTTTCGTCAATAACGGCTTCTTCCAGCAAAAATTCCGCTACGCGTTTGTCGAGGCTTTTCCACATAATTTGTTCGATAAGCCACATTACATCCGAAAAACGGGTTGCCATCAATTCGTTTGTGTAATTTGCCAAGTCAGCCGATTCTTCCATAATGCTTTTATAGGTTTCGGATTGAATAACCCAAAGTTCTGTATCTTTTTCCGCTTCAATGATTACTTCAAATTGAATTGAACGCATCATGCAATAAGCGGAGAATAGACACATATCGCGGTCAAACAGACGGTAAATTGTTATTTCGCGACCTTCGTCTGAGAGGATATATGCTCGCATTTGTCCCGATTTTACCAAAAGAAGACCGGTACATTCCATGCTGCCGTTATGAATAACAGTCCCCTTTTTGATTTTTTGGGAATGTAAGGCTCTGAGCATCTTATTTTGTTGATTTATATTAAGTTTATTCCATATGGGAAAATAATCTTGAAATTCCATATCGCACCATCCTTACTACAAAGAATTATAACATTTTATTAAATTTATGTCAATGTTTTATTGACAAATACGCAAAATATTATTATAATAAATATGCGGGTTTTTAATGCTGTTGCGAAAAATAATTTGGTGATAATATCACGGAAAAAATATTTTTATGTTGTATAATATAGTCAAAGGAGGCGAGGAAAATTCATGAAAAAAATGATATGCTCCGTCTGTTCTTACACCTATGACGAGGCAGTCGGTATTCCCGAGGCGGGAATTGCTCCCGGCACAAAATGGGAAGACCTGCCGTCGGATTGGAAATGTCCGTGGTGCGGTGCCGGCAAAGATGCGTTTTATGAAAAGCAGGACGAAACGGTTGCTGATGTCAAAGAGCAGATAGAAAAGCCTCATGTGGAAAAAGAATTGTCCGCTATGGAGATGAGTATAATCTGTTCAAATTTGGCAAGAGGCTGTGAGAAACAGTATCTTCCCGAACAGGAAAAGGCTTTTAGTCAACTTGCCGAGTTTTTTAGGGCAAATGCAGAGCCTGTATCTGACATAAGTTTTGAGAAAATTGCCGACCTTATTGAAAAGGATCTTTCCGTCGGTTTTCCTCATGCAAATGCAGAGGCAAGCGAAAATTCGGACAGAGGTGCGTTGCGTAATCTTGTATGGAGTGAAAAAGTAACCCGTATGTTGCAGTCTCTTCTTAAAAGATATGAGACCGAGGGTGAAAAGATGCTTCAGAATACGGGCGTATATGTTTGCACTATCTGCGGTTTTGTGTTCGTGGGTGATGCTCCTCCCGACCTTTGTCCCGTATGCAAGGTTCAAAGTCAGAAATTTGAAAAAGTTGAGAGGAGGGTATAAACATGGGTGAGAAATTTGCGGTAAGAAATCTTCGTCTTTGTACAAAGGACTGTCTGTGTTTATATGTATGCCCTACCGGAGCGACCGACACGGAGAACAGTATTATTGACGTAAGCAAGTGTATCGGTTGCGGTGCTTGTGCCGACGCTTGTCCTTCGGGTGCAATTTCAATGATGCCGAAAGTTCTTCCGCCGCAACAGGCGAAAGAAGAAAGCGTTGTTGAGGCTTTGCGTGGGCTTGTTCAGAGTAAGGCTCAGGCTGAAAATATCGCCTCTCAGATGTCGGACGTTTTGGGTGCAGCGGTGGAAAAATCTTCCCGTCTGATGGCTGAGGACTTAATTCGTGAAGCGGGTTTTATGCTTCCGCAAAGCGAAAATACCAGAGAATTTTTAGAATCAATCAAAGACTATCCCGGTGTTCCTGAGGATACCGTCGATATATTATTAAATACAATCAAATTTAATGAAAACATGGAGGAAAAGAAAATGGAAAAATGGAAATGTACAGTTTGCGGTTATATTCATGAAGGTGCTATGACACCCGATTTCATCTGTCCCGTTTGCGGGCAAGGTGCCGATAAATTCGTAAAGATTGAAGAAACAGCTTCTTCAAAGAATCCTTATGTAGGCACAAAGACCGAAAAGAATTTATGGGAAGCCTTTGCAGGTGAATCTCAGGCTCGCAACAAATATACCTACTTTGCGGAAGTTGCCAGAAATGCAGGCTTTGAGCAGATTGCCGAGATATTCCTGCTTACTGCCGAAAATGAAAAAGAGCATGCAAAACTTTGGTTCAAGGCTCTCGGTGAGATCGGAAATACTGCCGAAAACCTTTTACAGGCTGCCGAAGGTGAAAACTTCGAGTGGACGGATATGTACGACCGCATGGCTCGTGAGGCTGATGAAGAAGGTTTCCATGACCTTGCCGAACAGTTCCGCGGTGTTGCTGCGATTGAAAAGGCTCACGAGGAAAGATACCGCAAGTTGCTTAAAAACGTTGAGGCTAAAGAGGTATTTGAAAAAAGCGGAGTTACTCTCTGGGAATGCCGTAATTGCGGTCACTTAGAGATGGGTGTCAAGGCTCCCGAAGTATGCTCTGTATGCAAATATGCTCAGTCATTCTTTGAAGTACGTGCAGAAAATTATTAAGGAGGAAATATAAATGAGTAGTAAATTCTTTATTTGTCGTCGTTGCGGTAATTTAATCGGTATGGTTCATGATGCAGGTATTCCGATTGTTTGCTGTGGTGAAAAGATGGAGGCTTTGGTAGCAAATACCGTTGAAGCCAGTGGCGAGAAACATGTCCCCGTTGCAACCGTTGAAGGTGATACTGTTAAAGTTAACGTCGGAAGTGTGGATCATCCCATGATTCCCGAACATCTGATTGAATGGATTTATCTTGAAACCGAAAACGGCGGTCAGCGTAAGGTTTTGAAGGCAGGAGACAAGCCGAATGTATCTTTCTGTCTGGGTGGAGACAAGGCAGTTGCTGTTTACGCATACTGCAATCTTCACGGTCTTTGGAAGACGGAAATATAAAACGGTAATTCTTGTCGCCTGTCGGTTAAAGCCGATGGGCGACGTTTGATAGGAGGCACAAACATGAACGCAAATCATGTTTATGATATGATAATTGTTGGCGGCGGTCCGGGTGGCTATACGGCTGCTTTATATGCGGCAAGGGCAGGTCTGGATGTCGTTGTATTGGAGAAATTTTCTGCCGGCGGTCAGATGGCTCTTACCGAGCAGGTTGACAACTATCCCGGATTTGAGGACGGAATAGACGGTTTCTTGCTTGCGGATAAAATGCAAAAGCAGGCGGAACGTTTCGGTGCAAAAAGCGAGTATTCCGAAGTTATTCGTGTGGATTTGAATGCTACTCCCAAGGAAGTTGAAACCGCCGAAGGGATATTCTATGGTAAAACCGTGGTTATTTCTACCGGAGCAAATCCCAGAGAGTTGGGTGTCCCCAAAGAAGCCGAATTGGTCGGTCGCGGTGTCGCATATTGTGCCGCTTGTGACGGAATGTTTTACAGAGGAAAGACCGTTGTCGTGGTCGGTGGCGGAGATTCCGCAGCAGCGGATGCTTTGCTTTTAAGTCGTATTGTAAAAAAAGTTATACTTGTTCATCGCAGAGATACTTTGCGTGCTACGAAGGTTTACCACGAGTCGCTGATGAATGCGGAAAATGTTGAAATTCGTTGGAACAGCGTGATTTCCGAATTATTACACGAAGACAAACTTTCCGGAGTACGTCTTAAGGATGTTCATACCGGCGAAGAAAGTGTTGTTGAATGTGAGGGCTTGTTTATAAGTGTCGGAAGAAAACCCGTAACCGATTTGGTCAAAGATCAACTGACACTTGACAAAAATGGCTATATCATTGCAGATGAAACTACTAAAACAAATATTTCCGGTGTTTATGCCGTCGGGGATGTGAGAACCAAATTGCTCCGACAGATAGTAACGGCAGTTTCAGACGGTGCAATGGCGGTTACGATGGCTGAGGAATTTTTGGCAGGAGGTTAGTATTATGATTAAAGAGAAGATTAAAAAATATATTCGTCCCATAATTTTCACCCTTGTCGGTGCTGTTATCGGACTGCTCTATTATAAATTTGTAGGTTGCTCAACCGGAACTTGTGTTATTACATCAAATCCAATAAGTTCAATGCTTTATATGGGGCTTGTCGGATTTCTTCTCTCCGGTGTGTTTTGTAAAGGATGTGGCGGTACATGCAATATGTAATAGCATTTCTTGAAGGTATAATCACTTTCATATCCCCCTGCCTGCTTCCGATGTTGCCGATTTATATTTCCTATTTCGCCGGAGGCGGCGAACGGACAACGGGAAAGACGTTAAAAGGTGCTTTCGGCTTTGTGTCAGGCTTTACGGTTATATTTGTAACTCTCGGTGCATTGGCGGGGACGGTGGGAAGTTTTCTTCGGGAATATCAGACAGCGGTCAATATCGTTTCCGGCTTGATCGTCATATTCTTCGGACTTAACTTTCTCGGAGTTTTTAAGTTAAATATTTTTAAGGGCGGCAACCGTTCTGTAAATACGGATAAAATGGGATTTTTCTCAGCCTTTCTTTTCGGTGTGATATTCTCAATCGGTTGGACACCCTGCGTCGGTGCATTTTTAGGCTCTGCTCTTATGCTTGCCTCTCAGCAGGCTCATGTGGTTAAGGGAATGATAATGTTACTCGTCTATTCCTTGGGACTGGGGATACCTTTTATTCTCAGTGCGGTACTTATCGACTATCTGAAAAATGCATTTAATTGGATAAAGAAAAATTATAAAGTAATAAATATAATCAGCGGTGTTCTGCTTGTTCTTATCGGTATTCTTATGGCGACGGGACTTATGGGACGACTGCTCGGATTACTCGGTTAAGGAGAAATTTATGAAAAACAAGAAAACACTCATAGTGATTATTCTGGTCTTTGCGTTGGTCGTCGGCGGTGCAGCCGTTCTTTATAATCGTTTGGGAAAAGAAAATGCTCCGGAACAGTTGGTGACACAAACACCGGAACAGACGGATGAAAGCAAGTCAGATGAAAACACGGCGGACGAAAGCCAAGCGGATGATACACAGACAAATGAAACTGAGGCGAAAATACAGACACCGGATTTTGTCGTTTATGATGCAGATGGTAACGAAGTTCGTTTGTCCGACTATTTCGGAAAACCCATCGTGCTTAATTTCTGGGCAAGTTGGTGCGGACCTTGTCAGATGGAGATGCCCGATTTTAATGAAAAGTTTTTAGCACTCGGCGAGGAAGTAAATTTCCTCATGGTTAATCTGACCGACGGTTCAAGAGAAACCGTAGAAAAAGCATCTGCATTTGTTACGGAAAAGGGCTATTCTTTCCCCGTGCTTTATGACACGCAATCCGAAGCGGCGACAACTTACGGCGTTTATTCAATCCCCACCACTTATTTTATCGACAGCGACGGATATGTCGTAACGCAGGCAAGCGGTGCGATTGACGGTGATACTTTGCAACGCGGAATTGATATGATATTGCCGAAATAGAGAAGACAGTTCTGCGAATTTTGCGGTGAATAATGGTTTAGCATTTTATATCTCCATTTTGTTATTCTTTTTTGAACAAATTGTAAACATTTCTCAAAAAGCCTTGACATATAGCCCCCTGCATGTTATAATCAAGCTGTAATTAGCACTCGACCCATTCAAGTGCTAAAATCAATACAAAAAAGGAGATTTTATATATGGCAGGATTAATACCCTTCAATCGCAGACGTAACGAACTTTTCTCAAACAGTCTATTCAATATGATGGACGACTTTTTCAACGACAGCTGGCCGACATCCAGAAATCTGATGAACGACACATTTAAGTTGGACGTTAAGGAGACTGACGATGCTTACACCATCGAGGCGGAACTTCCCGGAATCAAGAAGGAAGAAATCCGTCTGGCTCTCAACGATGACCGCTTGACTATCTGTATCGAGCGTAACGAGGAGACAAACAAGGATACCGATAACTATGTCCACCGTGAGCGTAGATGCAGTTCAATGCAGCGTGCCATTTTCTTGGCAGATGCAAACGATGAAGGCATTGAAGCAAAACTCGACGAGGGTATCTTGCAGATTGTCGTTCCTAAGCAGACAAAGTCAAAGAGTGCTAAAGAGATTGAAATTAAATAATATCTTTAGTTATTCGTTCGCATAATGCACTGCGAAACTAAATCTTGAAAGGCTCCTGAATATTTTATTCAGGGGACTTTTTTCTATTGCAAAACATAAGTATATATGGTAAAATTGTATTGCAAAATTTGAATACAAAGAGAGGGTAAAATTGTGGACTTAAAGAAAAGATTTGAAAAATTCAAAGAATCGGAATTTGAACTTAATAAGGATTTTTATAGCGAGTTAAAAGACGAACAAAAGCCTCATACTCTTTTTATCGGTTGTTCCGATTCGAGAGTGAATGCGGAAACACTGTTTGGGGCAAAGACGGGCGAAATTTTCCAGATAAGAAATGTTGCAAATATCGTGCCGAGCAAAGATAAGGCGGATGAAAATTATGCGGTGGTTTCCGCCTTGGAATATGCGGTAAAAATTCTCAAAGTAAAAAATATTATAGTCGGCGGACACTCAAATTGCGGAGGCTGTGCCGCTATCCGAAAATTTGCGGAATATAAAAATACTCTCCCTTACACGACCGAATGGATTTCGCAAAGTGTCTTTATTTCCGATTATGTCGATTCAAAATATCCGAACATGAAAGAAGAAGATAAACTTGTGTTGCTTGAAAAATTTAATGCGATAGGGCAGCTTAATAATCTTATGACCTATGATTTTGTAAAGGAAAAAGTTGAGGCGGGGGAAATAAATCTTCAGGCTTGCTATTACGACATAGGCACGGGGGATATTGTTTTATACGATTATGAGGGCGTTTCGTTTGACCGAAATGAAGATAATATATAAGGAATACAGAAAGAAAGTAAAATATAAGGTTATTCCGTTTATTTGGTGATGAATTTAACTCGTTGTCGGAACATATTGAGAAATTTTATAAAAAATATTAAATTTTTGAAAAAATCCCCTTGCGTAAGGGCTTGCTTGTAACGCAACGTAATGTGTTATACTGCAATCGAAGGAGGTGGAAAACTATGTCAAAATATACGACGGGAGAGATTGCGAAACTCTGCGGTGTGACGGTCAGAACGGTTCAATATTATGATAACCGTGAAATTCTTGTGCCGTCGGAACTCTCGGAAGGCGGCAGGCGACTTTATTCCGAAGACGATTTGAAGCGAATGAAAATAATATGTTTTCTCAGGGATTTGGGACTTCCGATAAATTCAATTTCCGAGATACTTGCCGAAGAAAATTCAAACAACGTCATTTCGCTGATTTTGGAACAGCAGGAACAGACTTTGAAAAAAGAAATCAGAGAGCATCAGGAAAAACTCAAAAAATTGGAGGAACTTAAAGCCGGACTAAAGGGTGTCAAAGAATTTTCCGTCGAATCCATCGGTGACATAGCACACACGATGAAGGGTAAAAAAGAACTCAGAAAAATGCGTATCATTTTGCTATTGACCGGTCTCCCCGTTTCGATATTGCAGTGGACATCCATTATTCTGTGGATTGATAAAGGACTGTGGTGGCTGTTTGTGATATGGGCGGTTATTGCAATTTTTTACGGCATTTTCGTTTCACGCTGGTACTATAAAAAAGTGTCCTATATCTGTCCGGAATGTCATACCGTTTTCAAACAGACGTTTAAGGAAATATTCAAGGCAAAACATACGGCGACCGCAAGGAAACTTAATTGTCCTTCCTGCGGATATCACGGCTTTTGCGTTGAAGTTATAGCCGAGTCGGACGAAAAGAATAACGGGTAAATACGCTTGAAACCCCAAAAGGCTCTGTGGTGATTTTAATCGATCCCGCAGAGTTTTTATATTAAAAAATATGAAAAGCCTTTGAAATTAAGATTTTAACAAATATGAGCCTGAATGTCTGTTAAGAGTTAGTGTTGTCTAACAAATTTATGCAGAATGTTAAAAATTGAGTTAGTGGTTGCTAACTCGCTTGTGTAAATCATACGAACTTAATAAAAATTTGAGAAAATGACTTGACAAACAAAGAAATAATAAGTATAATCACAATTAGTTAGCAGTTGCTAACTGAAATCTTGATGTCCGCTTACAAAAGTAAAAATAACAGGAGAAATGAGCTTGAAATGAATTTGAAAGAAGCACAAGAAGGCAAAGAATATATCATACGCAGTATTATAACCGATGATGAAGAACTTGATGCTTTTTTGTTTTCTCTTGGTTGTTACAGCGGTGAGGTAATTACCGTAGTCAGTCATCTGAAAGGCGGATGTGTTGTAGCGGTAAAGGACGGAAGATATAACATTGATAATCAGCTTGCCGAGGCAATTATTGTATAGATTTGTATGCCATAAAATCATGAACCTTAATATGCTTTGGCAAGTCGATTATTTTTTTTACCCCATTGAGTTAGCAATTGCTAACTAACGTAGTTCATAAATTTGTATCCGAAAGGATAAAAAGGAGGATATATATGAAAATTGCATTAACAGGCAATCCAAACTCAGGTAAGACGACAATGTACAATGCCCTGACCGGTCGCAATGAAAAAGTCGGTAATTGGGCGGGTGTTACCTTGGACAAGAAAGAATATCCCATAAAAAAGGTGTATGCCGGAAACGAACAACTGATTGCCGTTGATCTTCCCGGTGCATATTCCATGTCGCCGTTTACGAGTGAGGAGAGCATAACAAGTTCCTATGTTAAACAGGAGAATCCTGATGTTATAATTAACATTGTGGATGCTACCAACCTTAGTCGCAGTCTTTTCTTCACAACGCAGTTGCTTGAACTGGGTATTCCTCTTGTTGTTGCTCTTAATAAGAGTGATTTGAATGAGAAAAAAGGTACGAAGATTGACATGACGGCTTTATCGGCAAAACTCGGATGTCCCGTTGTTGCTACTGTTTCTACTTCTGCTGACGGACTTGCAGAGGTTGTGGCATCCGCTGTCGCACATGCAGGTTTTGTACAGAAAGCACCTTATCTTCAAGGTGATATTGACCTGACAGATAAAAGCGTTGTTGAAGCGGCTGACCGTGAACGCTTTGATTTTGTAAACAAAATCGTAAAAGAGGTTGAAACTCGCAAGGTTTTTACAAAGGACAGAAATATCAGTGATAAAATTGATGCGGTACTGACAAACAAGTGGCTTGGTATTCCTATATTTGCAGTTGTTATGTTCCTTGTGTTTTATATCTCTCAGGCAACTCTTGGAACTTGGATTGCCGAAGGTTTGGTAATTCATGAAGGACAAGCAAATGAGTTTTTCATTCCCGGAGTTGTTCCGCTTCTTGAAATGTTCCAAAATTGGGTTGGCGGACTTCTTGAAAACGCAAATCCGTTGCTTTCATCAATTCTTGTTGACGGAGTGATTGGCGGTGTCATCGCTGTTATAGGTTTCCTGCCTCTTGTTATGGTGATGTACTTCCTTATCGCTTTGCTTGAGGATTGCGGTTATATGTCCCGTGTTGCCGTCGTTCTCGATCCCATTTTCAAAAAGGTCGGTCTTTCCGGCAAATCGGTCATTCCTTTTGTTATTACCATCGGTTGTGCCGTTCCGGGTATTATGGCGAGCCGTACCATACGCAATGAGCGTGAACGCAGAGCAACCGCAATGTTGGCACCTTTTATGCCATGCGGTGCAAAGGTTCCTGTTATTGCACTCTTTGCCGGAGCATTCTTTGATAATGCTTGGTGGGTAAGTGCATTGATGTATTTTGTAGGTATCGCTCTTATTTTCCTTGGTGCACTTCTCATTAACCTTATTACAGGTCATAAGACAAGAAAATCATTTTTCATAATCGAACTTCCCGAATACAAGGCTCCTTCCGTGTGGGGTGCATTTAAGTCTATGTGCAGTCGCGGTTGGGCTTATATCGTTAAGGCTGCTACAATTATTCTTCTCTGTAATATGGCAGTACATCTTATGCAGACGTTTAATTGGAGATTTGCTGTTGCAGAATCCGCAGACCAATCAATTCTTGCATCCATTGCAACGCCCTTTGCTTATCTCCTCGTTCCTATTGTTGGTGTTCTTTCTTGGCAACTTGCAGCGGCGGCAGTTACCGGTCTTATCGCAAAGGAAAATGTTGTCGGCACTCTTGCGGTATGTTTCGTAGGTCTTGAAAATCTTATTGATATGGATGAGTTTGCTATGCTTGAGGGCTCGGGAGCAGAGGTCGCAGGAATTATGGCAATCACCAAAGTTGCAGCACTTGCTTATCTGATGTTTAATTTATACACACCTCCATGTTTTGCGGCAATCGGAGCGATGAATGCGGAAATGAAAAGCAAGAAATGGGTTTTGGGAGGTGTCGGCTTCCAACTTGCAGTCGGCTATACCGTGGCATATTTTGTCTATACTGTCGGCACGTTAATCACGGCTCCTGCCTCATTGAATGTCGGTGCGGCACTTGCAGGATTTGTATTGGTTCTTGCTATGGCAGGTGTTGTGGTTGGTTTAATTCTTAATACAAACAAAAAACTTAAGACGGAATATGCTTTAAGCAGTTCAAAAAATTAAGGATATAATCTAAATATGGAAAGTGTTATCATTATTGCAATTTTGACTGTAATTGTTGTTGCCAATATTTTATATTTCAGAAGGACAAAAAAGCATGAAGGAAAATGTACAGGCTGTCCTTATTCCAAGCAATGCGGCAATATAAATAACAGCATCTGTGATAGTGCAAAAACGGAGGTTAGTCTTGAAAGACTGCAATAGATTCACATTTTCGCAGATAAAATACTTGATTTGGCTTTACCGCTTGTCGCAAGACGGTTGCGGAGTGAAAAATATTGAACTTGCAAATGCTCTTGATGTCAGCAAACCGAGCGTCCATTATATGCTGAAATCTCTCTCTGATTTAGGCTTAGTCAGGCAAGAGCCGTTCAAACTTGCCCATCTTACAAAAGAGGGGCGTTCTTTGGCACAAAAATACGTGTTTTGCTTTGATGTTTTAGAACGAAAAATATCTGAAATATTCGGAAACGAAAATGTAAGTGAAACAGCGATTTGCGGTTTGCTTGCGGATATGTCGCTTGATAAGATAAATGATTTATACGAAAGAAAAAAATAAATCTTGCATGAATTGAATTAATTTTATTAAAATATTCAACGAAAAGGCTCTGCGGTGATTTTAATCGATCCCGCAGAGTTTTATTATTTTAATTTTACTTGTATTATCTTTTGCAATGTGATATAATGCACTTGTAAAAGAGGGGTTAAGAACAGCGGACAGATAAACCTTTAAAATATATTAAACAAGAGGGTTAATTATGGGTGAAGTTACGGGTACAATGATAAGAATACCGGTCGCAATAGTCCTGTTTTTGATGTTTGTGACAGGTCTTATAGGATTATTGAGAAAGTCAGCAAAAAAGAAAGTATATATTGCTCTGATGGTTATTCCGCTTGTTCTTGTATATACAATGTATTTTTCGGGTAACATTAGAAGAGCACCGCTTACCGAGAAGAATATAAAAGAGATAATTGAAATTGCCTCTGCTTATGACTATTCAGAATATCGCCTTGAGGGAAGTGTTGAAAACGGCGTGATTAAGGTTCAAGGTTACTTTGAGGGAAGTGCTGAAAACGGTGTGATTAAGTATCAAGGTTACTTTCGCGAAGGAAGCTTGAGTGATTTGGGTAGGGACACCATAGTGGAGGAGCTGTTTTCACGCAGAGGAACATGCAATGACAAGCAATATTTAATTACGTATGTTTCGTCTGATAAGGGCGGTTTTTGGGAGGCTTCCTGCCATGTTGGTTATTATGGAGTGATTTTTATACAACTTGACGATGGTCATTTTCTTAATTTTTCTTACACGATTGAAAGAAAGATTGATAAATATCTCGGTTTCTTTTACGCACCGCCGTTATTGCCGATATACAGTTTTACGGCATGATTATAAGGAGGTAAATTTATGGATGAAGTTACTTCAGGATTATTCAGAATTCCGTTTGGTTTTATTCTGTTTTTGATGCTTATTACGGGTATCATAGGAATGTTAATCAAATCAACAAAAAAGAAGTTTATGGTTACTTTGATAATTATACCGCTTGTACTTGCTTATACAATGTATTTTTCGGGTTATTACAGGAGAGCACCGCTTACCGAGAAGAACGTTCAGGAGATAATTGAAATAACTCCATCTGATTTTTCGCCAAGTTTTTTTCAAGGTAATGTCAAAAACAAAAACAGTATGATTTATTATTATGGTCAGATTTGGCACGGAAATGTGAAAGATTTAGAGCGAGGAAGATTTTTTGAGGAACTGTTTACACGCAGAGGGACATTAAATGACAGACCTTATTGCATGTTGCCGGTTCAGTCAGATAAGGGAGATAATTTGCAGATTGCATGGCATACGGGCTATATTGGGATAATCCAAATTCAACTTGATGATGAGCATTATCTTGAATTAGAGTATAATATTTCAAGAGATATTGATTACTATCTCGGCTTCTTTTATGCACCGCCGATATTGCCGATATACAGTTTTACGGCATGATTATAAGGAGGTAAAGTTATGGATGAAATTACTGCCGGATTTTGCAGATTTCCGTTTGGTTTTGTTCTTGTTTTGATGTTTTTGATAGGTCTTATAGGACTATTGAGAAAACCGGTGAAAAAGAAAGCTTATATTGCTCTGATGGTTATTCCGCTTGTTCTCGTATATACAATGAATTTTTCGGGTTCTGACAGGATAGCACCGCTTACCAAGAAGAATATTCAAGAAATAATTGAAATTGCCTCTGCTTACGACTATTCGGAAGAATTCTTTGAGGGAAGTGCTGAAAACGGTGTGATTAAGTATCAAGGTTACTTTAGCAAAGGAAGCGTGAGTGATATAGGTCGGGGTACCATATTTGAGGAACTGTTTTCACGCAAAGGAACATACAATGACATGCAATATGATATAACATCGGTTTCATCAGATAAGGGAAATAATTGGCAGATTTTTTGGCATATAGGCTATAAAGGAGCGGTTTTTATACAACTTGACGAAGATCATTATCTTGAATTTTATTACACGATTACAAGGAAGATAGATAAATATCTCGGCTTCTTTTATGCACCACCGTTATTGCCGATATACAGTTTTACGGCGTAGGTTTAAGAAATAACACATATCTTTTTGCTGATAAAACAGGAGGGTATAGGTATTTTGTTTGTCTTGGCTGCTGTTATTCCCGCCTACATTTATTTTTGGCTGATTTATGCTTAAAACGTAACAACTTTTATCACTCGACCGTAGTTTTTTAACTGCGGTCTTTTTTGTATTATCGTAGAAAGCAGCAATATTTGCGGCAAATAGAAAAACTTGAATATGTTTTTAATTGCTCAGAAAAATTACAATTTCAGCGGGAAACGCATTCTGATACCCGTAAAATTTCATATTAATTTTCTTAATTGACATAATAAACTTCATTTGTGCAAGGTGCAAAAAAATATTTGAAAATTCATAAAAAAACAGTTGACTTTTGGGGAGAAAAGATGTATATTCAAGTCAGCTAAAAACAATAGTTTATAGTTAAATATATCGCAATTTTGACATTAAAAAAGTCAGACTGAACGAAAACAGTCTGCACTTGCAGAAGAAAATTTTCTTAGGAGAAAAATATGAAAAAGTTTTTATCAATTTTATTGGCTCTCGCACTTCTTGCTACGGCAATGCCGTTTACATTTACCGCAGTTGCTGAAGATTTCTTAGGTTTAGAAACAGATGGTAAGTGGGTTTATGAGGTGGCAAAGAGAAAAGCCATAATCAATTATTACGATGCGGAGATTGACGGCAAGCTTGAAATCCCCGCAACTCTGGGCGGTTATCAGGTAACGGAAATCGGATGGGATGCGTTTTCCGAGTGCACAGGCTTAACCGAAATCATAATACCGGATTCCGTAAAGACAATCGGCGAAAGTGCCTTTTACGGTTGTACGGGCTTGACAAAAATCACCCTTCCGAATTCCTTAAAAACAATAGGCGAAAGTGCGTTTGCAGATTGCACGAGCTTAACCGAAATCAGAATTCCCGATTCCGTAAAGACAATCGGCGACAGTGCCTTTTTCGGTTGTACGGGTCTGACAGAAATCAATATTCCGAATTCTGTACGAGAGATCTGGGAGTTTGCTTTTTACGGCTGTACGAGTCTGACTGAACTAAGAATTCCGGCTTCGGTTGCATATATCGGAATATATGCATTTAATGGCTGTTCGGCACTTGAATCCATTGTTGTTGACGAAAAGAATGAAAATTATTATTCTTCAGACAATTGTTTGATTGAAAAGGAAACAAACAGTCTGATATTTGGACTGAAAAACAGTGTTATACCGGATTCGGTAACCCAAATCGGGGAGATGGCTTTTGCGAATTGTACCGGACTGACCGAAATTAAAATTTCGGCTGCGATTACATCTGTTAGCTCTTCTGCTTTTGATGGTTGTTCGGGACTTGAATCCATTGTTGTTGATGAGAAGAATGAAATATATTTTTCATCCGAAAACTGCTTAATTGAAAGAAAAACGAATATACTGATAAGAGGTTGTCAAAACAGTATTATCCCAAAATCTGTAAAGAAAATAGGGGATAATGCTTTTTCAGGTTGTACGGGCTTGACCAAAATCACAATCCCTGATTCCGTAACGGAAATTGGTGATTCAGCGTTTTTTGATTGTACGGGCTTGACTAAAATCACAATTCCGAATTCAGTAACACAAATCGGGTGGTCTGCTTTTTCTTCCTGTACCGGATTGACCGAAATTGTAATTCCTGATTCCGTAACGGATTTGTGGGGATATATATTTTCCGATTGTATAAATCTGACCAAAGTAGTAATCCCGAATTCCGTAACGACGATCGGATATTCTCCGTTTTCCGGTTGTACGAGCTTGACCGAAATTAAAATACCGGATTCCGTAACGGAAATAGGCGAGTCTGCTTTTGAAGATTGTACGGGTTTAACTGAAATCACACTGTCGGATTCTTTAACGACAATCGGAAGCGTGGCGTTTTGCGGTTGTACGAGTTTAACCGAAATCACAATTCCCGATTCTGTAACAATAATCGGCGATAGAGCGTTTAGCGGCTGCACAGGCTTAACCGAAATAATAATCCCCGATTCCGTAACGGAAATCAGCTGGTTTGCATTTTCAGAGTGTACGAATTTGAGAAAAATAACAATCTCCGCTTCAGTTGAATATATTGATAATTCAGCATTCAACTGGTGTTACGGAATTGAATCCATTGTGGTTGACGAGAAGAATGAATATTATTCTTCTGCCGGAAATTGCTTGATTGAGAAAGACACAGGTATTCTGATATTTGGATGTAATAACAGTATCATTCCCGATTTTGTAACTCAAATTGAAGAGTGGGCATTTTCAAATTGTACGGGTTTAACCGAAATTATAATCCCAGATTCCGTAACAACAATTGGGAATGAAGCGTTTTCCGGTTGTACGGGCTTGACTGAAATAACAATATCGGGTGGTGTAACGGGAATTGGTGATTGGGTGTTTAACGAATGTACGGGCTTAACCAAAATTACAATATCGGATTCGCTCGAATACATCGGTTTTTCTGCATTTGACGGCTGTGGTGGACTTGAATTTATTGAAGTTGATGAGAATAATCAGTTTTTCTATTCTTCCGGAAATTGTTTGATTGAAAGAGAAACGAATATACTTATAAGAGGTAGTAAAAACAGTATTATTCCCGATTCCGTAACAATAATCGGAGATTCCGCATTTGACAACTGCACAGGCTTAACCGAAATTACAATCCCTGATTCTGTAACAGAAATTTATAATTATGCGTTTTCCGGTTGCACGGGTTTAACCGAAATCATAATTCCCGATTCCGTAACAAAAATCGGAGAATCTGCTTTTTATGGTTGTACGGGCTTAACCAAAATCACAATACCTGCCTCAGTAACCGAGATAGGATATTATGCTTTCGACGGTTTTGAAGAGCTTGACGACATTTATTATGCAGGAACAGAAGAAGACTGGACAAACAATAATATGGTAGAGGCTTTCGGAGATCTAAAGTCAGTAACCATGCACTATGACGTTGCCTCTGTCGGAAAGATTACCCCCGACAAGTTTCCTGTTAAGGCAAAAGAAATTGACGGATATATTCATATAGCAGAGAATCTGACCGTTGGACAAACCAAAGAAGCTTTCAAAGATTTTGTTGTCGATATTATTGATATAAACGAGAATAAACTTGGTGATGACGGTTTAATCGGTACGTGTACGGAAATTCAAATATATGACGGCGAAACGTTCGTTGAAATGAAAGTTGTTGTGTTTATGGGTGATATAAACGGTGATGGAAAAGTCAAAACCACCGATGCAAGAAACGCATTGAGAGGTGCGTTAAGTCTTGATGAACTTAATGATGTGCAAATTCTTGCCGCAGATGTAAATAATGACGGTAATTTGAAAGCAACCGATGCAAGAGCGATTTTACGTGGTGCAATGGGACTTGAGAATATGGAAAACTGGCTCGGTTGAAAACATTAACCGAAAGTAGCGGAAACAACAATCGTGAAATAGTTTGCACACGCAAAGAAAGTTTTTCTTGGGAGAAGATTATGACATATATTTTTTATGGTGCTTTGACCTATCTCTCTTACGGTATCATATTATCTGCTTTGATATATTTAGGGGTTGGATTATTCAGCAAGGACAAGAACAAGAAAAAGGTCGTAAGAAATGCCGTTATTCTTATTTTAATTGCATGTGTTCTGTTATATTGGATGTACAATCCCGGAGAATACCACCCATGGTTGTTGAACAGAGCAACCAAAGACAGACTATTATCTTTATCAATAACGGATGAGGCTACACATGAGTTTGAATTGCAGGTTGGGGAAGATGTTGATGTTACAATCGTAATCAATGATGAGAATGAAGTGGAATATTATAAAGAAATTGATTACCCACCGTTATTATCTTATGTTAGACTGTTAGAAAAGGAATTATATGATGATGATAGTTTTGTTAAGATTTTTCCGAGGGAAGGTTTTGGTTCTTTTGAGCAAATTCCGCCAATAGATAAATATGGACATGCTGTTGTAGTTCTAAACAAAAACCGTTCGATTGTAATTGGTTGTGCAGAAAGAAAAAACTCATCAAAAACACTTAACGCAATTTTGGACGAATTAGAAGAAATGGGAATTATTGCTTTTGAATAAACAATATTTGATTTCACAAACAAGCAGGAGAAAAATATGGTATATTATTTTTATGTTATAATATTCTTGCTCCCGAAGCTGATTACAGCAGCCTCTCTGGTATATTTAATAATCGGCTTGATATTTTGCAAGGAAAAGAAAAAGGTTGTCAGAAATGTTTTTATTATTATGCTGATTCCGATATTTATAACTTATGGGTTGTACTATGCAGGCGATTACAGCAAATGGAGATTGAACAGGGAAACGAAAGAAAGGCTTTTGACTTTGTCGATAACGGACGGAAAGAAGCAAAGAATTCCGATTGAAGATTTAGACTTGGAGTTTGATGAGTTATATTCCGGCGAGATCCTTGTCGGCGATGTAAGTGTTGAGGTTTATGAAAATTGGGAATACCCTAAACCTTATCTTAAATTATATGAAACGAAATTATATGATGACGATAGTTTTGTTTTTATCAGACCGAGTGAAGGCGACAAAGATATTGAACAAATTCCGCTAATATCTTCATATTTGAACACTGTTGTTGTCGTTACGGACAATTGTTCGCTCAAAATCTCTTTTCGTGCAAGACATAAATCGTCAAAAGAACTTAACGCAATTTTGGACAAATTAGAAGAAATGAAAATTATTGCTTTTGAATAAACAATATCCGAAAGGGGGATATTTAATCATGCTTCGTTTTTATGCTGTAATATTCCGATGGATTATTGTATATGCTGTTCCTATTATCAGTTTTATATTGCTGCTGGTTTTCAGAAAAAAAAGGAAAGTGCAAATAATTGTCCTGCTTTCTGCTGTTACTATTTTCTTTTTCATGTTTTTTTTCGGTGTTTATGTCAGAGTGCCGAATATAAACGAGGCTGCAGCAGAAAAAATTTGGGACACGTTGTCTGCTCTGGAGTTTGGAGAACCGAGACCGGATATTGAATCAAGTGAAATCAAAAGTTATTCCGAATATGAGGAAGAAAGAGATAGTTGTATAATTTCAGTTGAAAAGTGGATATCCGATGAAGAAATGGATCTGGATTATTGTTATAGTATTGGTCCATTTCCTCCAAATGGGATGGATTTAATTTACGACTTATTGATGACCGGCGGAAAAGAGAATGAATATGCTTGGAAAATCTCACCTTTATCGGCAAGTCGTGCACAAGAAGAATTATATGCATTTGGGGGTTGGTATAAAGGTAGTTTTGTAATAAAAAAAGGGAATCAATATATACGGACCGAATACTATGTCAAAACAAGTTTCGGCAATCTTTCAGGATTTATGTGCATCCCGCCGATAGGTTTTGATTTAGAAGAATTTATTATGCAGTTTGCGTAGTTGTTTAACTATGAGATATTGTCTTGAAATTCTCAAATATTTAATTTTTATATCGAAAAATTTGAAAATCAAAATCATCAAAAAACAGTTTGAAATTAAACCCGTGCGACTTGAAAAAAGTTTGTACACAGAAGAAAGTTTTTCTTTGGAGAAAATTATGAAAAAGTTGTTATCAATTTTAATTGTACTTTCATTGCTTATTACGGCAATGCCGTTTTCCATTATCGCAACCGCCGAAGATTTATTCGGCACGCAAACCGAGGAGAATTGGGGCTATGAGGTGGTAAAGAGAAAAGCCGTAATCAATTATTATGATGCGGAGATTGACGGGAAACTCGAAATTCCCTCAACTCTGGGCGGTTATCCGGTAACTGAAATCGGTGAGTCCGCTTTTAGCGACTGCACGGGTTTAACTGAAATCACAATACCGGATTCCGTAAAGACAATAGGTGAAAGTGCCTTTTACGGTTGTACAGGCTTGACAAAAATCACTCTTCCGAATTCCGTAAAAACAATAGGCGAAAGTGCGTTTGCAGATTGTACGGGCTTAACCGAAATTATTATTCCGGCATCGGTTAAACTTATTGACAGTTATTCATTCTCCGATTGTGCGGGGCTTGAATTGATTGCTGTTGACAAGAACAACGAAGTTTATTATTCCACCGGAAATTGCCTGATTGAAAGAGAAACAAATGTGCTGATGCTGGGTTGCAAAAACAGCGTTATCCCCGATACCGTAACGGCAATCGGTAATGCTGCGTTTTCGGGTTGTGAAGGCTTAACCGAAATTAAAATACCTGATTCTGTAACTTCGATCGGATATGGTGCATTTAGTGATTGTACGGGTTTAACCGAAATCATCATACCGAATTTCGTAACTGATGTTTCGGACGGGGTGTTTGCCGGTTGCACGAGTTTAACCAAGGTTAAACTTCCCGACAATGCAACGGAAATTTGGAGTTCTGCATTTTCAGGATGTACGGCTTTAACCGAAATAACCATTCCGCCTTCCGTAAAAGAAATCGGAGGTTATGCTTTTTATTATTGTACGGGTTTAACCGAAGTTGAAATCCCTGATTCCGTTATACATATAAATGACGCTGCTTTTGTGGGTTGTGAAAACTTAACCGGAATAATTATTCCGGATTCGGTAAAGACAATCGGGGAGAATGCGTTTTTTGGCTGCAAAAGCTTGACAGAAATCGAAATACCGAATTCCGTAACGGAAATCGGGACGGGTGCGTTTGCCTATTGTGCAGGGCTTAAAAAAGCAATAATCTCCGCTTCACTTTATGAGTTTGATATGTCCGCTTTCATCGGCTGTTGGGGACTTGAGTCCCTTGAGGTTTTTGACAACGAAGCCGCAAATTATTATTCTGAAAATAATTGTATAATTGAAAGAGATACGGATATTTTGGTTTTGGGTTGTAAAAACAGCGTTATTCCCGATTTTGTAGAGGAAATCGGTGAGGCAGCGTTTGCTTCGTGTTTAGGTCTTATAAAAATCAAAATTCCCGCTTCGGTCATATATATTGAACCGTCGGCATTTTTGGGATGTTGGGATCTTGAAACTTTTGAGATCGACGAAAAGAATGAATATTATTTCTCTTCGGGGAATTGCATAATTGAAAAAGACACAAATATGTTGATATGCGGATGCAAAAAAAGCATTATTCCCGATTTCGTAACGAGAATAGGGGAATTTGCGTTTTCTACGTGTCTTGGGCTTAGGAAAATCACAATTCCCGAATCCGTAACTGAGATTGGAGAAAGTGCATTTTCATCTTGTGAAAATTTAAGCAAAATTACAATTCTGTCTTCGTTTGCGGATATTGAATCTTCTGCATTTTCAAGTTGTTCGTCTATTACAGATATTTATTATGTAGGTACAAAAGAAGAGTGGGAGAGAATGGATCCGGAGTTCATTTTTGATAATCTTGATGGTGTAAATATTCATTATAATTTTAACCCGACAGAAACTCCGAATGATATTTCCAAACCCGAGCCGAATGATGCTCCCATAATGATAAGGGTAGCCGACGGATATATCTTTATCGCGGGGAGTTTGAGCGTTGAGCAGATACAAGAGGTTTACGAAATTTCCGGTATAATTGTAACCGACGCAAATGGGGATATAATTGAAGACGGCGGTGCAATCGGTACGGGTGCCGTAACCGAAGTTTACTACGGCAAAAATCTTATCGAACAAAAAGTGATGGTATTAAAGGGAGATATTAACGGCGACGGTAAAGTCAAAACCACCGATGCAAGAAACGCATTGAGAGGTGCGTTAAGTCTTGATGAACTTAATGACGTGCAAATTCTTGCCGCCGATGTAAACAATGACGGTAATTTGAAAGCAACCGATGCAAGAGCGATTTTACGTGGTGCAATGGGACTTGAGAATATGGAAAACTGGCTCGGTTGATGGAAATGTATTGATTTGATTTTTTCAGACATATTTTACCTGAATCTTACATTGTTGAATATATCAGGATGCTTGTCTGAAAGCTAACCACTGTATGCGAAATACAATTGGGTATATAAATTTTAATGTTTGTCCTGCTGTCCAAGAAATGTATAACAAAAAAGGGCTGCCGAAGTCGTGATTTGACTTTGGCGGCTCTTGTTTTATTTTTCAAAGTTTTGTGCCGGCTGGTGAGGATGGGAGCATATTTTAAAAAGTTATTGAAATATTAATAAATCTTGAAAAAGCGAAAAAATATGATATAATGAGATTGTACAGAAACGAAAAACAGATTAAAATAAATTGATATATTCAATATAGGTTTTTCAGGAGGAAAGTTATGGATTATTATGTCGGTATTGATCTTGGCACGTCCTGCGTTAAGGTTTTGCTGTTAAATAGTGAAGGCGAAACGTTGTCAACGGTTACAAAAGAATATCCCTTATATTTCCCTCACAGCGGTTGGAGTGAACAAAACCCTGCGGATTGGTATAATCAGACTGTCAATGCGCTGAAAGAACTTTTGAATGGCGTTGACGGTGAGAATGTTTGTTCTTTCTCATTTTCCGGTCAGATGCACGGTCTTGTTATGCTTGATGAAGATGATAATGTCATCCGTCCCGCTATTTTGTGGAACGATTCCAGAAGTCAGGTACAGACGGACAGGCTCAATGAAGATAAAGTCTTTCTTTTGGACAATACGGCAAATATTGCCTTTGCGGGCTTTACTTTACCGAAACTTCTCTGGGTTAAGGAAAACGAGGCTGAAAACTATTCGAAAATAAACAAGATTATGCTCCCCAAAGACTATCTCGCTTATATGCTTTCTGGTGAATTTTGTACCGATGTTTCCGATGCTTCGGGTACTCTCTATTTCGATGTTGAGAAAAGGAATTGGTCGGAGAATATACTCAAAAGATTTAACATAAATAAAAATTGGCTTCCGAAAGTCCTTGAAAGTGATGAATGTGCAGGCTGTCTTAAAAAAGAAATTGCGGATATGCTTGTATTAAAAGACGTTAAAATTATCATAGGTGCAGGCGATAACGCTGCCGCCGCAATTGGTACGGGTACGGTAAAAGACGGTGATTGTAACATATCCCTCGGAACAAGCGGAACTGTTTTTACAGTCAGTAATAAATTTGGTCTTGACAGAAACAGTGCAATTCATTCTTTTTGCAGTGCCGGTCGAAATTATCATCAGATGGCTTGTATGCTTTCTGCTGCGGTCTGCTGTAACTGGTGGGTTGAAAAAATTTTGGGAGACAGTTACGACAGCGTGTTTTCAAAGTCCGATATTCTCGGCAAAAATGAGATTATGTTTTTGCCTTATCTTATGGGTGAACGCTCGCCCTTAAATGACACCGACGTGAGAGGTATGTTCTTCGGATTGAGTCTCGATACGGATAAAAATGACATGAGCCTTGCCGTTTTGGAGGGTGTTGCTTTCGCTCTCAGACATAATATTGACATCATTCGTGATATGATAAACATCGAAAAATCCAATATCTGCGGCGGCGGAACGAAGAATAAACTCTGGCTTAAAATCATTGCAAATGTACTCGGTATCAAACTTCAAATTCCCGCAAATCAGGAGGGTGCTTCTCTCGGAGCCGCACTTTTGGCGGCAAAGGGTGTTATGTCGAAAAAAGAGTATGCCGAACTTGAAAATAAGGTGTACAAAACAGCGGAAACGATTATTCCGACAAAAGAACTGACTGAAAAATACGAAGAAAAATATCGTTATTGGAGAAAACTTTATCCCGCAATCAAAGAGATAAGATAAAGGAGCGAATGCCCATGACTAAAAGGAAAAAAATCATTTCCGTTTTATTGGTATTTGTTATTATTCTTTCGGGTTTTCCGCTTAAATACATCATCCCGTATTTTGATGTTATTCCGGGAATGATTGAGGTTGGTGTTGATTATATCGACCTTGATTTTAATCGCGGTGCCGTAACGAAAAAAGAACTGAAAAATGCTCTTTCCGAAACCGAAGTTGCACATCCTTTTGTTCTTGCAATTAAAGAAAATTTTGATATTGTCCGTCGGGAATATATCACCAAGAGTTATAATTCCTACGCTCAGGCACTTTGCAACTCGGTTTTATCAAATGCTCAGGCACTTCTTGATGAAAAGATTTATCCGCCGATGGAATATGTACTTGACGAAGAAAACAGCATTCTTCCGATTTCACGGGAAACAATCAGCCGCATGGTCATTCTCGGATATGCCTGGCAGGTTACGGGCGAAAAGAAATATGCCGACAGAGCGTGGAAAGAATTGGAAAAAGTATGCAGTTTCAATGATTGGTGCCCCTCTCATTTTCTTGCTGCGGCGGAAATGGCACTTGCCGTTTCAATAGGCTATGATTGGTTTTATGATTATCTCACCCAAAGTCAGAAAGACCTGCTTGCGGAAAAAACTTATGAATATGCAATTAAACCCGCACTTTCAAAAAACTATCTGAAAAACTGGTTTACATGGTCAAAGAACAACTGGAACAGTATATGTTACAGCGGTGTGGGAATTGCGTGTATGACTTTCGGTTCATACTGTCCCGATGAGGCTGCGGAATTTCTCAAGATGTGTTACACCTGTATGCCCATTGCTTTTTCAAATTTTACTCCCGACGGTGTCTATGCGGAGGGACCCGGTTACAGTCAGTCGGGGATGAATGCAATCGTCAATTTTGTTGCCACGTCGAAAAATTATCTCGGTACGGATTACGGTATGAGCGACATCGCAGGATTTAAGGAACTCGGCAAGTTTCCCGTATATATAACCACGCCGACAGGTGTTTTCAACTTCGGAGATAATAAAGCAAGAATGTGTTTCTCTCCCTCGCTTCATTGGTATGCTGCCGAATATGATTCTCCCCTGCTTTCCTGCTATCAGATGTGGGATATGCCTGAAACTTTCACACCCAACACTTCAAAAAGCACAGAACGAAACGGCGGTGGCAAGGAAGATGCACTTTCATCTTTATGGTATGACAGAAGTTACAGTACAAAAATTGGTGATTTTTCTTCCGAGCCTCTTGCTGTCTGTCTTGATTCCGATGCGGGACAAACTCTTACCCTTATCCGAAGTGCATATCTTGACAAAGAAGCCTCTTTTGCAGGAATTAAGGGCGGTTACAATTTCATCAACCACGGCGATCTTGATATAGGGACTTTCGTATTTGACATTATGGGCGAAAGATGGGCTGAAGAATTGGGGGCGGGCAGTTACGATGCTCCCGGATATTTCACGAATGTACCCGCCGGCGGAAGATGGAAAAATTACTGCAAACGTGCCGAGGGGCAAAATACCCTTGTCATCAATCCCGACATGACTTTGGACGATCAATATGTATTAGCCGAGTGCGGTTTCACCTCTTTTGAAGAAACGGACGATGGCGGCAAGTGCAGCCTTGATATGACGGATGCCTATCGTATGAACGCTGCTTTGAAAGTTACACGAGATTTTGAACTTTATAACGACTATTTATCACTTAAAATCAGCGATAATATTTTATGCGTAGTAGCGAGTGAAATTTATTGGTTTATGCACACCAAGGCAGACATTGATATTTCGGCTGACGGGAAAACAGCCATACTTACGATAGGTGATAAGAAACTGAAAGCCACATCCCACAGCGACGGCATGTTTTCGGTTATGAAAGCCGAAAGACTTAAAGGCGAATGGGAATATGACGATGAATACATCGATATTAGGAAACTTACGGTAAAACTTGAAAAAGTCAGAAAAGCCGAAATATGTATAACTCTTGAACCGTTAAGCCCATAACAAAGTAAAAAATCACGGTTAGTCAGAAACTACCGTGATTTTTATTTCGCCGATATTTTGCTACTCTGCAAGCCAAGCAAACGATTTTCTTCCGCTTACGGAGTGTTTTCCGTCAAAGATATCAATGATAAGATTATCCTCTGCACCCATCAGGGTATAGATTCTTTTTATCTTTTCGTGGGCAAATTTACTTGCGGATATGGGGAAAAGTCTGTCTTTTTCTCCCGACTCGATAAGCAGTTTTCTCGGAGCAAGAGCCGAAGCAAAATCGTAAATTTCACCGATTTCGAGAATGTGGGGGATATAATTATCGGGACAATGCCATCTTGAAAAAATGCTGTCTTTGAAGGTGTTTATATAACCGCTGACAACTGTTTTATGGATATTATCGTCAAGCACGGAAGCATATAATGCCGTCAGCCCTCCGCCCGATATTCCCATAAGAGAAATTTTATCGCTGTCAACGGTTTCTTTTTCCCGAAGGATATTTGCACATACAAGTGCCTGCAAAATTCTAACCGATGCGGTTGTCAGTCCGTAGGGCAGAAGATGATGGGAAAGTTCATCGCAGGAACTTAAATAAAAAGGTTTCCGCAAATCGTGAGAAAGTCGTGCCTCACCGAAACCGAAAAGTTCCGGTGCGATTACCGTACAGCCTCTTTTTGCAAGTTCGACGGCAAAGTTTTTCTGATAGTTATCTATGTAATTAAATCGCTTTTTTCTGCCGGACTTTGAAATATTGAGAATCTGTCTCACTCCGTAACCGTGACCGCAAAGTGCGACAACACCCTTTGTTTTTCCGGAGATATTTTTAGGTTCAAGTATGTAGACAGCTGACAAAAAACCGTTTGTGATTTCAACGGAATATTTTTGCAAGGTGTAGTCGGGATAGTCAAGAGGTTGTCCGACTTTCGTAAGAAGATAAGTTTTATCGGGATGGGAAATTTTATCAATTTGAAAAATCTGTTTTGCTTTTTCCTTTATCCCCCTGCTGACTTTGAGTACTTCGTCGGCGTCGTTTACATCTTTATAGGGGTCGGCTTTGATTTTGTCATACAATCCCGTCATAAACTCATCGGGAGAATACGGACTTTTTTTCATAACTCTGCCTCACTTTCGGAAAGTGATTATTCCCGCTTCTTTTACATTTTTAATGTCAGTCCCGATATAAAGCGTGTAACTGTTATCAAGTTCCCAATCTTTCTTTTCGGGATTATAAAATTTTATATCATCAATATCCGCACAAACCTCAACCGAAAGAGTTTCGCCCGTTTTTACGCTTACCCGCTTAAAGCCTTTGAGAAGTTTAACGGGACGGTCAACGTCTTTGTTATTGCTGCCAACATAAATCTGTACAACCTCATCGCCGTCATAATCGCCAATGTTGCTGACACTTACATTTACTTTTATACAGTCATCATTTTTGACACATGAGATGTCGGAAAGACTAAATTTGGTATATGAAAGCCCGAAACCAAAGGGAAAATGAGGTTCGATACCTTTTTTATCAAACAATGTGTAGCCGTGGTAATAACCGTATTCGATGTCTTTATTCTTTGCACCGAGATGCAGAAACGGCGGATAATCTTCGGCATTTTTGGCAATCGTAAAGGGAAGTTTTCCGGCAGGATTAACGTCTCCGCCAAGAATATCCGCAATAGCGTTTCCTCCCTCAAGTCCGCTGTAAAATGACATAATAACAGCATCGGCACAGCCTATCCAATCTTTTATCACATAGGCACTGCCGCCCATAATATTGACAACGAGTTTTTTGTTGAGAGTAGCAAGAGATTTTATGAGCCTTAAGTCTTCTTCGGGAATTCTGAGATCTGCTCTGTCGCCGCCCGAGCCTTTGGGTTTTTTCTTGACGTTGCCCAAGTTAATCAGAAATTCGCCTTCCTGAAGCCAGTCGCTGCCGACACAGACTACAATATAATCGCTGTTTTCAGCAATTTTCATCGCCTTTTTTGTGTTGCAACCGTTATATAACGAAACATTGTTTTCGCCGTAACGATTTTTTATACCCTCGTAAGGTGTAACCGCATAGGGACTGAAAACATTGCTGCTTCCGTGGTCGCCGGTGTTTCTCTTGTTTGCATATCTGCCCACGACTGCGATTTTCTTGCCGTCGGGTATGGGTAAAATATTATCTTTGTTTTTCAGTAAAACCATACCCTTGCCTGCAGTTTCTCTTGCAAGGGCAATATGCTCTTTTGATAGAATTACGGATTTGGGTTGCTTTTTATGTTTCGGCAAAGTGCTTATAAGAGCCTTGAGAACTCTGAGAGCGGAAGTGTTTATATCTTCTTCGCTGATTTCGCCTTTTTTAAGCCTGCGATTAAGGCTTGCATAACGGAAAAGATAGGGCATTTCAACATCCATTCCCGCTTTCAGGCTTCTTGCAGCATCGTAAATACCGTAAAAGAAATCCGAAAGTGTAAAGCCGTCAAAGCCCCATTGGTTGCGAAGAATATCGGTGAGCAACTCCTTGTTTTCGCAGGCATAGGTGCCGTTGACTTTGTTATATGCACCCATAACGGACATTGCACCCGCATCAATACATTTTTTGAAATGAGGCAGATAAACCTCGTGAAGTGTCCTTTCATCAGCAATAGCATTTACACTAAACCGCAGGTCTTCAATGCTGTTTAGTGCATAGTGTTTCGGGCAGGCAATAATTCCGTTATCCTGCATAGCCTTTGTCAGAGCCGCCCCCATTCTGCCGAGAAGATAAGTGTCTTCACCGTAGGTCTCCTGAGCCCTGCCCCACATGGGATTTCTAAGAAGATTTATACAAACACCGGCGAAAAGATTTGCGTCAAGTGCAGAGGCTTCTTTTGCGAAAACCTCGCCTATACGGTATTCCAATTCATCGTCAAAACTTGCACCGCGAAGCATTGAAACGGGGAAACAGGTGCATTTTTTCATAACGATACCGCGAGGACCGTCGGTGAAAAGCACGGGAGGAATGCCGAGACGTTTGCAACCGCCCGCAGGATAAGCCTCGCCGTTATAGAATCTGCCCTTAGTGATAAAGTTTTTTACCGTAACACGAAAAGCATTGCCCTGCAAAGTGCGAATTTTCTCTTTGAGTGTCATTTCATCAAGCAACTTGCTTGCTATTTCGTGGAGTTTTTCTTTGGTCGGATTTTCCGAATATTGTTTTTGTGCCTGTTCAAAATTCACCTTATGCCTCCTTAATAGCGTTTGAGTTTTTCCATATCTTCAAAAAAGGCTTTTTCACTGTCGCCGGACACAAATTCCACTAATACGATACCTTCAAAATTCTTTTCTTTGAGTTTTTTCATAAGGGTATCAATATAGTTTTTATCTTTCTTTCTGAAAAGTTGTTCTCTTTTCATATCCCGGTAGGACACATGCACATTTTCAATAAAATCAAAGGTTCTGTCTATTCTGTCAAGGTCGTATTTCATGCGAAAATATCTTGACTGAAAGTAAGTCTTGAAATTGTCTTCCTGCAAATCATTTTTGAATCTTAGAATGGAGTCGGTATTGTTGTTAAAAGTGTTGTCATGACATTCTGGGCAGACAAGCAAAGAATAATTTGCCGCAATTTTGCACATCTTCTTGGTGTTCTCCAAAAGGATGTTGTATTCGTCGGTACTTGTTTTCTCGCTGTCTTTATTACCCAACCAGATTCTTATTGAGTTTGCACCCATCTCTTTTGTGATTTTGCAAATCTCGTCCCACTTGATTTCATCATAATCCGCAGAATTTATGTAACTTCCGTATGAACTGATTTTAAGCCCGTTATTGTCGCATAAGAGTTTGACTTTTCTTGCATCGTCAAGGCTTTTAACATGAACGTCTCCACCCCATTCAATATATCCGACACCTGCATTTTTTGCAATGTCAACAATCTCTTCAATCGTCTTTTTTCGGAAAGTTACGCTGCAAAGCCCAAATCTTAAACTGCTCATTGTTATCACCTAAAATTTGCTTTCGTCTGTTTTGTTAAGATAATATTCAAAAGGCTTTTGTCCGAAAGGTACGGGTGAAACTTTTATATATTCGATTTTCCCGTTTCCGGTAACGGAAAGAAAATCTCTGTAATGCGTATTTTCTTCAACAATTTTACCGTTTTTAATAAATATCGCACCTCCGCGGCTGCCCGTATCGGGATTTTCGGCAATAATGGCTTCAAGCAAGGCTTTCATGCTTATGAGCATATCCTTATCCGAATAGTATTCACGAAGACTTTTGTGTCTTTTGGGATATTTTTCAAGCACCGCATTCACTTCATCAAGAAGACTGATACAAGCCTCATAATCTCTTTTGAAAGAGGCGACCTCGCTCATTTTTTTCTTAAAATGTGAATAATCTACGGTTTCATCCGTTATAAAATTAAGTGAATAGTCGGCAATGTCTTTCGCAATATCCGTAAAAGTCGTTGCTTTGTTTTTTATATGTTTTGAAACAACAAGTCCGCCGACCTGAGTGTCATTGAGTGCCGAGCCGCCCGGTCTTGAAAGACCGAAACTTCCTGCAGCCTCGCCGATAACATAAAGCCCCTCAATATCCGTTTCAAAGTTGCAATCTGTATAAACTCCGCCGTTGTTGTGTTGAGCACACACGGCAATTTTCAGCATATCTTTATAAAGATTTATGTTTTGACGCATATAAACATCAATTGCTTTGCTGTTGAGTTTTTCAAGTCTTTTAATGGGAGTATCGACAAGACAGTCAGTATCAATTATATATTTTTTAGCCTCATCGCAAAGTTTTTCAAAGTTAAAATCTTTGGGATTTTTTCTGTAATCAAGAAAAACCTTTCTGTTTTTTTGCATTTCCGCATGCACGGCAAGGTCAATTTGTGAACTTAAACTCGCTCTTTCAAAGGAGAATGGCCATTGATATCCTTTAAGAAAAACGAAACTGTATGCCTCGTGAATATCCGTAAAATAATCGGAAAGAAATTCCCTTTCCTCGCCTTTTTCATCAATGCTTACAAAACGGGGGATAACCTGCATAAAACTTCCCGAAACATTCCAGCGGAAATCCACCGAAGCCATGCCGTATTGCCATTGAGTGAAGTTGCACATTCTTACTCCTGCGTCAATCAGCACACCCGTCATCCCGTGTTGTGAAACAGGATAGACGCTGTCTTCGTAAATACAAGCCGGAGCACCCGTGGCAGAGATAATATTTTCGGCAAAAATCGTTTCGATTTGATTTGATATGAGATTTAGAACTTTCACACCTACCGCACGATTTTCGTTTTTTAGAATCTCAATAACCAGTCTGTTATCTAAAAGCGGAGTTTTATTATGCTCAAGGACAATATTTTCGAGTTTTTCGGTCATGACTTTGGATGTAAGAGGTCCTACTGACGTGGCTCTAAGAGTATCGTCATGGTCGGTTTTGTAACCGGGAAAACCTCCGAAGCTGTCCGTCGGGAAATTTACTCCGTAATCGCAGAGACGAAGAAAACATTTCTGACTGTTCACGGCTTCAATATACATCTTTTCGCCGTCGCAACTGCCACCTGAAAACATATCAAGAGCCATTTTATACGGGCTGTCGGGAGTGTAGCCGTCCATTGAGAGTTTATAGTAAGTCTGTTTATCACTTCCCGTGTTTCTCGATGTGCCGGAAAGACGGTTTTCGGTTATAATTGCGATGTCTTTTATACCCTCTTTGAAAAGCCAGTCAGCCACACTATATGCCGCCGCACCGCTTCCGATAATCAGAGCCTTGTAAACTTTATTCATAGACTTCTCACATTAAATCCGCCGTCGCAGTCGATTACCGTACCGGTACAAAAATCGAAACTGCCGTCAGCCACGGCACAGACACATTTCGCAACATCAATAGGCTGTCCCATTCTCTTAATCGGAGTGATACCATGAGCGATCAGCTCATTGTATTTTTCCTTGACTTTTGATGTCATATCCGTTTCAATAATTCCCGGTCTTATTTCAATTACACTCACACCGTACTCGGCAAGTTTTGCGGCAAAAAGTTTGGTTATCATTGAAATACCCGCCTTTGAAATGCAGTATTCTCCCCTGTTGACGGAGGCAGTATAAGCCGACATGGAGGATATATTGACAATTCTTGATTTTTTGTTTTTCATAAGCAGGGGAGCAAGTTCTTGTGTTACAAAAAATGTCCCCTTTAAGTTTATATCCATAACATAGTCAAATTCATCGGGAGTGATTTCGAGAATATCTTTTCTTTCTTTCGGTGCAACTCCCGCACTGTTTACAAGCAGGTCAAGTTTGCCGAATTGACTTTTTGCAAAATCCGAGAGCCTTTTTCTGTCATTCGGGACGGAAATATCAGCGGGGATAAAAAAGACCTTATCCGCATAAGTTTTTTCAAGTTCTTCAACTTCGGTACTTTTATTTCTTGCCGTGATGATAACACTAAAATTTTTTTTGAGCAGTTCTTCGGCAATGGACTTTCCTATTCCTCTGCTGCCGCCTGTTACAACCGCAACCATAATCTTCTCCTTAATTTTTCAATACATATTTCTGATAATAAGGCATATAAACTTCGCTGTCTCTGATGACACAGCCCGCTACCGTGCCTGCTCTCATAAGTTCGGAACATTTATTACATTTGATGCAGACCTTCTTTTTATCAAGAGTTCCCGTTTCAAGATAATCTTTATAGAATGTCGGATATGCAAAAGTCATTCTGCCGAAACCTGCAAGATCGCCCACACCCTCATTCAGTAAGTTTTGGGCATAATTCATTGCGTTTTCGCCCTCGAATGAAAGTGCGGAAATAACAAACTTTATATTAGGAAAAGCGGATGTTATTTCTTTCATAACATTGTAAATACGTTTCATTCCTATCTTTCCGTCTTCGGGAGAATTTATAGCATAAGGTCGGTTAATATGCGGAATAAGATAAGGATTGCCTATCGTGAGATTGATAAGTTCAATCCCCTTTTCGCTTAGTTTATTGATAATAATCTTCGTTTCCGTTAGGTCGATTTCATCTTTTTCATTGACACCGAAACCGTAGCCGTAAGGGAAACAGTCGCAGCAGTTAAGCCGTGTTGTAACAAAAGCCCTATTTCCGACAGCATCTTTTACCGTATCAATGCAGTCAAAATAAAGTCTTGTGCGATTTTCAAGACTGCCGCCGTAGTTGCCCTCTCGTTTATAAGCACTTAACAGTTCATTGAAAAGATAGCCGTGGCAGCACTTGACATCAATTCCGTCAAAGCCTGCTTCAACAGCCAATTCTGCCGCTTTTTTATACATAGCGGGAATTGTTGAAAGATATTCATCTGTTGCGACAACGAAGGGCTGGTCTTCTTTTCCCTTTTCCCAAGTTTTATTTCTGTAAGCGACAATCGGTTCCGGTGTGCCGTGAGGTTTGCTGTATCTTCCGCTGTGTGTAAGCTGAACTATCATCAGAGGCTCAAAACCGTTAAGTTCTTTTGATTTTTTCTTGACCGCAGTAACGAGAGCGTTGAAACTTTGGACTGTATTTTCATTTATGTAAAGTTGTCGGGGATTTGCTCTGCCTTCGTTACAGACAGCAGTCGCTTCAAACCATATTACCGCGGGAGAACCTTCGACAAAACGGAGGTATCTTCGCGTTGTCAGTGTATCTGCATTCCCGTCGGCTGTCCCGTCACAACCCTCCATAGGCTGAAAAAGAATGCGGTTTTGAAGTTCTTTGCCGTATATATTGATTTTCTCAGAAAGTATGTCTTTCATCTGCATTCCTCCCATTTTATATTTCAGGGAATTTTCTGTCATTTTTTCTATTTTATTTTACCATATTTGCATAATTAAAGCAATAGTAAATGTAAAAACTGTATTTTGATGAAAAGAATAATTATTTGCATTTTACGGAGTAATGTTAAAAATACAAAAAAACGCAAATAAAATTTATTTTGTATTGATTAAACAGAATAATTGTGTTAAACTATGAAAAGAAAGGGTGATGATATGCTTATCGGATTCACTTCAACATCTTTCAGACAGATAAAAAAACTTGATAAAATAGTTGAAATTGCCGTGCGTGCAAATGCAGATTGTATTGAATGGGGCGGAGATATCCACGTTAAAGATATTAAATCAGCCCTGTATGCCAAAAAACTTTGTGATGATGCAGGGATTAAAATTTGTTCTTACGGCAGTTATTACCGTGTCGGCAGCAAAAAGGCAGAAGAATGGAAGTCAGTCTGCGAAATTGCAAAGGCTTTGGGTGCATCATCAGTACGTGTGTGGCTCGGCAATGCTGACAGTGAAAAGACAGATATTGACACATACATGACCCTTGTGGAAGATGCGAAAAACATATGCACCGTTGCCGCAGATTATGGACTTTTTGTGTGTCCGGAATGTCATGACAACACTTATAACAATAACACCGATGCTTTTTTGAGAATACACAGTGATATAGGTTTTGAAAACTTCAGAACTTATTTTCAGTCCCGTTATCGTCGTTTGGAATATGACCTTGACAGAATTGAGCGTACTGCTCCCCATATCGAAAGTGTGCATATTTCCTATTCCGAGCAGATGCGTGAACAATTTCCGAGGTATAATCCAAAATATATAGACATGCTGCTTGATAAAATTATATCTGTGGGTTTTGACGGCAATCTTCTTGTTGAGTACACATATTTATTCAGTTATTTTGGTATGTCATCACATATGATAAAGGATATTGAAAAAATCAGAAAAAAGTTAGGGTGCGTGAAATGAAAATAGCACTTTTCGGTACAAATAAACTTCAGTTTTCAAAAGTTTACACTCCCGAAGTTTTAGAAAAATTAGGTGAATATGGTGAACTTTCGGACAGGATAAACCAAAAAAACTTAAAGGAAAATGCGGATTTTCTTGCTGACTGTGAAATCGCATTTGCCACTTGGGGTATGCCGAAATTCAGCAAGGAAGAAATCAAAGAATATATGCCCAAACTCAAGGCAGTCTTTTATTCTGCCGGTACCGTTCAGTATTTTGCAAGACCTTTTTTAGAAAGCGGAATAAAGGTTTTCAGTGCCTTTGCCGCAAATGCGGTACCCGTTGCGGAATATACCTTTGCTCAGATATCTTTAGCCTCAAAAGGCTATTTCCAGTCGGCTAAATATTATCGGCTTTTTCCTCTGCGTTCTTTTGCTTTCGCCAATTCCTCCGTGGGCAATTTCGGCTGCAAGGTAGGGCTTGTCGGTTTGGGGGCAATCGGTCAGATGGTGGCGAAAAGACTTATGGAACTTGATGTTGAGGTTTATGCCTACGATCCCTTTGTAAGCAAAGAAAAGGCTGAAGAACTTAATGTTACCCTGATAAGCCTTGAAGAACTTTTCAGCACGTGCGACGTTATCAGTAATCACCTTGCCAATAAGCCTGAACTTAAGAATATATTTAACTATAAGTTGTTTGGAAAAATGAAAAAGCATTCGACTTTCATCAATACAGGCAGAGGTGCTCAGGTGGCAGAATATTCCCTTGCTCTTTCACTCTTGTTGCATCCGTCAAGGACTTTTGTAGCAGATGTGCTTAAAAATGAGCTTTTCCCCTATATCAACCCTCTTTTTTGGTGCCCGAATGCTATTCTTACTCCTCATATTGCAGGCAGTACCGGTAAAGAGCCTCAAAGGATGGCATATTACATGATGGAGGAAATGGAGAAATTCATCAAGGGCGAGAAAACGAAATATGAAGTAACTTTAGAAGCACTTGAGAGGATGGCTTAACTAAAAGTTGGGGACAGTAATATGAATAAACTTAAAAATCTTTTGGCTGTTTATCATGATGGAACAAACGGAGGAAGAATAATGATAGTGATTTATATTATTCTTGGTGTTTTGGGTGCGGTTTTGCTTTTAACTTTGATCGAAGTGCTTGTATTGTTGAGAAAAAAACCTATGCAGGAATTGCCCGACGAAAAGGATTTTGACTATTACACAAACGGTGTCAATGGTACGACGTTCGAGGATTTATATCTTTTCCTTACAGGGGAGAAAACGGAGCCTTCTTTTACCGCTGAAGAAACATACGAGATGCTTTTAAGTCAGAGCAGATATATGGGCAATCGTTTTGACTGTTCGGATTTCAGGGCACAGATGTTCTTTAAGATTTACAAAGACTGCGGAGATGTTCTTGACGAAAAATGCAAGGAACTGATTAAAAATGCATTCCTTGACTTCAAATATTTCATGGGCGAACCCGGCGACGACAGTATGTGTTATTGGTCTGAAAATCATCAGATTCTCTTTGCCGTCAGCGAATATCTTGCCGGTCAGGAGTGGTCCGATGAGGTTTTTCGTAACAATAAAATGACGGGTACACAGCATATGGCAAAAGCCAAGGAGAGAATAGATGCCTGGATGCTGCAACGTTTCAACTTCGGATTTTCAGAGTATCTAAGCAACAATTATATCGCCGAAGATCTTTCTCCAATGGCTAATTTTATCGCCTATTCGGAAGATAAAAAGGCTGCTGAACAGATGAAAATTATTATGGATATTCTCTTGTTTGATGTGGCTTTGAATAGTGTAAACAACCGTTTCGTTGCGACAAGTTCAAGAATGTACGGCAACAACAAGGCGGGCAACTTTTTCGGCAACAGCATTCAGAGTGCAATGAATGTTCTTTGGGGCTTTGAGGGTGCAGATAAAGTTATGTCTGACATATATCTTAGCGAAAAAGAAAAGTCAGAAATAGAGGCATCTCTTGCAAAAGAACCTAATCATATTGTTCTGTGTTTTACGGATATCGTAAAAAAAGGCATATATGTTTTGCCTGCTGCCATTAAGGAGATCGCCCTTTCAGATGAGACCTTTGTTTCAAAAATGGGTTGCGGGCTTTCTCCCGAAGATTTGGAAAAAGAGGGACTCATCGGCGGAGAGCCTTATCAGATTATGGCACAAATGGGTGCCGAAACATTTACCAATCCTCAAGTAATTGAAAATACCATAAGTTATATCAAGAAAAACAAAATGTACCGCAATTCTTTTCTGGGATATTTCAAATTCCTCAATCTGACTGTTTTTAAGGGTGTTAATTGGAAAAAGTTTGCACAAAAACATAATGTTATGCCTCATGGTATAGCAACCGGCAGAGGCAATATCTATACCTATCGCACAAAACATTATTGTATGTCAACTTCTGTCTGTAAAGATGTTGATATGTGCGGTGCTCAGGAACATGTGTGGTCGGCGAGACACTTGCCCTTTTTACAACTCATCCTGCGGGAAACGGCAAAGGCAGATACGGCTCTTCGCCGGGCTATTGGATAGGTAACGGCAGACGTCCCATGAGTGTGCAAAACGAAAATGTAAATATTACAATATACAAACTGCCAAAGAAATTACGATTTGGTGAAACCGCCGTGGCAGACATGACACATGCCTACATGCCCAAAGATTTTTATGATGAGTTTGAACTCAATGAAAACACGGTCTTTGCAAGAAAAAACGGCGTTTTTGTTGCGATGATTTCCGACGGGAAACTTGCGTTCAAGCCCTTTGACCAAAACTCAGCCGATGGAATACATAAATATAAAAACTTCCCCGACAGTTGCAAACTTAAAGGTGAATTTGACCTTTGTCGATTTGGCGGAGATTATCATATATATATCACCGAACTTTCAGATGCGGATAAAGAAACCTATGAGCAGTTCAAGGAGCGTATTTTGACGAATACCGCATCTTTTTCAAAAGATGGCAGAGTTACTTATAAAACCAATTCAGGCGAAATTACAGCCTCATATGACGGCGATTTTTTAGTTGACGGTATCCCTGCCGAAAAAGAATATAGCCGCTATGACAGCAAATTCTGCAAGTCAGAAAGAAAAGCAGAATCTTTAACTATTAACAGCCCAAATCACAAATTGTTTTTGGATTTTAAGAATATAAAAAGAGAGGAATTATAAAGCTTTTCAAAAGCAGCACCAAATCTAAACATCGGTTAAATTTCCGGTGGTTAATTTTATTGAAATTCTTTATATTTGGATAATATTTGATTATGATTAAATGAATTTAATAAAACAATTTTGAATACAGTATCAAAATCAATATTTATATGACAATTTTATTAAAAAATAACTTGACTTATTAGACTACGTGTCTTATAATAAAGATGTTAAATTAACGCAATTACTCTTATAAGGACAATAATATTCATCCTTTAATATTTAAGGTTCGTTCAGCGAAAACCGGAGTTGCGTTTCTCAGTGCGTGGCTTCGGTTACGCACTTTTATGTTTATTAAGAAAAGAGGAGAAACAATGAAAAAAGTAAGCAGTATTTTATGGGGCATTGCATTGGTTGCATTGGGCGTCATTTTTGCACTTAATGCATTGAACATAACCGATTTCGATGTCTTTTTTGACGGATGGTGGACATTGTTCATTATCGTGCCGTGTTTTATCGGTTTGTTTACAGAGCGTGATAAAGTCGGCAATTTAATTGGTATTGCGGTAGGTGTCGTCCTGCTTTTATGTTGCCAAGGTGTCCTTGATTTCTCGATGCTTTGGAAGCTGTTTATTCCTGTTATAATCATTATAATTGGACTGAAAATGGTGATTACGGGGATATTTGGGAATAAAGCCAACGAAATCTTGAAAAAAATGAAGTCGGAGGGCAAGGAATTGCACTCAGCAAGTGCCACTTTCTCCAGTAATAATCTCAACTACGACAACATGGTATTTGAAGGGGTGGAACTTTCCGCAGTATTCGGCGGGGTTAAGTGCGATCTAAGAAATGCAATTATTGAAAAAGACTGTGCCATTCAGGCAACTGCCATTTTTGGCGGCATTGATATTTTTGTCTCCGATAATGTCAATGTAAAGGTCAGTTCAAACAGTATCTTTGGAGGAATTTCCAATAAAAAAACCGCACAGAAGGATGTGCCGACTATATATGTAAGCGGCACTTGTATGTTTGGGGGAGTTGAAATCAAATGACCAATTTTCAAAAAGTTATTAAATATGTAGCAATGGCTTTTGCTATTTTTCTCACAGTAAGTATAATTGGCGGAATTTTAAGTGTACTTGGTTTATTCGGCAGATTTTTTGGTGATGAAACAGCTGTTGGAGACTTAAAAACTTATGAGATTTCTTCCGAAATAAATATTCTTGAAGTCAATATCAGTGCCGCCGATTTTACAATAAAACAAGGTGAGATTTTTTCCGTTGAAAGTGACTTGAAATATCTGACCGTTAAGGATAAGGGTGGCGTGTTGACCATAAAGGACAAGGGAAATAAACGTTTTAACATTACACCATATACCATCACCGAAGCAACGCTGACATTGTATATTCCTGCGAATACGGTCTTTGAAAAAGCAGTCGTAAATACGGGTGCGGGACGCTTGACCGTTGATTATTTGTCTGCTGATATGATGAACTTTGAACTCGGTGCCGGTGAAGTTAAGATTGATACACTTATTGCCAAATCTTCCGCTAACATTAATGGCGGAGCCGGAAAGATAACCATATCTGACGGAAGTCTCCATAATCTTGATTTGGAAATGGGTATCGGGCAGTTGAATTTAACATCTTCGCTTACAGGTGAAAATGAATTCGAGTTAGGTATCGGCGAGACAAATATAACCGTAATCGGAAACAAGGATGATTATAAAATCAGCATAGATAAAGGTCTTGGAAATGTTCGCATTGACGGAACAAGCGTCTCTGATATCAGAAATTTCGGAAACGGTAATAATACAATAGATATCAGCGGAGGCATCGGCGATATCAATTTGAAGTTTACGGAAGCGGAGGCAGATGCAGATGCAGATGCAGAGGCGGAGGCGACCACAAGATGATATTGGAATTGAAAGAAATAGAAAAATCTTTCGGAGAGAAAAAAGTCCTCACCGGTGTGTCATTTAAGGCCGAAGGCGGTAAAGCTTTCGGTCTCCTCGGCAGAAACGGTGCCGGAAAAACTACCGCTATTCGTATTTTGATGGATGTATTTCCCGCAAACAGCGGTGAGGTATTTTTAGACGGCAGCCCTATTGATTATGATAAAGTCGCGATGGGCTATCTTCCTGAAGAACGAGGTTTGTATCCGAAAAAGATAATTATCGACCAACTTACTTATTTTGCTGAATTAAAAGGCATGAGCAAAAAAGAAGCCGTAAAATCTATCGACTATTGGCTTGAAAGACTTGATATGACCGAATACAGAAACAGGCGGCTTGATACACTTTCGAAAGGAAATCAACAGAAAATTCAACTTATAACGGCTCTTGCACACGATCCTGATATTATCATTCTTGACGAGCCGTTCTCCGGTCTTGATCCCGTTAATGCATTGCTACTCAAAGATGTTGTAAAAGAGCAGATTGCAAAAGGTAAAATAGTTCTGTTTTCCAGCCATCAGATGAATTATATCGAGGAGTTTTGCGATAGTATCGCCATTCTGAATGAGGGTAAGGTTGTCTTACACGGGGAACTGCGTGACATCAAACGCGATTATCCCCGTGATCGCTTGATTATACGCACAGAAACTCCCGATAAAATTATAGCCGATTTTGGTACATCCTGTACTAAAACGGAAGATGGCGACCTGATGCTTCGCCTGACCGATGCTTCCGAAAAGAGAACAGTTATGACTCAACTTGTCGAAAACTACGATATTGATGAAGTAAAGGTGTTTGAGCCTTCCCTTAACGATATTTTCGTAGAATTTGCCGGTGACAGCATATAAAGGAGGGCTAAGCGATGAAACAGTTCGGAAAGATACTTAAATTTGAACTTAAATACTATTTCAAGAATAAGGTTTTTGTAGGTGTTACAGTTTTTCTTGTTTTGGTGATTGCGATAGTAATGTTCTTCCCCCGTTTCAAAACATTCTTCAAACCGGATGGTGCAGCGGAGGAACTTCCGATAATGCTTGTAAAGGCCGACGAGTCCACACAGGCGGATATGCTCAAACAGGCGTTTACTGAAGCATTTACAGATTACAAAGTTCAAATAACAAACGAAGATAACAGTGTAATTAAAGAAAAAATCACATCGGACGAAGTATATTGTGCTTTCGTTATGACAAGTCCCACTACTTATACCTACTATGTGAATAATCTGTCGATGTCCGACATGAATACAGGAATTGCAAGCGGGGTATTACAACATATCTATATGATGAATGCCATGATTGGCAGTGGTATGGCAATAGATCAGGTAACCGATGTCATGAACATTCAGGTTATAGGTGAAGTTGAAAACTTAGGGAAAAATCAGATGGAAAATTTCTTTTATACATACATCATGGTTTTTGCCTTATACATGGTTATTCTTCTCTATGGACAGATGGTGGCTACCAATGTTGCAACCGAAAAGAGTTCAAGGGCAATGGAGTTGCTTATCACGAGTGCAAAGCCAACATCCATGATGTTCGGCAAAGTCATTGCATCCTGCCTTGCAGGTCTAATTCAGATTGCTGCCATATTCGGTTCGGCACTTGTTCTCTACAAACTCAACAAATCCTATTGGGGCGACAATATGATTATTGAATCCATTTTCAATATTCCGCCCGAACTTCTTGTGTATATGCTGGTATTCTTTATTCTCGGTTTCCTTATTTACGCATTTATGTACGGTGCTGTGGGCTCTACCGCCTCGAAACTTGAAGATATCAATACCTCGGTTATGCCGATTACAATGCTCTTTGTTATCGCATTTATTGTAGTTGTATTCTCCATGAGTGCCGGTAATGTTGATAATACGCTTATGAAAGTTTGTTCTTTCATTCCGCTTACCTCACCCATGTCGATGTTTACAAGAATAGCAATGAGTACTGTGTCTTTGTACGAGATTGCAATTTCCATTGTCATTCTTATTGTCTCTACAATAGGTATCGGTTTCATTTCAGCTAAGATATATCGTGTAGGTGTTTTGATGTACGGAACAACACCCAAGATTTCCGCAATCATAAAAGCGATACGAAAAGCATAGTTTAACTGACTTAAAACAAAGCTGTTTGTTTGCTGTCAGAAGCTGTTTATAGTAATTGAAATATGAAAAAATCATAGCATTAAAACCGGTATATATGGAAGTTCTGAGGTTAAAATAACAATTGTAAATTTGACAATCAAGTCTGAGGAGCTTTTATTTTATTAGGAGTGCAAAGCAGTAAAGGGGCAAAAAGGCTGCAAAATATGATTTGATTTTGCACCTTTTTTGTTTTCCGGAATAAAAAAGTCACTGAGCAAATTTATTGACCTCAACAATTCAAAAGGTTTGGACTCAAATTTTTCGATTATCAGTTTACTTGCAATAAATCAAATTTCGATGCTTTTGTTAAAATTGCAATATCGAACAGGATTTAGGGTCACATATAAAAAGAAAAATATTTTGAAGTAAAACAGGAAATGGTGAAATTATGATTAAAAACAGAACTGCACAACTTATATTTCAATCGGCATTCTGTGCCATCGGTATAATCGGTATAATTGCGAGTTTCGGTTTTTTCGATATGGTATGGCGTTGGGATTTTTATATACAGTTTACAAATCTCAGCAACTATTTTTGTGTTGCAATTATGTTTGCCGAACTAATTCAGACGGCAAAAAAGAAAGAAGACAGTTTTGTTTCTGCTCTGCCTCTTTTGAAATTTGTTGGTGTTTTGTTGATTTTTCTGACTTTTGTTGTGTTTAACCTTGCAATTGCACGAGAATCCACTCGCGACCCCGCACTCAATTACAAAATCAACAGCGTTACATTTCACGTTATTCTGCCCATTATGTTCATAGCCGACTGGTTGCTCTTTTACGAAAAGAAGAAAGTTAAAATCAGTTGGCCGTTTATTTCGGTACTTTTCATTATTTGCTATGGGATTTTCATTTTCATTCACGCAGCAATTTATAAATTTGACTCATCGGTGCTTAATTATTTCGGCACGGGACCGTTTATCTATCCTTATTTCTTCCTCAATATTGATACTTACGGTGTAGGCGGAGTGCTTTTATGGATGCTCGGTCTCGGTGTAGTTTTTGTGGCGATTGGATTTGTGTTTTACGGTATTGACAGAGTTATTTACAGATTACAGAATAAGAAAAAGCAATAATTGAAAGCAGAGAGGACATATTAATTTGATTTAGAGATGTAGACGTTAATGTATTCTGGATAGATAATTATACAAGATTGGGTTTTTCCATTTTGTTACAGAGAGTAACAACGATGTTACAGCCGGTCTATTGTTAAAAGCAAAACCTCCGTTTATAATGAGTTCGGAATTAAACTCATGGAGGTGAAAAACTTAATTATGAAACAGGTTGAGCATCGTAGCCGTTCACCGGATTAACACAAAAAGTATAATGCATTAAATAAGAAAAAATGAAGAGACAGTCCAACAATCATAATTATGCTCAAAACCGGTGGTTCGCTTGAACAAAATGAAAGGAATGAATTAAAATGACATTAGGTGAAAAAATTAAAGAAGCAAGAAAACAATGTGGATTAACTCAGGAACAACTTGCTGAAAAAATGGCACTTTCAAGGTCTGCAATCGCAAAATGGGAATCCAATACAGGACTTCCTGATGTGGATAATTTGAAACTTTTAGCCCAATTCTTAAATGTGAGTATCGATTATTTGCTCGATGACGGGGATGTAATGGATGAACACGTAATACGTGAGCCGTACGACTTGTCTCAATATGGAACCGGAATTAAGAAAAGAAAAAAAGATCGTTTAATTAATGAAAAATTTCCGGATGCAACAATTCACACTTTACTTGGAAATCAAAAACTAACTAAAAATGAAAAAATACTCGATAATGCAATAGGGTTTCTGACAGATGCACCGTTTGGAATTCCTGCTCTTATCCATAGTCTCAGAAATGTGGACAAAGAATTTTATCTGATTGAAAAAGATGGAAAGCAATTTTTTGTACTTGTAACAGATGAGTTTATTGAAACCCGTCGATTAAGACAACACATCACCGAAAAGAAATTTGAAATCGGCAACTGGCAATTTCTAAAATGTTCTTATGAAGTGAAATGAAGAAATTGACTAAAAATCCTGAAAATTATAGTTAAATAAAAAAGGGCTTTCGGATTTATTATTTAATCTCAAAAGCCCTTTTTGTTTTTTGTGAATACAGCACAAGGGAGTCGAAAAGGACGGTTGCGAGCAAAATGAGCAAAGCCGACAGCTCGTTTTGTGCGAATATAATATGTTTATAAAATTACAAAAAATGAAAATAACTATTGACAAATTATAAATAAGTTGTTAAAATAAAGAAAAAGGCTTGACAAGGAAAAGGCAATGAAATACAATCCTTTGACAGACAGACAGACAGACAGACAGACAGACAGACAGACAGACAGACAGACAGACAGACAGACAGACAGACAGACAGATAATTCTGCCGTTTATTTTCGTTTTGATTTAATTTAACCGCAGGGATATTCTGCGGTTTTTTCTTTTTAAGGGGGAGATTATTAGAAAGCATTTGATGATTTGAGACACCGGAATTGAGATTAGAATTTACCGTGCATTGTAGCAAGTTTTCTTACTTAAACAATTATGTAATAAAAAAACCACCTGCTCATCATATTTATCCCAAATTTGTGTTGATGCTTGTGGTAGAATGGAGATTTATATGAATACAAAGAAAATTTTAGCCCTTATTCTTTCTGCGATGATAATTTTTACCGCACTTCCTGCTCATTCCCTTGCAGATAATCCCGCATTTGCTCGTGGTGACGTAGATCGTGACGGCATGGTTACAGTCATTGACGCTCGTTCTGTTCTTAGGATTGCAATGGGTTTAGATGGATACGATGATGAACAAGCCGTTCTTGCCGATATTAACAACGATGGATCGATTAAGGTTGCCGACTCCCGTATCATCCTAAGAATAGTTCTTGAAATAGATTCTGCCGAAGAATATACACTGCCGGGAGAAGAAATTGCAGAAAAACCTGATGAAGAACCTACAGAAGATGCAGGTGAAGAATCTGATGTATTAATGACTATAACATCAGATAAGTCTGATGTTGTTGTTGGCGACACTTTCACAATTACAGTTTATGCTAACAATTTTAGTGCTGAAGGTATTGCCGCATTTCAGGCAGATATTAAGTACGATACTTCCCTTGTAAAGCTGGTTGGCGATATTACTAAGGTATCTGCAAGAGATGGTGGTCTTGAAGGCATAATTGAAGGTGCTGAGATTAAAGAAGGTCATATAGCATATGGTGGTATTACGCCAAACTATTTCCAATATGATTCTTATTCCTGCTTCACTGCCACTTTTGAAGCAATTGCTGAAGGTGAAGCTGTTTTTGATTTTGTTGGTGGCAAAAAGTTTGAATTCTTTGATGAATCTAACAATAAGAAGATTGCCACTGCCGAAGGATGTAGGATAGTTGTTAGCGAAAATTCTAATGAGGAACCCACTGAACCTGCTAACAAAACGGAAGGCTATTTGACTTATGAAGTATCAAACGGTGAAGCAACAATAACCGGTTGCGATAGAGATATTAGTGGCAAGCTTGAAATTCCTGCAACTTTGGGTGGTTATCCTGTAACGGAAATTGGGAGTTTAGCATTCAATGAGCTTACAGAATTAACTGAAATCATGATCTCGGCTTCTGTAACAAACATTAATGAAAATTCATTCAATATCTGTTCCGGAATAGAATCTATTGTAGTTAATGATAATAATACAAAATATTATTCTTCCGATAATTGTTTAATAGAAAGAGAAACTAATACTCTGATTCTGGGATGTAGAAATAGTATCATTCCTGATTCTGTAACGAAAATAGGTAATCATGCGTTTGATGGTTGTACTGGACTAACCAAAATCAAAATCCCGGCTTCTGTAGCGAACATTGGGAGTTTTGCATTTGCTTTTTGTCCTGATTTAACCGAAATCAAAATTCCGGCTTCTGTAACGAACATTGATGGAAATCCATTCGCTGGATGTTCTGGGCTTGAATTAATAGAGGTTGACGGGAATAATCCAAAATATTATTCTTCCGGTGATTGTTTAATAGAAAGAGAAACTAATACGCTGATAAGCGGATGTAAAAACAGCATTATTCCGGATTTTGTAACAGCGATCGCTGGTTTTGAAGAATTTGGAGGTGCGTTTTATGGTTGTACAAGTCTAACAAAAATCACAATCCCGAATTCTGTAATGAGTATAGGTTCTTATGTATTTGCGTATTGTACAGGTTTAAATGAAATTACACTTTCAGATTCTTTAGCGACAATTGGGGAGTATGCATTTGAGGCATGTACAGGTCTAACCGAAGTCATAATTCCGGATTCAGTAATAGAAATCGCTCCTAAAGCGTTTGGATATTGTGAAGGTCTAACTGAAATTACAATCGGAGATTCTGTAAAAAGAATTGGGGATCAAGCGTTTTTGTGTTGTACAGGTCTAACCGAAATTACAATCCCAGACTCTGTGACTGAAATAGAATTTTGTGCATTTGCTCATTGTCAAGGTTTAACCAAAATAACAATTCCGGATTCTGTAACAGAAATTGGAGGGGGTGCTTTTCTTCAATGCATTGCTCTTACTGATGTATATTACACAGGGACAGAGGAAGATTGGAATAATAAGAATCTGGGGGAAGCTTTTAACGGTTTGGAATCAGTAACGGTTCATTATAATTTTGTCCCTGCCGAAAAACCAACAGACAAGCCTTCCGAAACACCGACTGAAGTTATTAAATCAGAATTTAATAAGCTTCCAATTAAGGTAAAAGTAAGTAAAGAACATATACAAATTGCAAAGGGTTTAACAGTTGAGCAAACCAAAACAACATTTAAGGAATTTATCGTCAATATCCTCGATATTAACGGAAACAAACTTGAAGATGATGCGGTAATCGGTACAGGTGCAGTAATTGAGATATATGACGGCGAAAAAATTGTTGAGAAAAAAGTTGTTGTATTCAAGGGTGATATAAACGGTGACGGGCAAGTCAAAACCACCGACGCACGAAATGCCCTTCGTGCTTCATTGGGACTTGATACACTTCAAGATGTTCAAACTCTGGCAGCCGACGTAAACAATGACGGCACTCTTAAAGCAACTGACGCAAGAGCAATTTTACGTGGTGCAATGGGACTTGATGAAACCGACGCTTGGTTGGGCTAAAACAAAAAAGCTTAGTTAGTAAAAACGCAAGCTTTGCTTAGAAAAAACAATAAGCTCCCCGCGGGGAGCTTATTGTGTTGTTGGTTTATTCTAAATTCTTTTTAAGGTCGTTAAGTTCGGCGACGAGGGCTGCGGGGAGTCTGTCGCCGAATTTGCCGTAGAATTCTTCGATACCTGCGACATCCTCTTTCCAGAGCTCCTTATCGACATCGAGGATAGATTCGAGAGTTTCAAGGGAAACTTCGTCTTCAATACCGTCAAGGTTGATATCCTCTGCAAACGGGATATAACCGATAGCGGTGTCTTTCGCGTCAACCTTATCTTCGCAACGCTTTATAATCCATTCGAGGACACGGAGGTTGTCGCCGAAACCGGGCCACATAAATTTGCCGTTTTCGTCTTTTCTGAACCAGTTGACGTTGAAGAACTTGGGAGCCTTTTCGGGATCAAGGTCTTCGCCGAAATCAATCCAATGCTGCCAATAGTCAGCCATATTGTAACCACAGAAGGGAAGCATTGCCATGGGGTCACGACGGACGACACCGACCGCACCGGCGGCTGCGGCTGTTGTTTCGGAAGCCATGATTGAGCCTACGAATACGCCGTTATTCCAGTCGCGTGCCTGATATACCAGCGGAGCAAGTTTTGCACGACGACCGCCAAATACGAAAGCGGAAATCGGAACGCCCGCACCGTTTTCAAATTCGCTTGAAATGCAGGGGCAGTTGACTGCGGGAGCGGTGAAACGGCTGTTGGGATGAGCAAGTTTTTTGCCTGCGGCTGTCCATTCTACGCCGTTTGTTCTGATACCCGTCCATTCCTCAGCTTTGACGGGAGGATTTTTGTCAAGGTCTTCCCACCATACGTTATTTGTATCGAGGTTGCGGGCAACGTTTGTGAATATTGTACCCTGTCTTGTGGAAGCAAGAGCGTTGGGATTTGATTTTTCGTTTGTTCCGGGAGCAACACCGAAGAAACCGTTTTCGGGGTTGATTGCATAAAGTCTTCCGTCGGGACCTTTCTTAATCCATGCGATGTCGTCGCCGACAGTCCAGACTTTGTAGCCCTTCTTTGAATAATATTCGGGGGGAACAAGCATGGCAAGGTTGGTTTTTCCGCAAGCGGAGGGGAAGGCGGCACAAATATATTTGACTTCACCCTGCGGATTTTCAACGCCTAAGATAAGCATATGTTCAGCAAGCCAGCCTTCGTTTCTGCCCTGATAGGATGCAATACGAAGAGCAAAGCACTTTTTGCCTAAAAGAACGTTTCCGCCGTAACCGGAGTTGACGGAAATGATGGTGTTATCCTGCGGGAAGTGGCAGATATATCTGTTTTCTTCATCAATCTGACATTTGCAGTGAAGACCGCGAACCCAGTCGTTGCTGTCGCCCAAAACATCAAGAACGGCTTTACCTGTTCTTGTCATAATTACCATGTTGAGAACAACATAAATCGAGTCGGTAAGTTCAATACCTATTTTTGCAAGAGGAGAACCAATCGGACCCATTGAATAGGGGATGACATACATTGTTCTGCCTTTATAGGAATCGCGGGCGATGTCATAAAGCATTTTATAACATTCATTCGGCTCCATCCAGTTGTTTGTCGGACCTGCCTCCTCCTTGGTGGGAGTGCAGATAAGTGTGCGTGCCTCAACGCGGGCAACGTCATTGACCGCCGTTCTGTGGTAGTAACATTCGGGCAGGGCTTCTTGGTCGAGTTTTATAAGTTCGCCGGTAGAAACAGCTTCGGCACGAAGTTCTTCAACCTGTTCTTTCGAGCCGTCAATCCAGACGATATTATCAGGCTTTACAAGTTCGACTTGTTTTTGTATCCAGTCAAGGACAGTTTTGTTAGTTGTAAGTTTCATAAACATACCTCCATTATAATTACGATGATTATACCCTAAAACATGATAATAGTCAAGTTGTTTATTAAAAAAACTTGCGAAGCCAAATCCGCAAGTTTAATTTTCTAAAATGTCATTTATTTTCAATCGCAGTAATCAAATCGACACGTCTTTGGTGTCTGCCGCCTTCAAATTCCGTATTGATAAACACGTCGACAAGTTCAAGAGCAAGACCGACACCGACAACGCGACCGCCTAAGCAAAGAACATTTGCGTCGTTGTGAAGTCGGGTGAATTTCGCACTGAAATAATCGGAGCAACAAGCCGCACGAATGCCTTTAACCTTGTTGGCAGCCATCGAAATGCCGATACCCGTACCGCAACAGAATATGCCTAAATCACATTCACCGTTTGTGATATGAGCAGCCGCCTTTTCGGCAACAACGGGATAGTCGATTGAGTCGGGGGTATAGGTGCCGTAGTCCTCAAAATCAATGCTTTTTTCGGTCAGATATTTCTTTATCTCCTCTTTAAGTTCAAAACCGCCGTGGTCGGCACAAAGACAAAGTTTCATTTTATTCTCCTCTCATTCTTTCCGCTTGTGGTTTGCGAAGATAGACGGGGTTTATATACATCGCCGCTTTGGGTGTCATAGCGGTGTTTTTTATATAATATTCGGCTAAAAGTGCCGCTGATGACGCACGCTGAAAACGAATTTGCGGGTTGGCAAGAACGATATTTTCACTGCCTATCTCGTTATATACAATTTCTGCACCGTCGCCGATAAGTGTGATTTTTTTGTTATATTGCTTTAATTCTTCTGCAAGTTCGTCGGTTGAAATCGCCCTGTCGTCGCATAAACGGTTGCCGTTTTCAAATATTGCATTATAAACCTGCTTACACCTTGCGTCCATAACCGAAACGGCGAGGGTATCAAAGTCTTTTAGCGGATATGCTATCGCCTCCAAAGCGGAAACACCGAAGCAGGGGGTGTCGTTAGCCGCAGCCAAGCCTTTAATGAGACTTACGCCTATGCGTATTCCCGTAAACGAGCCGGGACCGTGTGTAACGGCGAAAAGGTCGATGTCTTCAACTTTTTTTCCGGCTGTTTTTAATGTATTGTCAACCAAAATACCGAGCGTTTCGGAGTGTTTAAGTCCGATATTTAAGTAGTTTTCGGATAATATTTTCCCGTCCTCAACCAAGGCGGATGAAGCCGCCGTCGCCGAAGAATCAAGTGCAAATATAAGCATATTATCTCCTTTGTGTTTCTATGCCGTGACTTTCTATTATTAGTTTTGTGCTTGTGGGGTAGCCGAATAAATCGAAATTTGTCTGTCGTTATCGCCGAGCCGTTTGATTTCGATAAAAATCGTGTTTGTCGGCAGATATTCGTCAATATTTTCGCTCCATTCAATAATAAGAACGGAGTTTTCGGACATATAATCAAAAAATCCGACCGATTCCAAATCATCAAGCGTTTCAATTCGGTACATGTCAAAGTGATAAACATTCGGATTTCCGCCGTAGTCGTTGACAATGGCGAAAGTCGGACTTGATACGAAAGCAGGGTTTTTAAGACCTTTTAAGAGTCCTCTCGTGAATGCGGTTTTTCCCATACCCAGACCGCCGCGAAAAGCGATAACATCTCCGCCTTTTATTGTTTTTGCAAATTCGGCAGCAAGTTTTTCGGTTTCATTCACTGAATGTGTAATATATTTTTCCATTTTGACCTATTCCGTAAACGGAGTTCTTATACCCGATAATTTGAAATTGACCGCCTCATGTTCACGGCTGTGGCGATATATACTCAAAGCAAGCCCGATACCGATATAAAGACAGAGGTTTGACGAGCCGCCCGCCGAGAAGAAGGGGAGTGTAATTCCGACAACGGGGAGGAGCATTAAACACATTCCCACATTGATGACCGTGTGAGCGACTATCATTGCAGCCAGACCGTAGCACATCATCTGAGCCGCTCTGTCGCCCGCTTTTTTGCCGATGTTTATGAGCCTTAACACTATAAGCAAAAGCAAAATAAGGGCAAGAAGGCAACCGATAAAACCGAGTTCCTCGCCGATTGCGGAAAATATCATATCGTTTTCATTTTCGGGTATAAGATCACTTTGAGTGTATCTTCCGTTAAATAATCCCATTCCGGTGAGTTTTCCCGCACCGATGGCGGTAATACCCATTTTTTGCTGGTAGATAACGTTTGGATAGTCTTCCGGATTGATAAGTGCTAAAAATCGTTCTTTTTGCAGGTCTTTAAGCAAAAATTTCCAAGCAAAGGGGGCGACGATTGCAACCAAAGCCGCACCTATGCCGAAATATTTAAGTTTTACTCCGCTTAAATACATCATTGCGATGAAGATAAGCATAAATACGAGTGCAGAGCCTAAGTCGCCGGAGATGATAACCAACACAGTAGGCACGGCGGCATGAAGTGCCAGCAGGATAATATTCTTTAATTCGTTAAGTTGGTCATGCACCAATTCAAGATGCATGCCAAATGTGATTATAAAACCAATCTTTACAAGTTCGGATGGCTGGAAATATAGTCCCGTACTGCCCAAAACAAGCCATGTTTTTGCGTCCTGTCTGCCGGAAGGACCGACACCGAAAATGAAAACGGCAACCATCAGACCGATACAGACAGCCGCAATAACCGGCCATGCTTTTATTATCAGCACGTAGTCTATAAACGAAACAACAATCGCTATGAATAATCCCACGCTTACAGCCAGTACCATTGTACGAAAATCTCGCGAAAATCTTGCACCCTCGGCAATATCAATAATAGTTGCACTGTATACCATCAATGCACCGAAAGTTGATGTGATTATGCAGAGCGTCAGGAGCAGAATATCCGTGTCTCTGACCGCTCTTTTAAGGGTTGCAATAAAGTTCTTCATTTTTCTTTTTGTGTTTTTATTGATTTATTTTCTCAAGCCTTGCGGCTCGTGCCATAAGTTTTTTTGTTCCGACTTTGACAAATGCGACTTCCAAAAGAATATCGTTGCCCATCGGGTTTGAGGATATGACTACACCTTCGCCGAATTTTGAGTGTCTTACGCTGTCGCCGACGTTAAGCGGAACTAAAACAGCGGGGGCTTTCGGAGCAGGTTTTTTTACTTGCAGTGTAGGTGTCTTTTTTGCGGGGGTGTAGGTATTTGCATAAGAATATTGTTTAGAGTAGTTTCCGTAATATCCCTGTGAATAACCGCCACCGTAACCGCCGTAGCCTGCACTCGCTTGCTGATATTCATCAACCAAGTCCGACGGGATTTCGTCAATAAATCTTGACGGGATATTTCGCATTGTAGAGCCGAAAACCATACGCATTTTGGTGTGAGTGAGATATAATTTTTCTTTCGCTCGGGTAATTCCGACATAGGCAAGTCGGCGTTCTTCCTCAATTTCATCGGTTTCGTAAAGCGAATGAGTCGAGGGGAAATTGCCGTCTTCCATTCCGACAATAAAACAGACGGGAAATTCAAGACCTTTTGCACTATGTACCGTCATAAGCACAACGGCATCGTTGTCTTTTGAATTGAAGTTATCAATGTCGGACAAAAGAGCGATTTCTTCAAGAAAATCAACCAAGGAACCGTCGGGATTTTCGGCATCATATCTCTTTAAGTTGCTGCCGAGTTGGTCGAGGTTTTCCATTCGGTCAATGGCAGTTTCCGGGTCATTTTTAAGTGATTCGAGATAACCCGATTCTTTCATTATTCCTTCGAAAACGTCATAAATTGACATCTCGTCCAATTTGTCGTGATATTTTCTTATAAGTTTCGCAAAGGGGAGCATACCTTTTGAACCGCGTGTAAGTTGAGGATATTCATCCGCATGTTCAATCACTTCAAATATTCCGACACCCAAGCCTGCGGCAATCTGTGAGGCGTTTGACATGCTTACATCACCGATACCGCGTTTCGGTTCGTTGATAATTCTGCGAAGACGAACTTCGTCATTCGGATTTGAAATAACGGCAAGATATGCAATGGCATCTTTGATCTCTTTTCTTTCGTAGAATCTGTGTCCACCGATAAGTTTGTAGGCTATTCCTGCGTGAGTAAGTTCCTGTTCAAACATATTTGAAAGAGCGTTTTTCCGATAAAGAATGGCAAAATCACCGAAATTTCTTCCGCTTTCGACTATCTCGTCAATAACATATTTCGCCTCTGTTCTCTCGTCGGGGAGAAGGCAAACCTTTACTTTATCTCCGCCCTCTTTTGATGTCCAGAGATTTTTGCCTTTACGTTGAGAATTGTTTTTAATTACGGCATTTGCTGCGTCTAATATACTCTGAGTTGAACGATAATTTTCTTCAAGGCGGATGGTTTTCGCACCCGTATAATGTTCTTCAAACGAGAGAATGTTCTCAATCGTAGCACCGCGAAATTTATATATACTCTGGTCGTCATCGCCGACAACGCAGATGTTTTTTCTATATCCCGCCAAAAGTTCGGTCAGTATAAATTGTGCATGGTTTGTATCCTGATATTCGTCAATACATATATGAGTGAATTTGTCGTTGTAATATTCAAGAATATCGGGATTTTCTCGGAGTAATTTTACGCAATTTACTATAATATCATCAAAATCCATTGCATCGGATTTTTTAAGCATCTTCTGGTATAGGGAATAACATTTTGAAATATTGCGTTTTCTGACATCTGTTCCCGCCATATTCGAGAATTCTTCGGGAGTAATAAGTTGATCTTTTGCACGGCTTATCACATTCAGAATTGCTTTTGCGGGGAGCATCTTTTCTTCAATACCCAATTGTTTCTGGCATTCTTTCATAATGCGTCTTGAATCGTCGGTGTCATATATCGTAAAATGATTTGAATAACCCAGAATATCGGAATGTCTGCGTAAAATTCTTACACAACAGGAATGGAAAGTGGCTGCCCAAATGGCATTGCCGTCATCCGTGCCGAGCATATCAATAAGTCGCTCTTTAAGTTCGTTTGCGGCTTTGTTTGTGAAAGTAATGGCAAGAATATTCCACGGTCTTGTATTGTCATAACGCATTAAATCTTCAAAGCGTTCGTAAGCACTCTCGTCTCCGTCGAGATATGCTTTCATATTCTCAATATCTTTAAAGTTTATTTCTCGCCATGCCTTGTCGGTGTTATAAGCATTTCCGAAGCGGATTAGATTTGCAATTCTGTTTACGATTACGGTGGTTTTGCCCGAACCTGCACCGGCAAGAACTAAAAGCGGTCCGTTTATTGTGGTGACCGCTTCAAATTGTCTGTCGTTCATTCGGGCGAAAAACTTGCGAATAATCTTCTGTCGCAAGCTTTTGAATTCTTCTGTCATTTTTTGGATATGTTGGTTGCTGTTGCAGTAACCTTTCCGGAAATTTTATTAAGCTCTTGAACGATTGAATTGATCTGAGTGTTAAAATTGCCGTTAAAATCATTAATCTCTTCTTCAATTTCACTCAATGCCGTGTTGATTTGAGTTAAATCAAGTGCGGTTGAATTATAAATGGTCTTTGCTTCGTCTCTTGCGTTTTGAATAAGCTCATCGGCAAAAAGTTGAGCCTTGATCATGGTCGAGCCTAAACGGTTTGTAACATCAGAAGCATCTCGTTCTTCGTTTTGCTGTCTGAGCTCCTCGATTTGCTGTTTGTATTCTGCAATTATTGCGTTAAGTTCTTCGTTTTTATTGCGAAGATCATCAAGCTCTTGGGTATTTGTCGGCATATTTTCCGCTTGTTTTGCACGTTCCGATAATACACTCATTTCTTCCAAATAAGCTTTGTTTGTGTCACGAAGGCTTGCATTTTCTTCTTCAAGAATATCGATCTTGTTTTGGAGAGTTTCGAGATACGCTTTGTTTTCAGTTTCAATTTGCTCTATTCTGGCATATAGTTCTGTGGTAAATACAGAGGCATCCTCAAGATTTTCAAGTTCGGCGATTCTTTTATGGAGTGCTGCGATTTTTACGGCTTCCTCGTTTTTCTGAAGTTCTATATATTCAAGAACATCAGCTTTATCAAAACCGCCGAACACAGCAGTCTTAAATCCTACATCCATTATCGATTTCTCCTTTTGATGTCTTATTTTTTAAAATATTATATCATATTCGCAAATATAATTCAAGTGTTTTTTAATATTTTAATGCCATAATTTATACAAAATATGTTTTTAGTCTTGACAAAAAATTAAGGCTGTAATATAATACTAAAAAAGGATTAAAATGGGAGGAAAATTATGAGCACATTGATGAAGCTTCAATCGTTGATTATGACTATGTTTATCATCGTGGTCACCATGTTCGGATTTTTGTCAGATGTGAAAGCACCTACATCCGTTGCAAAGGACGAGGAGAACATAAAGTTTAATGTTGCACTTATTTCAGACACTCATGTGGATGCACGTTTTACCGTCTCTCAGACGGGCTTGGCACTGGGACTTACAAATATCAATCGTCACGGTACGGCGGTTGATGCGGTTATTGTCGCCGGAGATATTACCAATATGAACGACAAGGAATCGGTTTATCGTGCCTTTGATTTATTCAGACAATACAGCGATTTACCCGCACAAAATGTTGTTCTGGCATCCGGCAATCATGATGTCGGTCACTCGTCAGATGCAGGTCTTTCTCATGAAGAAGCCCGCCAAAATTTCATTTCTGCAATGAATGAATATAACGGCGGCGATGCTGATAAGATTTATTTTTCTGCGGATATCAAAGGTTATCATTTTATCGTGTTAGGTGATGAGGCAGCTCAAAGCACGAGCAAAGATGGTGGTGTTGAATATAACACCTATCTTGAATATTGGGCAACTGTAAATCCAGCCTATGCCGATAAAAATTATTGGAACGCCTTTGACACCTCCTGGGATCATCCGTGGCTCAGTGACGAACAGCTTAATTGGCTTGACAGCGAGCTTTCTGAGCATTCAAGTTCAACGCAACCTGTTTTTGTTATCTGCCATTGGCCGCTTGAGGATGTAAACGGCAAACCGAAAGTCTGGAAGAACGGCGGTATCGGTGAAAGATATAACGAGCCCTTGCACAATATTTTGGAAAGCTATCCGAATGTTGTATATATTTCAGGTCATCTGCACAAGGGGCTTAACTCTGAGATTTCCGCAAAAATAAAAGGCTATTCAAGTGTTGAAATACATGAGGGTGTTGCTTACGTCAATCTTCCCGCCTATTTTCTTATCAATCGTCAGGGACTTGCTGAATGCGGTCAGGGACTTATGATGGAAGTTTACGAAGATAAAATTCTTTTCAGGGGGAGAAACTTTATCACCAATTCCTGGTATCCCGGCTTTAATTACGAAGTTCCGATTTAAGCTTTATTGATATAGCGAGATAAGTTTTAATAAGCTTCCTTTGACAGTCATTTCCATTTCTTTCAAAAATATTAAAAAAACTATTGAAAAAATCCGACTTATGTAGTATAATGCTCTTGTATTATTTACGGAAGGAATGATATTTATGATATCAGCCGGTGATTTCAGAAACGGCGTTACATTTGAAATGGAAAACGGAGTATGGACTATTGTTGAGTTCTTACACGTAAAACCGGGCAAGGGAGCTGCTTTTGTCCGCACAAAGATTAAGGATGTTATCAACGGAACGGTTATAGAGCGTACTTTCTCGCCCTCGGACAAATTCCCCACAGCCTATATTGAACGTAAGGAAATGCAATATTCTTACAACGACGGCGATCTTTATTATTTTATGGATCCCGAAACATTTGATATGGTACCCGTAGGCAAGGACAATTTAGATGATGCGTTTAAGTATGTAAAAGAAAACGACACTTGTCGTCTTTGCTCTTACAAGGGCAACGTATTCGCCGTTGAAGTTCCGAACTTTGTTGTTCTTGAAGTTGTTCAGACCGAACCCGGCGTCAAGGGCGATACGGCTACTAACACATTAAAACCCTGCACACTTGAAACCGGTGCGGAAATACGTATTCCGCTTTTCATCAACGAAGGCGATAAGGTCGAAGTTGATACCCGTACCGGTGAATATATGGGCAGAGCAAAAGATTAATCTTTATTTAGGAGGGTAATTATGAACATCCAGGAAAAAGCTGCTTATCTTAAAGGTCTTGCTGACGGCATGGAACTTGATCCTACCGATAAGACCACAAAACTCTTCAACGGCATTCTTGACCTCTTGGGAGATATGGCTTTCATCATTGACGATATTGATGAAACACTTGCCGAGATGGATGAAAAGGTCGATGAAATCGATCAAGATTTAGGCGAACTCGAAGAAGAAGTTTATGTTTGTGATGACGATTGCTGTGATCACGATCATGACAATAAATTATGGAACAGCCTCTGGGACGACGAAGAAGACGAAGATTGGGATGACGGTGACCTTTTTGAAATAGATTGTCCCGCCTGCGGCACGACCGTACTTTTCGACGCTTCCATCTTTGATGAGGATGAAATAGAGTGTCCCGAATGCGGTGCTGTTCTTGAAGGTATTTTCCTTGACGAAGAGGACATAGACGACGAAGACGACGAGGAAGATAAGTAAATTTATACTGAAAAATCGTATCGGTAGCACGGTGCGATTTTTTATTAAAAAGAATAAAAAGTACTTGCAAATATTTGTGAAATGGTATATCATATATAAGGATTAAACCACAGGAGGTTATTTATGGAAAAGAAATTACGCGTAGGAATTATCGGTTGCGGCGGTATCGCAAACGGCAAGCATATGCCTGCTTTGGCTAAGTATGAAAAGCAGTGCGAAATGGTTGCTTTTTGTGATATTATCGAAGAAAGAGCGGTCAAGGCTGCAAAAGATTACGGCTCAGAGGATGCAAAATCTTATGTCGATTACAAAGAGCTTCTCAAGGATGAAAGCATTGACGTAGTTCATGTCTGCACTCCGAATCGTTCTCATTCCTTTATTACTATCGATGCTCTCGAAGCAGGCAAGCACGTAATGTGCGAAAAACCCATGGCAAAGTCATATGCTGAGGGTTGTGCGATGCTTGAAGCGGCAAAGCGTACAGGTAAAAAGCTCACTATCGGTTATCAGAACCGTCAGTTGCCGGAAAATCTCTATTCAAAGCAACTTTGTAAGGCGGGCGATTTGGGTGAAATTTATTTTGCTCAGGCTCTTGCACTTCGTCGCAGAGGCGTTCCTACTTGGGGAGTTTTCCTCAACGAATATGAACAGGGCGGCGGTCCCCTTATCGACATCGGTACTCATGCTCTTGATTTAACTCTCTACATGATGGACAACTACAAGCCGAAGATGGTTATGGGTAAGACATTCAGAAAACTTGCCGACCAGACCAATCAGGGCAACGGTTGGGGCAACTGGGATCCGAAAGAATATACCGTTGAAGATTCCGCTTTCGGTTTCATTATCATGGAAAACGGTGCTTTGATTGAGCTTAATTCCAGCTGGGCATTAAACTGGCTTGACACAAGCGAGGCTACTTTCGTCCTTTGCGGCGATCAAGCGGGTATTGACATCAAGGGCGACAAGGTCAGAATCAACAAGATTAACAAAAACCATCAGTCCGTTGAAGAAGTTTCAATGAGCCGTGCAGGTGCTGCATATTTCGAGGGTGTTTCATCCGGCGATCCCGGTGTTGCCGACATCGGTCAGTGGCTCAATGCTATCATCAACGATACAGATCCTTGCGTTCTTCCCGAACAGGCCCTTTGCGTAACCCGTATTCTCGAAGCAATTTACGAGTCCAACAAGACCGGCAAGCCCGTATATTTTGACTAATCGTTTCATATTTGTCAAAAACTGAAAATTTAAGAATGAGGAGAGAAGATTATTTGCTTGAATTTGTTCAACAGGTGTAATAATTTTCTCTTTTCTTATTTATTCCGATAAAGAATGAGTTTTTAATTTTGAAAACAAAGGGTGAATAAAATGAAAATAGGTATTATTTCCGGTTGGAAAATCGACGACCTTAAAAAGTCGTTAAAACGCGGTTTTACCTGCGTTGAATGGGATTATAACGTCGGCAACGATCCCGCAGATTTGGACAAAGATAAAGAGATGCTCAAAGCATTTATGGACGAAAACGGCATGACACTTTCCGCCATAGGTCGTTGGGGCAGTGACAAATACGACAAAGAAGGCAATATTATTGAGGACGAGCTTAAAAATCAGAAGGCTCTTATCGACCTTTGTGCTTATTTTAATTGTCCCGTATTTATGACCGGCGTAAACAATGTCGGTAAGAATTTCGATGAGGCTTGCGACTATGCTGCAAAATACCTTTGTCTTTTGGTTGACTACGGCAAAGAAAAGGGAGTAAAAGTCTGCTGCTACAACTGCGACTGGAACAATATTGTCCGCGAACCGAAAGCATGGAGAAAAATTTTCCATGAGGTTCCCGAACTCGGTATAAAATACGATCCCTCCCACTGCATAAACAGCGGCAGCGGTGATTATCTTGGCGAAATTGACGAGTTTGGCGACAGATTTTACCACTTCCACGTCAAAGGCACTCTTAATTTGAAAGGTTGCCATATCGACGATCCGCCCGCAGGTTTGGATATGATAAATTGGCGTGCGGTTATGGGTATGCTCTATGCAAGAAATTATCAAGCCGTCCTGTCTGTTGAACCGCACAGCGGTATATGGAGAGGTCCTCTGGGTGAATGGGGTATTCAATATACCAAAAAATTCATCGAAGAAATGATTGCTCCCGAATAAGTGAGGTTGTTATGAAATACGCAGTACAGATGTATTCCCTCCGTCATCACATTAAAAACGGAGAGGACTTGTTGAAAATATTGGGAGACGTAAAAGAGATTGGCTTTGAAGGTGTCGAATTTGCCGGCTTTTTTGATGTCGCTCCCGAAAAATTAAGAGCAAGACTAGACGAACTTGGCTTGTTTTGCGTCGGTGCTCATTGCGGTTTTGATTGGTATGAGGAGGACAAAATTGATGAAACCTTGAGAATTGCTCAGGTTTTAGGCACTCCCTATATCGGTATGGGCGGTGCTCCGACTGCACTCGAACACGATATGGCAAAGTTTGAAAAGGTTATGGTTAAAGCTCAGAAACGTGCCGACGAGGCGGGAATTAAACTTTATTTCCACAATCATTGGCAGGAGTTCAAGCCCGTTACTTTGTCATTAAATCGCAAACCTATCATTGAACGTGTTTTGGAAGTTTGCTATGTTCAGGTTGACACCTATTGGTCGCATCACGCAGGCGTTGATACCTGTAAATTCCTTGAAGATAACATTGACAAAATCGTTACCATTCATTTGAAAGATGGTCTTAAGGGCAAACCTCTTGCCTTGGGTGAGGGTGATAACGACATTTTCGCTATTGTCGATTGTGCCGAAAAACTCGGTATTGAGTGGGGAATTGTCGAAAATGACGATCCCGTACCGGACGGACTTAGCGATATTACAAGAAGTATGAAATTTTTACGTAACAGATAACGAAAGGAAAAGAAAAATGAAACTCGGTGTATTTACCACTTTACTTTCAAATCTTTCACTTGATGAAGCATGTAAGTATTTTTCATCAATCGGTATAGAAATGGTTGAAATCGGTGCGGGCGGTTATCCCGGCAACGCTCACGCAAACCCCGAAATTTTATTGAATGATGCCGCAAAATTACAGGAATTTAAGGACACCATAGCAAGACATAACCTTGAAATTTCCGCTTTTTCCTGCCATGCAAACCCACTTTCACCCGATAAGGCAATGGCTGCCGCACATGATAAAGTTATTCGTGATACGATTCTTCTTTGTGAAAAGGTCGGGATAAATCAGATTAACACTTTTTCAGGTTGTCCCGGCGACCACGAGAACGCAAAATATCCCAACTGGGTTACTTGTCCGTGGCCGAATGAATACAGTGAAATTCTTGAATGGCAGTGGAATGAAAAACTTATCCCCTATTGGACGGATATGGCAAAATTTGCCATAGAACACGGCGTAGACAAGATTGCATTTGAACTTCATCCCGGTTTTTGCGTTTATAATACGGATACAATGCTCCGTATTCGCGAAGCCGTCGGCCCCGAGATTGGTGCAAACTTAGACCCCTCTCATCTTGTTTGGCAGGGAATGGACGTTCCCACCGTTATTCGTGCCTTGGGTGATGCTATTTTCCACTTCCATGCAAAAGATACCAAGATTGATCCCGCTAATACGGCGAAAACGGGCGTCCTCGACACAAAATCTTACGGCGATGAGATTAACCGTGCATGGGTATTCCGTTCCGTCGGCTACGGTCATGACGAACTCTGGTGGAAAGATATTATCTCAAATCTCCGCATGGTAGGCTATGACTACGCCATTTCAATCGAACATGAAGACTCGCTTATGAGCCAAAGAGAAGGCCTCGAAAAAGCCGTCGCAACCCTCAAAAACGTCCTTATTACAGAAAAAACAGGAACTGCTTGGTGGTTCTGAGAAGTAGCCTGCTGCCTTATTTGAATTTGGTATTTGTATAGCCTTGTTTTTTTAGTTTGTTCTTAATATTCGGAGAGTTGATATGCTGTTTTCATCAACCACTTTTATTTACCTGTTTTTCCCGACAGTGCTTTTCTTATATTTCATAGTCTTGCGAAATCATTTGAAATTGCAAAACATTATGCTTTTGGGAGTAAGCCTGTTTTTCTATGCATGGGGTGAGCCGGAGTTTGCTCTCATAATGATATTGTCCATAGTCGTAAACTATGTGTTCGGACTTTTGATTCACAATGCACAGGAGAAGGAAAAACCAAAAAATGCCAAGACAGTTTTAGTCTTGACGGTGGTATTTAACCTTACTATTCTGTTTATTTTCAAATATTTGAATTTCTCTGTTAAAACAATAAATGATATTTTCGGCAGCAGTATTCCCGTACCGGGAATTGCCCTGCCAATCGGCATTTCATTCTTTACTTTTCAAGCGATGTCATATGTTATTGACGTATATCGGGGCGACGGTGCGGTGCAAAAAAATGTTCTCAACGTCGGTCTGTACATCTCTTTCTTCCCTCAACTCATTGCCGGTCCTATCGTTCGTTATCAAACCATTGCCGAACAGATTTACGATCGTAAAGTAACTTATGACGACTTTTCGGAAGGTTTCAATCGTTTTGTTATCGGTTTGGGGAAAAAGGTTATAATCTCCAACTCCGTTGCTCTTTTTGCTGACAGAATATTTGACGCTGTCGGCAAAGGTGATGAGTTTGCAACTCTGACTTATTGGCTGGGTGTTATTTGTTACACTTTGCAAATATTTTACGATTTCTGCGGCTATTCCGATATGGCAATCGGTATGGGCAGAATGTTCGGTTTCCACTTCCTTGAGAACTTTGACTATCCCTATATTTCAACCTCAATAACCGAATTTTGGCGTCGTTGGCATATTTCTCTCGGTACGTGGTTCAGGGATTATATCTATATTCCTTTGGGTGGAAATCGTGTAAGCAAGCCACGTGAACTTTTTAATCTTTTCGTCGTTTGGTTTCTTACCGGAGTATGGCACGGTGCAAACTGGACATTTATTATTTGGGGACTTATGTATTTCGTCCTGCTTGTGATTGAGAAAACTACCGGATTTTATAAGGCGGAAGGCAAGTTCAAAAAGGCTATTTTGTGGCTTTACTCGATGTTCTTCGTGGTCATCGGCTGGGTAATGTTCAGAGCCGAGAGTGTCGGTGCCGCATTTGATTATCTCGTCGGTATGTTCACAATGAAAAACGGTGCATTCTTCGATGAATATTTCATTGCGTCATTCAAGCAAATCATTTTCTATGTTCTTTTAGGTGTTATTTTCAGTTTCCCGTGGGTAAAGAAACTCAAAGAGAAGGTCAAACCGAATGCTTTTACGAAAATCGTATATGTCTGCTGTATCTTGATTGTGTTTGTTTTGAGTATTGCAAGCATTACAAGCAGTTCCTACAACCCCTTTATTTACTTTAATTTTTAGGTGAGTGTTATGGATAAAAAGAATATATATAAAATTATTCCGTTTTTACTCATTGCAGTATTTTTTATTGTAAACTGCGTGCATGTTTCATTTGTAAAGGATCTTGTAATTACAGCTTATGAGTGGATTGTTGGATTGGATAAAAATGCACCAATTGAGGAGTTAGCTACAAAGAACCAAAGATTATATTCCCATTTAATGGATATAAATTCACAGATGCTTAATCTTACCGGAGTAAAAATGGTAGATAAAGGTGGTACTGTTTTTGTAAGGATGAAAAATGATGCCATTTATAATGAACCGGAAACTGTGTCGCAGGATGAAATAGACAAATGTGCTGATTGGATATATGAATTAAAACTTTACAGTGAAGGAAAGGGTGCAGATTTTTTATATGTCTTTGCACCGTCAAAAGCTTATGATGTAAGTTTGTATCCTGCAAATACGACAAACCTTTATGATGATTTTTCACAGCGATTTATTAATGCCTTGTCGGAGAGACAAATAACTTATATTGATTTACTGGATAGTTTATTGAAAGAAGGATATACGCATGATGAGGTATTTTATAAAACCGATCACCATTGGCGTGCAGAAATTGGTCTTTGGACTGCTGATAAAATAATTCAAGCTTTGGGCGAATTATATTCTTTCCCATATGAGTCGGAAAAATATAATCCCCATAACTATAATTTCGAAATCTATGAGGACTGGTTTTTGGGATGGAATGGGAAAAAATGCGGTAGATACTTTAATGGTGGAGAAGTTGATGATTTTGTTCTTATTTCACCGAAATATGAAACAAGTTTTTCCGTAGAAACAAGAAATGATATTCCTGACCGAAATGGCAGATTTGAAGAAGTAATGTTTTATTATGATAACCTGACCAAGGATTTTTACAAAAAAGATGCTTATTTTGTATATACAGGTGCAAATCATAATCTACAACTCATTACAAATAATCTTGTTGAAAACAATAAAAAAATACTTATTGTAAGGGATTCTTTTGGTTGTGTTGTTTCTCCTTTTTTAGCTATTTCCAGCAAACAAACAGCCATTGTCGAATTAAGACATTTTGCTTTAGGACCACGGATTGATTTGATTGAATACATAGATGAATTCCAGCCAGACTATGTTGTTCTATTGTTTAACGAAATTCCCGTTGCTTTGCTTGACTATAAATTAAATCTGAAATGATTTTTATTGAGTAACACAAAGCGTTTTGACAATAGATTGTAATTAATTGAGGTGTTCGTTTTTGTACATCTCATTATTTTTTATGAGTAGTGTGTACTATTCCACTCAAAAACCAATATTGACGCGTTTTATACGAATATCGTGAAAATGGATAAGGATGCAAAAGTGGCAAGAGAGAGCGAAGATGTACAGTATAATTTCATAAGAAAATTTGAAAAAAGAAGAACGTGATGAGCGTTTTATACACTGACACTTGTCTGAAAGTCCTAAAAACAAAAAAACAACCACACTGTTGTGTGGCTGCATTTTATGAAAATCAGAAACCGAAGTCGAGACCGATGTCATCAATGTCAATTCCGAGTCTGGAAAGGTTTTCATCATTGACAAAACCAAGCTTGTAGAGAATCTTGATGATCTTGAGAGCGATCTTACCGAACTTTAAGATGAATTTCAAAATACCAAACATTATTTTCACCTCTGTTTAAAAGATATAAATTTTAGTGTACAAACATTATACACCCCTTTTTTTGTTTTGTCAATAGTAAAGTTTGAACGGACAGTAAAACTTTTTTCTGTTATAGACAAAAATACAACACAATATTGCAACATTTTTACGAATATGTTAAAAATCCCTTGACAATTATATAACTAAATTGTATAATGTTCTTGTATATTTTTATACGGAGGAAAAAATATGGCTTTATTTGAAAAAAAGTTTTGCGATCTTTGCGGAGAAAAAGTCAACGTTCTGACTCGGCTTACACTCTCTGACGGTTATCTTTGCGGTGATTGCAAGAAAAAAGTTTCGGACTTATCCGAAGGCTGGAAAAATCGTACTATCGCGGATGTAAACGAACATCTTGCCGCTCGTGAACAGAACAAGCAGAAGTATGCTCAATTCAATGCTACTCAGAGTTTCGGCAAAAACGGCGAATTTAAGATTGATACCAATCACGGTTGGTGCATTCTGGCGAGTGGCGGTGATTTCCGTGAGGGCAATCCGGAGGTCTTTGACCTTTCAGCTATAACCGATTTTTATGTCAAAGAGAATTTCGGAATAGACATGGACAGCGACGGCGATGGAATCCCCGACAGTCGCGACAATTTCAACAACAAGACCGGAATGCCCAACAGAAACGTCGGTTTTGGCATGGGAATGGCGATTGACAATGCTCCCCCTCAACTTCAGCCCTATCTTCGTCGTGATTCCTATGACTACGACCAGCAGGGTATGCTCAAACCCGTAACCGGAATTTCCGTTTACGTGGCAGTAAATCATAAGTTTATCCCCGGTTTTACAATTCCCGTCTATTCGGGTTCGTCAAGTTCCGCTCCCGCACTTTTACAGCAGGGTTATGCGATGGCGTTGCAGATTATCACTACCCTTTCTCAGCTTAAGGGTACTCCCATGATGGGCGGTATGCCTCAGCAGAATATGGGTTACGGTCAACCGATGCAACAACCTATGCAACAGCAGGGAATGGGCTATGGACAACCAATGCAACAGCCTATGGGCTACGGACAGCAGCCTATGCAGAATATGGGCTATGGTCAGCCGATGCAACAACCTATGCAACAGCAGGGTATGGGATATGGTCAGCCGATGCAGCAACCGATGCAACAAGGTATGGGTTACGGTCAGCCGATGCAACAGCCGATGCAACAAGGTATGGGTTATGGTCAACCGATGCAACAACCGATGCAACAAGGCTTCGGTCAGCAACCTATGCAACAGCAAAATGTTCCTCAGGCTGTAATTTGTCCCGCATGTGGCTCGCAGGTAGTCGGCGGAGAACAAATTTGTCCCGCTTGCGGAAATCAACTCAGATAATTAAGATAAAGGAGATAGAATATGGGACTTTTAAGAGCTGGTGTCGGTGCACTTTCGGGTGTATTGGCGGATTCATGGCGTGACTATTTCTATTGTGACGCACTTGATTTTGATACCCTTGTAGTAAAGGGTGAAAAGAGAACGAACAACAAGCGTTCTTCAAACGTAAAAGGCAGTGATAACATCATTTCAAACGGTTCAATTGTCGCTGTTGCCGACGGTCAGTGTATGATTATTGTCGAGCAGGGTAAGATTGTTGAACTTTGTGCAGAGCCGGGTGAATTTGTTTATGATACAGCCACCGAGCCGACAATATTCTACGGCGGACTTAATGCCGAAAACATTAAAAAGAGTTTTCAGGTTTTAGGTAAGCGTTTCACATTCGGTGGCGACACCGCTATGGATCAGCGTGTTTATTACTTTAATACCAAAGAAATTATGGGCAACAAATTCGGTACAAAGACACCGATTATGTTCTCCATAGTCGTTGACCCGTCAACAGGCAGAAAACTTTCCGTTGACCTTCGTTGCAACGGTGAATATACATATAAAATTACTGACCCCTTGGTATTTTATAAGAATGTATCTGCCAATGTTTCTGATTCTTTCAAGCGTGAAGAGATTGATTCGACATTGAAGTCCGAGCTTTTGGATGCTTTACAGCCTGCACTCTCCACTCTTGCTACTCAGGGCGTTGCATATGACGAAGTTCCGGCACACACGAAAGAGCTTTCAAATATTCTCAAGACCGAGCTTTCTCAGGTCTGGGGCGAATATCGCGGAATTGAGATTGTCCGTTGTTCCGTTGCCTCCGTTTCCATCCCCGAGGAGGATGCAAAGAAGATCAAGGACCTTCAGGAAAAGGCTTTCTATACCGATATGAACTATGCCGCCGGTGCTTTGGCACATGCTCAGGCTCAGGCTATGGTAGATGCGGCAAACAACGAAAGCGGTGCGATGATGGGCTTTGCCGGTATGGGTATGGGTATGCAAATGACCGGTATGAATGCCGCCAACATGTTCCAGGCTGCACAACAAAACCCGAATGCAGGCGGAAGTTTCGCCGCTCCTAACACTCAACAACCTGTTCAGCAGCCCGCTACTCCCGCTCCCGCAGCGGTTGCAGGTTGGACTTGTGCTTGCGGTACAACCAATTCGGGTAAATTCTGCACAAACTGCGGTCAACCACAGCCCGCTCCCGTTGAGGGCTGGACATGTTCCTGCGGTGCGGTGAATAAGGGTAAGTTCTGTCCCAATTGTGGCGGTAAGAAGCCGGAAGGTGCTCCGCTTTATGCTTGTGATAAATGCGGTTGGAAGCCCGAAGACCCGAAGAATCCTCCGAAATTCTGTCCCGAATGCGGTGATGTTTTCGACGAGGCTGATAAGACATAAAAGAAAACGGAGTTCGGATAAGGCGGAAAATTCGCAGGAAAACGGATTGAATATCCGAAGAATTTAACATTTCAAAATTTATGTTTCCGAAAGATTTTCCGCTTTGTTCTGCACTTTTCGCTTTTATGTTAGAAGTAAAGCGAGGTAATTATGGATCAAACTCAATATAAATGCCCAAATTGCGGTGATGTGATTAAATTTGCACCCGCAAGCGGCGAATTTAAGTGCGATGCCTGCGACAGTGTTTTTCCGAAAGCGACTATTGAAGCAATGTTCGGACAGGATGGTACGGGTAATGCACAGACTGCTCCGATAGGACAAGATGCACAACCTCCCGCAGCAGGTCAGGGCACGGGATATAGTTGGCAAGGCGAAGAACTTGAAATAATGGACGGCGTGGTTTCGTATGCCTGCAAGTCCTGCGGTGCGGAAGTTGTAGCCGATGTGAATACCGCGGCGACGAAGTGCCCCTATTGCGACAATCCGATTGTGCTTAATGCCAATGTCCGAGGTGTTTATCAACCTCAACAGATTTTGCCGTTCAAACTTGATAAAAAAGCCGCTATAAATGCTTTAGTCAAGCACTATAAATCATGCAAATACGTTCCGCCGGTTTTCAATCCGGAAAAACGTTTGGATGAAGTAAAAGGTATATATGTTCCGTTCTGGCTCTTTGACTCGGGAGTGTATGCCGATGTCTCCTACGAGGGAACAAAAGTCCGCACATGGAGTGACAGGAATTATAATTATACCGAAACGTCATATTATAATATCCGTCGTCAGGGAAATCTTTATTTTCGAAACATTCCGACTGACGCATCTGCCAAGATGGAAGATGAATATATGGATGCTCTTGAGCCTTTCCATTTTCAGGAGCTTCAGCCTTTCAACAGTGCCTATATGTCGGGATTTTTAGCCGATAAATTTGACGTTGAAGTCAATGAGGCTTTTCCGCGTGCTCAGGAGAGAATTAAGAATACTACTCAGGATGAGTTTCGTAAAACAGTTCAGGGCTATTCGTCAGTCCGTCCGATAAGTTCCGCGATAAATCCGGCAAATTCTTCATATCGTTATGTCATGCTTCCCGTCTGGATTCTGACAACGAAATATGAAAACAAGATATATAAATTTGCGGTCAACGGTCAGACGGGCGAGGTTGCCGGCGAATTGCCGCTCGACAAGAAAAAAGTAATGCTGCATCGCATTCTTTATACAGCAATTCCCGCAGTCGTTATGAGTGCCGCCTATTGGCTCTGGCAAGCGTTTTCATAAGGAGGATATTAAAATGAAAAAACTATTTTCGATTATTATATGCGTTCTCCTTCTTGCAACCAGTGCCGTTCCGGTCTTAGCAACTGCAAGCGGCGGTCATCTTGATGTTGAGCAATTTGTTTTTGACTATGCAGATGTTCTCGACAGCGATGAGGAAGCCGAAATTGAAGCATATTGTGCGGATTTGAATTTATTCGGCAACAGTGCGATGATATTCATCACCATGCCGAGAGGTTCGGGCTATGACGAGGACGGATATTCCGATTTCTTCATGGAAAATAATCCGAGTTATTATACCGATGCTCCGCTCTATATGGCTATTTTCGATACCGAAAACGCAAGTAGTGCCTTATATACCTATAATTGGAACGGTGTTTCTCTTTTCTCTGAAGAAGCCCGTGATGCGATGATTACATATTCCTATGAAGCTGATGAAGGTGATTATTACACTTCTCTTTTGAAGATTGCATCTGAGATTGTACATAGGGACGAACTGAATTTGGGTATTGAAGATTATCCGAGTGATGACTATTATGATGGCTATGATTACAACGACCCGAACAATGCCGTTCCGGATGATGTCGGACACAATACCCCCAATTCACACGGCAAGCGGGTTATTGACGATGCAGACCTTTTAACCGACGAGGAAGAAACTCTGCTTGACACCCGTATCGGTCAGATTTTTGAAACATACAGTTATCAGGTTGTTATTCATACTACAACTACTTTCTATAACAAAGGAAAGGTACAGTATGCAGACGATTATTACGACTATAACGGTTACCAAGATGACGGTATGGTTTTAGTTATCAATATGAACAGTCGAGATTACTACACTTCCACTAAGGGAAAAGGTATAAGCGTTTTCACTGACTATGCGATTTATGACGGTGATTCTTATATCAATAAAAGGATTGCTCCGTTTTTAAGCAAAGGTAAATATTATAAAGCTTTTGATATTTATCTTTTAAATGTCGAAACGTTCCTTGACGGTTATAACAAGAATGGTGAAGCTTATGATTACAGCAATCCTGCTCCCCGTACTTTCAAAAATCCGTTTAACTATGTAAGTTTCAGTGATTTTCTTGTTATGGAAGCTGTTATTCTTGCGGTTTCGGTTGCGTTTATGGTCTTCATTATGAAGAAGCATCTTGCTAAGGCACGTGCTCCTCAGAAGGCACGCACCGCTGCGGACTGTGTTGTTCCGGGTTCGGTACAGGTTACCGGCGGCGGAGAATATTTCGTCAGAAAGAGTGTTTCCAAAACTGCGAAAGCAAGCGAGTCATCATCTTCCGGCGGAAGAAGCAGCGGAAGTTCAACGCATTCAAGTTCTTCCGGCAGTTCCCACGGCGGCGGCGGCGGAAAGTTCTGAGCTTCTGAAAAATACCCACCCTCCTTTCCTCCCAACGAACAGTCCCTGCGTTTTTTGTGGGGACTGTTTGTATTTTGCTATTGAAAAATGAGAAATCTTGTGATATAATCAAAATAGAAAAGTTTTGTCGGAGGGATAAATATGTCTGTTATCAAAGTTTTAAGCGAAGAAAACTATGCCGAAAATATGAAAAACATCGTCGAGCCTTATCTTGAAAAATATCGTTATTCCGACTATTTTTCATCATATCGCGGCGGAAAACTCTTTTATAACACCTTCCTCAGAGATGATGCCAAAGGTACGGTTATTATTTTGCACGGCTTTACCGAAAGCAGCGAAAAGTTTTTCGAGATGACTTATTATTTCCTCAAAGCCGGTTACAATGTTTTTTCGCTTGATCACAGAGGGCACGGAAAGAGCCTTCGTGAGGGAGATGATCCCGAAACGGTTTATCTTCGTTCGTTTGATGATTATGTAAAGGATTTCCGCAGATTTTTTGCACTCATTGTTGAGCCGCAAAGTGTCGGTCTGCCTTGCTATCTTTACGCTCATTCGATGGGCGGTGCCATTGCGGTACGTTATCTTCAGGACTACAGATGCGAAGGGATAGACAAGTGTGTTCTGACCGCTCCGATGATATCCGCGAAAACTCACGGTCTCCCGCACAGCGTTACGACCGTTTTAACCTCAGTTTTGACTTGTGTCGGGCAGGGGATGAAACGCGTTCCCACCGGAAAAGGTTTTAATGCAAACAGAACTTGGGAGGAGAGCAACGCGACAAGTAAGGATAGGTTTGATTATTGGCAGGCAAAGCGTGTTGCCGACAGGGATTATCAGGCATCTGACCCGTCAAACAAGTGGACGTTGGAGGCGATGAAACTCATTCCGAAAATCATGAGCCGGAGAAATTGCAGCAGGATTGATATTCCCGTGCTTTTGTGTCAGGCGGAGGAAGACGGCTCGGTTGAAAATCCGAAACATAACGAGTTTGTCAAAAAATTACCCGACGGCAGACTTGTGTGGTTCAGAGATTCCCGTCACGAAATTTATTTAAGCGGTTCGGAAGTTTTGCAGAAATATCTTGATACGATATTTGAATTTATAGAAGGATGAGAAAAGAATTTTTAGAAGTCGGTGAAATTGTCGGCACTCACGGTGTAAAAGGTGAAATGAAACTAAATCCGTGGTGCGACAGCCCCGATTTCGTAAAGCGGTTTAAGGTTTTGTATTTTGATGATGAGGGGAAAAAATCGATAAAAATAAATTCCTGCCGTGTTCATAAAAATGTCGTGCTTCTGAAACTTGACGGTGTGGAAGATATGAATACCGCCGAGAATATGCGAAATACGATATTATATATCCGTCGTGATGATGCGAATTTGGCTGACGGGGAATATTTTTTGCAGGAATTGTTCGGTTGTAAAGTCATTGATTTTGCCGATGAAAATATCGAGTACGGGATTATAACGGACGTAAGTTCAACCCCCGCTCAGACCTTGTGGCATATAGAAAAAGACGGCAGGGAATATCTCTTTCCCGCCGTCGATGAGTTTGTGAAATTTGTCGATATTGACGCGTGTATTGTCAAAATTGCCCCGATAAAAGGGATGTTCGATTGATTATTTTTTCTTTGCGGCTTCTTTTTGAAGTCGTTTTTTTTCTGTTTCCTTGCTCATGAAATCTTCATAAGCATCAACGACTTCGTTTACTTCGCCGGTCATTTTGAGAATACCGTCATTCAGCCAAACCGCATGAGAGCAAAGTTCTCTTATCGTATTTGAATTGTGTGAAACGATAAGAACGGTCTTGTCCTCCTGATTTATCATCTCTTTAAGGCGGGCATAACTCTTTTTCCTGAAATTTACGTCGCCGACGGAAAGCACCTCATCAACTAAAATAATATCGGATTCAAGAGTGGATGTAATGGAGAAAGCAAGTTTTGAGTACATACCGCTTGAATATGTGCGAACGGGTTGGTCAATAAAATCGCCGAGTTCGCTAAATTCGATAATATTATCAAGTTGCTCGTTAATATATTCTTTTGTATATCCCAGAAGCATACCGGAAAGATAGATATTCTCCCTGCCGGAGAGGTCATTTTGAAAGCCAACGCCGATGGACATAAGTTGGACGGTATTTCCGCAGGTGTCGATTGTTCCGGCATCGGCTTTGAAAATATTTGCGACGGCACGAAGAAGTGTTGATTTTCCGCTGCCGTTTTTACCGATAAGACCGACAATTTGCCCCTTTTTTATCGTTAGCGAAATGCCTTTTATCGCATCGAATTTTTTGACTTTTTTCTCTTTTTTGAAAAGTGCTTTGAAAATAGAGGCTGCCTGAACCGTGCGGTAACTTATATGTAAGTCTTTAATAATAATTGCATCTTCCATACTCCACCTCACGAAATTTTAATATAGCCGGACTCATACTTATGAATAAGATGAACGCCGAAAGCACAAAGCAAAACACCTAAAACCGTCCATATTCCGACGGCAAGCCAATCGGGACTTTGACCGTAGAGCAGGCAGTTTCTCAGCCCGTCCATTATCATGGCAATTGGATTTACACGAAGTAAAATCGTGCTGTATAATGCATTGTTCGCTATTGTTTTGTTTGCACCGATGTCGTAGAATATACCCGATAAATAGAAGAAAAGACGAAGTATAACCGTAACGATGTTTGCAAGGTCTTTTATAAATACGCCGAAATGAAGCATAATGGACGCTCCACCGAAAGATAGAATAAAGAGGAGAATAAATAGAGGTAAGGCTTCTAAAATATGCCAGGTCAGCGGAACTTTATATATGAACATCATGATGATAACTAAAAGATATGATATTGCAATCTTTATCCCCTCAACAAACATCTGTACCAGAAGCATTATATATTTCGGTACATAGATTTTCGAGAATATGCCCTTATAATACTTTACCAGAGTTACTCCCCGTTTTATCGAACGGTCAAAGAAGTTCCAGCAGTTAAGTCCGATAAATACGAATATTGGGAAATACTCAACCTTTTTGCTGAATATAAAACCTGCAATAAAAGTATATACAAGCATAAATAACAATGGTTCCAAAAACCACCAAAGCCAATTTAAATAGGTGTCCGCAACCTCAGTTTTTAATATGGACTTCGGTGCATAACCTAAATAGGCTTTATATTCTTTCAGATTTTGAAATAACTGTCGCATAATTATCCTCAGTCTTTTTCAAATAATTCACCACGTAAATCAACTGCTCTGAATTGCTTTGCGTCGTGAGTGTCGAAAATGTATTTACCTAAATCAATACGGGCAAAGTTATGGGGTGCCGCTCTTTTTGAAAGCGGCGGTTCGTTGATGTAATTCGGACCGTAGTCAAAAATGAGATAGTCTGTCGGGTCAGCGGGTATCGGTGCCATGAAACCGTCGTCAAAGGGAACACGTTGCACATCAAGTAGTCCGTGTGCCGGAATAGTTCCCTTATCCTGTAATTTTCCGGTACTGTCAATTACATAATTTATCGGTTCTTTGTTTTTGTAAGCTGCAAGGCATTTGTCAGAGAAACTTTGATATGCTTTCAGAGGCACTTTTCTTAATATCGGATAAAGAATTTTCATAAATCTGTGATGGATTTGGTCTTGACGCAGATTTTGCCAGAGCTTTTGAATAAATTGAGAGAAGAACCAAGCAGTCATATAATGCATTTTTGCTAAAAGCTTATTATCGCTTGTTGTGTCGTAGACAAGAATATCAACAAAAACACCATCAGGAATTTTGTTGATTGATGAATAATTGGTGGAAAAATAGGTGTCCTTCATTCTTATTTTATCAACAACATAGTGACTGTCCGTTCCGTTGTAATATGCCGAGTGGATAAAACGTTCATCAAGTTCTCCATCATCACAAGCTTTTCTGAAAATTTCGAAATCATTACGCAGGAAGCCTACATCAAAGTCATCATCCCAAGGAATGCTATGTCCGTAGCGAATTGCACCGAGCATGGTTCCGCCTGCAAGGAAGTATTTGATATTATGCTTTTTGCATATACGATCAATTTCCCGAAGCATATCCATTTCAACATCTTTTATGCGTTGGAGTTTACCCGAATAAATATCAATATTTGCCCTGTTATCATCGGGAATTTCCGCAAAATATGATGCTGTACGTTTAAATGCATAATCATTTGTGGAGAATGTTTCACTCTTTCGCTTTCCGTAAGTTTTGCTTGTTTTAAGTTTGTTGATACAATAATAATTCTTTTGCTCAATGGGGTCAACCATTGTTTCAATACTCAGAATTTCGGGGAAACTTGAATATATGTGTTTTTTAATTTCGCCGATGCTTGTGTCATAAGAAGCGAAATTGTAGGTATGACCGTAATCGGCATTAAGCAGAAGATGAAAAACAATGTTAAACAAGTCTTCCGTATATGTGACGGAAAAAATATTTCTGTAATCTTCGGTGGATATAACTACTTTTCTGTTTTCGAAAATCTTATCAACAATGTCCTTGAAATTAAAACTTCCGTCATTTTTATTTACATAAGCGGGACCGAAAAGATTGGCAATACGGAGAATATTCAGTTTTTCAAAGCCCTCACCGACAAATTTTCTCGCAAGTGCCTCAACAACAATCTGAGCCTGTTGTTGTGGGGTTTTGTCCTTGATATAATTTTCGAGAAAGTAACTATATTCTCTTTCTGCAAGACTTTCGATATTTTGAGGTATTGCCGGAGTAACGGGCAATAAGGTTACGATTATGCATCTGTTATTTTCGCCCGCCGCAAGAATATTCAACAAATTTTCGAGATTTGTGTAAGCGATGCGGAAAGTGGAAATCTTATTGCAATCAAAGAATATAACGGCATTTGTGTCATTTATTTCTGTTATATCCTCAACGGTATTGTATTTATGATATATCTCACAATCAATGTCCTTGGGAGTATTTTCATCAAGCATAACGGCATTGACGGATAAAACTTCCCTCTTTTGGGAGCCTGAACATACACCCTTTGATGCAAAGTTCACAAGGTAAGAATTATTGCCTGCAAAAAGCAAATTGGAAAGTTTGATTTTTTTCCTTTGAGACTTGTTGTGCGGATTTGAAATGGTATTTGTGACAACGGTTTTTACAAACATGTCAACAAATCTGCTCATTTCATCTTCTTTGATGAGTTTTTTCACATCGGTAACAATCATGTTATCTCCTCAGATTTTTGATTATGTATTCTGCAGTTTTTTTGGTTGTCTCTGTTGAATAATGAGGGTGGACAAGGTCGCATATTTTTTGACGTTCTTCTTTGTATTCGTCTATGTCTTTGCAGACATTTTCGATAAATTTTTCCATATCGGAAATATTATCAATTTTATGACCTTTTAATACGTCGTTGAGATTTTCATAGAAAAATCCCCGTTTTTCTTCATATTCTTCAATATCATCATCAGTAAGTCCAATGGGTTTTCCGGTTAATAAAAAGTCGTAATAAATTGTGGAATAGTCGGTAATCATCGCGTCAACCTGACCTAAAAGTTCGTTTAACTGAATTTCATTTTTTCTCAATTTACCGTTTGAAATAACCGTTATATTTGAATGCAGCAATTCTTTCGGAAGGCGTTTAAGCTGTGCGGGATGTGGTTTAATTAGCAATAAACAATTTTTCTTTTTCAGAAAAGCGTTCATTTTATCTATGCTGTCAAAGCTTGTCAGTATCGGTAGGGTTGTCGGCGTTTCTTCAAGGTTGTAAAATGGCAGTAAGTCGTGCTGGCGATAGGTCGGAGCCCATATTATGACCTTTGAAAAATTATCCAGTCCCAGTTTTTTCAGAACATCCCGCTGACTGAACAAGTAATCATTTCTTGCGAAATCCAAATAAAAAAGTTTGTCTTCGTCCGCACCGAAACCCTCAACAATATTTTTTGTAAAGAACTCGGAAATACAGATAACTGCATCACATTCGTTGTCTATTCGATAAACCTTGCTCGTTGCTTTTAACGGCATACCGTGCATTACGCAAAAAGAAAATTGATTTTTTTTGTATTTCCCCAACAATCTGTTGCTGTATATGAGTGCTTTGGAAGACACCAGATAATACATGTAAATAATCTTTTTCAAAATCGAAGAATCCTGCGGAGCATACTCAACAAAGCGGGTGTTTTTATATTTTGATTTGTCGTATTTCTTTTTGTCTTTTACAAGCCAGACAATCTCATATTCATCGTCAATATGAAATTCGTCAATCAGATATTTGTAGATAGGATAAGTATTGCATGAAAATTCAGGATTGCTTTCAAAAACAATCCTTTTTCTTGTCGGAAGAAGTGAAATAAGTTTAATAAAAATCGTGCGAAATAAAGAGTTTTTGTTTTCGTAAAGCATTATTTATTCTTTCGATTGTTCATCAGTATTTCAACAATTTGAATGTCGTGGGGGTAGGTAACTTTGTAGTTGTCAGTGTAGTCAAAATAGCGATATTCTTTTGCTGTAAGAGGAAGTTGGTGGGCGGGATGACAAAGGGTAGAACTTTCATCGAAATATTTATATAAAAGTTCAAATCTGTAAGCATCGGGTGCCTGAATCAAATAAAAATCTTCACGGTCGGCTATTCTGTGTTTGTATGAGCCTAAGGCATCCGTAATTTTGTATGCGGTGTTGACATAGTCGTATTCATCCAGCAAATCAAGAAATTCGTCGATAAGTTCGGGGGTTATCATCGGGCAAGCCGCATTGTTTTCAATGATTTTTTCGCAGTCGGGGAAGTGCTTGTGAATATAATCGAGTGCATTTTTGAATGATTCATTTCTGCTTTTTCCGCCTAAAACGGTTTTGGCATCATATTCTTTTTCTATTCTTCCGTTTGCCATTTCGTCTTCATCTAAGACAATTATAAAATCCGAAAGTCTTTTTGAGCGACGAAAAGCATCTACGGAATACCATATCATTTCTTTTCCGAAAATCTCACAATATTGTTTCGGCTTATCCGCTCCGAAACGAGAGCCGATACCGCCTGCAAGAATTATTCCGATTGAACAAGCCATTATTTTGTCCCTACCTTATGTAACACAATTTAAGGGTGTTTTCCCGTTAAGATAATCTGTCAGACTTTGAAAAACCTGATTGCTACCCTGAACCTGAACATCATATGCCGAGCCTGCAATATGGGGAGTAAGAATAAGATTTTCGGCATCAAGTAAGGGGGAGTCGGCATAAATCGGTTCAACGAAGGTAACATCAAGTGCAGCACCTTTTAGGTGATGACTGTTAAGAGCATCAATCAAGGCATTTTCATCCACAAGTTCACCGCGTGCAGTGTTGATGAAATACGAGCCTTTTTTCATTTTTGCGAAAGTATCTTTGTTGAACAAACCTCTTGTTTCGTCTGATACGATACAATGCAGACTAATAATATCACTTTGGCTGAGAAGTTCGGGGAAGTCAACAAATTCCACATTTTCGGGACGGGATGTTTCGGGGAGATAGGGGTCATAAGCCAAAATCTTCATCCCGAAGGCGACTGCCCTTTCGGCAACCAATCTTCCCGTATGACCGAAGCCTACAAGTCCCAAAGTCATGTGAGAAACGGAATCACCGCGAAAACGGACAAAGGGACTGTCGTTGTTAAGCCCCCAGACCGTGTCTGCATATTCATCCGGTTTTGTTGTTGCGTTCATTGTGATTACGCGGTTGTGAATAAGCGAATTGGTTTTTGAAATATTGCGGGTTAAATCAAGGATGAAACCGAGAACTATATCGGCAACGGCGGTTGCATTTCTTCCCGCATTGTTGCAAACAATAACACCTTTTTCTTTTGCGTAATCCAAATCGACAACGCTTTTTACTCCGCCACGGCAACAAACAATAAGTTTGAGGTTGGGAGCATTATTAAAAACTTCCTTGTTAATTGTGTCGTATTCACAGATTAAAATATCAATATCGGCAACTTTTTCAAGCAGTTCTTTACGAGACATGACCTCTCTGTCTATCGCATAACCGGCATATTCAAAATCAATATGCTTTTCAAGCGGAGAAAAGGTATCTCTAATTAATTCTGCTGTAACTAAGGCTTTAAGTTTCATATTCCTACCTCATTATATTATTCAAAAATATATTATAACACAAAAATGTTATTTTGTCCATACCTTATTTTATACTTGAAAAAATATAATTATTGTGGTATAATGTCAAAAAGGAGGCAGATTATGGCAAAAATTATCGGACAGGCAATACCGAATATCCCTTGGCAGGACAAGCCAGAAGGTTACAGATATCCGGTTTGGCGTTATGACAGCAATCCCATTATTACCCGCGACAATCTTTTTGAAGCAAACAGTATTTTTAATTCCGCAGTCGTTCCCTACAAAGACGGCTTTGCGGGTGTTTTCCGTGTGGACAACATCGCACGTGATCATACAATCGTTACGGGTTTCAGCAAAAATGCGATTGACTGGGATTTGGACGAAAAAGTTATATTCAGAGGTTACGACCCGCGTCTTTGTGAAATTGAAGGTAAATATTATCTCTCTTGGGTTAAATTAACGCCTCAGGGGACAACTATCGGAATTGCATATACAACCGATTTTGAAAATTGGACGGAACTTGAGGATGCTTGCTATCCCGTTGCACGAAACGGCGTTCTTTTCCCACGCAAGATTAACGATGAATATATGTTACTTATCCGCCCCTGCGACAAGGGACACACGCCCTACGGTGATATTTTCCTCTCCCGCAGCAAGGATATGACATATTGGGGAAAACACAGATTTGTTATGTCGCCCGTCAAGAATTGGGAAATGACAAAAATCGGTGCAGGTCCCACCCCGATTGAAACCGATGAGGGCTGGCTTTTGTTCTATCACGGCGTTCTCACAAGTTGTAACGGGTTTACCTATGCTATGGGTGCGGCGATTGTTGATATTGACGAGCCTTGGAAAGTGCTTCACAGAGCCGATTCTTTCCTGCTTGCTCCCCATGAAAATTATGAACTTGTCGGAGATGTTCCGAATGTGGTCTTCCCCTGTGCCGCCCTGGCTGATGCCGATACGGGCAGAATTGCCATCTATTACGGCGGTGCGGACACTGTTGTCGCTCTTGCGTTTACGACGGTTGACGAAACCGTTAAATTCATCAAAGACCACGATTTAATTAAGTAAAACACCACTCATAATTTTCTCCCCAAGGACCTCCCGAAGTTAGAACGGTTAGCTAACGGACGGAGGTCTTTTTTATTGCAAAAATAAAAATAATATATCTTGAAAAAGCAAAAAAACGTGCTATAATGGACTTATACAGAAACAAAAAGGAAGTGTTACATATGAAGAAAAGATCTATCCATTCGATACCTATGGTTGTAGTATCTGTTGTTTTAATTGTGTTTTCATTACTTAGTGTGGTTATGATACCCGCATCTGCTGCCGGTTTAACTCTCTTAGGGGATGTTAATGAGGATGGTATTGTTAAGGTTAATGATGCAAAATTAACATTAAGACAATCTATGGGGTTAGCAATTACCGGTAGTTTTAATGAAAAAAATGCCGACTGGGATAATGACGGCAAGGTTAGTATAACCGATTCAAGAAATATCTTGAGATATGCACTTGGGTTACAGAAGTATCCGGCATGGTATAAGGGTGAGGATGCGACAGAAAAATGGCCGACAGAGCGTCCGTCTGATAATCCCACCGAGTGGCCAACGGAAGCACCTACCGATACTCCGGATTATAGCGATAGGGCAACATTTTATGAGGAGTATAAGAGTCCCGACACAGGAAGAATCTTAAAAGATGTTTGGATTTGCAAGGGTTGCAATAAAAGATTGGATAGAAGCGGTAATTGCTTGACCGAGGGTTGTAAATATTATGATGAACATAAAAATCCTGTTTTATACTGCCAACAGTGCGGATTACCCAAGGGTAACGGAGTTGGTTATTGCCCCGGTCCTCCGGTAAATGATTATATTTGTCCCAATTGTGGTGAATTGGTTAAGAAAGGCACTTGTCACCATAACTGCAAAAATAACATTATTACTACCTGCCCCTATTGTAGAAATGAATTAATTAATGGGGTATGCTATGAGCCTGGTTGCTCTCATTATATGAAAAAAGTAGGTTAAATCTCTTTTGTTTTGACTTTTGCTTCTTAAGGGCAACGGGTGTTAGGCACAATTTAATAATACTGGGTTTGCTCTTAATGAGTAAATCCAGTATTTTTATTTTATAAAAAAATATTAAGAGGGTGGTTTTATGAAAAAATTTAAAAAATATGCAATTATATTAATTGCCTTGTTTGTTTCTGCCTTAACTTTTGCTTAAATACTTCATAAATTCAGTTTGTCAACTGACGGACGGAGGTCTTTTTTATTGCAAAAATAAAAATAATATATCTTGAAAAAGTGGAAAAATGTGCTATAATAGACTTATACAGAAACAAAAAGGAGTGGTTTTCATGAAGAACAAAATTAAAGTGAATTCGGCACTTAAACCGAAAAATGGAAAGAGGGGTATCCGTTCGATACCTATGCTCGTAGTATCTATTGTTTTAATCGTACTCTCATTACTTAGTGTGGTTATGATACCCGCATCTGCCGCCGGTTTAACTCTGTTGGGTGATGTTAATGAGGATGAGGTCGTTAAAGTTAGTGATGCAAAAATGGTATTGAGATATGCCATGGGGTTGAGTGTTGCCGGTACTTTTAATGTAAAAAATGCCGATTGGGATAACGACGGTGATATTAGTTTAACCGATTCAAGAAATATCTTGAGATATGCACTTGGGATACAGGAGTATCCGGAATGGTATAAGGGGGAGGATGCACCAAGTCAAGATCCTCAGACGAAGATTCCTGATGAGTATACAACAAGTGCAGAACCTCCGACTCAAAAAGAGGATTATAGTGATAGGGCAACTTTTTATGAAGAAAAAGAATTAGTCGATGAATTTGGAAGGAAGTATATCGGAAAAAATTTTTGGATTTGCAATGAATGTGGTGGCTTCCTGCTTAATAATGGTAATTGTTCGACAAAAAATTGCAAATATTATAATGAAAAGAAAGATGCTTCAAAATATTGCCAGGTGTGCGGATTACCCGTTGGACATGGTCCCGGTCGTTGTGCTGGTCAGCCTGTATTTGATGTGTATTGTTTGCGTTGTGGCGAATTAATCAAAAAGGGAACCTGCCACCCCAATTGCAAAAATAATATTATAACCGGTTGTCCTTATTGCCAGCAGGAAGTTAGGAAAGACGGTATTTGTAATAATTCCCTCTGTGATT